>CAZQKW010000005.1:0-118351 GCA_964594075.1 uncultured Thermodesulfobacteriota bacterium | reverse complement strand
CTCATTGCTTACTTTTTCCCCGAAAAACTGTAAATAACGCTGGACTTTCTTACATATTATGATAAGCCAGGTTTGCATTCAGCCAGCAACATATCGTACAGCGACTCTTGTTGCTGAACCATCCGCTCTATGGCAAACTCTTCTACCATTTGAGAGCCCTGGCGTCCCATGCTCCTTCGTTGAAGCGGATTTTTTATCAACGCTATCGTTTGGTGGGCGATACCTGTGACATCGCCAGGTGCAAAAAGAAATCCATTCACGCCGTCCTTGATAGCCTCTGGCGCTCCATCCACTCTGGTCGCCACCACCGGAACGCCTGCTGCCATCGCCTCTGGGAAAACGCGGGGAAGCCCTTCCCAGCGCGAAGTTAACACGAGGACATCAATGGCATTGAGAATTTCTGGAATATCGGTTCGCCACCCGAGAAGATACAGGCGATGCTGAAGCTTTCGGTCTTTTATTTCATGTTCAACTGCCTCACGGAGCTCGCCATCGCCGACCACAAGAAAATAGGCGTGCGGAATCTCCCGGGCAACATGCGCGCATACTCTAATGAAATCAAGTGGCGCTTTTTGCGGTTTGAGGCAAGCAATCATGGCAACAACAGGTGCAGTTTCTGGAATGTCCAATGATTTCCGAAACTCGGTTCTCGACACACGGGGGTTTTGCACGCGCGCAATGTCAATCCCGCTGCGAATAACAACTGCCTTTTCAGGTGGAAACAGAGAAATACCAACGCCCTTTTGCCAGTTAGCGGCAGAAACCGCAATAAATTTTGTAGTAACCAGCGCGGTAAATTTTTCCAAGAAGATAAATAAATTTCTTATCAGGGTCGGTTGATAGTCGTGAAATCCAAATCCATGAATTGAATGAATGATGATTGGAATTGACATCCACCATGCAGCCCAGCGTCCCAGGATTCCAGCTTTGGAACTATGGGTATGGACTATAAGCGGCGCAGATGCTGGGTTCAGTGCCGCAATTTTTTTTATAAACTCACAAATCTGGAAAAAAGCTTTGACATCCTGAAGCGGCCTGATTTCTCGCACCAGATCCTTTGCAATAAAGATGTTTCTGAAGTTAATCGCCTCGTTAAAAAGTTCCCCGCCGCGCCCGGTGACGAGATAAGGAATAAATTTTTGGCTGTCTAAATGCGTGACGGTATAGAGGGTGTTTTGTTGGGCTCCCCCCAGTTCCATTTTTGTTATAATATGTATGACTTTTGCGCGCGCCATAGAGAGTAACTAAAAACAGAGTGCTGTGATCGCCCGGTAAAAACGTTGTGCTGAAACAATTTGGCTGTTTTTCACGTAACGTGCTTTACAACGACATATTAATTTTTTTTAGAAAAATAGCCACAAAGAGGCCTCCCATTATTACGATGAAAATAATGCCCAGGGCAGCTACATTTGACGGCACTAAAACCATTATCATGGCTATTATGCCCAGTATGAAGCTCGCTGCATAGCTCAAAATAACCGTCTGTTCTGTGGAAAACCTCCATTTCCGGAGTCGCAGGGCAAAGTGGTCAGGGCTTCCGTAGATTATGGGAATACCGCGCCGCCAGCGGATATAACTTACAAAAACAGTATCAAAGAGTGGAATACCAAAGATGATAAGGGGAGACAGACAGGCTACGCTATTATGCGCAGTATAGGATCCGATCATTGATAGAGACCCCAGTATCACGCCTATAAAAAGACTCCCCGTGTCCCCCAGATAAATTTTTGCCGGCTCAAAGTTGTAGCGCAGAAAGCCAAGCAGTGACCCGGCAAGCGCAATCGTGAGCACTGCTATTAATTCGTGTTGATTGATAACAGCTACGGCAAAAAGAATAATTGATATCAAACAACCGATACCGGCAGCAAGACCGTCCATCACATCTATAATATTGAAGGCATTGGTAATAATCATCAGCCAAAAAAACGAAAGAAAGATGTTCAGCCAAAGGGGAAGAAAAATAAGCTTGATGTAAATGCCGGATTTTATCAAAACGAAAATGGCAATGGCCTGGCCTATAAATTTAACTTTTGGTGGCAGTACCTTAAAATCATCTATAATCCCAAGAATCACAATAATGGTTCCTGAAAGCAAAATGCCAAGTATTTCTCTGTTAAAATCAAAGGTAAGCGCAAGGGTCATTAAAACCGCAAGATACACGGCAATTCCCCCGAGATAGGCGACTGGCTGTTTTTGATTTTTAAGCTTGCCATCGGGACGATCGACGATATCATACAGAAGCGCCCCTTTGCGAACGATAGGGGTGATATATAAAGAAAGGCTCAAGGAAAGGATAAAAGCAAAAAGATATATCCACATAAACATTATTTAAAAGAATGTGTGCATGTCATTGTGTCAGTAAAAACGAGGTGGAAAAAAATATTTACCCACCCTGGGCATTAGAGCACCCTGCGCGATTTCGGTTTAGCAGCCGGCAATAATAATCTTCTGTTTGCTTGACTGTTACATTAATTTGAAACTTCTGCTGAACCCGTTCACATGCCGCGCCGCCCATTTGTCGTAAAAGGATTTTATTATTTATAAGCTTGAGAATCGCTTCAGCAAGAGCCTGCGGATCGCCCGGTCGGAACAAGAGCCCTGTTACGCCATCAACCACCACCTCGTCTATCCCCGCAATATGTGAAGCTACCACCGGCCGGCCGGCCGCCATAGCTTCAAGAATTACATTGGGCATACCTTCCCACAGCGAAGGCACGATCACAATGTCCATCTGGGATAACATCAGATAAGCATCCTCTACTAACCCTAAAAAGTGGACGTGCTTTTCCAGTCCTAAATTTTTTGTTGCCTGTTTAAGACGTTCTTTTTCATCCCCTGCTCCGCAGAAGACCACATGCGTGTGGGCTGCGCGGCTGTGAATAATGGGTAATGCGTTAAGCAGAACAATATGTCCTTTCTGTTTATGAAGCCGTCCGACAACCCCCAGAAGCACGTCATTCGAGGCAAGGTTAAGCATAGTTCGTAACGATGGGGTTTCTCGCAATTCCCTGATGCAGTTAATTCCGTTGTATATCGTGACAATTTTTGATGGTTTAATCCGCACGTGCTGAATGGTATAGTCTCGCACTGCATTTGAAACAGCCAGATAATGGGTTGTGAGCGGGGCAGTAAAGCGGTCAATAAGCTGCTTAACGCGCTGGCTTTCAATGACCCGAATAGATGATATGATTATCGGCACTTGAGCGATGCGTCCGGCAAACCTGCCTAAAATATTTGCCCGAAAAAGCAAACAGTGCAGTATGGTCGGCGAGACCATGCGAATGAGCTTAATAAGACGAACTAGGGCAATAATAAAATTACCAATCGCCACTAAACCACCGTCCTCTGAGAGCATAAGAGAATAAAATCCGTCAGCTTCAGCGGCAAACGCTTTTGCAAAAGCTCCGGGCTTTTTTACAGAACAGACATAAATCTTAAACCTCTTTCTGTCAATCCGTCTTATTAATTCCAGGAGTGCTTTTTCAGTGCCACCAACATTAGTGCTGGTAATAAGATAGAGTATGGTGACGGCGTTTTCCATTGCTAAATTCCTGTAACACTCCGTTTATCAATAAACATCCGAAACCATAATTCCAGAAATAACAGCGTCCATATCCGATAGCTGTTATCGGCGCGTTTTGAAAGGTGCTCATCAATGAGCATACGCACCGCCTGTTCTTTAAACAGCCCGCGTTCAATGCTGCGTTTCTCCAAAAGAATCTGGCAGGTAATGTCTTTAAGCTCCTTGCGCAGCCATCTGTCTATAGGCACACCGAACCCCATTTTTTTACGGTGGAGTATCGTCGCGGGCAGTAAGGAGGCAAAGGCTTTTTTGAGAAGATACTTTGACTGTAGTCCATTAAGTTTATAGTGCGGGGGAAGAGCGGCTGCAAATTCCATAAGTTTATGATCCAAAAAAGGAGAGCGTGCTTCCAGCGAATGCGCCATCGCGGCAATATCCACTTTCACCAGCAAATCATCTGGCAAATAGGACATGACATCGACAAACAGTGTTCTATCCAAAAAAAGAGCGCCATCAGCTTTGTGGTACCAATTGACAATCAGATCAACTGAATCAATGGCCGCGACTTTTTCAGCAAAAGCCATAGTATAGAGGTCGTTTTTCATTTCATTATCAAAGCCGCAAATCCATCGCACATACCGCCGCTCAGCCTGTTCTGAAATACCGTTCACAAATCGCTTAAGCCTGCGAAAAAAACTTCTGCGGTTTTCCTGGTGTGGAATAAAAGCAAGGCATTTTTTTATAATATGTTCTCGCACCAGCGAGGGGACTTTTTCATAATAGCCGGCCAGCTTATCGGCGATATAGCGTTCATAGCCAGCAAAAGACTCGTCACCGCCATCACCATTTAATGCCACCGTCACATGCTCACGGGTTAGCTGGGCAACATAATACGTAGGAATTGCTGATGAGTCTGCAAATGGCTCGTTATAATGCCACACCAGTTTGGGGAGAATGCTCACAGCATCAGGTTTGACGATAAATTCAGTATGTTCAGTATCGAATTTTTTTGCCACGATGGCAGCAAAGGGAATCTCATTATATTCAGACTCATGAAACCCTATAGAAAAAGTTTTTATGGGACGATTGGCAAGCTGGCTCATGACGGCAACGGTTGCGCTGGAATCAATGCCTCCGCTTAAAAAAGCCCCTAATGGCACGTCGCTTCGGAGTCTGATTTTAACAGCCTCGGTAAATAGTGCCATGAACTGATCCACATAATCGGCCAGTGTGGGAAGAATGAGTTTGTGACTATAGGAGAGGTGCCAGTATTGGCGCGTGGTTATAGCTCCCTGCTGCACAATAAGGCTGTGCGCGGGGGGAAGCTTGCGTATTGCCTTGAATATGGTCCATGGACTTGGCACATATTGGTAAGTTAAGTAATGATGAAGCGCTTCATAGTCAACTTCTGCTGGAACTGAAGGATCCTGAAGAATTGCTTTTATTTCTGAACCAAAAATAAACGCCTCGCTGGTGACCGCATATACCAGCGGTTTTTTACCCACCCGATCTCTTGCTAAAAACAGCCGCTGCTTTTTGCCATCCCAGATTGCAAATGCAAACATTCCTCGCAAACTTTCAAGACAATGCGTATCTTTTTCCTCGTACAGGTGAACAATTGTTTCAGTATCGGTCCGGGAAGCAAAAATATGGCCCTTGGCCTGCAGCTCTGTCCGCAATTCTTCAAAGTTATAAATTTCTCCATTAAAAACAATCCAGATACTGCCGTCTTCATTTGACATGGGCTGGTGACCTGCAGGGGAAACATCAATTATACTTAAGCGCTGATGGCCAATACCTGCCGGGCCATCAACATAAATACCCTGGTCATCAGGCCCCCGATGCTTCAAGACAGAAGTCATAGCTTCAATGATATGTCTCTCTGCCTTATGGCGCGGATTAAAATACAGTTTGCCGCAGATACCACACATGTTTTCAGCCTACCTGGTTCTATAGCACTGGGTGGACAAGAAGGACTTGTATGACAAGAAATAATAATTCTGCCTATAGATTAACTTGAAAAACCTTTAACTACGGAATAAATTAATTGTCGGTAGTTTTATCCCTTACTCACAATATTTTTGACATGCGCACACGCAGCTTAGCGCGTTATTCTTTATATGTCAAATACACCGTAAACAGGACTGTTCACAAAAAATTCATTCTTAAATTAAGACAAACCGCACAGGAACACGCAACATTGAAATATGTGTGTGTACATCCTGCTACTTTTAACCAGTAATAATTGTCAGGAGAGCCCATGATCCCGAAAACCCTTCAGGAAAAAAATGCTCAAGGGATACTGTATATTGTTTCCACGCCCATAGGAAATCTGGAAGATATAACGCTGAGGGCTTTGCGCATATTAAAAGAAGTAGATCTTATTTGTGCAGAGGATACGCGAAAGACCCGCATCCTATTGCATCATTTTCACATAAATACCCAGGTAACAAGCTTTTATGATCATAATGAACGGTATAAAACTCCTCTGATTATTCAAAAACTAAAAGAAGGGCAAAATATCGCCCTCGTTTCTGAAGCAGGAACGCCGACCATCTCTGATCCGGGTTACCGAATTATTAATAGTGCAATTAAGGAAGCTATACGCGTTGTTCCGGTTCCCGGTCCAACCGCAGCAATTGCCGCTTTAAGTATCGCGGGCCTTCCCGTGCATCGTTTTGCATTTGAAGGATTCCTGCCGTCAAAACCCGGGAAAAGGAAAAATTTTCTGCGTAAAATAAGCAATGAAGAGCGAACGATAATTTTTTATGAATCGCCGCACCGGATTGTTAAAACCATGCGTGATTTGATAGATAGCTTTGGAAATGATAGACCCGCTACAATATGCAGAGAATTAACCAAAGTTTACGAGGAAAGAATATCCGGCCCGCTTGCCATGCTTCTTACGCTTATAGAAAAAAATCCGATAAAAGGAGAAATTACGCTGGTCGTTGAGGGTAAAAAAAGCACAAAATGACACACTTATTGACACGACGTATTCCTCATGATACGTTTCAAATGCTGAAATAAAAGCTAAAATAGCGGCTTTTTTCAAGGATTGAACACAATGAACAAAAATCAACTGCTTAAAGGAATTGGTGCTTCCCCGGGGATTGCAATTGGCAAGGTATTTCTGGTTAATCGCGACCACTTTGAACTTTCCCATTACCGTATATCCACTGAGGAAGAAATTGAAAGGGAGATAGAACGCGTTAAAAAAGCAATAGCAACCTCCCGTGAACAACTGTTGAAAGCTAAAAAAGATATCAATAAAAAGAAATTCAAGGAAGCCCAATACATCATTGATACACATATTTTGCTTCTTCAGGACAAAGTTCTCATTGACAATACTATTAAAGCAATTAAGCACGAAAAAATAGATGCTGCGCTGGCCATAAAGAAAACTTTTGACGTTTTGAGAACGCATTTGGCAAATATTAATGATGAATATATGCAGGAAAGAACCAGTGATATAGACTATATTGAGCAGCGAATTTTAAGAAACTTAGCAGGGATCAAAAGCGATATTATTACAGCAAGCAAAGAAAAAATTATCATCGTGGCCAATGATTTATCGCCGGCTGATACAGTTAATCTTAATGTTAATGAAGTGGTCGGGTTTGCTATTGATTGTGGTGGAAAAACTTCGCATACCGCAATTATTGCTCGTGCGCTCAAAATTCCTGCCGTTGTCGGATTGAAAGACATAACCAGCGCAGTCAAGACCGGTGATAGTCTGATCATTGACGGCATTCATGGTGTGGTAATCATTAATCCGGCTCCGGAAAAAATCATTCAGTATCATAAGCAGAAATTGCAGTATGATAAATTTGAGATGGGGCTGCTTAAATACCGCAATTTGCCAGCCGAGACCTATGATGGGTACCGGATCAAACTTTTAGCCAATATTGAAATTATGGAAGAACTTCCTTCCGTTAAAGATTACGGCGCAGAAGGCATTGGTCTTTACCGGACAGAATTTCTTTTTTTAAACAGGAAGGATCTTCCTTCTGAAAAAGAGCAGTTTGAAATTTACAAGAAAGTAACGGAGGCAATTGCGCCCCATCCGGTGACCATTAGAACGTTGGATATCGGCGGCGACAAATTTATGTCTCAAATAGATGTTGCAGAGGAAATGAATCCGGTCATGGGTCTGCGTGCAATTCGTTTTTGTCTTAGAGAGGTGGGGATTTTCAAGACCCAGCTCAGAGCTATTCTCCAAGCGAGCGCCTTTGGCAAAGTAAAAATTTTATTTCCCATGATTTCAGGCATAGAGGAGGTATGGCAAACAAAAAAAATCCTTGGCGCGGTTAAAGAAGAGTTGTTGGCAGAGAAAATTCCCTTTGATCCAAATATTGAAATTGGCATTATGGTAGAAGTGCCGTCTGCAGGTGCTATCGCTGATTTACTGGCCAGAGAAGTTAATTTTTTTAGCATTGGCACGAATGATTTGATCCAATATACGCTGGCTATCGACCGGGTTAATGAGCAGGTATCATATCTCTATGAACCATTGCATCCGGCTGTATTGCGGCTCATTCGCAGCATCATACAGGCTGCCCATAATAACGGGATAACGGTTGCAATGTGTGGCGAGATGGCGGGAGAACCGTTTTATATCCCAGTGCTGTTGGGATTAGGCATAGACGAACTGAGCATGAATGTCATGGCTTTGCCGCGGGTCAAGACAATAGTGCGATCATTGTCGTACGAAGAATGTAAATCTATTGCCGAAGAAGTCTTTAAACTGCGCACTGCTCAGGAAATAGAAGATCGGTTAAAAAAAGCTGCACAGAAAACCTATGGCAGGCAGTACAAACATTTAGATGACATGATCCCATCTAAGATAAATCAGCGAGGAGCATTAAAAAATTATAAACAGGGTGCTTTGCTATAAAGAATGCTTTTTTCGGCGCTCGATGTGATAAGGACAATAACTCTAAAAAAGGCTCGTTCAAACTGACGAGCCTTTTTTGTCACTGTCTTTATGGTTTCCCGTTCAAGCAACTTTTATTGCTGCCCTTACACAATATATCAAGCAAGACTGGCATCCACAGCAGTGGGTAGGGAGGATATGGGATTTTATCTCGTCGTTTCGCTCCTCAAGCTGAATTGCCCCAATCGGACATTCATCCACGCAGGCGCCACAGCCGATACACAGCTCTTCGTCCACTTCAGGATAATCTCTATAACTGGGGGATATATCAAAAAACTGGGCAGGAAGATTCATCTGGTTTTGAAAACGATTCAGCATAAATTCAGGGGCATAAGGATTACCTGACTTCTTGCATAATTTAAATTTGAGTTCCCGGTTCCAGTTCTCAATGATCCTTTCCCAGCCAATAAAAGTAGTGCCTTCGGGGGTAACTTCTGCCGCGCTGTCTACATCGCGCACTTTTATTATGCCGGTCGGGCATATGAAAGCACATGATCCGCAGCCTATGCATCCTTCGGCGGTGAGATGGAAAGGACTGTCAACTTTTTTCTCCTTGCCGCTGCCCACAAAACCGATGGCTCCTGCCTGCACAACTTCATTGCAGGCACGCACGCATAACCCGCACAGAATGCAATACTCGTTTTCAAGGCGCAAACACATATCAACTTTATCAATCCCATATTCTGCTGCAAGTTCTTTTATAATTTTTACATTCGGACAGCGGGCAAGTAAAAGCTGTAAAACCAGCTTGCGCGCCTCAATGACGGCAGGTGAACTGGTGAGAACCTCAATACCCTCAGCTACCGGATAGGTGCAGGAGGTTTCAAGGGTAGTTATAGTGCCCGCTTTCACCTCTACCACGCAAAGCCTGCATGCGCCGTAGGGCTTAAGCGCCTCATTTGAGCAGAGGGTGGGAATCTCAAATCCGTGTTCACGGGCAACTTCCAGCACTGTTTGTTTTTCCGTAGCCTTGATCTTTTTTCCATTAATTACAATTGTTACCATATGCGAGGCACCTCTGTTTTACTTGAACAAATGAAAATGTTAATGTTAATTAATATGACTTTTTCCTATCATAAATAATAATACGATTCAAACAAAAAAAGCTCTAAAAAACATATATTATTTGTTCGCGTCAGGTGTTTTTATTCAGATCTTTCTATAAAATACTATTGTTTTGTGTGCTTAAAGCAGCCAGGGGTTTTTCGCTGCCACAATAACTGCCTTTATGCTTGGCATCAAGATACCGCCCCAGACATATCTCCCCTGGGACAGGCCTTTTTGTTTTTGCGTACTCATCCGATTTGTCGGAATTTCTGGGGAAATATTTGTAAGGCATTTAACTTCACATTTGATTACGCTTATGTTAAGCAAGGATTAAAAATAATTTTTGCCCAGATTCTTAAAGGTGCGAAAACTGTCCAGCACAGAAATTAATTTTTTTATAATATTTGTTCCGAAGGGGCGCCATGGGTGCTTCTTCATCGTTCTGGCGCTTCTTTTTTTGCTTCCGATTGCCAGCGCGAACGCAAAAAACCGATTTCCGCAACCCCAGGGTGCGGTCAATGATTTTGCTTCTGTCATTCCGGCTGATGTCAAAAAGATAATGGAAGATCTGGCAGTCGATCTCTTGCAGAAAACCGGAACGGCCGTGGTGGTGGCAACGGTTAAAACCGTCGGGGATAGCGATCCCGATGCCTATGCAAATGAACTCTATGAAAACTGGGGAATCGGAAAGAAAGGGGAAGACAAGGGGGTTCTTATTTTCCTTGCCCTCCAGGAAAGGCGGGTGCGCATTGAAACAGGCTATGGGGTTGAAGGAATTCTGCCGGACGGGCTGGTGGGCAGCATACTGGACGAGTATGTTGTTCCCTATCTCAAACAGAATGATTATGGCATGGGGCTTTTGAATGGTATGCGTGCAGTGGGGCAGATTATTGCGAAAGATGCTGGGGTTACCCTGGGGAATGGGTATGCACCGGCTAAAACAAAAAATCAGCGCGGGAAAGGAACAGGCTCCGCTCTATTGCCAATTATTGTTTTTATCATTTTACTGTTTTTAATTTCAAAACGGCGCAGTGGTGTTGTGCCGTTCTTAATTTTTATGGGGATGTCGGGGAGGGGCGGTGGCTATGGCTGTGGTGGTTTCGGTGGCTTTGGCGGTGGTTTAAGCGGCGGTGGCGGGGCAAGCAGAGGATTCTAAGAAAAGACTCGGACTTCGGCATTATGTATTGAGGGTAAGAATATGTCAAAAATACCAGGCCGCCCAGAAGAAGTTTTTCGGGAATTTGTTAAAGACTACCAGTCAATCCTTGGCTCTGATCTTCTGTCAATTATGCTCTATGGCAGTGGCGCACGGGGGGAATATATTCCTCATAAATCGGATATTAATTTTCTTGTTCTTCTCAGGGAAAACGGGATGAATAATTTACCTAATGCATTTGAAACGGTTTCGCGGTGGCATAAACGGTCGGTAAATACGCCTCTGTTTTTGACAAAAGAATACATTCAATCCTCTTGTGATGTATTCCCCATAGAGTTTCTTAATCTTAAAGCGCATTACAAAGTAATCTATGGAGAAGACTTCTTGCACAATCTCGTCATTGAAAAAAAGTTTGTGCGGCTGCAATGCGAGCGAGAGCTCAAAGGAAAGCTTCTGCAGCTTCGGCAACAGTTACTGGAAACACTTGGGGATAAAAAAGCAATTGAACGCTTGATTGTCCGCTCTGCCCCAACATTCATTGCTATCTTTCGTGCCATGCTGTTTCTCTATAATATTGATATCCCCCGCAGGAGTACCGATGTGCTTAATCTGATTGCTCAGCGGACCGGCGTTAACCAAAGTGTTTTTCATGATATTGTCAAAATTAAAGAAGGCAGCAAAAAGCTCTCAGCCGATGAGGCGATTCCTTTTATGCAAGAATATATTGAGCAGATAAAAAAACTTTCTGCGGTTATCGATGCAATGTAATGTAAAACGAGGAGGTAAGAACCATGACCAGATTACAAAAGTGCGCCATTATTATTTTAGTGTGTGTCGTGCCGGTAGTTCTACCTGGCTGTGGAACCTATAATACCTTGGTCAGTCTTGATGAGGGCGTCAAGGAAGCATGGGCGCAGGTGGAAACGCAGCTTCAGCGCCGCTATGATTTGATTCCAAATTATGTAGAAACAGTAAAAGGCTATGCCAAGCAGGAAAAAGAAGTTTTTACAAAGGTGACCGAGGCGCGCTCCAAGGTTGGACAGGCGCAGACCATCCCGGATAAAATTGCGGCAAACAATGAATTATCCTCAGCCTTAAGCCGTCTGCTGGTGGTGGTAGAACAGTATCCGGAGCTCAAATCAAATCAAAATTTTATGCGCCTTCAGGATGAACTTGCCGGAACTGAAAACCGAATTGCGGTAGCGCGTAGGCGTTACAATGAAGCAGTGAAAACCTATAATGTTGCCGTGCGCAGTTTCCCTCAAAACATAGTAGCCAAAATGTTTTCGTTTGAGAAAGCCAGCTTTTTCGAAGTTCCCGAGGCGGCCAAAGCGCCCCCAAAGGTGGATTTCAATGATTAATATGCTTAAAAAGCATAATTATTTATTATATTAATTATATTGTAATAAAAAAACAAAAAATAGGGTGCGGGACATACCGTAATACGTTAACCTTTCATCACCCCCAAAGGCCGCAGTTTTACCACCTTTTTTCCAATGCCCGCATTATGAACTATTTCAACCACCTGGCTGACATCCTTATAGGCATCCGGAATTTCTTCAACAAGTGTTTCTTTGCCAGAGGCGCGCACATAAATTCCCTGGTTTTCCATTTCCCGGGTAATAGAACGTCCCTTGGCAGCTTTTATTGCCTGATGTCTGCTCATAAGCCTTCCCGCACCATGACAAGAACTTCCAAAGGTCTCTTCCATGGCTTTTTCAGTGCCGACCAGCACATAGGAGTAACGCCCCATGTCGCCCGGTATTAAAACTGGCTGTCCGGTTTCCGTATAGTCAGCCGGCACTTGCGGATGATGTGCGGGAAAAGCTCGTGTAGCGCCTTTGCGATGGATACACACCTGCTGCTGTTTTCCACCTATCAGATGCGTTTCAATTTTTGCGATGTTGTGGCAGACATCATATACCAGTTTTATTTGCAAGGACTTGGGGCTTGCACGCAGCACCGTTTCAAAGCTTTCGCGCACCCAGTGGCTCATCATTTGCCGGTTAGCAAATGCATAATTGGCGGCGCAGGCCATAGCTGAAAGGTAATTGCTGCCTTCAGGAGAGCGGATCGGCGCGCAGCAGAGCTGTTTATCCGGGAGCGTTATGCCGTATTTCTGCGAGGCTTTAAGCATAATTTTAATAAAATCGTCACAAATCTGGTAGCCCAGACCGCGCGAACCCGAATGGATGGTAATCGTAATGGTATCCTTGCCAAGCCCCAGAGCGTCTGCAATAACAGCGTCATAAACCTCTTCGACATAATCAATTTCTACAAAATGGTTGCCCGAACCAAGTGTTCCAAGCTGGGGTCGGCCACGTTCCAGAGCATGACCTGAAATTATGTCCGGATCAGCGTCTGGGATAAGACCCCCTTCTTCTATATGTAATAAGTCCTCGGGATATCCAAATCCCTTCTCGACTGCCCAGCGCGCTCCCTTCCTAAAAATGTTTTTTTCATCGTCGGTGCTCAGCTTCAGGTCCTTGCGCTTGGATCCAACTCCTGAGGGTATGTTCATAAACAGTGCATCTACAAGATCTTTTAGTTTTCCTGTAATCTCCGTTCTGGTGAGCGCGGTCTTCATCAATCGCACGCCACAGTTGATATCATAGCCGACACCGCCCGGCGAAACTACCCCGTTGTCCATATCAAAGGCCGCTACGCCACCTATGGGAAACCCGTAACCCCAATGGATGTCCGGCATTGCAAGAGAATTACCGACAATGCCCGGCAGACAGGCCACATTTGCCACTTGCTGCAAACTCTGGTCTTGTTCCAGATGGGGAACCATCGCAGCATCAGCATAGACGATGCCATCGGTTTCCATATCACCCTGTTTGGGTATACGCAAACGGTATGCATCAATTCGTTCCAATGATAATACACCTTTCTCATTCATACGATGCTCCGGGGCACAATGAACATGACACTGAGTTTATCAACTCGGAAAAAATTCATGTTTTAGGCCAATAAGTTTTGTGAAATTTTTAAACATCTATTACTATGGTTGCTTTCCAGAGGCCGTGTTCATAATAAACCGCCAGGCTATGATAGGTGATAGCTTTGACTTCGGTTTTTATAACGTGCCGGTTTTCCTGAAAAATCTCTCCCCGCACCTCACCCTGCAGGTGTTGTTCTGTAATTGTTTGTATCTGAAATGAATTGCCGAGCAGTAGTTCAGTGGCATGAAGATACAGAAGCCTGCTCAACCATTCCACAAGCAGTTCATCAACGCTTTCCCTGCTGACATGAATTTGCCGAATCTCACAATCGCGGACTTTTGAGATGTCAGTGATAATATCAAACAATGCTAATCCGGCATTTTCGAAGAGTGCTGCCAGGCTGCTGCCAAAAACTCGTATGCCAATATCTGCAGTATGATTAAAAAATTCATAACGCTTCACAGTAAAATTACCTATCCCGTCAGCCTTTCGAACATGGGTTAAAAAAGTGCTTGTTGAAAAGATCCTCCAGCAGGGAAAGAACCCGGTTATCCCTTGATTTCAACAATAGTGATTCCGGCGCCTCCCGCGCTCACATCCCCTGAAAAAAAAGAGGAAACGCAGCGATGGTTTTTCAAATAATCCTGGATAGCCTTCTTAAGACGGCCGGTGCCAACACCGTGGACAATTTCAAGCCTATCAGCTCCTTTTACCAATGCCTGGTCAAGGGCTTTATCCACTATCGGCAGCGCTTCATCAACGCGGAGACCAACAACGGTCACTTTGCCTACCGCCGCGCTTGAATGTTGTTGCACATGGACTCGTGTATCTCCCGCAGGGGTTGATTGCCGGGGTAGGCCACTTTTAAACTGTTTGAGGTCGCTGAACGCAGCGCGCACCTTCATCGTGCCAATTATTATTTCAGCGCGCTGTTCTTCCTCCTGGACTGATGAAACTATGCCGGTTTTTTGCAGCGATAAAACGCTTACCGTCTCTCCCACGGAAAGGTGGTTAATGGTTTCTATAGAGGAGACCCTTTTGGGCATATGTTCATACAATTTTTTCTTGACCTTCTGAAAATTTTCTTTCTCCTGGCCTGTGCAACTTGGTGTTTTTCTTTTGCCTGCAGCAATAATCTTCAAAAGCTCCTGTTCACTATCTTTAATTAATTGCCGCGCTTCCCGCTCAAATTCCCTCAAAATGCGATCCTTACTGGTTTTGATTTTATCCAGAAAAATGAGAGCCTTTTTTTCGTATTCTGTCATCCGACTCTTAATTTCTTTGAACTCCTGTTGCTGCGCATACAATTCCTGACGCGCTTGTTCCAGTCCCTTCATCAGTTTGATAATCTCGCCGTTTGAAGAATCCCGATAGTTCCGGGCTCGCTCTAAAATTTTTTTTGACAAACCAAGTTGTTGTGCCATGGCAAATGCATTGCTCAAACCAGGCAGACCATAAATGAGCCGGTAACAGGGCTTTAAAGTCTGAGGATCAAATTCAACCGAAACATTTTGCACGTCGCCGTGGCGGTAGGCATAGGTTTTTAGCAGGGCGAGATGGGTGGTGATCACCGTAAAGCACCCGTGTTCACGGAGGAAGTCAAGAATGCCCAGTGCCAGCGCCGCTCCTTCCGCAGGATCGGTGCCCGAGCCGATTTCGTCTAACAACACCAGTGCTGGTCCGCTGACTTGCCGAACAATGTGATCAATACGTATTATATGGGCCGAAAAGGTGCTCAGATTGGTTTCTATGTTTTGCTCATCGCCGATATCGGCATATATTGATTTATACACGCACAGCGTGCTTCCTTCACTGACCGGTATATGCATGCCGGCTTGCGCCATCAACGTCAGAAGCCCGAGGGTTTTTAGGGCTACTGTTTTCCCCCCGGCGTTTGCTCCGGTAATGACCAGGGTTGACGTTTCAGCATCTTTTAGCAAATCAATAGGCACAACCCCAGGACGATTAAATTCCCAGCGTCCACAGGGAGTTTCATCAGGGGATGTTTCATGGGATGATGGGGTGCCTGCAGGTGTTTTTACTGAAACAAATTGTGCCAGCAACATCGGGTGCCGGCACTGCCTGAGGTTAACCACGCCATTTACATCTAAAACCGGCGCACAGGCCTTGAGCGCTTTACTAAAAAGAGCTTTGGCATAAATCACATCCAGCCGCTCCAGAATGTCAAGATCAAATAAGATTTCTCTGCGATGAGCATTCACAAGCTGTGTCAGTTGGGTTAAAATGTTAATAATTTCAAATGATTCCTCCTGCCGGGATATCTGCAGCTCATTGTTTAAATTTACCACTGAGAACGGCTCTATAAAAAATGTCGCTTTACTCTGGGATTGATCATGCACCACGCCGGGGACAGCGCTTTGGCTATCGGTGCGAACCAGCACCACATATCGGTTATTTCTGATGGTTATAAGATCTTCCTGAAATACATGCTTAAGCATCTCATCGGCAACCATGCGTTCAAGGATATGAAGAATACGGCTTCTGATACTTTTAATGCGCATTCTAATGCGCGCCAGTTCGTGGCTTGCGGTGTCAAGTATTTCGCCCTCTGCGGAAAAGCTCTGTTGCATGCGGTTTTCCAATTCCGGCAGGAGCATAAGGGGTTTAGTAATTGTGTGCAGACGCGGACAGGTTTGGAAAAGTTCAGCAAAAAATGACTTAACGGCGCGGGCGACTTTCAGGGTTTCCTGTATATGCTGCAGTTCCTGTACCTCCAGACACATGTTGTGAATTCGTGCCCGTTCAACAGCGCTGGCAATATCATGCACCCCGCGAATGGGGATATACCCATAGAGCTCAACAACCTGTTTCATTTCCGTAACATCCTCAAGCTGGTCGGCAATGAGACAAGGGTCGCTAAGGGGGGCGAGGGTTGCGCATCTCTTTTTCCCGCCGGGTGACGTGGCGTAGGACTGCAGGAAGGTCAGGATTTTATCGAATTCAAGGACGCGTAGAGTATGTTCATCCATAAAAAATTTTATTATTTACAATAGAAATTCTGCGGTGTATCTTAAAAAATAAAAATATGTTACCATGTAGCACGTGCAGAAGACCGTGTCAAGCACCGCTCCCGGCGCTGTACGCCGATCTGAATCGTCCTGCAACGGTCAAAGGAAAAGTATGAGGAAAGGGGGCAATCTATGCACATTTCGGTGCCTGTAGAGTTGGTTGAAAAAGCAGTAAAAAACTTTCAGCTTGAAGTTCGCAAGAAAAAAGATGAAATGCCTCAATCGCCGAGCAAAATTATCACCATTTCCCGGCAAGAAGGCTGCAATGATAAACAAATAGCTGCCATGATGAACAAATGGTTAGGATGGCCGGTCTGGGACAAAGAGATACTCGATGTTCTCGCACACCAATCCCATCTCGGTTACCAGAAGAAAATGTTTGAAAGCATTGATGAAAAGGCGCAGGATCAAATTGAATCAATGGTGGCCTTTATATTTGGCCGCAAAGATAAAAATGCATATTTGTATTTGCTTCCTAAATCTATTTTCCTCATTGCACAAAATAATGCGATAATTGTCGGCCGCGGCGCTCATTTGTTTCTTCCCCAGTCGCTAAAAATAAGGTTAAAGGCGTCATTTTTAACTCGGGTTGAAAATCTCATGAATCAGGAAGGATTAAACCAACAAGAGGCGCAGGAGAAAATAAAAGCACGAGAAGCAGAGCGGGAAGCATTTTTAAAAGAGGTATGCCGCAGGCTGCGAAAACCATACAGCGAGTCCAAAAACCACCTGCCGTTTGACCTTGAAATTAATACCGACGTCTTTGGCGTGGCAGGATCAGCATTGTTGATTCTGCTTGCCGTCGTTCATAAATATCATCTTTCCCTTGACCTTTCGGAAATAATTCACGAAGTGCTCGCCAATTAAGAGCAAAAACATCAGATACGGATCAGCGAAACTGCTGCACCGGCTGTCAGCATGGCTGCAAAAACCGGCAGCGCAGAACGGCGAAGCTGTGGGGACCCCGTAGCGGTGATCAGCGCTTTGAGAGCAGTATTGGTGAGCGCTGCGATAATAATGCCGTGTGCTGCGACGGTCAGAACGATCGCGCTTCCTTCAAGTCTGGCCAGCGAGAGGGTTATGGCATCAACATCAGTAAGTCCGGTAAGGAAGCTTGAGACATATACTCCGGTCGTTCCAAAAAAAACTTGTGCTCCCTTTGCTATAAAAATAATGACGCCGAACAACACGCCAAACTGAATTGCCTGCCCTAATTCTAAGGGATTAGATATTTCCACGGTTGCAGTCCCCGCTTCAGAAACGGTTGGCTTTATTTTAAAAAACCACACATAGGCGGCACCCAGCACGCCAGCAATGCAAGCGCTGACAATGGGCGGAAGAAGCAGTCTGCCCAGCGCGGGATTTATGGAAAAAGTCAAAACCAGAACACGCATAAACATAATTGATGATGCCAGTATGATGCCCAAGGCGCATTCAGTCCCGATGCCATTCTCGCTTCGACTGCGCCGTGAAAAACTAATCGCAAGGGCGGTGCTTGAGCCGATGCCGCCAATCAGTCCGGCAAGTCCCATGCCCTGTTGCGAGCCAAAAATTTTTATGAGCACGTATCCAATAAGATTTAAACCGGCAATCAAAATGACAAAAAGCCATATGTCGCGAAAATTTATTACATTCAAAGGGCCGTATGTTTTATCCGGCAATACCGGCAAAACAATAAGGGTGATGACCGCAAATTGCACTGCTGCGTTGAGGTCTCGCTGCCCAATCCGGTGAGCGAGCCCCTCAAGGGGTCTTTTTGCCGCAAGCAACAGCACGGTAACAACCGCAAGAGCAGATGCGAGTCCCATCATCTGCCACCAGACAAGCGCGCCAAATAGAAACGCAAGCAGAGTAGAAATTTCTGTGGTTATCCCCGGTGAATCAGATGACCCAATAAATAAGGCGGCAGAAATAATAAATCCGGACAGAACGACAAAGGCGGCAATAAAAATCCAGGGAGTAAACATCTCGTTCATCATCGCGGCAAGACAGCCGAGCAAACTGATAAGCGGAAACGTTCGTATTCCCGCAAAGCTACCAGCTTTTTCCATTTCGCGCTCTACGCCGATAAACAAACCCAATGCCAGTGCGATGGCGAAACGATGAAAGAGAACCGGAAGTTCAGGAATTGGTGTCATGTAGAGTAATGTTTTTACTTCGGTGAATAATTTGTTTCAGTATAATTTATTTTATCGCGCGTTGCAAAAGGAAAAGGGTTGTTCTGGTGCGAGAAACATCCCGCGCTGTGCGAGTTTTTTATTTTGTCCAATTTCGAACAAAAATAGTCCAGGACTCAGACAACAGAACGGTTCTCTTTACCCATCTGTTCAAAATTCCTTATTTTTTTTAATTCCCTGCAACAGGCACACATTTTGATACTTTCAATAAAAAAAAGCTAAAACAACGAATAAATAGCGACTTGTTTTATCGTTGATACATAGTTTTTTATCCCAACAAAGTGCTTTATAACAAAAAAATTGTATGCTATGAAAGACAAAAAATTTGGTGTGAAGGAGGGTTAAATAGATAGGCAGCAATAATTTTCGAGCAATCGGTTTAATGGCGGTGAAACACGCAGGCCGTATTCTTAAGAATGGATACGGCAAAACACAACGCATTAGCTATAAAAGTGCGATAAACCTGGTTACCGAGATGGACCATCGTGCAGAAGAAGCGGTCATTGAAATTCTCAAGAAGAAATTTCCCGACCATGGTATTCTGACAGAGGAAAGCGGCGGTTGCAACGGAAGGGGTGAGTATCGGTGGATTTTAGACCCACTTGACGGCACCACCAATTATGCGCACGGGTATCCTTTTTTCTGCGTCTCTCTGGCCTTAGAAAAGGAGGGGCGCATAATCTGGGGAGCAGTATATGACCCGCTTCGCGATGAACTCTTTGAAGCAGAGGCTGAAAAAGGGGCAACGATTAACGGCGCGCGCATAAGCGTTTCCGCGACTAACCATCTTCATCACAGTCTTATCTGCACCGGTTTCCCCTATGATGTCCGAGAAAGCTCTGACGATAATTTGCTATACTTTAACCAGTTTACAAAAAGTGCCCAGGCCATCCGGCGGGATGGGTCGGCTGCGCTGGATTTGTGCTATGTTGCTATGGGTCGTTTTGATGGATTTTGGGAAATGAAGCTCAATCCTTGGGATACTGCCGCGGGCAGTCTGATTGTTACTGAAGCAGGCGGCAAAGTCACAGATTTCAACGGCAATGCATATACCATTGCTGCCGGGGAGATTCTTGCAACCAATGGATTTATTCATAACGAGATGTTGCGGGTGCTGTCCCGGCACCCTGCATAGGCAATCAAGATAGCCATGAACCTTTCCAAAACATGTATGTGGATTGCGGCAGCAGTTCTGTGGTGGATGCCGGTTTTCTGTCGCGCAGATATATACCGATTTGTTGATGAGCGGGGGGTTATACATTATACCAATGCCCCCGCCCATCAAAATTATACCCGCATTATCTTGGAAAAAGGCAAATTAAAAATTGATCCGGCAAAATATGATCCTATTATTTCGGTGCTTTGCAAAAAATATGATATGGATGAATCTCTGGTAAAAGCAATTATCAAAGCGGAATCCGATTTTGATCCGCACGCGGTTTCAAAAAAAGGTGCACGGGGCCTTATGCAGCTCATGCCAGAAACAGCGCGCGACTTTTCCGTAACAAACCCTCACCATCCTATTCAGAATCTCGAAGGCGGCATCCGTTATTTACGCAAGCTGATGGATCAGTTTCAGGGCAACTTGAATTTAACACTGGCTGCCTATAATGCGGGGGAAAAAGCGGTATTAAAATATAATAATACTGTGCCACCGTTTGCAGAAACCCGCACGTATGTGGAACGCGTGCTACAGTACCTGAGGGATTTTCAACGCGCTCGTTGATGGTTGGTTATCCTCTCATCTGCGTTAGGTATATTTAATGCAGAAGCCTTTAAAATCTCCAGCACATGGCCGTCAATTGTTGTCTGGCTTGGCTGCTGGTTGTTCGCGCATCATGCCTGCTCTACCTATGAGCCGTTATTATTCTGTCATTTCTTATCCCATTCATTCCGGGAGATACCGGCGGTGTCGGAAATTTTAGCTGAGGTCCTGCGGGGCGCAAAGGTAGAAAGCATCCACCGCGGCAGCATTGTGGTGGTCAACAGCGCCCGGGAAATTGTCTATTCAGTTGGCAATCCACATGCCGAAATGAGCATGCGTTCCTGCGCAAAGCCGTTGCAGGCTATCCCGGTTATTACCTCTGGTGCCGCGGCGGCATTTAAGTTTACCGATCGGGAACTCGCTCTGTTATGCGGATCGGTCAGCGGACAGGATTTTCACGTGGCCGCAGTTCGCAGCATATTGCAAAAAATTGGGCTTTCCGAGGCTTCTCTCCTGTGCGGGGTTCATCCTCCTTCGCACCGGGCAACAGCCCGAGAGCTCCAGCAAAAGGGGTTAAAGCCAGGGGCTGTCCATAACAATTGTGCGGGAAAACATGCGGCAATGCTAGCATTATGTGTCTATTACGGATGGCCAACGGAAAATTATTTGCCGCTTGAGCACCCGGTCCAGCAACTCATCCTCTCCTGTATTGCAGAAATGACCTCGCTGCCGCCCGAACGTATTAATGCTGCAATAGATGGCTGTGGCGTCCCAGTCTTTTACGTCCCTATGCGCAATCTTGCGGAAGCATACGCGCGACTTGCCGTGCCTATGCGGCAGGATGCTGCTCAACGAACCATCACGGAGCATGCCATCGTTCAATTGATGAGTGCTGTCTGTTCTTATCCGGAAATGATAGCGGGAGATGAACGGTTATGCACTGATATTATGCGGACAACCGGAAACCGCATTCTGGCCAAAACCGGAGCGGAAGGAGGCTATGCCCTGGCGCTTTTTGAGCAAGGTCTGGGCATTGCGGTCAAAATAGAGGACGGCGCTATGCGGGCATTGGGACCTGTGATTATAGAACTGTTATGCCAGCTTGAAGCACTCAGCCCCGCAGAATGCCAAATTTTAGAATCATATCATCATCCGCTCATTTTAAATCATCGCAAAGACCGGGTGGGAGAAATTCGCGCTGTTTTCAATTTAAAGAGGGTTTGATAAAGTTTAGCATCACGTTCTTAAACATGTCCTCAGCTTTAGAATACAGCACCAAACACTATCGGGTGTAATCAGGAAAGGTCGCAGAGTGGTTAATAAGATTTCTATACCAATAAAACGATTGCCGCATGGCATTGATATGCCGCTGCCGCAATATATGACGCCGCATGCCGCTGGCATGGACCTGTTTGCCGCTCTTCATGCTGATATAGTCATTAAGCCCGGGCAGCGCACCCTCATTCCAACGGGAATTGCAGTTGCGCTCCCGCCCGGCTTTGAAGCGCAGATTCGCCCCCGCAGCGGTCTGGCGATTAACCATGGCATTAGCATTCTCAATGCGCCTGGCACAGTGGATGCAGATTATCGCGGGGAGATTAAAGTAATTGTCGCAAATTTTGGCGAAGAACCTTTCCCTATAAAACGCGGGGATCGAATTGCTCAGATTATTTTTCAACGCGTGGTGCAGGGAGAATGGATAGCGGTTGACGAGCTTCCTGCATCCATAAGAAATGAAGGAGGATTCGGACATACCGGGAAATAAAAAAGCGGGGCAACGCCCCGCTTTTTTAAACTCATACCTATTTGTTCTTCTTTAGCGTGGTCTCCCCTTCCAGGACAAGATATGATCTTATCTTTTCAAGATTCTTGGGGCCTATGCCTTTTACTTTGGTCAAATCGTCGACGCTTTTGAAGTTGCCATTTTTAGTGCGATATTCGATGATGGCATCAGCGCGGGTTTTGCCGATACCCGGCAATAGGACCAACTGTTCTGCAGTTGCCGTATTTATGTTTATCTGACCTTCGAGACCCGGGGCTTTTTTTGCAGGCGATGCAACGGCTTTTTGCGGTTCCTGCTGCGGTGCTGCTGGTTCGGTTGCAAGTACCGGCTGCGCAATGAGCATAAAAACGACCGCCACAAACAGACATGTCACAAGCATTTTCGCGTTATTCATCTTTTCTCCTTTCAATTTGTTTTACTACAGTTTAAAGCCCTATTAAATGTTTTGCCATCCCCTCTGCAAATTCAATTTTGTATGGTTGCATCACCTCTTTTCTTGTATTATTTTTTAATTAACGTCAGAGGGCGCAAAAATTCCGCTCACTAAAGCAAACTATATCCGCTAAGTCAAGGAGATTTTATATTTTAGGACGTTTCCCAAAATTTATCCCTAAATTCAGGTTGCCAGCAGGCGAACACAAAAACGCAATGGGTAAAAAAGGTGAAAGAAAACATCTGCGCAGGGGGTTTTTCTCTCCACCTGTGAAATGTATTGGGAAACGTCGCGAATTTTATTTTTTTCGCAATCCAAGAGGCACTGAACAGATGTCTTTTATAAGTGTAATAATTCCCACTTTCAACCGCTCTTCTTTCGTGAAAGAAGCAATAGATTCGGTAATAACGCAAACCTATCAACGCTTTGAACTTATCGTGGTTGATGATGGATCAACAGATGACGCGCTACAGGTTCTTTCCGCTTATACGAATGAAGGTAAATTTTCAGTCCTGTCTATCCCTCACGCGGGACCCAGTGCTGCACGAAATCGCGGCATACAGGCTGCCCGGGGCGATTATCTTGCCTTTCTTGATTCAGATGATCTCTGGCTGCCTGAAAAATTATCCACTCAGATGCGTTTTTTTCATGCCAATCCCGACGCCTTGATATGCCAGACAGAAGAGATCTGGGTGCGCAATGGTGTCCGGGTGAATCCTGGAAAAAAGCATAAGAAATATTCAGGATGGATTTTTGACCGCTGCCTGCGGTTGTGCCTCGTCAGCCCCTCTGCGGTGATTATTCACCGCAGTGTTTTTGCCCGGGTCGGCCTTTTTGATGAATCGTTGCCGGCCTGTGAAGATTATGATTTATGGCTTCGTATAGCGTCCCGTTATCCCATTTACCTCATTGATGAGCCGCTCATTATTAAACGCGGCGGACATGCTGATCAGCAGTCACGAAACATCCCGGCACTTGACCGATACCGAATCAGGGCTTTGTGCAAAATTCTGCATAGTGGAACATTAACCTCTTCCCAGTATGATGTGGCGCTTGCAACGCTGAAAGAAAAAACACGCATTTATGCCTCCGGGTGTTTTAAACGCGGCCGAAAGGAAGAGGGCGAATTTTTTTTACGGCTTCCCCATCACTATCAGCAACGAGCAGTATGAATTTGTTTCACTTTCTTGATCTGGCTGCTGCACGATATCCCGAAAAGCCGGCTGTGATCTGCGGCGAGGACCAGCGCACCTTTCGGGATTTAAAAATTCGTGCAGTGCAACTCGGGGCTGCACTCCTGCAAATGGGCATCAAAAAGGGTTCATCGGTTGCAATCTTATCTACAAACAGTGTTGCGTATGTGGAAATACTCTGTGCCCTGACGAAAATTGGCGCCCCAGGGGTGCCGCTCAATGTTCGCCTTACCCAAAGCGAGATCAGCTCGATCCTTGCGCGCATGGACATCCAGGCGGTGTTCTGCGAGACCAATTTGCTTGATAGAATTAATTATCTGCTTGGCCTTCCGCAGCCGCATATTATTACGCTCGGCAGCAGTGACGAGCACGAGGGGATACCTTATGAAGAGCTTTTTTGTCGTTCTATTGCAGCCGATAATTTTCCTATCGTTAGCGAACGTGATCCATCGTTTATCATATTTACCGCCGGAACCACTGGAGAACCCAAGGGAGTTGTATTGACGCACGGCAATCACATTTGGAATACTTTGAACTATACTGCTGCGCTTGCCATGACTCCTGCCGATATTGAGCTTGCTCCGACCCCGCTGTTTCATTCTTCCACGCTGGGACGAGTGTTCACCTACCTTTTTAACGGCACAACTTTCATCCTTTGCAAAAAGTTTGATCCGGCTGAAAGCCTTTCAATTATCCAACGGCACCGGGTTACTGCCATCACCCAGGTGCCGACGATGTATCAGATGATGATGGATGTTTTTGATGATAAAATGTGGGATACCCGTTCTGTCAGGCGCGCGGTAAGCGGGGCGTCGTGTATGCCCGTTAACATAAAGGAAAGACTCCCCCTGCTTTTCCCCGGTGCGGGATTTTATGATATTTATGGAATCACCGAAGGCGGTCCTGGCATTACGGTACTAACCGCAAAAGATTTTTTCCCTGCCAGAGATAGCGTCGGGAAGCCGATGCTGAGTGTCGAGGTGAAAATTGCGGATTGCGCTGACCAGCCCTGCGATCCCGGTCAGGTGGGGGAAATATTATGCCGCGGACCCAATATCATGCAAGGTTATATTAATGATTCGGTGGCAACGTCACACGCTCTTCGCGGCGGATGGTTGCATACAGGCGATATGGGATGGTTTGACGATGAAGGTTTTCTCCACATTAGCGGACGTAAAAAAGATATCATAATCAGCGGCGGTATAAACATTTATCCGCGCGAAGTGGAAGCAGTGCTCAACCGGCACCCGGACATAAAGGAATGCGCAGTCATCGGCGCAGCGGATGCGCTGTGGGGCGAGAAAGTGTCGGCTGCGGTGGTGCTGAAAGAAAATCATTGGTGCACACAACAGGAACTGATTGGGTTCTGCAAACAGCACCTCGCTACCTTTAAGTGCCCCCGTTCGGTCATATTTCTGCAGGACTTGCCCCGCAATGCAGCCGGGAAAATTATGAAAGCAGAAATTAAAAAGCTTTTCTGAGAGCGACCTTTGGTCTGCCGGCACATGCGGGTAGGTCTCAATCCAGTATTATGAGAGGCTGAGGCTTTCAGAATTTGCAACTCGGATAAGCCGATAAATGAGCATGCCGCTCAAAACGGCTATATCTTCTGCCGGCAGATAGTGGGAAATATGGGCATCAAACAAAAGGGTCGATTCGGGGGGCAATTCTTCATCCCCCCGCCATAAAAGAAGCTGCACTGGGATGTTTGGCAAGGCCTGAAACAGCATCCCGACATCCCCGCCTTCAATATGACTGCCACCCAGTTTTTCAGCGCACTTTCGATAGAGGTGTGGATTGTGGCCAAACCGTAACAGGAACGGAGTCCGGGTTCTTCTCTGAAAAGCGGCATCATAAAAATGACCATCGGGAATCTGGCGAAACGTTATCCACTGACCGGCAGGAGGTGCCCCGTTTGCCTGCAGCAGGTAGTGCAGGAGAATTATTTTCTCTTCTACGGGTAATTCCTGTTGACGCCCCGCGATGTGCATTGTGACCGATTCGCCAATGTGTATTATGACGGGGTCGTTAAAAAAGAAAAAACGCAAACTGCCGGTTGTATCTCCGCATAATGTAACCGCTGCACCTGCTTTTTGGGCAAATTCAGCAAGTCTTGCCTGTTTTACTTTATCTTCTGCCTGGCGGAGAGCTTCCTGGTAATCATACATGCTTGGCACAGATAATTCATCCTGATCTGGAACTTTGCAGGATACGACGATCGCACACGAATTTTTTTGAACGGCCACAGGAAGTAATCTGCGTATGAAACCCGTTTATTCTGAGGTCTCAAACATTATGAGGCTGTTGTGGCGGTTAACTGCATTTTAACTCACCGCGACCGTTAACCGCAGTTTATCACATTTTCCCGGCAGCCTTGCGTTTTGATGCCTTTAACGCATTAACTCTTTTTTCTTCTTTGGCAGTCTCTTCTTTGATGTGTGTGGCAAAATTGCACTTGCCAGCGTTCCACTTCTGTTCTGGGTGTGGATAAGAAGTGCAATAGGTGCCGCCAGGGTATTCTACTGTGCGATCGCACCCACGACAGTTTTCAATAATGGGGTAACAGGTGCCGCCATTATAATTACACCCCTGTTTAGTCATAAAAAAACATTCCACCCCCGGTTTCACTGTCTGACAAATCATGTTCTATCTCCTTTCTGATAAAAAATTCAAACCAGTTCCCGCAACAGTCTCCAAAGGAACGGTCATAGGTAAAAAAATCGGATTGTATCACGAGTTTAAATGGTACAATCCGCATTTATAAATTTAGAATTGCCAAGCCAATTTATTTTTTTTTAACACATAAATAAAAACATGTCAAATTATTATTTTGCTGTCTGTGAAATTTAAAGGAAAATAGGAAGTAAAATCCATAGGGTTATACTCTTTGAACATATTAAATAGCTGTTTTTTCTTTTCGCGTTAGCATCCATCTGTCCGCCAGCACAGCAAAAAGGACTTTTAAAGTCCTTTTTGCTGTGCTGTTCACAGAAAACAATTATTCGACTTTTACTTCTATTGCCTTTTTCCCTTCTTCTTTGGGTAAGGCAATGCTCAGTTCGAGCACGCCATCCTGATATTTAGCTTTTATGTCTTTTTCTGTTATGCCTTCCGGGACCCTGAAGGTTCTTTCAAAGGAGCCATAAGCGCGTTCCAACCGATAAAATCCGTTTTTCTTATCCCGGTCTTCATGCTCTGTTTTGCGAACCCCTTTCAGCGTCAGATAACCGTTTCTCAATTCTACATGGAGATCTTCTTTGTTCACACCCGGAACATCAGCCTTCACAATATATTTCCCGTCTTTCTCCTCAATATCCACCGCAGGTGTCCAGCTCCCCTCAAATCCGAAACGTGGAAAATCAAAATCAAACCAACTATCCATGTCCTCCCAGAACCTCATCAGATCCTCAAAAGGTTTGTTTCTTCGCCATAAAGTGATTGCCATATTCGATCCCTCCTTCCTACAGGATTTTCTTTACTAATATAGTAAGTTTCTCTCTTTAAAAGTCAACTGCCTAACAAATCACAACCAGATGAAAAAATTGGTTTCTTCCTTTTTAATTCTCATTCGTACAGCTAAAAACTGCAAACTGGTCAGGTAAAAAACATGGCAGAGCCACATGTTTCCGGGTCTCTGCCTTGTTTTTTATTCCGTTACGGAGCCGTCTTCGTTTGATTTTTAATTCTGGCCCCCGGCTTTTGCATTCACTCGCTGGTTACTTTACCCCCGCCTTTTCTTTCAGCACTTCCACCATATCGGTTTTCTCCCAGGTGAATTCTTTTTCCTCCCGGCCAAAATGTCCATAGGCCGCGGTCTTTTTAAAAATCGGCCGCAATAAATTCAGGTTCTTTATGATCTGCGCCGGACGAAAATCAAATAGTTCGTTCACAATCTCCGCGATGCGATCCGGCGATATTTTACCGGTTCCAAAGGTATTGATCATAATTGATACCGGCCGCGCAACCCCAATGCAATATGCTGCCTGGACCTCGCACTGGCGCGCCAGACCTGCCGCCACAATATTTTTTGCCACGTAACGCGCCATATAGGAAGCAGAACGGTCAACCTTTGAGGGGTCTTTTCCCGAAAATGCGCCACCGCCGTGGCTTCCCTGCCCGCCGTAAGTGTCACAGATAATCTTGCGGCCGGTGAGCCCGCAATCGCCCTTGGGGCCGCCAATGACAAATCTTCCCGTTGCGTTGATAAAAAATTTGGTGTTTTTGTCCATCATGTTTCGTGGAATGATTTTCTTTATTACTTCCTCTATAATGCCTTCTTTGAGCGTTGCGTCTTTTACCTCTGGGGTGTGCTGTGCTGCCACCACCACCGCGTCCACACGCACCGGTTTGCGATTGTGATATTCTATGGTCACCTGCGTCTTGCCATCCGGCCGAAGAAAATCAAGCACCCCGTCTTTGCGGACCTGAGCCAGCCGCCTGCTCAACTGGTGAGCGTAGTGAATGGGCATCGGCATAAATTCAGGGGTCTCGTTGCACGCATAGCCGAACATCAGCCCTTGGTCGCCTGCGCCCTGCTCATGGTCTGGGCTCGCATTTACGCCGATGGCAATGTCTGGCGACTGGCGGTCTATGGAACTCATCACCGCACAGGTCTCCCAGTCAAATCCCATCGCTGAGTCATTATATCCAATCTCTTTAATGGTCTCCCGAACTATATCCGGCAGATGCACATAACAGTCGGTGGTAATCTCGCCGGCAATCATTGCCAAACCGGTTGTCACCAGCGTCTCGCAGGCGACCCGCGCCTTTTTGTCTTCCGCTATGATTGCATCGAGAACGGCATCCGATATCTGGTCCGCAACCTTGTCCGGATGCCCCTCGGTTACTGACTCTGAGGTGAATAAATAGCTGGTCATTGACATGGTTAATGATTCCTCCTTTACAGATAAAGATGAGCGGTTTTAACCTCTTATGTTAAGGGGATGTTAATAAAGGACTTTTCACAAAAAGTCAAATTAATATTACCAGGCCTTTCCCCACATTTATCCGTGAAATTCAGCTAACCCGCATGAGAATACCAAAATACAAGGGTATCGTGTGCAATATTAACACCCGAGCGGCAGGTTTTTTCATCGCCACAACACAGCCGCCTGTGCGGAGGTCATCCTGCCGACGGACGAGCACAGTGGTGTGGCAATGGAAAAACCCTGGTGCTATGTCATCGCCATAATGAAATAATTTGGGAAAAGTCCTGAATATCGCATCGCTTTTTACCTAAATAATATATTACAGCACGCACAAGGCGCATGAAAAGATTCAAAGGGGAGCATGTTACTACTGTTTGACGTGTAGAAACATATAAATGCCGAGCGCGCCAAATGCGGCATTTGCCATCCATGCAGATAAAAAGGCCGGCAGCGAACCATTTTTGCCCAGCGACAGGCAGAACGCAAAGAACAGCCAGTAGATAAAACCTGAGGCAACGCTGATGGTGATGCCAAGGGCCATGCCACCGCTGCGACCGATCATGAGAGCAAAGGGTATTCCCAGAAGCGCCATGACAATATTAATGAACGGATACGAAATTTTTGCGTGCATATCCGCCTCATAGGGCGTGACATCATACCCCTCGGCGCGAATTTTATTGATAAAGGTGCGCAGTTCAGAAAAACTCATTTCTTCGCTCAGCTTCTGGGATGTTTTAAAGTCTTCCGGCGTTTCATGAATGGAAATTACCCGTTCACTGAATGTGGTAAGCTGTATTTCTTCGCTGTCATCAGGAAAAACCCTTGCAACGCCATCGTGAAATATCCAATCCTCGGCCTCTTTCCACTCCGCCCATCGCGCGTCAATTCTTTCCCGAAGCTGAAATGCCGGCGTGAAGTAGTAAATGGTGATGCCCTGGATTATGTTTCTGCCCGGAAGAAACAGTTCAATATTATAAATTGCATCCTCGCTGCGATACCAGAAATGATTCCGCGCTGTTATATTTTTGCGTTCGTCTCCTTTTATGTGAACCGTTTTGATCTCTTTCACCATGCGGTTCGTATAGGGCAAAACATACTCCTGCAACCCGATTGCAACCCCGCAGGCGCACACCGCAATAAAAAAAAACACTTTCAGCACGGTAAAAAGACTGATGCCGTGAGCTTTAAGAGCGGTGATTTCGTTAAAGCGCACATAGATGCCAATGGTAATAAACGTGCATAACAGAACGCCAAGGGGGGATACCTGATATATAACGAACGGCACATTGAACAACAGGTAGCTGATAATCGCCGAAACAGGCGCATGGTTTTTAATGAACCCGTCAAGGTTTTCAAACAAGTCAACCAGGAGGTACAAAATGATGAATGAAGCCAGACAGAGACAAAATATCTTGAGAAACTCGCGGGTAAAATATCGGGTAATAATCAGCATCAAAAAGCCTTTGTATGAATTTGCATGTTAGCTTCTTTTAAAAAGTTTCTGCACTATGCTGATTGAAAAATTCACGGTGCGCTCAATGCCGTTTAAAAATCTCAGGGGCTTTTCCCTGCCTACCACCCGCAGGAAATAACAACCCATAATGCCCAAGACCATGTTTGGCAACCATATGCCGAGAGCCGGATACAGTATGCCGCGCTTTGCCATGGATTCTCCGAGGTTCAGAAAAAAGTAGTACAGAAACAGCACCGTCATGCACAGGATAAATCCATAAGACCTGCTACCTTTTTGCCGGTATGCGCCGAGCGGTATGCCTATAAGGCCCAGCATAAAACAGGCGCAAGGAAAGGCAAGCCGTTTGTGCAGTTCGGTGAGAATTTTTACGGCAGACCGGTTTTCTTTTTTGCGCTCAGCCGCCAGCCGCATCAGCGTAGCCAGATCGAGCTCGCTGTATTTGACCTCGTTGTCAACCGCGTCGTCATCTTCGCTGAGCTGTAAATTCATGTCATAGATGTCAAAGCGTGCTTTTTGATAGGACTTAAAATTTTTAGCAGCACGGTGAATACTCCCGTTAAACAGCCGCAGCGTCACCTTCATTTCCTGCTGATCCGATATAATAACCCCCTCTTCACCAATTATCAGGCTGGGAACCTCGGTGTCACGCTTGTCTGAAATAAGTATACCCTTCATCGGCAGTCCTTCGCCGGGTATGGCATTGATATAAATAACCAGTCCGGCAAAATCATCGTTGAATATCCGCTCCTGCAGATTTGCTTCCGAATGGCGGCGCGACAGGTCGAACAGGTGGCTGCGAAACGCCCGATTGCCGCTGGGCAGCAAAACCAGCGTCAAACTATTGGTGAGGAAAAAACCTATACAACAGAGTACGGCAAAGGGTGCCAGAATCTGATACAGGCTTATACCGGAAGCCTTGAACGCCAGCAACTCGCCATCAGCGGCAAGCCGTCCCAGGGTGATTAAAATTGCCAGCAAGATGGACATGGGTATGGTGAGCACCAGGAATGACGGCAGCAGAAACACTATCAGCCGGATAATCTCGCCAGGGCTGATCCCCTTGTTGACCACCAGATCCATGAGCTTTAACATCTTATTCATCAGCAGAATAAACGTAAAAATCAACAGACCTAAAAAAAAGGGGCTGAGCAGCTCTTTTAATATATGCGTAAAAAGGGTTCTTTTCTGTATAAACAACTTCATGGTCGCGGGCTCTTATGGGTGCGCACTTGATGCATAAAGGTCTCCAAACGGATCCCCGTTGATGGTTCCTGCTGTCCATCGTAGGCAATGTTTAATACTGGAAAGCCTTGATAATCATCTCTGCAGCGTCTCATAACGGCGTTAACAATGGTGCCCGGCATACAGGTAAAGGGCATTACTGTGATGATACCGTCAACGCCGCGTTTGAGATAATCGATGCTTTTGCCGATGCTCAGAATCGCCTCTCCTTCAAACGCGGGGTCAAGATAGGGCGCCGCGTTACGGAGGATTTCTTGCGTGGATGGCTCTGAAAAATTATCCTGGTGATCAGGAAAAACTTTTTCCATGCGCCGTTCAATGCGTTTCTGCAAGGTGTCTTTAATCATCAGCTTAAAGAGTTGGTAGTATTTTTGGTGTCTCCGGCAGAGAACTTGTGCCGTGTAATTGGTATATAAGATCCACTCCCCAATCGGTGCCAGCATCACTACGCCGCCCAAATTTTCAACTTTTTTGATCAACTGTTCATTGCTGAAGCGGTTGGAACGAATATAAATTTCTCCGACGATACCAACCAGCGGTTTGATGCCCTCCGGCTCTCCCGCCACTGCGGCAAATTCCTTGCGGCTTTCGCGTAAAACAGCATCAAGCGCCCGTCGTTGTTCAATCGCTGCGCACACTTTATGCAGATACTCTTCATAGACTGCTTCGGCAGCTCCCGGATATTGTTCAAAGGGGCGGGTGCGCAGCAACAGCTTAATCAGAAGGTCAACTGCAACAATCCCCTGCCATGCCAGTCGGCTGAACTGTTTTCCCCATCCATTAAAGGATTCATAAAACGTTTCGTCCTGCACCGGCGCAAACACCGGGACATCAGGATATCCCAGTTCATGAAGCACCTGGCGGTGAAAGCGATGATACTGCCCGAAGCGGCACGGCCCCCTGCCAGAAGGCATAAAAAAGGCTGCGCGGTCAGGGGTAAATCCGGGACTTTTGACGGTTTTGGCAATATCGCCGGTTGTTAATATGCACGGATAGCATTCCCGCCCCGAGGTTAATTTTCTTCCCCATGCTAATGTTTCTTCATCTGATTCAGGCATGACGTGGGCGGTGACGCCGCAGGCCGCGAAGGCAGCGGCGAGCGCCATGGCATGATCAGACATGCGGGGGATATAGAGGGTGCGTTTTGTCAACGGGCTGTTCATGACCGCGCGTGCAGGGGCTGCGGCATGCAGATGCTGGCTTTGGGGCGCATGCGGCAAACTGTCAAGAAAGGCTTCCAGGCGGGTAATAATTCCCGTATCGGCGCTGTGTTCGTCTATCTCAAGCACCAGATAAGGTTCTCCCTGCAGTTTGTTCTTAAAAAAATGTGCAATAAAGGAATCCGGGCCGCAGCCAAAATTAGTTAAATACACTGCTCTGAGCGCAGAGTGCTGTTTTATCAACGCTGCTGCTGAAAAAATTTTCTGCCCGTAGAGCCAGTAAGTCTCATCCCGTTCTTCTGGCGACAGGTTGGCGGATACGGGCAAAAAATCCATGGGAACGGCAAGCACCCCTAAATCCCGCAATTTCTGAGGTATCTGCAAATTCACGCCGGGATCACAGCTATTATATGGTCGCCCAATTATTGCCATAACCGGCTGATCCGGGCGCAGTGCGGCAAGAATTTCCGCCCCTCGCTTCTGGCAGGCTGTGGTAAACCGCTGCTGGGCTTTATACGCCGCAGCAAGCGCCTGTTTGATCTGGCTTCGCGTTGCGCCCAAGGCGCGCCGCACCGCAAACAGCTCCCGGGCAACCCGCGCGGGCGGTTCGTTGAGGTGCATCACTGGTTGAATAACCGTTATGCCTCGCCGCCTAAAATCAATCGCTGCTGCAGCAGTATGGGGAATGGTCTGTTCATAGGGACAGGCGCAACTTGCCGGACTCTGGGAAGACAGCGGCGGAAGCGAAACAATGCAAGGCAGAAAAATTCTGGTTATGCCCTTTTCAATAAGGTTCAGGATGTGGCCATAGGCTACTTTAACCGGAAAGCAGGTCTCGGCAACGGCAGCTTCCACCCCTTCATTAATTATTTTTTTATTGGTTTGGTCTGAAAGCACCACCTCATAGCCCAGCTCTTGAAAAAAAATCACAAAAAACGGCAGGAGTTCATGAAAAACCAGCGCCCGCGGTATCCCGAGCTCACCTTTGGCGCTGTGGCTGGGGCGTGACAGATCACAGCAGTCTTCTAAAAATTTTTCGCGTTCAGCAAACAGGTCCGGCGTCGGTTTTTCAGCTTTTTTCCTGGTTCTGTGCTCATATTTTTCGCAGCGACCACCATAAAAAAGCGGTGCTTCATCGTTTATGGACAATTTTTTAATGTTGCAACTATTGGCGCATCCAGTGCATTCAAACGACGTCAGATCATACGCGCGATCACTCAACTCGAAGCCCTTGAAGCGGCTTGCACCGGCCGGTGCCTGTTCCATAGCTAAAATTGCAGCGCCTAACGCACCGGTAACCTCGTGATGCTCCGGCACGGTGACAGCGCGGCCCAAAACCTGCTCAAATGCTGCTACCACGCCGGCATTAAATGCGGTGCCGCCTTGAAAAAAAATTCTGTTGCCGATTCTTTTATCGCCTACCACCTTATTGAGATAATTAACGACAATGGAAATACAGAGGCCGGCAACCAAGCTTTCCCGGGAAGCGCCCTGCTGCTGGTGGTGAATCATGTCAGATTCCATAAAAACCGTACAGCGCTCACCCAGCGGCGCCGGTTCAGCCGCACTGAGGGCAAGACGGGCAAATTCATCCTTAATGGATATGCCTAAGCGCTCAGCCTGCTCTTCAAGGAACGAGCCGGTGCCTGCCGCGCACACTTTATTCATTTCAAAATCTACTACCACGCCATTGTCCACGCTGATGTATTTTGAATCCTGCCCGCCGATCTCAAAAATGGTATCCACCTCAGGATCAAGGTGGATTGCGGCCCGCGCCTGCGCGGTAATTTCATTTTTAATGACGTCGGCGCCGACGAAATCTGCGGTCAAATATCGCCCCGATCCGGTGGTGCCAACGCCTCTGATGGTAACCCCGTTGCCTATCTCCTGGCCGATCTCGCGCAGGCCGCGCTTGATTGCCTCAAGAGGTCTCCCGGCGGTCATGAGGTAGCGTTTGGCAAGCACCCGTTTATGGCTATCAATGACCACCAGATTGGTGCTGATCGAACCCACATCAATGCCCATGAATGCCTCGCGCGGTATCATGCTCGCCGTTGCAGCTGGGCTATTGCCCGCAACAGATGGCGGCTGGCTGCGCGGCGCCTTTAACGGAGCGGCGCGGCGGCGCGTTTCGTGCGGCACGGGCATGAGCGCACAGCGCTGCAGATCCGGAAACGGATAATCGCGTTCGGGATGCTCCCAGGCAAGGATGGCGGCGCCGATAGCCCCCATAAATGCAAAATGGCGGGGTATGATGAACTCGTGCTCTGCAAGGTCAAAAACATGCATAATGGCCTGGCGCATGCCCGCATTGGCTGCAACACCCCCCTGAAAACTGACCGGCGGGTGACAGCGAAATCCCTTGGCGATGGTGCTTTTAAAATTTCGGGCCACGGCAAAACAAAGGCCGGCCACAATATCATAATCCGGCGTAGCATTTTGCTGGAGATGAATCATGTCGCTTTTGGCAAATACACTGCACCTGCCGGCGATCCGGGGAGGATGTTTTGAACGGGTCGCCAGTCGGCTAAATTCTTCTATGCTCATCCCCAGCCGGGCGGCTTGCTGGTCAAGAAAAGACCCGGTTCCCGCTGCACAGAGGGTATTCATGGAAAAGTCTTTGATGCGCGCGGTGGCGCCATCTCCCTCGGGCTGGAGAAAGATAAGCTTTGAATCCTGACCACCCATTTCAATGACCGTTCGCACCTGCGGCACAATACATTCAACGGCGCGTGCCTGGGCAATAATTTCATTTTCGCTGCGGCTGCCGGTGCGTTGCGCTATCACCGCTCCTGCGGTTCCCGTAAATACCACGCCCTGAATAAGGCGGCGCGGTATGCGCGCCGTATAAGCGCGCAAAAAAGACACCACCGTCTCAAACGGCCGGCCATAAGTGCGTATATAATGTTCCTCGGCAATGTCTCGCGTGCGGCACAGCACCACGATTTTTGCGCTCACCGAACCGACATCAATTCCCAGGATAAATGCTTTGGCTTCAGACATGGATGCACTCGGGTTAATACCGCTGCCCACAAGCCGCCGGCGGGTTATCCCGGCGTCTCATCTTTTAATTCCCTGCCCATAAGTTCCCTCACGGCTGCAGATGCCGGCTTCTGTTCATAGAGAATCTGATAGGCCTCGCTGGTAATGGGCATTTCAATCCCGTATTGACGGGCAAGATAAAATGCGGAGCGCGTGGTAAAAACTCCTTCCGCAACAGCGTTCATCCCTGACAAAATCGTCTCCAGCGTTTTTCCCTGTCCCAGCTGCATGCCCACACTATAGTTTCTGCTCTGGGTGCTGGTGCAGGTTAACACTAAATCTCCCAGCCCTGAGAGGCCGGAAAATGTTACAGAATCAGCGCCCTGAGCCCTTCCCAGCCGCATTATCTCCGCGAGCCCGCGCGTGATGATCGCTGCCCGGGTATTATTGCCATAGCCCAGGCCGTCTGCAACGCCGGCTGCCAGTGCGATGACATTTTTTAACGCGCCTCCGAGTTCCACCCCCACGACATCACGGCTAGTGTAAATCCTGAACCAGGGCGTTGCCAGAACTTTTTGAATGCGCGCCGCGCTTGCTGCGTCGCGGGAAGCGACCACAACAGCCGTGGGCAGCTTCATGCAGACTTCCCGGGCAAAGCTGGGGCCAGAGAGGACGACAAAGCGCCGTTGGTGCAACTCGGGGTCTAGATCTTCTGCAATTTCGGACATACGCCGCAGGGAACTGTTTTCAATGCCCTTCGAGGCGCACACGTGAATGACCTCCCGACGGGCAAACGGGAGCCCTTCTGCAAACAGCGATCTAAACACCTGCGAGGGGCTGGCCCAGATGAGAATCTGCTTGCCCGCAACCGCCTCGGCGATGCTTCGAGTAAAAACGAGCCCCGGAGACAGCTTGATACCGGGAAGATACCGGGTATTGCAGCGCGTCGTTTGAAGAACGGAAAACAGTTCCTCTTCAAAAACCCAGAGCGTAACAGCAAACCCCTTCTCGGCGAGCATGTGCGAAAGGGTCGTTCCCCAGCTCCCGGCGCCGATAACGCCTATGGTGCAATCTTCCATAGCATTTAAATAAAAAAGAGAAGAGCGCGACCGATACCGTCTCTTCTCGCCGCTGGCGCGTGTTCGCTATGCTTCCTGCTCCGCAAGCCGCGCCACTCCGACCACTTTTTCATCCTTTTCTATGGTTATCAGCCGCACGCCCTGGGTATTCCGGCCAATCACGGAAATATCGGAAACGGCGATGCGGATGATTTTACCGGTGCTGGTGATAATCATAAGGTGGTCATCATCTATCACCTGCTTGATGCCGACTACCGAGCCATTCCGTTCTGTTGTTTTAATGGTGATAATCCCTTTGCCGCCGCGGCCCTGAATGCGGTATTCAGAGCTCTTGGTGCGTTTGCCGTAGCCGTGTTCCGTAATCGTCAGAATCGTGGCATCGCCGCTTAAAACTTCCATGCCGACGACTTCATCTCCGCATTCAAGAGACATGCCGCGAACCCCCCGGGCAACTCTGCCGATCGGGCGCAGTATGTCTTCATGAAACCGAATGGCCAAACCGTTCTTGCTGCCCAGAAAAATTTCCCTGCTGCCGTCGGTGAGCTGTGCGTCAATAAGGCTGTCGCCTTCGTCTATGGCCGCTGCAATAATGCCGTCTGCCCGAGGATGACTGAAGGCGCTGAGCGCGGTTTTTTTTATCACGCCTTTCTTGGTGGCCATGACCACATATCTGCCTTCTTCAAATGTGCTCACCGGAAGGATTGCCGCAATGCTCTCCTCGGGTAACAGCTTAATCAGGTTGACAATTGGTCTGCCGCGTGCTGCCCGCCCCCCTTCTGGAATCTCATGCACTTTAAGCCAGTACACCCGTCCCCGGTTTGTAAAGATGAGGACATAGTCGTGGGTTGAGGCAACGAACAGGGTTTCGACAAAATCTTCTTCTCTGGTGGTCATGCCGGTGACGCCTTTTCCGCCCCGCCCCTGTGTCCGGTACAGGCTTAAGGCATTACGCTTGATATAGCCGGTATTTGAAACCGTGACCACCACCTGTTCTTCTACAATAAGGTCTTCAACGCTGATATCCTCAACCCGTTCGACCAGCGCTGTTCTGCGGCTGTCTGCATAAATCTGTTTGATCTCTGTAAGCTCCTCGCTGATGATTTCCAGCACTAGGCGGTCATTTTCCAGAATGTGGCGCAATTTTTCCATAAGTTTTATGGTCTCAAGATATTCCTCGTTGATCTTCTCCCGTTCCAGGCCGGTCAGTCGCTGGAGGCGCATATCAAGAATCGCCTGCGCCTGCAGCTCACTCAGATTAAAGTCCTGCATCAGCCGCGCCTTGGCTTCAGCAGGCGCCTGGGACGAACGTATCAGCTTGATAATGGCATCCAGGTTATCCAAGGCTATCTTCAGGCCTTCAAGGATATGGGCGCGCTCCTCTGCTTTGCGCAAATCAAACCGGGTGCGCCGAATGACAATCTCCTTGCGGAATTCAATAAACTGGTGCAAAATTTCTTTGAGGGTCAATATCTGCGGCTGGTTTTCGACGATAGCGAGCAGTATAATGCCAAACGAAGACTGCATCGGGGTCAGCCTATAGAGCTGGTTAAGAATAACCTTGCCAATGCCATCCTTTTTCAATTCCACCACTATTCTAACGCCATCCCGGTCTGACTCATCCCGGATGTCGGCAATGCCGTCAATCTTTTTTTCCTGCACCAGTTCTGCAATCCGTTCAACCAGACGGGCCTTGTTTACCTGAAAGGGAATTTCTGTAATTATTATGTCTTCCCGGTCGCCTTTGGCTCTTTTTTCAATATGGGCTTTTGCTCTCAGTTGAATGGTGCCCCTGCCGTTTTCATACGCTTCTTTTAATCCCTCCGTCCCGTAAATCAGTCCGCCCGTGGGAAAATCAGGTCCCGGCACCAAGTGTATAAGCTCGTCAATAGAACAATCCTGGTTGCTGATCAGCATCAGAAGCGCATCCACTACTTCTCCCAAATTATGAGGAGGAATGTTGGTTGCCATCCCCACCGCAATGCCGGAACTGCCGTTGACCAGCAGGTTGGGAACTTTTGAAGGGAGAATGACCGGTTCTGTAAGGGTATTGTCATAATTGGCGGTGAAATTAACCGTTTCCTTTTCAATGTCCGCAAGCATTGCAGAAGCTATGCGCGCCATTTTAACCTCTGTGTAGCGCATGGCCGCGGGCGGATCTCCATCCATCGAGCCGAAGTTTCCCTGGCCGTCAATGAGCGGAATGCGCATAGAAAAATCCTGGGCCATTCTCACCAGTGCTTCATACACTGCTGCGTCGCCGTGCGGGTGATATTTACCAATAACATCGCCTACCACCCGGGCTGATTTTTTATACTGCTTGTTCCATTGCAGTCCCATATCTTCCATAGCATACAGAATGCGCCGTTGTACCGGTTTAAGTCCATCCCTGACATCGGGCAACGCCCGCCCTATAATGACGCTCATGGCATAGTCCATGTAGGACTTGCGCATCTCATCTTCTATGTTTACCGGAACAATATTAACATTTTGATCCATAATAATTTTTTATATTACAAAAAATATTATTTATATAAATTTATTATTTATATATCAAGATTTTGCACATGCAGTGCATTATTATAAATAAAATCTCGTCGCGGTTCAACCTGATCGCCCATGAGGATCGTGAATATTTCATCAGCTTCAACAGCATCTTCAATCTTAACCTGCAAAAACGTACGGGTGTCCGGATTCATGGTGGTTTCCCACAATTGTTCGGGATTCATTTCCCCGAGCCCCTTATACCTTTGAATTTCCTGTGATTTCCCTCCCCGCTCCAGTATATAATGCAAAACTTCAGAGAGGGTATCAACGGTTTTTTTGCTGCCCTCTTCCGTGGCTTCGATGGTAAAGGGCGGATTCCCGATTGTTTTAAGTCCCTGAGCTATCTTCTTAAGCCCCTCAACGTCCGGAGACACCATCAGTTCAAAATCAATCAGCATTTCTTTGCCCTTGCCGTTAGCTTTAATGAAACACTTGATTGCAAAACAGTCGTGTTCGTTATCATCAATAATTTCGTATTCGGTGGGCGGAATGAAGGGATAGAAAAAGCTCTTATGGGTTTTAAAACTCTTAATCAGCGATTCAACCTGTGCCCTGTTTTTTAGCATGCCTTTGTCATAGTTGCCATCCAGAACAAGCGCGCTTAAAACATTTTTATCCAATCCGCGTCTTTCGAGTTTTTCCACATTGTTTTCAAATAAAATAGCTTTTTTAAGCAGTTGCATAAGCTTGGCACCGGCAAGATACCCCTGTCCCTGACTCGCAGACACTTTTAAACCTTCCACGCCGCACTCCAGCAGATAATCATTCATTTTTGTTTCATCCTCTATGTAGCGCGGTTTCTGTTTGCCCTTTTTGACCCGGTAAAGCGGAGGCTGGGCTATATACAGATGGCCCCGTTCTATCAAGGCTGGCATCTGCCGGTAAAAAAAGGTCAAGAGGAGCGTTCTGATGTGCGAGCCGTCCACATCGGCATCGGTCATAATTACGATACGGTGATAACGCAATTTGCTCACATCAAAATCAGTCTTTCCAATGCTGGTGCCGAGAGCCGTTATGATGGTTTTTATCTCCTCGTTTTGCAGCATTTTGTCATAGCGGGCTTTTTCGACATTGAGAATTTTGCCGCGCAGGGGCAGGATTGCCTGATACCGCCGGTCTCGACCCTGCTTTGCCGATCCTCCGGCAGAGTCGCCTTCCACCAAAAACAGCTCGGCACGGGCTGGATCCCGTTCCTGACAGTCTGCCAGTTTTCCGGGCAGGGAGCCGCTGTCAAGAGCCGATTTTCTGCGGGTGAGTTCTTTTGCTTTGCGCGCGGCCTCCCGTGCCCGTGCGGCTTCAATTACCTTGTCCAAAATTTTATTCCGTATTGCGGGATGTTCTTCCAGATAGGCGCCCAGCTTTTCATTTACCAATGTTTCCACTATCCCTTTCACTTCGCTGTTTCCCAGCTTGGTTTTAGTCTGCCCTTCAAACTGGGGATCCGGGATTTTAATGCTCACGACCGCGGTAAGCCCTTCTCGGATGTCATCTCCCTCAAGTGTTCCTTTAAATCCCTTCATAAACCGCGAATTCGCGGCAAAACTATTGACCGTTCTGGTCAGCGCAGATTTAAATCCAACCAGGTGGGTGCCCCCTTCCTGCGTGTTAATATTATTGGCAAAGGTAAAAATATTTTCTGCATACCCGTCATTATGCTGCAGGGCAATCTCAACGACGATGTTTTCTTTTTCTCCGCTGATATAGATGGGCTTGGGGTAAAGCGCGACCCTGTTTTTATTGAGATATTCAACGAAAGAACTTATCCCGCCCTTGTATTGAAATTCGTGTTTCTTGCCGTTCCGTTCATCTTCAATGCTGATAAATATGCCTTTATTAAGAAACGCAAGCTCTCTCAAGCGGTTGGAAAGCAAATCAAAGCTGAAGTCAACGGTTTCAAATATGCTTGAATCAGGTTTGAAAACGACTTTGGTGCCGGTGCGGGTGGTTTTTCCCACCACTTCCAGTGCGCCAATAGGCTCGCCGCGTTCATATTTCTGATAATACACTTTGTTGTCGCGCCAGATCTCTAGCTCCAATCGCTCTGAAAGAGCATTTACCACTGAAACGCCCACGCCGTGCAACCCGCCGGAAACCTTGTAAGTATTATGATCAAATTTTCCGCCGGCATGCAGGGTCGTCATGACCACCTCTGCGGCAGAGCGCTTTTCCGTGGGGTGTATATCGACGGGAATACCCCGGCCATTATCGATAACTGTTACACTGTTATCCAGATGAATGACAACTTCAATCCGATCACAATACCCGGCCAGGGCCTCGTCTATGCTGTTGTCCACCACTTCATATACCAGGTGATGGAGGCCGCGGGCATCCGTGCTGCCGATATACATTGCCGGACGTTTGCGAACTGCCTCAAATCCCTCCAGCACCTTTATGCTTTCAGCCGTATATTGATAAGATGGCGAGGAGAGTCCCTCGGCGTGGTTGTTTTCTCCCCTGTGCTCTTCTGCGCTTTTGGTGTTTTTCATCGTTTTATGCTGACAAAAGTTCAAAAATCCGTTCCAGCTCTGCCGGAGAATAAAATTCAATAATGATTTTTCCCCTATTCCCGGTGCGCCGGATGGAAACTTTGGTGCCCAGTATTTTACGAAGCTGGTGCACAATGAATTCCTGCTCGCTGTGTGGGGCGACCAGCGACGTTGATTTTGTGCGCTGTTTGAGTCTATTGACCAGCCGTTCGGTCTGGCGCACGGAAAGCTGCTTTTTGATTACCTGATTGTGAACTTCAAGCTGTTGGGAGGAAGAATCAAGGCCCAAATAAGCCCGCGCATGACCCATCGTAATCCTATTCTGCATCAGGTCGTCTTTGATTTTCCGGTTGAGCTTTAACAGGCGCAGCGTGTTGGTTATGCTGGTTCTGCTTTTACCCAGCCGCTGGGCCAGAACTTCCTGCGTATATCCAAACTCCTCAAGCAGCTTTTGAAATGCCTCTGCCTCTTCAATGACATTCAAATCTTCCCGCTGGATATTTTCGATTAACGATTGTTCCAATTGGCGGTTGTTTTCTATCGTTTTTACAATGACGGGCACTTTGGCGAGTTCTGCTTTCTGTGCCGCCCGCCAGCGTCGTTCGCCGGCGACAAGCTCAAAGCCGTCGGCGCATTTTTTCACAATAAGCGGTTGAATAATGCCATGTTCCCGAATCGAGGCCGCAAGCTCCCGGATCTTTTCCGGATCAAAATTCCGGCGCGGCTGCCGTGGATTGGGCCGGATTTCATCAATGCCTATCATTATCATCCCTTCCGGCAGAGCCTCGGGCGTGACCCCCAAGTCGGGGATAAGCGCCCCCAGCCCTTTTCCTAACGCTTTTCTGTGTGCCATGGTTAATTCCTCTGGTTAAGAATGATGGCCTCAGCCAGATCAAGGTAGCTCTGCGCCCCCGGCGAGCTTTTATCATAAAAAAACACCGGCTTACCATAGCTGGGTGCTTCTGCGAGGCGCACATTACGGGGAATGATTACTTTAAAAACTTTGCTGTAAAAGTGTTCATTGATCTCTTTGGCAACTTGATGGGATAGACTGTTACGTTTGTCAAACATAGTTAATAGAATGCCTTCTATGGAAAGCTGCGGATTAAGGCTGCCTTTCACCAGCTTAACGGTGGTTAAAAGCTGGCTGAGCCCTTCCAAGGCGTAGTATTCACACTGTAGCGGTATCAATACCGAATCTGCGGCCGTGAGCGAATTGACCGTCAATAAACCTAATGACGGCGGACAGTCTATCAGGATATAATCATAGTGTTCCCTAATCGTGTCAAGGGAGTTGCGCAGCCTGGTCTCGCGGGCGGGCAGATTTACCAGCTCTATTTCAGCGCCGATAAGATCAATGGTGGCGCCGACAAAATCAAGCTTCTCAATGGCGCTTTTTTTTATAATGGACTTAATATCTTTGCCCAGCACCAGAACGTGGTAGATGTTATCATTAAATTGCCCCCGGCTAAACCCTATGCCGCTTCCCGCATTGCCCTGCGGATCAATATCAACGAGCAAGATGTCTTTCCCCTTCAGGGCAAGTGACGCGCCCAGGTTTATAGCAGTGGTCGTCTTACCCACCCCGCCTTTCTGATTCGCAATACAGATAACCTTTCCGTTCATTGACTCTAAAAATGCCCTGTAGGGCGCACGTTTTCCGGCTCTATGTGTGCGCCAGTTGGTGTCGGTGGTAATTTGCCCGTTTGCTTAGCTTCAACCTGAAAAATAAAAGTTAAAATAATAGGTTAAATTATTTTGCAGCAAATAAAACCATACCATAAAAATACGCGGTGCGCAATGCAAAAACCTGTAAAACTTCCCCCACAATATTTCACGGGAAAACGGCAGGTTCCGGGGTTGTGCTGCCATCGGAAAAGCACAGTGTTATGGCTGCGAAACAATTCCCACCGATGCCGGTTTTTTAATGTTTCACGTGAAACATTTTTTAAACAGCAGAATCGTGCGAGTCCCTCCCCGGTAGGGCAGCGGAAAAATTTTTTCAGCAATCAATTTTAGACGGCTGTTTACCAGCTCCTCTTCTGCGGCGCGCAGCTCGCCAGCAATGTTTCGCCCTTTCATGGCCACAATAACCCCCTGGTCTTTAACCAGCGGGGCCGCTATCTTCAGAAACTTTTTTAAATCGGCAACTGCTCTGCCCGTGACGCAGTCAAAGGGCTCCTCGCCGCTCATGCTTTCAATGCGGCCTTCCCAAATCGCAATGCCACGCAGCGCGAGCGTGCGCGCAATGTGCCGTAGAAAATTGGCTTTTTTACGTGATGCTTCAATAAGTGTGAGATGCAGTGAAGGCTGCACAATTTTAACAGGAATACCCGGAAACCCTCCCCCCGAACCGATATCAGCCATGCGTCCTTTCTCCGGCAGATACGGCACAATACTTAACGAATCTAAAAAATGTTTTACCGCAATATCTTCCGGCGTTCTCACGGCGGTAATATTAATCCGTTCATTCCAGCGCAACAGTTCCTGCAGATAGCGTTCAAAAAGCGCCACGGTGTTTTCGTTCAGGTGGAGGTTAAACGATTGTGCCCCGTCGGTTAATTTCTTTGCCCACCCGGATGAATGGGCATTTCTCAAGAAACTTTTTTTGGTCATGGATTTTTTATCACCGCAACCTAATAATTAATAAAACCAAGCATGCAGTTCATTCCGGCATCTATAATAAAAACAATTCACAACATTGCCCAGAAATTAACACTGCAATTCAGGTAAAACTTACTGGAACACGGCAGGTGCCGTTATATTCTGCAAGCCAAGCCTCCTTGTAGCATTGATAACGAAGCGGCAGAATACGCGCGGTGTCGGGTCGTGATGCCGGCGGATGGGCACAGTGTTGTGGCCGAAAAAACCCAATGCGTTTTTTCATTTGATCAATACAATATTTGGGGCACGTCCTTAAAAATTCACCTAACTTCTCAGCAGCCGAACCACAGCGCATTGACAGCTCCTGAAATAAAAAAAGGCAACAGCTCTTTCTGCCTTGCCTTTTGTGGTCATTCACATAATCCGGGCCAACGCGATCGGACACTTAGGGGGTTGTTGCGCATAGCGTATGGTGAACTGAAACACGGTCACACGGCACAATGTTCCCTATAATGATGGTTATTTATTATTTATTACCCTCTTTCTTTCCCGCCGGGGTGCGACGCCGTGCCCTATTGCTGCATCTTGCCTATCTTGACATTTTCCTCGCGATACAGATAGCCATATGATTGAAAAATATAGTCAACAAGATTATCCTGCTTCTCCTTATCCAAAGAATTAAACAGATCCCACATCTTGAGGGTGCTGTAAATATCTTCTTTAATCGCCTCATCGCTGATGTGTGCCATGCAAATTTTCCCTTTCTCCTCCACTTTTTTGTTCATCAATCAAAGTAATGCCCTGTGATGCCGCCACAGAAAACGCGCCCGCGATGCAGCCAAAACCGCTACCGGTTTTACTGCATCGCTTCAGCCGACTAGACCATCTCATATATATTTTTTATTAATTGCACTCGTTGTTCGCGCGCCACTTCACCGGCAGACACAGCGCATGCGCCCGGAAAAACCGGGTCCTCCGGAAGCCGGCACAATGACACCTTGTTATTGAACGTGCCAGAGGGTGGGTGCGCTCAACTCATGTTGGCGCTTCTGAATTCAGGCATCCCCTCTTTTTCATGGCCGCCAACCAATAAATCGTCTATTTTGCTCTTGTCAAACCGCCATGAGTTTCCCACTCTAAATCCCGGAATAATGCCTTCTTTGGCATGCTTATACACGGTTAATACCGACATCTTAAGATAATTGGCAACTTCTTTTGGGGTCATTATTTCAGACATTGTTTAACCCTCCTTTGCAATGGATTAAAAAGAATTTTTCTGGTTACTTTAAAATCTTTAGGGAAAGCGTGCTTAACCCACAAGCCTTTTGGTAATTTTGTTATTTACTAAATATAGTATTGTTTGTCAATAAAAAATACCATATATTGTAAAAGTTGTGTTTTTTTGATTCCCAGTAATTACTGCAGGGCGGGTAAAAATTACGGGGCATTAAAGAATGGTTTTTTTCAGGGCGAATGGGTCGGGGAAGATACCGCTAAAGATGCGTCGCTCTCATCTGCTTCGCACTTCTGTGCATCAAATTCAGAAAGCGCTTGTTTGAGCATGCCCATTTTTTCTTCGCACGCCTGCAATTGCTCTTCAAATTGGGAAAAGAGCTGTTCCAGTTCATCGTGTTCATGGGCTCTGGCGGGTTTTTTAGGACGTAATTTTTTTGCCACAGGCAACCTCATGCGGCCGTTATTGCTGAACCGCGAACAAAACGTTGACCTGCATGTTAACGAGTTCGCCGTTGCAGCCCGGGGCCAGGTTAATGCGCTCTTTGAACTGCTGTTTTCCGACAGGCATTCAGTTTTTTCCGAAAAAGTTCAATATGGGCAACGAACGGTTCTTTGGGAAGCAAGTCTCCCGCTATGGCATAGGCCTGTATAATTCTCATGACGGTTATCCATTCTTCTGATTGGCCCTGTTTGCACACATCATAGATCGGGCAGAGCGTGCATTGATGAACATATTCAGTGCACAGTAAAATCGGAACCACCGCGGCTCGTAATATGTCTTGAAAGTGGGTGATGAGAAAAGCTTTGTCGGAAAATTGTTTTATGCGAAGCCATTTCTCAAGCGTCAGATCCAGAGAATCCTCTCCTCCTTCATAGCGTCGTTTCATTTCATCAAACGTCATTAAACTCATAGCGTGCTTAACCTTTTGTTCCTTTTTTTCGTTTCGCGTGGCTGGCGAAGCCAGTGCGCAGTTCCATTCTATTCCAAACGCCGCGTTTCATAAAAATACCCTGCGGTTACTCGTGCTGCGCCCTGCCGCAGGTAACGCAGCCGAACGCTGCGCGGAAAAGGATTTTTATGGATAACATAAAGCGCCCGCCGGCGCAAGAGAACACCAGAAGCACTTTCCCAAAATTTATCACTGAAATTCAGATTAACCGCTTGAAAATCCAGATACGCACCGGGCATATTGTGCAACATCAACACACAAGCCCATGAGGGGTTTTCATCGCCCCAACACATCAGTCTGCATTGGGAGATTCTGTGCAGCGGCTGGTAACTTACCCCTCGGCAGACCCCACAATAAGATTATAGTCTTTTATACAGGTTTTGTCGCCCTGCTTAACCAGCGCCGACCGCATGGCAATGTGTGGCGCAATTTCATTGATATACAGCCGCGCAATTTTTAATTTCCGCGAAGAAAAACGCGCCTGACGCAACAGCAGATATCCCATAAGAATTTCCGCAGCACTGTCAACCAGCGGCCGGGCATACAATTCAACGAGTTGGCTGTCTTTTTTGCTGTTGATGGTGAAAACCATTCGGGATACCATGTCCCTGCATCGCTGCAGTTTTTTTTGAAGGCTCCCTGCTGCGCCTGAACAGGGCACGGTTAAGACATCATAATATTTATCCAGCGCGCCGCTCATGATACCGCGCACCGCGCCGATGATCTGCAATTGTGAAGTTCCTTCATAAATCGTGGTAATGCGCGCGTCGCGATAATGGCGTTCTACGGGATAATCTCTCATATAACCGCTGCCTCCTAACACCTGCAGCGCATCCCCCGTGATGTCGACGCTCATCTCGGAACTATAGTATTTGGCTAACGACGCGAACAGCATGGTCAGCCGTTCCAGCCTTTTGTTTTCCTTGCGCAAATCGGTTTTGTCTTCCGGTAGCAGATTTTCTGAAGCAAGTTTTTTAGCGGTGCCGTGCATGAGATCCAACAGCCGCGCAGCTTCGTAGGTCAGCGCGCGCGCAGCTTCGATGCGAACGTTCATGTCGACCAGCATTTTGGCTATAGCCGGCAGCGATGCTATGCGGCGGCCGTATTGTTTTCTCGTGTAGGCAAAGCTGCGCGCGGCATTGCAGGCAGCCTGCGCTATGCCGATAGCCTGCGCTGCCGTTGCCAGCCGCGCGCCATTTAAAAGGGTCAGCACATATTTGACTAATCCCTGCTGCCGCTCGCCGATAAGAATCCCGCGGGTGTTGTTGAACTGGAGCTCACAGGTGGGCGACCCGTGAATACCCAGTTTATCCTCCAGCCGCCGCACCCTGACCGTGTCGTCTCCTTCGCAGAGAAACAGGCTCAACCCCAGACCGTCTGTGGTTGCCGGTTCGGAACGAGCAAGCACCAGCAGAACCTCGGCATTGCCGTTGGTAATGAAGCGTTTGACGCCGCTGAGTCTCCAGACGCCTGCAGCGTCTTGTTCCGCTCTGGTTTTAACATTCTGCAGGTCGCTCCCTGCTTCGGCTTCAGTCAGCGCCATTGCTCCGGTCACCGTGCCTGCTGCAAACGCGGGAAGATAGGTTTGTTTAACGGTTTCTTCGGCAAAGGTCTCGATGATCGGCGCTATTCCCTGCAGCGCAAAAATATTGTGCAGGCTCGCGTCAGCCTGGGAAATAATTTCAGCGAGCATGGTAAAAATAAAATGGGGAAGATTCAGCCCGCCGTATTGCCGCGATATCAGACAACCCATCAGCTCCGCCTGCCTGAGCGTTAACAGGCATTCCTGAAACGGCGGCGCATACACAACTTTTCCGTCCTTCATAACCGGCAGTTCGCGGTCAATGCGTTCGCTGCGCGGGGCAATAAACGATGCCGCGATATCCCCGGCAACTGACAGAATTTTTTTATAAGCCATCCGCGCCTCTTCTTCGCAGGAAGGAGCATAATCAAACAGCGCAGATTGACGGTAATCATCCTCCTGCATCTGGATAATCGCAGACAACTCGCTGGTATCCAAAATAAATTGCAGGTCCTGATTGTCTAAAAAGTAGTTCATGGCGCTTCTTATATCCGTAATCCCCGATATGTTCGAATGATAAGCGGCAGTACCTCGCGCACATCGCCGATAATCCCGTAATGAGCAACGCTAAAAATAGGCGCGTGCGGGTCATTATTAATCGCAATAATTTTACCCGATTCCTCCATGCCCGCCACGTGCTGCACCGAGCCGGAAATACCGCAGGCAATATAGAGCTTTGGCCGGACTGTTGTGCCGGTTTGTCCGACCTGATGATCATGGTCGATATAGCCTGCGTCAACCGCTGCCCGCGACGCGCCGACCTCGGCGCCCATCAGGTGCGCGAGGCGGTGAATAAGCTGAAAGGTTTCTTTGCTGCCGATTCCTGCACCGCCCGCAACAATAATTTTGGCAGCTTTGAGATTAACCCTTTTCGCGGCCGGGCGCCGTTCAATAATCCGTATGGCGCCCTCTGCGGGGTGCAGTTCGGGGACAAAACGAATCAGTTCTCCGCGCCTCGCGGATATCGGCGCAGGAAGCGGCAGCATGCCTTCCCGAACAGTTGCCATCTGCGGGCGGGTAGTCGGGGTAACGATGGTGGCAATGATATTGCCTCCCCAGGCAGGTCTTATTTGCAAGAGAAGATTATGGTGCCGCCGGCCGGTTGTGCTGTCGGTAAAAGAGCCGATTTGCAGGTCTGTGCAATCAGCGGTAAGCCCGCACCCCAGGCTTGAGGCAAGGCGCGGCGCCAGATCACGTCCCTGCGGCGTTGCCGCCAGCAGCAGGATGTGCGGATTATAGGTTTTGGCCAGCGAGGTGATAGCGCGGGCATAGACAAGGGTGTTGTAGTGCTCAACCTGAGGCGCTTCCAGCGCATACACCTTGTCGGTTCCGTAAGAGAAAAGAACGTCTGCCAGATCGTCAATCTTTTCTCCCGCCAGCAACCCGGCCGCAGGCACTTTAAGCTGCCGCGCCAATGCTATGCCTTTTCCCAGGATTTCTCGAGATGCCTCTATAATCTCCCGATCCTGGCGTTGAATATATACCCAGACTTCTCCGGTCGTCATGGCCTCTCTCGGGTGTTAAAATAAAACGCCGTCTCTCCGCTATGCTGAATCATAGTTAATCAAACGTATGATCCTCAATCAGCTCCTGCAACAACTGGCCAATCCCTTCCTCCGTCGCCGCAATCTGTTTGTAATTTTTCGCCTTTAAAACCACCTTTTTAATCTTCCGCACCTTTGTCGGCGAGCCAGATAGACCGCACCGGTTAACATCAACGGCAAAATCCTGTGCATGCCACTCTGTTAACAGCAGTCCCCGTTCTTTAAGAGCCGCGGCTTCGGCGGCGGGTATTTCGCTGGGGGCTTTGGCTTTCATATACCGCATGATTCTTTTTGCAGCAGGCGGCCGCGGTTCGTTTGCGGTATTAACCACTGTAAGCACAGCGGGCAGGGGAGTCTCCAGCAATTCCGGGCCGTTGTCAAACTGTCGCCAGGCAGAAATTTTTCCGTTCCCGATAGCTGCGATTGACTCGGTGTAGGTTATTTGCGGCAATCCCAATTTCTCTGCCACCTGTGGGCCGACCTGGGCGGTATTGCCGTCAATCGCTTGGCGTCCGCAAAAAATAAGATCATAACGCCCGATTTGTTTGATTGCCTGGCTGAGAATATAGGAGGTGGCCAGCGTATCGGACGCGGCAAAACAGCTGTCGGTGAGAAGTATTGCCGCATCAGCGCCGCGGTATAATGCTTCCCGCAGCACCGCGGCGGCCTGCGGCGGTCCCATGGTGAGAACACACACGCTCCCTCCATGCCTCTCCCGGAGCTGAACCGCCATCTCTAAAGCGTTCAGATCCTCGGGGTTGACAATGGCGGGAAGCGCACTGCGATTGAGCGTCCCGTCCGGATTCATCGTCCGGCCTGATACCATGGCGGTATCGGGAACTTGCTTCATCAAAACAATACAGTCATAACCCATGGCAAACACTGCTCTTCTTAGCAACAAGCCGGCTGCGCCGACCGCGAAAACCCCCACGGCATGTACTCCGCGCCGCTGTTTGCTGTTTGACAATTCCCTGCTGGATTTCTATAATTTAATGTATGTATAGCACAACACCCCGGTATAAACAACTGTATGCCTGCGGTGAACTTGCCAGACGCGCTGCAATGCTGCGCGACCTCTGGGCACGCTGTCGGCTGTGCCCCTGGGAGTGCCGGGTTAATCGCCCGAGCGGGGAACGGGGCAGATGTGGCGCGACGGCAGTTTTAAAGGTTGCAAAAGCGCTGCCGCATTTTGGCGAAGAACCGCCAGTGTCCGGCACCCGCGGCTCGGGAACAATTTTTTTCTCCCACTGCCATCTGCGCTGCTGTTTTTGCCAGAACTTCCAGATTAGCCAGGACGGGCTCGGTACGTTTATCTCTGTGGAACAGCTTGCGCAGCAAATGCTTTCCCTGCAGGAACAGGGATGCCATAATATTAACCTAGTGTCGCCCACCCACTATCTCCCCCTTATTGTGCAGGCGCTACACAGTGCCGCTGCGCGTGGTTTGCAGCTTCCGCTGGTGTATAATTCAAACGGCTATGAATCGGTGGAAACCCTGCGCGTGCTTGACGGCATCGTAGATATTTATCTGCCCGACGCAAAATATGGCACAGCGGCAAGCGCGCAGAGATATTCCCGGGCATGCGGATATCCCGCTGTAAATAGGGCGGCGATCAAAGAAATGTTTCGCCAGGTCGGTTACCTGGTGACAGACCATGCCGGCATAGCGGTTAAAGGTCTCATCATCAGGCATCTGGTGCTTCCCGACAATCTCGCGCGCACTGAGACGCTATTACAATCCCTGCGCAGTATCATGGGCACGGAAATACACATAAGCCTCATGGGGCAGTACCAGCCGGTTTTTAACGCGCACCGTAATCCGGAAATAAACCGCAGGCCGACGACAGAAGAGTACCAGCGCGCCGTTTATGCATTGTGCCGTCTCGGTTTTGAAAACGGCTGGGTGCAGGATCCGAAAAATATCGACGCCGCGTTTCTGCCTGACTTTGAAAAAAGTGATTCATGGAATTAAACCCCGCCCGCACCAATTTGTCTGTGTATCTGAAAAGTCTCGGGTGCGCAAAAAACCTGGTGGACAGCGAGGTCATCCAGGGCACGCTTATGCACGCGGGATACGCTTTCACCCCGCTGCCCGAACTCGCTGATATTATCATTATAAATACCTGCGCGTTTATTGAAGATGCCGTTCGGGAAGCACTTGACGCCATTCTGACGCTCGCAGAGCACAAGCGCACTGGTTCATGCCGGCATCTTATTGTCTGCGGCTGTCTGCCGCAGCGTTATAAAGAATCTCTGGCCTCAGAACTCCCAGAAGTTGACCTCTTTATCGGCACTGGTGCATTTCAGCATATTGCCCGCCTTCTAAAAAATTTGCAGACGGGTTCTGCCCGATCAAAAATTTGTGTAGATCGTCCAACCTTTCTGTTGACCGCAAAAACGCCGCGCATTCTTGGCACGCCGTCCTACACGGCATATGTGAAAATCGCCGAGGGTTGCGCCCATCGCTGCACATACTGTACTATCCCGGCCATCCGCGGGCCGTATAACAGCCGTCCTCTGCGTTCGGTGGTTCAGGAAGTTAAGAATCTGGCAACCATGGGAGTAAAGGAAATTAACCTCATAGCCCAGGATACAACCCGGTATGGCATTGACCGAGGCGACCGTGCCGACCTTGTTCGTCTGTTAAAAGAGCTGGTTCGCATTCCGAACATTGAATGGTTTCGAGTGCTCTATTGTCATCCCCTGACCATTACCTCCGAGCTTATTTCCCTCATTGCCCGGGAGTACAAAATCTGCAGATATCTGGATATACCTGTTCAGCACATCAGCGATTCGGTATTAAAACGCATGGGCAGAAAAATGACTGGCCAGCACATCAGGCGCCTGGTGCAGCAGTTGCGGGAGAGCATGCCGGACATGGTGCTGCGCACCACCGTTATGGTGGGATTTCCCGGCGAGACTGAACGCGATTTTTCGGAACTGCTCGCATTCATGAAAGAGGTGCAGTTCGATCATGCGGGCGTTTTTCGGTATCGCGACGAGGAGGGAACTGTCGCGGTTAAACTCCAGCCGAAGGTTGCCGAGCGCATAAAGGATGAACGCTATCAGACCCTTATGAAACTCCAGGCAAGCATTTCGCTCCAGAAGAACCGCCGGCGGGTAGGTCAAAAGGTATCCGTCCTTGTAGAAGGGCCTGCCCGGAAACGCGACTTTGCGCTGCAGGGCAGGACCTCGTTTCAAGCCCCCGAGGTTGACGGGGTTATGTATGTGGAACGGGGCTCAGCAACTGCAGGGTCAATGGTAATGGCGCAAATAACCCGGGGGCTGATCTATGATCTGGTGGGAGAGATAGTCTAACGAACAGGCGGTTAAAAAAGTGCTTTTCTGAATGCAGTGAAATTCCATTTCCGCACGTTCATTTTGAATGGGCACAGCGATTGAAAAACCTTTACCAGGATGTTTCAAAATTCTTCGCTGCGCGCAGAATGGCACAATGAGACCGAGGGGGTGGTACGTGTCGTCCTGAATGAAATAAAGGATCTCCGGTTTATAGATTTTTTGCTGTGCTCAGGGGGTTAGCGGCAACCCCGGCGCAATTAAATAAAAAACCGGCGGGGAGTGCTTGTTCGGTTCAACGCTAAAATTTTGAACCATAATCTTGACTTTTTAAAAAGCATTTTTATTACATTATTAGAAAAATTTAAAACGAACATTTAAAAGAAAGGAGGAATGAGTTATGGCGATCACTTTATGGAGAGACCGACAAGGTGGTCCATGGAGCCTCCTGGATAATCTTAAGAGGGAAATGGACCGCTGGTTTGACGACTATTTTTCCCGCGGCGAAAGCCTGGTAAAAGCCGAAGATTTCTTTTCGGACCGCTTTCTGCCTAATTTCCCTGCCGTAGATGTGATGGAAAAAGACGGTAAGTATCTCGTTCATGCCGAACTTCCCGGTTTAAATAAGGACGATATCCACGTTGAGTATCAAAACGGGTATCTCACCATCAGGGGGGAGAAAAAATTCGAGCATGAAGAGAAGAAAAAAGACTTTCACCGGATTGAGCGGTCCTATGGCCGTTTTTCCAGAACGGTTGAAATCCCTGATGAAATCAAGGAAGACGAAATCAAGGCCCAGTACAAAAACGGCGTTCTGGAATTAACGTTGCCCATGAAAGATCCGGCGAAAAGCGCATCCCGAAAAATTAAGATTGAATAATATATATCCCGTTGGTTTGTTACGGCCACATTGAGGGGCACAAAAACTCCTCAGTGTGGCGCATAAATCCCTGCCCGTAGTAATCACGCGTATCGCTCGTTTTTATTTTTTTGCGAGTATGCGAGAACTAAGCCGAGCGAAGCCTTTTCAGTTGGACGTTTAACAACACAAACTTTCAGATACTACTATATTTTTTTATGGAATATTCAGAAGTAGCGGTGGTGGGTGATGGAAAGCATTCAGCACAAAGGTCGTCTCAGGATTGAACGAATTGCGGTGATTGGCAATTACGTGCCCCGGCAGTGCGGTATAGCGACATTTACTACTGATTTGTGCGAAAGCATAGCCGCGCGCTACGGCGAAAACATTTGTTTTGCCATACCGGTCACCGACCCGGGAAACTTCTATCACTATCCGCCGCGGGTTCGCTTTGAAATAGCTGAAAACGACATTTCTTCCTATCGTCGCGTTGCGGAGTTTTTAAATATCAACAATGTTGATTTGGTCAATGTGCAGCATGAGTTCGGCATCTTTGGCGGCCCCGCCGGAAGCCATATCCTGGCGCTACTCAAGGACCTGCGCATGCCGGTCGTTGCCACATTGCATACCGTTTTGCACCAGCCCAATCCCATGCAGCTCAAGGTTATTAAAGATCTTGATCAACTGGCTAACCGTTTTGTTGTCATGTCGCACAAGGGCAAACAGTTTCTTGAGGAAATTTATAATATAAAACCGGAAAAAATTGCCGTCATACCTCACGGCATCCCGGATGTTTCTTTTATTGATCCGAACTTCTATAAGGACCGCTTCGGCGTTGAGGGCAAGTTCGTGCTGCTCACCTTCGGCCTTATCTCCCGCAATAAAGGCCTGGAAAACGTCATCAAAGCGTTGCCAAGCATTCTAAAAAAATACCAGAATGTGGTCTATATCATTCTGGGCGCAACCCACCCCAACGTGCTCAAAACCGAGGGCGATACCTACCGGCTGCGGCTGCGGGCACTGGCTGAAGAACTGGGCGTGGCCAGCAACGTATTCTTTCATAACCGTTTTGTTCCGCTTGAGGAACTGGTTGAATTCATTGGCGCCGCAGATGTGTATATCACTCCCTATCTTAATGAGGAGCAAATTGTGTCGGGCACGCTGGCCTACGCTGCCGGCATGGGCAAGGCGGTTATCTCAACACCGTACTGGTATGCCACGGAGCTGCTTGCCGATAATCGCGGCATTCTGGTGCCCTTCAATGATCCGGAAGCCATTGCGCGTTCGGTGCTGAATCTTCTTGACAATGAGGCGGATCGTCACGCAATCCGCAAAAATGCCTACCTGCAGGGCCGCGACATGATCTGGGGAAAAGTCGCAGAACAGTATATGCAGATTTTTGAAGCAACCCGCGATGAACAGATCCGGCATCCGGGAGTCGTATTTCAGCTTCAGATGCTGGATAAACGGGCCGACGAATTGCTGCCCTTCAGCCTGAAGCACATCAAACATCTCACTGACGATACCGGCATGCTGCAGCATGCAGTATATACCATTCCCAATTTGCACGAAGGCTACACCACGGATGACAATGCGCGCGCCCTGCTGCTGATGATTTTGCTTGAGGCAACCGGCTATGAAGCCGCAGAAGAGGTCAGCCATCTGGCGTCGCGCTATCTGTCCTTCCTGTGGTTTGCGTTCAATTTCAAAACCAACCGATTTCGGAATTTCCTGTCCTATGAACGGCGCTGGCTTGAGGAAATCGGGTCCGAAGACAGCCATGGCCGCGCATTATGGGCGCTGGGCAGCGTGCTGGGACGGTCTGAAAACAACGGGCTGCGCAGTGTTGCCGGCCGTTTATTTGAGCTGGCGCTGGCCCCGGTGAAAGACTTCACCAGCCTGCGCGCCTGGGCATTCGCGCTGATCGGCATTCATGAATACCTCAGAAAATTTGAGGGCGACCGCTCCGTGAGCGACTTGCGCAAACTGTTGGCCGAACGGCTGCTGGATCTTTATAAAAATGTCAGCTGCCCTGATTGGCAGTGGTTTGAAAACATTGTTGCGTATAATAATGCCTCCATACCGCATGCGCTGCTTCTCTGCGGGCAATGGATACCGAGCCAGGAGATGTGCGATGTCGGCCTCAAGACCTTAAAATGGCTGGCCGACATTCAAACCAGCCGCCGCGGGTTTTTTTCTCCCGTGGGCTCAGAGGGTTTTTATCGGCGCAACGGCCGCCGCGCCCATTTTGACCAGCAGCCGATTGAAGCGTATGCTATGGTGGCGGCAGCCCTGGAAGCGTTCCGCATGACCAATGACAGCTATTGGCAGAAAGAAGCGCGCCGCGCCTTCAACTGGTTCTTCGGCCGGAATGATCTGGAGCTTCCGCTCTATGATCCCGCCACGGAAGGCTGTTGCGACGGCTTGCACAAAGACCGGGTAAATCAAAACCAGGGAGCGGAATCGACCCTTTCGTTCTTTTTATCCCTGGCAGAAATGCGTCTCTCACAAAACATTGTGGACAGTAATTATGCGCTCCATCGGCAATAGGAATCCCCATTATAAAACCCTTATTCACCGCTGCGAACGCAACCCTATCCTTACCTCCGACGATTGGCCGTATCCCATCAATACGGTTTTCAATGCAGGCGCAACCCTGCTTGCGGACGGAACCACCCTTCTTCTGTGCCGGGTTGAGGATCGGCGGGGTATTTCCCATCTGTGTGCCGCGCGTTCACAAAACGGCGTAACCGACTGGAAGATAGACCCGCAGCCAACGTTTTTCCCTGATCCAAATAATTGGCCGGAGGAACTCTGGGGCATTGAAGATCCGCGTATAACCTATCTTGATGACCTTGAAACCTATGCAGTGGTCTATACTTCATATTCGCGGGGCGGTCCGGGCGTGTCGCTGGCGCTGACGAAAGATTTTAAAAAATTTGAGCGCTATGGCGTCATCATGCCGCCGGAAGATAAAGATGCGGCACTGCTCCCACGCAAGATCGGCGACTGCTGGGCGCTGGTGCACAGACCCGTAACCAGCCTGCTCGGCGCGCATATGTGGATTTCCTATTCCCCAGATTTGCGGCACTGGGGCAGCCATCGGCTGATTCTGGAGGCGCGGCGCGGTGCCTGGTGGGATGCCAATAAAATCGGGCTTTCGCCGCCGCCCATCCTCACCAGCGAAGGGTGGCTGATGCTGTATCACGGCGTTCGTCAAACCGCGTCGGGCGCGTTGTATCGTTTGGGGCTCGCCCTGTTTGACGAGCACTCTCCTGAAAAGTGTCTGTTGCGAAGCGATGAATGGATTTTTCGGCCCGAGGAAGATTATGAGCTGGCGGGCGATGTGGGAAATGTTATATTCCCGTGCGGATATACCCTGGGCCCTGACGGCGATACCATCCGCTTATACTACGGCGCGGCCGACACCTGCATCGCTCTGGCAACGGCCAGCATTCAAGAAATGCTTGCATGGCTGCATGAATTCGGCCGCCCGCCGAATGGATAAAGGAATTAAGCGGTGACCCTTCAGTTTATAATGAGATAAAATCGATAAAATAAACAACGCTTGGGCAATAAGCTCTTCACCGTCGCGATTTTTTTGTTAGCTTCTTACTTGTTTAAATCGGAGAATGGTGTTCACCTCTTTGTATTGTTATTGTTTGGCTTTTGATTAAAGCTGTTGCAGGGGGTGCGAGCGATGGCTGCGGCGAACACCACGACCTGTTCCAGAGAGTAAATAAATCCGCCTCTCTCTATCTAATCTTCATTCCCTTACGGCCACCGATAGCCACCAATTCTTCCAAACTGTCCGGCGGAATGATAAAACAGCCAGAAATAACCGCCGGTATCAAGATGTGTGGTCGGTCCTTCAACCCACAATTCAGCGCGCTGCGGATGAGGACAGACGTTTGTTTCAATCTCGCTAATTTGTGTTATGGTGCTGCCGAGAAAAGAACCTGTTTCAGAATCCCGTTGCGCCCGGTAAATATCGCCGGTGCGGACAAAATAGAATGATCGTCCATCCTGCGTAACATGCGGATCCAGTAGTCCGCACGAGGCTTCGCAGGGCCATCCGCATGGTTCTTCCAGATCTTTGCTGTCAGCCCATTGATTAATTTCCTGAACAATGGCATTTGCTTCCGGATCAACATTCCAGGTATAGTCGTCTGCTTTTTTGGCAATAAAAAACCGCGCACTACATACTCCCGGCCCGTTAAAAATCATGGCCGATTCATCAGGATAGACATAAACATTGAGAACGGTTGTCTGACTAACCGACCCCTGAATTTTATGGGTCGTTATGGATGAATTCAAAACCGGTTTGCCGTCAATTATCGGGATGCTTGTTTCATATATGCTTCCGGGACCCTCTCGTTCGCTGACAAAGAATATACGATCTGAACCATCTGCTCCGCGAATGACGCATGCGCCGCGATCAGATTTGTTGCTATTAATGGTTTCGGGCAATCGTTGCGCCGTCTGCGCGGCAAATGGTTCGGTATCTGTATTTCTGACAATAACATATAGATCCGTTTGCGGTCCAAATGGCCAATTATTAAAGTAGAGTCGAAGACCATCGGGGGAAAATTCCGGCTCCCACAGGCCGTTGCTCTTTTCCGCTATGCTAATGGTTGCGCATGAACAGCCGTTTGTTTGATCTCCGGTCTTTTTGGCTATGCATTGAGGAAATTCATCGGGAACGGGCTCGATACATGAAAAAAGGCAGGAAGTCCAGCACCCATATAGCAGCAGCAAAAAGGCTCTTTTGTAAAGTGAGTCATTGACTTTTAGCATGGTTAAGACCCTTTCAAATATCCATTTGAATAAAAAAACGGTAAATTTTCTGATATGCGTCTAACGCTTGAATTCAGCAGGGGCCGTAAGTCATCCGCGGGAGTTTGTTGTCAGCCCTTTATCTGTCGTTCTCTTATCCAACTTGGATTACGACACTCTAATCTTCATGAGGATCTCTTCCTGATCCTTTTCGTGGCTTGTTCCCAATCTAATACGGTGACTTTACCCGCCTTGTAGGTTTCCTCTCGATCTTTAAGCACGGTTTCGTGCCATGCTGGCGATTTGAACTTCTTTTTCTCTCTAATTAGATCCGCCAAATTTTTCTCCATCAAATCCAACTACGCTGCAAACGACAGCCTATAATATGTAAATCAATCGTTTTTGTGATATCTCCTTGCGTGGGCTAACATTTTCTTTTATGTTTATCCTATTATTGTTGACCTAATATAAGCAAACATGTTGCCTGTCAAGGTTTTATAAAAACATTATTTTACAAAAATTGCCCATTTTTCAACATAATATTCACTCTCTTGATTATGCCAAGTCGGTATTGTTTACCGACCGGTGTTTAACAAACCGTTTGTGTTTTGCGCGATTCTCTCTTCACTGCGTTTAGAATGACACTTTTAAAACAGCCTGTTCGGATAAATAAGAAATTCAAAAGATACCTACCGAGTCCTCTCAAATCATTTGACAATAACAACTGCTTTTCCTAAACTCTGTTCCAAATAAAACGGGGTTTTTTATCATTTCTGTCCACAATACGGTATTACCATTTTGTTTTTGCATAATTTCTAATATGATATGATTATTGAGCCCGATTTAAGCGGCGTCAGGGACAAACGCACAAATGTTACTACCCGATTGTTAAAAAATGGACATTAAAAAGTCTGGTATGATTAAATCAATTGCGAGCGTCTTTAATTAATGACATTTTTTAACAGCCTGAAGTGGCACGGGGAGCTTTTTAAACACAATAAAGATGTCAAAAGATAGCTATACGCTGACAGCTTTTGCGCAGGAGATTATTTATGGATTTAAAGAAAACAACTCTTGGTATTCTTGGTGGGGGGGTCATGGGAGAGGCTGTTATCCGCGGCATTCTCCAGGCAAAGCTCGTGACGCTGAAACAGATAAATGTCTCGGACACAAGCGCCCCGCGCTTACAATACCTGAAGGATATGTATAAAATTAATACATATCCAAACAATAAAAAACTGGTTGCCGATTCCTCCATCATCGTCATTGCTGTCAAACCGCAAGTCCTGCCTGCAGTTATTAACGAGTGCGCAGCGGAAATAGACAATTCAAAACTGCTTATCTCCATTGCCGCGGGCGTCAAAACAGAAACGATCGCCTCCTTGCTTTCGCATAATTGCAGGATCGTCCGGGCTATGCCGAATACTGCTGCGCGGGTACTGCAAAGCGCATCCGCGTTGTGCGGCGGCCCCGGAGCAACTGATGCCGATATGAAAGCAGCCGAGCAAATCTTTGCTGCGCTGGGCAAAGCGGTGCTGATAGAAGAAAAGCTCATGGATGCAGTTACGGGATTAAGCGGCAGCGGGCCGGCCTATGTGTTCCTCTTTCTTGAAGCTTTGATTGATGCCGGCGTGAAAGTCGGTCTGGCCCGCGCTGTGGCTGCCGAGCTTGCCCTGCAAACCATGGTTGGCGCTGCAAAACTTTCCGCAGAATCAGGGGAAACGCCCGCAAACCTCAAGGCTCAGGTTACCTCGCCGGGCGGCACCACAATCAGCGGGCTCCACGTTCTGGAAAAAGGCGGCTTTCGCGGCCTTATTATGGATGCTGTTGAGGCGGCAACGCACCGGTCAAAGGAGTTGGGAAAGTAGGATTTGGGGGCAGGGGATAGGGAAAATATATTTTTGGAATTTGGAATGCGGATTGCGGAAGGAAAAGCTTGGGTGATTAAGAGATCAGGATTTAGGGTTTAGTGAAATTGATATAGTGTTTCCTGCCGTTAAGGGGAATGTAGAAGCGGTCATCACCTTCCTGGACAATATGCTCTGCCAGCCGGTAATAGCTGGGCCGCAAAAAGCGCGCTTTGAATTTTCCGCCTTTCACTCTGCAGTATAATACATTGTCTCTTGCCACTGACAGCGTGTCCAGATCAAGAATTTCCTCTGTTTCATCGTTGAGCCTGATAATGAAGCAGCTTTTTTCGGGTTCTTCACCAAACGCTTTTGCGACATCAACGACCACAAAGGGCGTATCTTCAACGTCAACCGGGCAGGTTTCTTCTCCGATACGCAAGATATATCTGCCGCATGAATCCTGCTCCAGGCTTTGAGAAAACAGCAGCCAAATCTGGCGGTTTATAATGGGCTGCCCCTGATAAAACCAGTTCCCCTCTTTGTCAACAGAAATAAGCGGGGCATCAGCCCCTGGCACGCTGTTGAGCGTTTCTTCTCCCTTCACCGCTGCTCCTGTTAAAAAAATAGCTCTGTGTTGTTAGCTGTTATTGGGTATCGCCTGCGGCTATTCCATTGCCAGCAGCTTTCTGTCCACCTTTATTTCGGTGTTTGCCTTGAGATGGTCTAAAAACTGATTAAACAGTTCTTCCTTTTTCATCTGCACCACCTGCTTTTCAAGTCGGTCTTTCTGTTTCTGAAACTCGTCCTGGCCCGGCACCGTGCGTTCTTTAAATTTCACGATTACCACGCCTTTATCGGTTTCAATTGCCGAATCGGGATACGGCTTTTCTTTGCTGAGCTTAAAGACCGCGTCCTTTAATGCCGGCGCATTGCCAAGTTCCGGGATAAAAGCCCCCTGGCGGGTAATATCTTTTATCGTCTTATTTTCAAACCGGTTATCCTTTGCCGCTGCAGCCCAGTCAGTTGTGCCGGCTTTCAACTGTTTCAGGATTTCTTCTGCTCGTTGTTTTGCCAAAGCGCTCTTTTTCTCACGCTCAATAGTGCTGCGTATAGCTTCTGCAACTTCCTGAACGGGCGGTATTGCAGAGTCTTTTTTATCTACAACTTTGAGCAGCACATAGTTCTGTTGCAGGCTGAAAATCGGGGCAAGCTCGCCTTTGCCGGCGGTAAAGGCTGCCTCGGAGAACGCATTATTGCCCTCGCTGTCTTCGGGGCTTTTGCCAAACGCAAAAAAATCGGTTTGCTTAAGCGGCAAATTATTCTTTTGAGCATAGTCCTCAATGTCTTTGCTCTTAAACAACCGATTAAACGCGCGGCTTGCTTCCTCCCGGGCTATTTTTTTTGCCTCTTCCTGGCGCACCTCCTGTTCTAAAACGCTTCTTACTTCCTCAAAAGGTTTGGTGCGCGACTCTTTTACGTCTTCCACCCTAAGGATTTGAAAACCATACGGCGTTCGCACCAGCCCGCTCAATTCTCCGGGCTTGAGCGCAAATGCAGCTTCTTCAAATGGTTTGACCATATCACCCTGTTTGAAATAGCCCAGGTCTCCCCCTTTTTCAGCCGAGCCGGGATCCTCGGAATGTTGCGCCGCCAACTTTGCAAAATCTTCGCCGTTTTTCAACCTCTGCAACAATTCTTCGGCGCGCTTTTTGACGGCCTGCTCTTTTTCCGGCGGATCAGTTTTTGCAAGCTTCAGCAGAATATGGCGCGCCTTTACTTTTTTGGGCTCAACAAAACGATCCGTATCCATCTGATACAGGGCTTTCAGATCAACCGACTGCACCACTACTTTGTCTTCAAATGCCTTGGGCGAAAAGACAATATAACTGCATTTTACCATCTCCGGCCGGCGAAACTCTTCGGCGTGCTTCTTATAATAGGCGTCAATTTCTTGTTCTGAAGCCTGCGGTTTTTCCTTAATCTGGTCAGGACTCGCCACAAGGTATTCTACCGTCACCTTTTCATTTTCAAACAGAAACCGTTCCCAGAGTTCTTTCTCCGATACGCGCGCCGCGCCTTTGACCAGGTCCTGCAATTTTTTTATGATCAACCCTTTGCCCTGGCTCTGTTCATAATCAGCCAGCGAAAGCCCGTAGTAGCGAAGCGCCCGTTCATAATTTTTCTGGCTAAAGACGCCGTTTTCTTGAAATACCGGACTTTCCATTATGGCCCGGCGAATTTCCTCAACGGACGCGTGGATATTCAAGCGCTCTGCTTCCTGCAGCAACACTTCGCGATCTATTAGGTTTTCCAAAGCCTTCTGTTTGAGGCCCATTTGGCGAATCATCTCGTCGGTAATCTGCCCCTGATAAATAGACCGATAAAATTGCAGTTGATTTTTATATTCTTCCTGATAGTCGGCAATGGTAATTTTCTTGTTGCCGACCGACGCCAGCACGGATTCCTTTTTATTGCGCGTTCCAGAAAAACCATAAAAAAATACAAATACAATAATGATGATTCCAAAAAGCACTTTGATAATCCACGACTTGGCATTTTTGCGCATAAAACTGAGCATGATGTATATCCTCCAGAAACCCTTTTGATGTTTTGGTCGAAGCTTGAAGCATCAGCGTTATCTTTGAACAGGTGCTGCAAATACCCGGGGGTTTTTATCTGTAAATTTTTCCCGGGGGATAAGAAACACTAATGGTAATAAAAATTTCATAAGTTTTCAAGGCATTTTATTATTTTCTTGCACTTTCTGGCTTTGTCTGCTATTAGTCGGACACATATTTTTTATTTTCATATACATCCTTTCGTTTTAAATAAAACTTTCACCCGCAAACCTTACCGGTTCCTGCTTATAGGCACCTTAACGCGTTTAAGCCATGGAGGGAATATATGTTTTTTGATCGCTTCTGGGGTCTTTTATCCAACGATCTGGCAATCGATCTGGGCACTGCTACCACGCTGGTATATGTCAAGGGGCAGGGTATTGTCGCCAACGAGCCATCCGTGGTCGCGATCCGAAAAGATCCGCAGGGAGGGAAAAAGATATTAGCGGTCGGCAACGAAGCAAAAAAGATGCTGGGCAGAACTCCCGCCAATATAGTCGCTATCCGCCCCCTGAAAGACGGCGTTATTGCAGATTTTGAAGTTACCGAGGCAATGCTCAGTTATTTTATCAAGGTGGTTCACAAGCGAAAAAGCTTTGTGCGTCCGCGGGTTATTGTTTCAGTACCGTCCGGTATTACTCCGGTTGAAAAACGCGCGGTCAGGGAATCTGCCGAGCTTGCCGGCGCCCGCGAAATTTATCTTATAGAAGAACCCATGGCTGCTGCGATCGGCTCCGGCCTGCCGGTGAGCGAACCGGTGGGCAACATGATTGTTGATATCGGCGGCGGGACAACAGAAGTCGCAGTTATATCGCTGTCGGGTATTGTTTATAGTCAGTCGGTCAGGGTTGCCGGCGATAAGATGGATGAAGCCATCGTGCAGTATGTGAAACGAAAATATAACATGCTCATTGGAGAACGGACTGCGGAGCTGATTAAAATAACTATTGGGACCGCATATCCGGAAAATGAGATTAAAACCGTGGACATTAAAGGGCGGGATATGGTCAGCGGCATTCCGAAAACGCTGGAAATCAGCTCTGAAGAGGTGATGCAGGCCATCGCTGAACCGGTTAACGCTATTGTCAACGCGGTAAAAATTGCTCTGGAGCGAACGCCGCCGGAACTTGCTGCCGACATTGTTGATCGTGGTATAGTCCTTGCCGGAGGCGGCGCGCTGTTAAAGAATTTAGACATACTGCTGAGGGAAGAAACCGGTCTTCCTATAATCGTTGCCGAAAGCCCCCTGACTGCCGTCGTGCTCGGTTCCGGCAAGGCATTGGAAGAACTTGACCTTTTGCGGGAGATTGCCGTCTCATAAATATGCAGGTCAACAGCGACAATGCTTCAATTTCTTCTGAAAAGAAAAAGTATTATTGTCATTGCGTTACTTTTTCTTATAGCCGTCACCTTACTGGCACGTGATATGGAAAAACGGGAGGGCAGCGGTTTCTTCAGCCCTCTTATTATTTCTTTATTTTCATTCCCCTTGGAGATTTCCTCTGCCTTTTTAAAAAAGGTGTATCGTCTCGGCGACGAATATATTTTTTTGCTCAATCTGCGAACTGAAAACACCCTGCTCAAAAATATCATTGATCAAATCCAGCTTGAGAATCAGCTGTTGCGCGAGACAGCGGCTGAAAACAAACGTTTGCGCGAACTCCTTGCCTTTAAGAAAAAACTCCCGTATCCTGTCGTTTCTGCTGAAATAATCGGCAGGGATCCCTCCGGCTGGTTTCAGACGATCCTGATTGACAAGGGGGCTGATGACGGGATTCAGCGGGGATTGGCGGTGATTACCCCGCGCGGCATTGCTGGAAAAATACTCGAGGTTTACCGCGCGAGCGCCAAGGTGCTGTTGCTGATTGACCGCAATTGCGCTCTGGATATTGTAGTGCAGCGGTCGCGCGCCAAAGGCATTCTGCAGGGAAGGTCGCAAGACCGTTGCGAAGTCTGTTTTGTCGGAAAAACAGAAGATATTCAAATCGGCGACGTGGTGGTGACCTCCGGTCTTGATGAGAAGATTCCCCGCGGTTTTGTTGCCGGCGAGGTCGTGCGCGTCAATAAATTGGCCTCCGGCTATTTCCAGGAAATTGAACTGCGGCCGGCGGTAGATTTTGCAAAACTTGAAGAAGTTTTCATCGTCAAAAAATGATGTTCTGCGTCCCGCTGCGCTAACCGCTCAGACCGGGGCAGCCCCGGCGCCGGGCGACAGGTGCACTTCTTGTGGGCATTCCTATGGGTGTTTATACTTTTTTTGTATTGACCGGTTTTTTTCTGTGCTGTCTGCAAACACATCCGCTTCTCCCCGCTGCCCAGGCCGGCATACGGCCTGATTTTGTTTTAATTCTGGTGGTTTATTTCAGCTCCCGTGCTGCGGTGGATATGTGTCTGGGGGCGGTGGTAGTTTCGCTGCTGGGATATGGCCTGGGGATGCTTTCGGGTGCGCCGTTTGGGTTGTATGCGGTTACCTATCTTGCCGTTTATGTGTTGCTACGGGAACTCAAGCGCATTATTGAAATGGAAACGCTTGCTTTTCTGGCGGTTCTGACCGGGCTGTGCAGTCTGGTTAAAGAAGCGCTGATATGGTTTATTTTGTATTTTTTTTCCAGCACGCCACAGCGCGCTATCGCCTTTAAACAGATGGTGCTACCCCAGCTTCTTTTCACGGTGTTGGTTGCCCCCATCGTGCTGCTGGCGCTGCATAAAGGGGTTGAATATACAACAACCGGACATGCTTTTTTTGCGCTTCTCAAACAGCGAATGTTTACGAGAACGCCGCAATCCTGAACGCAGTGTGTGCTATGCATAACCCGTCCCATCCGGCGGTTGCAATAGATTTCAGTAAAAAAGTTCCGTTTGCCGTGCTGTTCATTCTGGTGGGATTTTTTTTCATCTTCTTCCGCCTCTGGTATTTACAGATTCTTAAAGGGAGTTTTTACAACGATCTCTCCACCAACAACCGCATTCGCGTCACCAAAATCCCGGCGCCGCGCGGTTTTATCTATGCGCGCCATGGCGAAGTGCTCGCGGAAAATCTTCCGTCTTTTGATCTCTCGCTGATCCTGCAGGATGCGCCGGATAAAGAACTGGTTTTATCTAAAGCCGCGTCCCTGCTGCAGATGCCGATTGAACTTTTTGAAAAAAAACTTGCACAGAGCAAGGGCCGGCCGCCGTTTGAACCCGTCATCTTAAGCCAGAATCTTTCATGGAAACAGATGAGCGCGGTGCTCTCAAACCGGATAGATCTTCCCGGCGTCAACATCGAGGTCGTGCCCCAGCGCCAATATCGCCTTGCCGCACCCTCGGCACATCTCTTGGGCTACTTGGGGGAAATTGACCAAAAAGAACTGAATCTGCCGCTCTATAGAGACTACGCCCGCGGCGACCTGATAGGAAAGTGCGGCATCGAAAAGTGGGGGGAGCAGTATTTGCGCGGCCAAAACGGCGGACTACAAACGGAAGTTGATGCATTCGGGAATAAAAAAAATATTCTGGCGCATATTGAACCCGTATCGGGCGGCGATATTACACTGACCATTGATTACCGGGCGCAGCTCGTTGCCGAACAGGAATTGAGAGGGAAAACCGGTGCAATTGTAGCAATGGATCCGCGCCAGGGAGATGTGCTGGTAATGGCAAGTTCTCCCGGGTTTAATCCCAATCTTTTTGCGCGCAGCATTGATTCTGCCGAGTGGAAACAATTGATAAAAAATCCTCTGAAGCCGCTGTTAAACCGGGCGCTGCAAAGCCAGCAGCCGCCCGGATCGGTTTTTAAGGTGGTGGTGGCGATTGCCGCGCTGGAAGAAGGTTTGGTTGACCCTGCCAGACCGGTCTTTTGTCCCGGACAGTTCGCATTAGGAAACCATATCTTCCGCTGCTGGAGAAAACAAGGACATGGCGCGGTTGATCTTCATCGGGCGATTGTAGAGTCGTGCGATGTGTATTTCTATCAACTGGGTAACAGTATCGGCATTTCTCATATTGCGCGCTATGCCGCCATGCTCGGTTTAGGCGAAAAGACCGGCATCAAGATTGATGATGAGAAAAGCGGCCTGGTGCCGACGCCCGCCTGGAAAGCTGCGCGCTTTGGCGCTGCCTGGCACCGCGGGGAAACCATTAACACGGCTATCGGTCAGGGATATGTTTTAGCCACGCCGCTGCAAATAGCCGCTGCCTTTTGCGGCATAGCAAACGGGCGCTATATTCCCCAGCCCCGGCTGGTTTTAAGTATCAGAAAAGACGCGGAACATATTGCGATGCCCGTCGTGAAAAACCGAGACCTGCCGCTTGCTCCTGCTACTGTTGCTTTCATTAAAAATGCGCTCCGCGGCGTGGTGAATGATGCCCGGGGAACCGGATCCAAGGCGCGTCTTGCCAATGTTGTGGTTGCAGGCAAAACCGGCACGGCACAGGTCATCGGCGCGAAAACGGCGGCGTCAACGAAGGCGGCGGACGGAACCGATGACCATGCCTGGTTTGCCGCGTTTGCCCCGGTTGATGATCCGCAGATTGTGGTATCGGTATTAATTGAACACGGGGGGCACGGGGGCAGCACGGCTGCACCCATTGCGAAAAAAGTGATAGAGGCATTTTATAATCGAGCGCAATAACAGACCATGTTTGATCGACGTTTGTTGATAAATTTTGACTTTATTTTATTTATAACGGTCCTCACGATCGCGGGGTTTGGCGTTGCCAACCTATACAGTATCTGCCAGTCGTCATGGGAAAACTCTGCGGTTTATTTTTACCGCCAAATATACTGGATTTTGATCGGACTGGCGGTTATGGTTTTCATCCTGCCGCTTAATTATCTAAATTTTGTGCGGTATGCATATTTTCTTCATGTTCTGGTGTTGCTGTTTCTGCTGGTGGTGATCTTTTTGGGGAAAACAAAACTGGGCTCTCAACGTTGGCTGACGCTGGGGCCGTTTAATATTCAGCCGTCCGAGCTTGCTAAAATATCTTTTATCTTTGTTCTGGGTAAATTTTTTTCTGAACATGCCTCGCTGAAACCGTTCGGCGTTTTCAATATGTGGCTGCCCCTGTTGTTTCTCGGCGCGACGTTTGCGCTGATTTTTATTCAGCCGGATCTGGGAACGGCTGGTATTATTGTGCTGCTTTTTATTTCCGTTTTGTTTTTTATGCGCATTAAAATAAAATCGTTTTTAACCGGCGCTATAATCAGTGCGGCTTCGCTGCCGTTGTTTTGGTTGTTTTTAAAAGATTATCAGAAACTGCGGGTGCGTATTTTTTTAAATCCCGAGCTTGATCCTTTGCGTTCCGGCTACCAGATTATTCAATCAAAAATTGCCATTGGCTCCGGAGGTTTCTTGGGCAAGGGATACATGTTGGGAACACAAAATCAATTACGGTTTTTGCCTGAACAGCATACCGACTTTGCTTTTTCGGTGTGGGGAGAGGAATGGGGATTTGCCGGTTGTCTGGTTTTGTTATTGTTATTTTTTATACTGCTCTACCGGGGGTTGTGTATTGCATTCAATGTAAAAAATTTTTCCGGTTCAATTATCTCTCTCTGTCTGGTATTGCTGTTATTCTGGCAGATATTTATCAACTTGAGTATGACGATCGGGCTGTTTCCGGTTGTGGGTGTGCCACTACCACTGTTCAGTTACGGCGGTTCATCTATGGTTACCACTCTGGTTGCAATTGGATTACTGTTAAATATCGGGATGCGGAAATTTAAGTATTAAATACAAAGGCAAATTAACCGCTGCCACCGGCAGGAAACTGCTTGAAAAATATTTTTTATTTTTATAGAGTAGTTTGTCTATTATTTTTCGTTTGCTTTAGATTGCGAGGTTGTTTTGGAAAGACTGTGGGAAAATTTTCTCCAGCAGATTAAAGAAAAAACGTCGCTGCAGATATACGAATCATGGTTTAAACCGATGCGGTTGATTGAAGTCACGCCGTCGGCAATAACCATTGAGGTTCCCAGTGCCTTTTTTCTTGATTGGATTAAAACCAACTACCTGGAGACCATTAAAGAGGTTTTATCTGGTTTAATGTCCTCACCGGTAGATGATATACGCTTCGTTTTAAAGAAAGAAACCGAAGAAACACACTATCGTCAGGACACACCGTGTGTGGTTCCTCAATATTTAAACGCAAAATATATTTTTAGTAATTTCGTTGTTGGTCCCAGCAACCAGTTCGCTCATGCCGCTTGTCTTGCGGTCGCAAATCATCCCGGTCGAACGTATAATCCTTTGTTTGTATACGGCGGCGTTGGACTGGGTAAAACACATCTGCTCCATGCCATTGTCCATCAAGTAATAAGTAAAAATAACCGCGCCAAGGTTTGTTATATTTCTTCTGAAAATTTTACCAATGAACTTATTAATTCTATACGTTTCGAAAAAATGATTCAGTTTAGAAATAAGTATAGAAATATGGATATGCTCTTGCTTGATGATATTCAATTCATTGCCGGAAAAGAAAGAACGCAGGAAGAATTTTTTCATACGTTTAATGCGCTCTTTGAATTAAAAAAACAGATTGTTGTGACCAGCGATAAAACACCTCGTGAAATTCCTGATTTGGAAGACCGCCTACGGTCTCGATTTGAATGGGGCCTCATTGCAGATATCCAGCCGCCGGACGCTGAAACAAAAGTAGCCATTCTTAAAAAAAAGGCAATTTTGGATCATATTAATTTACCAAACGATGTTGCGTTTTATCTTGCCTCAAATGTTAAATCAAATGTGCGCGAGTTAGAAGGATTATTAAATCGTCTGATCGCGTATTCTTCTCTCTATGGTTGCGATATTACTCTTGATTTTACCAAAGATGTTCTAAAAGATGTGATTGGTTTAAGAAAAGAGGCGACGCCCGAGGATATTATAAAACTGGTCTGTAAATTCTGTAATACCAAAGTTTCCGAATTAAAAAGCAAGCGCAAAAATAATGCGGTATTGATACCGCGTCAGATTGCTATGTATTCGATCAGGAAACTTACTAATCTTTCTTATCCGGAAATTGGCCAGATTTTTGGCGGTAAAGATCATTCAACGGTCATTCACGCAATAAAAAAAATAGAAACGCTGGTAGATAAGGATCACTCGATTAAAAAAATTATTGATTCGGTAGCGCAAAATTTTTAATGCTACGCAGGGCAAGTTTTTTTTCTAAATAGCCTAACCTTTTAAAATATCCTGTCCAGCGTGTGTATATGTTTTATTCAGAAAATGTGGTATTTTTTTTTCGCATGATTTAAAGAGAGATATAAACACGTTTTAATTTTAAAACTTACTTTAAAATTAAATGGTTCCCATGTTTTACACAGAGTAAGCGACTTTTTATTATATCTATAAATAAAAAATTTATTAATTAATAAAAGGAGAAGACAACCTCTATGGAAATAATTATAGCAAAAAATATTCTTTTCACAGCTCTTGCAAGAATTCAGACCATTGTTGAAAAGAGCAGCATTATGCCCATAACATCAAATGCATTGTTAACTGCAAAAGAAAATTATTTAACAGTCAGCGCGACTAATTTGGAGATCGGTCTCATTGCGCGCTATAATGAGGTCGCGGTAAAAAAAACCGGAACAATTTCAGTACATGCAAAAAAATTGTTTGAAATAGTCAGAGAATTGCCTTATGAACACGAAATCGTTATTAAAGAGAAGGAAAATTATCATATTGAAATTACCAGTAACGCGGTCTGTTTTAATATTTTAGGTTTGCCGCCCGAGGAATTCCCAGCGTTTTTTATACAGGAAATTAAGGACTATAGTGAATGGGAAACAGAAAAGATCAGGAATATGATTGACGTAACAGCCTTTTCTATCTCAAGCGATGAAACCAGAATAAATATTGCCGGCGCATATATTGAAAAGCAAGAGCCTCATACATTGAGAATGGTGACGACAGACGGATACCGGTTGTCAATGATTGATGAACCGATACAGGAATCGTTTCCTTTAGAAGAGGGTATATTGATTCCCAGTAAAGGCATTAGCGAATTACGAAGAATATTAAGCGACAAAAAAGATGAAAAAAAATTATTAGCAAAAGTTATTAAGAACAGTCTGTTAATAAAGATTGCTGAAATAGAAATATATATCCGCTTAATAGATAAAAAATTTCCTGAATATAAATATATAATTCCGCAGCCGGGAGAAAATGAAATAAAAATAAGAACAGAAAAGGAAAAAATAAAACCTGCTTTAAAACGAATGTCGATTATTGCTGGCGAGAATAAACGGCCGGTTAATTTTAAATTTAACGACCAGCGCTTGCAAATTTCTACAGAAGACAGCGAATTGGGCAGCGTTCATGAAACAATAGTAATGAACGAAACGGTGCCCGTTGATATTTCCTTCAGTATTAATGGGAGATATTTTTTAGATATATTAAACGCTATTGATGATGATGTGCAGATTGAGATTAATAAAGAAGATAAAAACAAACCTATTGTTTTTCATCCCGTTGCCAAATCTAACGCGACATTTATCATTATGCCAATGATGTCGGAGTAAAAAAATGAAGTCGATATCCTTTAATCCCATTAGTATTATTGCAATTATTATTGTCGTCGTTACGCTCATTTATAGTTATTTTAAGTATCGCTTAGATAATAAACAAAAACAGGAAACAGAGGAACAGAAGAGACAGTTTTCTAAACAAAAGGACAGGTTTGATGTGATCCCGGTAATTACCGCGGCAGTGGCTATGCTTATGGAACACAGACCGTTTAAAATAAAAAATATAGTTGTGGGAAAGAAAGAAGAAATATCCGGCTGGAGAATATTTGGGCGGCAGGAAATAATGAGAAGACGATGCGATATGCACCGGTAGAAAGGAGCTTGGCGATGGCGGTCCGCAAATTTAAAATAAAATTAGACGGAAAAGTGTATGAAGTAGAAGTTGAAGAAATTATTGAAACCGAATCACCATTACGCACGGAAATAAAAAATGAAGATGAGGTGCCGGCCATTGCCCGACAGCCACAAAATAAAAGCAGTGCTATGGGATCAGGAAAAACAATAGTGGCGCCCATGCCGGGGAAAATAATAGCTGTTAAGTGCAGTATTGGACAAGCGGTGAAGACCGGTGAAACCCTCATTATTTTAGAAGCTATGAAAATGGAGCAGGAAATAAAAGCTAAGGCAGATGGTATTATATCGGATATAAAGATTGCCGCCGGCGACACCGTGCAAAAAGATGACGTCTTAATTATCATAAATTAAAAGGATATGGTCATGACCGTCGGGGATGCATTTGTGTTTGCGTTGAACATTTATCTTACGGGAATTGTCATAACATTTGTTATCTGGATTTTAATAGTCGCGGTGAGCTGGTTTACTAAAAAAGGACAGTAAAATATGGATGGTTTTCTCAGTATATTCCCCGGTATAGAATCATTTTTTCAAATGCCGCTGGAAATGGCAGTGGCGCGGTTATTATTGATTGGTCTGGGTTTTGTCATTTTATATTTAGGCTGTAAGGATGTTTTAGAACCGCTTATAATGATTCCAATGGGGGTTGGTATTTGTCTGGTAAATGCCGGAATTCTTATGATGCCGGATTTGACCGATCCCAACAAACATAAACTGGGAACGATGTTTCTCGATTCTATGGTAAATACTCCGGCAGACCATGTCAATGCCTTACAAGTCTATTTTTTACAGCCGATATATGCCCTTACTTTTTCTAATGGACTAATTGCCTGCATGGTATTTCTCGGCATCGGCGTCATTACCGAACTTGATTTTTTTGTGGGTAATCCCAAATTAAGTCTTATGCTGGCGCTTCCTGCAGAGCTGGGGACTTTTTTAACCTTTCCTATTGCTATCGCCATGGGATTTACGCCGCACGAATCTGCTGCAATAGCGGTTATTGGCACGGCCGATGGCCCAATGGTGCTGTTTACTTCTCTGCAGTTAGCAAAAAATTTATTCGTTCCAATTTCGATTATTTCTTACATTTACCTCAGCATCGTCTATTCTGGTTACCCTTATCTGATAAAAGCCTTGGTTCCTAAAAAGTTCCGTGGCATACCCATGAAAGAGGTAACCATAACCAAAGTATCTTCAGAAGAAAAGATCGCGTTTAGCATAGTAACCGGAACAGTGCTGAGCCTGTTATTTCCGGTGGCTGCGCCGCTGTTTGTAAGTTTTTTTCTAGGTGTCATTATTAAAGAGTCAAAAGTAACGCGTTATATACATTTTGCAGACGAAGTTATTTTAACTGGCGCAACATTATTTCTTGGTTTTTTATTAGGCTGTTTATTAAGCGCCGACATCGTGGTCAATCCACAGATGTACAAGCTCATAATTCTAGGCTTCATTGCTCTTTTTTTATCAGGCGTGGGAGGGCTTCTGGGCGGTTACGTTGTCTGCTGGTTAAGTAAAGGAAAAATAAATCCGTTAATTGGTATTGCTGGCGTTTCCTGTGTTCCATCCACAGCCAAAGTGGCCCATAAATGCGCGAATGAAGTCAACGAGGAAGCTTTCATTCTGCCCTACGCAATGGGTCCGAATATAGCCGGTGTTATAACGTCGGCTATCTTGACAGCCTGTTATGTTACCAAAGTGCAAATGCTGCAATAAAAAGTTAATTGGTCTTTTTTGCTGTGTCGTGGGTATTTTATTGACAAAAATAACTTTCTTTTATTATATAGAGGGCAGTTTTTTAAATTTTACTTATTTCTTTGGGGTTTTTATTGCAATTTTGGGGATCGCGCTATTTTCTGCAGGGATTAAAACGACAGCAACTAAGGTTTCCATCTGTCCCGCTTGTTATCATATAAATGACGTTTCTTCCGGGGAGTGTAAGAAATGTAATCTGCCGTTAAAAAAATAATGCGGTCTACTCTTAACGGCACATATTTCCAATATAAATAACATTCCTTCTTAGAAAACCCGGTTATTGACAAAAAACGCTTCGGGTGGCAGGAGACGGAGATTTCATTATGATCCATTCATACGTGCCGGTTTTAATAATGTTAATCGTGGTAACTGCTTTTGGCGTGCTGGTGATTACGCTGTCCTGGTTAGTGGGGAAACGGCAGGCGCAGGCTGAGAAGCTTATGCCCTACGAGTGCGGCCTTAATCCCATAGGCGATGCACGGAAAAGATTTTCCATAAAATTTTATATTATTGCCATGCTGTTCATTGTTTTTGATATTGAAGCAATATTTTTATATCCGTGGGCCATTATATTTAATGATCTGAAGATATTCGGCCTTATAGAGATGCTCGTGTTTATCGGCATTCTGCTCATCGGCTTTTTTTACGTCTGGAAGAAAGGGGCGTTAGAATGGGGATCGAAGAATATGTAGGCGACAATATTCTGACCGCCAGCTTAGATAAAGTTGTTAACTGGGCTCGTAAAAGCAGTCTCTGGCCTGCCACGTTTGGCCTTGCCTGTTGCGCCATTGAAATGATGGCGGCTGCAGCCTCGCGTTATGACATTGCCCGCTTTGGTTCAGAAGTATTCAGAGCATCGCCGCGCCAGGCTGATTTAATGATTGTGGCTGGCACTGTTACCAAAAAAATGGCGCCCGTCGTTAAGCGTATTTATGACCAAATGCCTAACCCCAAATGGGTCATTGCCATGGGTGCGTGTGCCGCAAGCGGCGGCATGTTTAATACCTACGCAGTGGTGCAGGGAGTAGATCAATTGATACCGGTTGACGTATATATACCAGGATGTCCACCGCGGCCTGAAGCGCTGCTGTGGGGCATTATGAAGCTGCAGGAAAAAATAGAGCGCGACACAGTGCGGAGAGCGTGAGGCATGAATGACGCATTAAGACAGAATTTTGGCGAAAAACTGCTGGATATCCAGGAAGCATATGGAGAAATTACGATAGAGGTGCGGCCAGAGGACCTTTTGGATATTGCAGCGCGGCTGCGCGATGAAGAGGTTTTTAAATTTGTATTTTTGTCAGACCTCACGGGAATAGATTGTGAAAATGGCCAGTTTGAAGTGGTGTATCATCTGTTAAGTATGCAGCATCAGAAAAGGCTGCGGGTGAAAATCCGCATCAACGAATCAAGCGTGGCGCCGTCCGTTGTTTCCATATGGCCTGCCGCGGACTGGCCTGAACGGGAAGCATATGACCTGCTGGGTATTTCCTTTGATGGTCATCCCAACCTGAAACGCCTGCTTACCCCGGACGGGTTTGTCGGATATCCGCTGAGAAAAGATTATCCGCTTAAGGGGGAGCACCCATGCCGGTAAATGTTCAAGTTCAGACAGAGCGCGACAACGGTGAGCACCTTGTTTTGAACATGGGGCCTCAACACCCGTCTACCCATGGTGTGTTACGGGTCATCTTGGAACTTGACGGAGAAATTATAGTCAAAGCCACACCGGTCATTGGTCATCTGCACCGCGGCCTGGAAAAACTCGCCGAGCACATGACCTATAACCAAATCATTCCCCTGGTGGACCGCATGGATTATTGTTCGCCGCTGATTAACAACCTGGGATATGTGCTGGCGGTAGAAAAGCTGTTAGGAATATCCGTGCCGGAGCGAGCGCAAATGCTGCGGGTGTTGCTGTGCGAGCTGACCCGTATTCAAAGCCATTTAATCTGGCTGGGCACCCATGCGCTTGATATCGGCGCCATGAGTCCACTGCTGTATATGTTTCGCGAGCGCGAAGACATTCTGGATATGTTTGAAGAAGTCTGGGGGGCGCGAATGCACATGGCCTATTTCCGGGTCGGCGGACTTGCCGCCGATGTGCCGCAAAGCTTCTTGCGGCGTGCGGCAGCGTTTCTGGCATCCTTCCCCGAAAAGGTGGACATTTATGAAGGGCTGCTCACAAAAAATCCGATCTGGAAACAACGCACCCAGGGGGTCGGCATCATTAGCGCCCAAGACGCGGTCGCACTCGGGTTAAGCGGTCCCAGCCTGCGCGCCAGCGGCGTCAACTGGGACCTGCGGAAAAACATGCCGTATAGCGGGTATGACCGGTTTGAGTTTACGGTGCCGGTGGGAACCCGCGGCGATGTATACGATCGCTATCTGGTGCGGATAGAAGAGATGCGGCAAGCGGCGCGGATTTGCAATCAGGTTTTAGCAGTAATGCCGGGAGGTCCGGTTAAAGCACAGGATCCCAAAATTGTCCCGCCGGAAAAAGAACAGGTTTTAACCACCATCGAAGGGTTGATTCATCATTTTAAGCTTATGGTGGAAGGGTTTTCTGTTCCCGCCGGCGAGGTGTATGTCGCCGTTGAGTCCCCGCGGGGCGAATTAGGCTATTATATTAGAAGCAACGGAAGCGCTCGTCCGTATCGCCTGAAGGTACGGACCCCGAGCTTTGTCAATCTTGAGTCTTTGTGCAAAATGGCGCAGGGACAAATGATTGCAGATATCGTCGCAATTATTGGCAGTATTGATATCGTGCTGGGAGAAGTTGACCGGTAGCTGCCAGCTCAAGAAAAACAGGATGGTCGAGATATGACGCTTAACGAAGTTAAAGACCTGTTGCACGGCGAGGTGCTCTGCGGCGACGAGCTGCTGGACTCGACCCAGATTGACAAGGCATTTGCCGCAGATTTATTAAGCGATGTTTTGGCGTATGCAAAGGAACGTACGTTGTTGATAACCGGCATTACGAACCAGCAGGTGGTAAGAACGGTTGAGATGCTGGAGCTGTGCGGGATTGTTTTTGTGCGCGGGAAAAGACCCGACGCGGAAACCATTACGCTTGCCCGGAGCAAGCACATTCCCATGCTTACCACCCGATATATTATGTTTGAGACCTGCGGACGGCTGTATCAACGGGGGGTCAGAGGGTGTATTGAATGTGCATAATACCGCCGGTTCTGATAAAGCGGGTGTGCTTGAAAAAACCTTTACTATCCAAGGGGGAGATTTCATACGCGCCGGAGAGGTTTCAAGCACCATAAAAAAAGTCCTTAAAGAAATCGGCATGGACCCCCAGATTATCCGGCGCGCCGCTATTGCCTCGTTTGAGGCGGAAATAAACGTGGTCTGTTACGCAGACCACGGCACGGTGCATCTGACGATAACGCCAGATGAATTAAGAATCGTGGCGGAAGATTGCGGGTCTGGCATTGCCGATATTGAGCTGGCAATGCAGGAGGGATTTTCAACGGCAACCGAAGAGATTCGCGAGATGGGTTTTGGCGCCGGCATGGGGCTACCCAATATAAAAAAGAATGTAGACCGGTTGCTTATTGAATCAACGACGGGCGAAGGCACGCGCCTGGAAATGGTTATCGAAATAAAACTGCGCGGCACAACCGAGATGCAGTAATTATGGTGACCAGTTATTTCCATTCTATCGCCATTCAGCAAGAAAAATGCACCGGATGCTTAAAATGCATGCGGGTTTGTCCCACCGAAGCTATTCGGGTTCGCAATCGCGTTGCTACCATTAACGAAGCACGATGTATTGATTGCGGGAAATGTGTTAGCGTGTGCACAACCGGCGCGCGCACCGGCGTAACCGATACGGTCGCCATAGTACGAAACATGCAGTTTAAATATAAAATTGCCCTGCCATCCCCGGTGTTATACAGCCAATTTGGCAAAGATGTTTTGCCTAATGATATTCTGCATGCGCTGGTGCGGGTGGGCTTTGACGAAGCCTATGATGTTGCATATATTTGCGAGCTTTATAACCAGCTTATTAAACACTACCTGTCGCAGCGCCCTCACGCCGAACTCACCCTATCTTCGATGTGTCCGGTGGTGGTGCGGCTGATACAATTTAAATTTCCGCACCTGCTGCCGCTGCTGTTCCCCATGGAAAGCAGCCGCGGGCTGGCAGCCATGCACGTTAAAAAACAGCGCGGGCGGGAACTGGGGCTGCGGGAGGAGGAAATACAGGCAACTTACATTACGCCCTGTCCGGCAAAAATGATTGCCATCAACCAGCCGCAATGCAAGCAGAAGTCCTATCTTGACGCAGCGATTTCTCTTGCCGATATTTACGGCCCGCTGCTCAAGGCATTAGGGTCGAAAAACGCCGCAGAAAAAAACCTGCACCGCTCCGGCGGTATCGGCATCAGCTTTAGCATGATTGGCGGTGAAATCAGGGGGCTGGATCCTGAAACCAGCCTTGCGGTTGACGGCATTTTTAATGTCATAGAGGTGCTGGAAGATATAGAAGATGAAAAACTCAAAGGCATACAATATCTGGAACTGCGCGCCTGCACCGGCGGCTGCATCGGGGGGTTGTTTACGGTAGAGAACCAGTATCTTGCCCGCAATAAAATCGTGCGCTTGATTCGCAAATTTGGCAAGGATATCAGGGTCAGCCCGGAAGACCTGGAACAGTTTTTGGAAAGCGAAAGCTTATACTGTGACATTCGCCTGCAAAGCAATTCAATTGATATGCTTGATCGGGACCCGCAGACGGCTTTACAAAAAATAAAAGAACGCGAAGACATGCTGAAAATTCTACCGGGCATTGATTGTGGGGCATGCGGCGCTCCTTCCTGTAAAAGTTTTGCCGAGGATGTCGTGCTGCAGCAGGCAACCATTGATGAGTGCCTGGTGCGAAAAGCCCGCGCGCTTGCCTCATGACGCTTCAGCAGATTATAAAAGCCTTGGATTTGGAACTTGTAACCCCGTCGGCACAGCCTGATAATGATGTCACCGGCGGCTATGTCGCCGACCTGTTGAGCGATGTCATGGCCCATGCTAAACCAGGCGCTCTGTGGGTCACGCTGCAGATACATCAAAATATCGTCGCGGTTGCGGTCTTGAAAGAACTTGCCGGCATCATTATTGTTCAGGGAAGAATGCCGGAACCGGATACAGTTGAAAAAGCCCGCCGGGAACAGGTATGTTTGCTCAGAACCACTGGCAGTGCCTTTGATACGGTGGGCAGCCTGTATGCGTTAGGCATCAGGGGATATTCTTGATGGTGCGTGAGTATCGGGCAGATCTGCACATTCATACCTGTCTGTCGCCGTGTGCGGATCTGGATAATTCACCGCGCGCAATAATTCTGCAAAGCAAAGAAAAAAAACTTGACATCATCGGCATCACTGACCACAATTCAGCCGAACATGTGGTCTGTGCTGCAAGACTGGGCGCAGAAGCTGGCATCTGGGTGCTTGCCGGGATGGAGGTCAATTCAGCGGAAGAAATACATCTGCTGGTTTTGTTCGAACACACGGAAGAGGCACTCATTTTTCAAGGGTATGTGTACAACCACTTGCCCGACGCAGCAAACAACCCGGATGTTTTCGGTTACCAGCCGGTCGTCAACAGAGATGATGAAATTCTCTATTTTAATCGGCGCTTGCTGATCAGCGCAACGGACTTGCCCATTGAGCAGCTAATAGCAAAAGCGCGCAGCCTTAACGGGCTGGTGATCGCATCACACATTGATCGGGAATCATTCAGTCTGATCAGCCAGCTGGGTATGATTCCTGAATCGCTGGATCTGGACGCTGTGGAAATATCGGCGCACATAACGGCAACGGAAGCCGCCAGCCGATTCGGTCCGGCGCTGCGGTATCCAATCATCACCGCATCCGACGCCCATACACTGGGGGACATTGGCGCCAGAACGACGCGATTTTTTATTCACCAACCGTCGCTGCAAGAATTACAGTGGGCGCTTCGCGGCGAGCAGGGACGAAGCGTCTTGTTATAACCGGCCAGCGTGGAAGATTTGTCATTGCATATCTTAGATATCGTTGAGAATGCCATTCGGGCAGCAGCGCAGCATGTGTGGATTACCATAACCGAAGACGCTGCCCGCGACGTGCTGGTCGTTGAGATAAAAGATGACGGTGTCGGAATGTCAGAGAACCTCAAAAACAGGGTTACCGATCCGTTTACCACCACAAAAAAGACCTCGCGGGTAGGATTGGGCATTCCGCTGCTGGAACAGGCAGCCCAAGAGAGTGGCGGCGAGGTCTCCATTACATCGGAACCGGGCAAAGGAACAACCGTGCGCGCAACGTTTCAATACAGCCATATAGACCGGAAGCCCTTGGGCACTATATCTCAAACGCTGCTGACGCTGATTGCCGGCAACCCGTCCATTGATTTTTCTTATACGCATACGCGCAACAACCAAACCGTTCATTTTGACACCGCTGAATGGAAACATGAGCTGGAAGGCATCCCGATTAATAATCCCGAGGTTCTCCGGCTCATCAAAAAAAACTTGGCGGAAACGCTCGGCACGATAGGAGTTTCATGAAAGCGCAACAGCAAAACAGACACGCGCAGGATACAGCGCTTTCCGAGGATGCGTACACCCGGTTGATTACCCCGGCAATGCTGGAAGCTCTTGATCAGGCAATTGCCGAGTATCGGGGCAAACCCGGAGCGCTTATTCCGCTGCTGCAGCGGGCTCAGGAGATCTGCGGGTTCCTGCCGGCACCGGTGCAGCGGCGTATTGCACAGGGGATGGATATTTCGCCCAGCATGATCTACGGGGTGGTTTCGTTTTATTCCTTTTTTACCATGAAACCGCGCGGCAAATACGTCATCAGAGTATGTCTGGGGACCGCCTGTTATGTGAAACGATCTGAGGAAATTTTAGAGCGGTTGAGCGAGCGGCTCAAAATACCCGTTGGCGGCGTTACTGCAGACGCGAAATTTTCCCTTGAAGGAGTGCGTTGTTTAGGGGCCTGCGGGCTGGCCCCGGTTGCGGTTATCGGCGAAGACACGTATGGCCTGTTAGACCCGGTAAAATCGGTAGAAATCCTCAAAAACTATGAATAATACCGAGAGGAGAACGGGGCATGCCAAAACTAACATTGGACGACCTGAAAAAAATCAAAGAGACCCAAATGCGCAGCACGGCGCTGCGCGAAGGAGGGTATCGGGCTAAAATTACCGTGCATATGGGAACCTGCGGTATTGCTTCAGGCGCGCGGAAAATAATGACGGCGTTTATGCAGGACATAGAGCACAGCAAGACCGGCGACATTATTCTCACCACCTCCGGGTGCGCAGGATTGTGCAGCCGCGAGCCCATGGCGACCGTCGAACTGCTGGGACAGCCGCCGGTAAAGTATTGCGATTTGAACGAAGAGAAGGCTCACCAGATATTTGCCCAGCATGTGCTGGGTGGCGCCATCGTAGAATCATACGCACTTGCCATCGGGCATGAAACAAGTTTTTAACAGTGAACCGGGTGGATTGTGAAAATTTTTAGATCGCATGTTTTAATATGCGCTGGAACCGGGTGTGTTGCCAGCGGTTCCCTGCGGGTAAAAAAAGCGCTTGAACAGGAACTCATTAAGCGCAACCTGCAGGACGAAATCCAGGTGGTTACCACCGGGTGCAACGGGTTTTGCGCTGCCGGGCCGGTTATGGTGGTCTATCCTGACGGCATATTTTATCAAAAACTCACGGCAGAAGACATGCCGTTTCTGGTGGAAGAACATTTTCTCAAAGGCCGACCCGTCCAACGCCTCATGTATAAAGAGCCGGTAAAGAAAGAAATGGTACCGGCCATGAAAGACATCCCGTTTTTCGGGTTGCAGGTTCTCCGCGCACTGAGAAACCGGGGCATTATTGATGCGGAAAAGATAGAGGAATACATCTCCCGGGACGGCTATTTGGCACTTGGCAAAGCATTGCAGGAGATGACGCCCTCAGATATTATTCGGGAAATCAAACTTTCGGGACTGAGAGGCCGGGGCGGTGCGGGATTTGCGACAGGACTCAAATGGGAATTTGCTGCGGGCGCCCAGGGTTCGGTCAAATATGTGCTCTGTAACGGCGATGAGGGCGACCCCGGCGCATTCATGGATCGCAGCATCCTTGAAGCCGACCCCCATGTGGTGCTGGAGGGGATGACCATTGCAGCCAAGGCGATAGGAGCGCATCAGGGCTATATTTATGTCCGCGCCGAATATCCGCTCGCGGTGCAGCGGTTAAAAATAGCAATTCAGCAGGCGCGCGAATACGGGCTGCTGGGAACTAACATTTTAGATTCAGGGTTTGATTTTGATATTGAGATTTATCAGGGCGCGGGGGCGTTTGTCTGCGGCGAAGAGACCGCGCTCATGACCTCTATAGAAGGCAAGCGGGGCATGCCCCGCCCCCGACCGCCTTTTCCCGCCCACAAGGGCCTGTGGAAAAAGCCGACAATTCTCAACAACGTTGAGACCTATGCAAATGTTCCGCCCATTATTCTTAACGGCGCGGCATGGTTTAACAGTCTGGGAACTGAAGGCAGCAAGGGAACCAAGGTGTTTGCCCTCACCGGCGCCGTCAATAATATCGGGCTGGTCGAGGTTCCCATGGGCACTACCCTGCGCAGCATTATTTACGATATCGGGGGCGGCATTCCCAATAAGAGAAAATTAAAGGCCGTTCAGATGGGCGGACCCTCGGGCGGCTGCATCCCCGAGAGCCTTATGGATACGCCGGTTGATTATGAATCTATTACCAAGACCGGCGCGATCATGGGCTCCGGCGGCATGGTGGTTATTGACGAGACCTCCTGTATGGTTAATATTGCTAAATTTTTCCTCGAGTTCACACAGGATGAGTCATGCGGCAAGTGCACGCCGTGCAGGATTGGCACTAAAGTCATGCTGGATATCTTAACCGATATCTGCGCCGGGAAAGGAAAAGAGGGAGACGTGGAAACACTGGAAGACCTGTCGGTTACCATCAAAAATGCGTCCCTCTGCGGCCTCGGCCAGACGGCCCCCAATCCGGTTCTCACCACCATTCGCTATTTCAGAGACGAATATGACGCCCACATTAAAGAACGAAGGTGTCCCGCCGTCTCCTGCACCGATTTAATCCGGTTTGAGGTGGTAGCCGACCTGTGTAAAAAATGCGGCAAATGTGCTAAGGCATGTCCGGTGTTTGCCATTCGCTGGGAGAAAGGGCAGGTGGCTTTTATTGACAAACAGATTTGCACGAAATGCAAGACCTGTATTAGTACCTGCCCGTTCAGAGCTATTGCTTAGAAGGAACACGGAGGATGATTCGATTAACCATTGATCAGCGCGAGGTTCAGGTAGAAGAAGGGGTAACGATTCTAACTGCAGCCGCACACGCAGGCATTCGCATACCCACGCTGTGTTACCATGAAAAACTGCTGCCCTTCGGTGCCTGCCGCCTCTGCGTCGTTGAAGTGGAACAGATGAAGGGGCGGCTTATTCCCGCGTGCTCAACACCAGTCGCTGAAGGTATGGTGGTGCGCACCGGAACAGAACAGATTATCAAGGCGCGCAAGACCGTATTGGAACTGCTGCTGATTCATCATCCGCTGGATTGCCCGTTTTGCGACAAGGCCGGAGAATGTCGGCTGCAGGATCTGGTGTATGAATACGGCATTACCCGCAACCGTTTTAAGGACAAAAAAAGCGCTCATCCCATTGACTATGTGTCGCCGCTGGTGGAGCGGAACACTAACCGCTGCGTCCTGTGCGGTATGTGTGTTCGTATTTGCGACGAAGTGGTGGGGGCCAGCGAGCTGAGCATGGTGAACAGAGGCATCCGAACGAAAGTTGCCACTGATTTTGACCGGCCGCTTAACTGCGAGTTTTGCGGCGAGTGCGAAAATATCTGCCCGGTGGGCGCCCTCACCGACCGGCTGTTTAAATTCAGGGCCCGGGCATGGGAAGTGGACAACATGGCGACCGTGTGTTCGTTTTGCAGCACCGGATGCGCGCTCAAGCTTTCTATAAAAAACGGCCAGATAGTCAGGGTACTGGGCGCGGATGAAGGAGCGGCAAACCAGGGCAGCCTGTGCACCAAGGGGCGGTTCGGTTACGGGTATGTGAACAGCCCGGAACGAATTACCCGGCCGCTGGTGAGAAAAAACGGCGCCCTGGTGGAGACCGGCTGGGAAGAAGCGCTGCGGACGGTCGCAGAGGGGCTGAACGGTATTAAAGCCGCTCATGGGCCGGATGCCATCGCGGGTCTGTGTTCGGCCCGGTTGACTAACGAAGAAGCATACATTTTTCAGAAATTTATGCGGCTGGTGATCGGGACGAATCAGCTTGATAATTCAGGCGGCTATTCTCACCGGGGATTTTCGCAGGGATTGAGGGACTCGTTCAGAGAACGCATGACCATACCGTCGATCGCGGATTTAAAAAACTGCGATGTCATGTTGATTATCCGCAGCAATGTGTCAGAAACCCATCCAGTGGTCGGCTACCAGGTGACCGCTGCGGCAAAACAGCATGACGCCCAGCTTATCGTTGCCGATCCCCGGCGCATAAAATTAGCGCGCCTTGCCAGCAGCTATCTGGCCCACTGGCCGGGCACAGAGATTCATCTGCTCAATGGCCTGGCTTACATTATTTTGCAGGAAGGGCTGGAGAATAAAGAATTCATTGCTGCCCAGACCGAAGGCATCCAGGAACTCAGCCACACGCTTAAAACCTACACGCCGGCATTTGTTGCACACTGCACCGGCGTCGCCGCGCAGGACCTCATTAAAGCAGCGCGGATTTTTGCGACCGCGGGCCGGGCGGCAATCATTATATCAACAGGCATGGGCTGCTATGGCGATGATGCGGCACTTGTCCACAGCGCAGCCAACCTTGCGCTTATTACCGGGCATGTGGACCGCGCCGGGTCAGGCGTGCTAGTGCTGGGCGAAAAGAGCAATTCCCACGGAATTATTGAAATGGGCGCACTCCCGGACGGCCTGCCGGGATTGCGCTCTGCGGCGGATGCCGCGGCACGGGAGGTGTTTGAAAAGGCGTGGGGCGCGCCCCTGCCGACACGCCCGGGACTTGCTGCGGAGCAGATTCTGGAAGGCGCAGGTCAGGGCGCCATAAAAGCGCTGTATTGTGTGGGCGAAAATCCCCTGCATGCATATCCGGACACGCATCGTAATAGAGATGCGCTCACCAGGCTTCAGCTTCTGGTGGTGCAGGACCTGTTTATGTCCCCCACGGCGCAGATGGCCCATGTGGTGTTGCCCGCCGTGAGCTTTGCGGAGAAAGAAGGGACCTACATCAATTGTGAAGGGAGAATACAACGCGTGAGAAAGGCTCTTGAGCCGCGGGGTGAAGCGCAATCAGATGCTGAAATTATCTGTGCGGTCGCACGGGCCATGGGAAAAGATCTGGGGGACGGAAAAGCGGAACGCATTCAGGCGGAAATTTCCTCGCTTATCCCCCGCTATCGGTGTCTCAATGCGGCACAGATACCGCTGCAGGGCATCAAACTTGAGCCCGTCAGTGCAGAACCGGCAGCAGAGGCACTTCCGGCGCGCGCGCGTTTGATTCCGGTTGAAGGGACCGCACCGCCGGCACCGACCGCCGAGTTTCCGTTTGTGCTTATGACCGGTTCTTCGTTGTTTCACTGCGGTTTTTTGAGCACGCACTCCCCGGCAATTCGGATCATCGCGCCCGAAGCGCGCCTTGATATCAGCCCGCAGGATGCCCGTATGCTTGGCATTAATAGCGGCGAGTTCATTTCGGTTACCTCTACCCGGGGATCAATGACCGTTAAGGCTCGAATTACCGCACAGCAGCCCCCCGGCATGGTGTTTGTTCCTTATCATTTTGCCCAGCCCGCGGTTCACGCTCTGACAGGCGGGTGGCAACCCTATGCGTTGGTGAAAATAGCTAAACAGCAGTGATGGCATCCGTGAGGATAACGCAATGGAGCTTCTCATTGAAATAGGAATTGCAGTGGTCAAAGTTGTTGTGGTTTTTGTGTGCGTACTGTTGTGCGTGGCCTACACCACCTGGCTTGAACGCAAGGTACTGGGCCATATGCAGGTGCGCTGTGGCCCGTTGCGGGTTGGGTGGCACGGTCTGCTGCAGCCGATAGCAGACGGCTTGAAGCTGTTCTTTAAAGAAGATATCGTAGTAAGCGGCGCCAATAAATTTCTGTATATCATCTCGCCGTTGATCGCAACAATAGCTGCCTATGCGTCATTTGCGGTGATTCCGTTTGGCGACCGGATAGCCATGTTTGGCCGCAGTATTGATTTGCATATCGCGGATATAGATATCGGGGTGTTATATATCTTTGCTCTGAGTTCCCTCAGCGTCTACGGCGTCACGCTTGCCGGCTGGTCATCCAACAGCAAATATGCGCTGCTGGGCGGATTGCGCGCCTCCGCGCAGATGATTAGCTACGAGCTATCCATTGGGCTGTCCATTATCGGGGTGCTGATGCTGTCAGGAAGCCTGAGGCTGGTGGATATCGTGGCGCGCCAGGATGTGTGGTACATCGTTAAGCAGCCGATCGGGTTTTTGATATTTTTAATTTGCGGCTTTGCCGAGTGCAACCGCAGTCCATTTGACTTGCCGGAGGCCGAAAACGAGCTGGTAGCGGGGTTTCATGTTGAATATTCCAGCATGAAGTTTGCGCTGTTTTTTATGGCGGAATATGCCCACATGATCGTGGTTAGCGCACTGGTTGCAACACTGTTTCTGGGCGGATGGCGCGGTCCTGTTCTTCCCGGCTTTGTCTGGCTTTTTATAAAGGTTTTTGTAATTCTGTTTTTATTTATCTGGGTGCGAGCGACCTTTCCCCGCTTTCGTTATGACCAGCTCATGAAATTTGGCTGGAAAGTTTTGTTTCCCCTTGCGCTGCTCAATATTCTGGTGACCGGTTTTTGCGCCGCGGTATGGGGCGTCTAAGAGAAGGAGAACCGCTATGCTCAGACCGCTACTCAAAGGGCTGTCCATCACCTTAAAATACTTTTTTACTCGCCCGATAACGATGAAATACCCGGAAGAGCGATGGGAGCCAGGCCCGCGCTGGCGCGGCCGCCATCTGCTGTTGTGGGATGAGGAGAAGGGGCGCGAGAAATGTGTTGCCTGCTGTCTGTGTGCAACCGTATGCCCCGCCCAATGCATCAGGGTAGAGGGCGCGGAGAATGAACAGCATGAGAAATACCCGGCGGTGTATGAAATAGACCTTAATCGCTGCATTTTCTGCGGCTTTTGCGTGGAAGCATGCCCGGTAGCAGCGATCAGCATGACCGGCGTCTATGAGCTTGCCGAATATACCCGCCGCGATAATATCTACAACAAGGAGGCGCTGTTGAAGGAACCCCGTCTGCCGGCAGCGGCAGGGACGGCAAAGCGGTTGAGTTTGGAGACGAGGCTACCCGGCAATTAATCTTAAGGAGATCGCAGAAATGGAACAGATCATATTTTGGTGCTGCGGAATGCTTGCACTCATTTTTTCTGTGCTGATGATACTCAAGCGCAACCCGGTTCACAGCGCACTCTGTCTGGTCGTCGTCTTGGTTGTGTTGGCGGTCCTGTATGTCATGCTGGGAGCCGAATTTTTAGCTGCAGTGCAGGTAATTGTCTATGCCGGCGCGATTATGGTGTTATTTTTATTTGTTATTATGCTGTTAAATATAGAAGAAGAACTGCACCGCCCGGAAACCTCCCGATGGCTCATTAAAGCTGGCGGCGTTGCCGGCGTCGGGATGCTGCTGCTGTTTTTCATTTCAGCCGGGGTTTTTAAGGCATTCAGCACAGCAGGCATGGCCGGACATCCGGCAGCAGGGATAAGCAACAGCCGGGCGATAGCAGAACTGTTGTTCACTAAATATCTTCTTCCCTTTGAAGTGACCTCAGTGCTATTGCTTGCGGCAATCGTTGGCGCCGTCATATTGGCGGGGAAAAGAGAATCGTAAAGGGGCGATTATGGTAGCGACAAGCCAGTACCTTATGCTCGGGGCGCTGTTGTTTTCTGTGGGCGTCGTGGGCGTCTTTATCAGACGCAATGCCATTGTCATTTTTATGTGTATAGAGCTCATGCTCAATGCCGTTAATTTAACCTTTGTCGCCGTGAGCCGCAGTATGGGGCAACTTGACGGCCAGGTATTTGTGTTTTTCATTATGACGGTTGCCGCGGCAGAAGCAGCGGTGGGGCTGGCGATTATTCTCACCCTGTTTCGTCGCCGACACACCCTGAATGTGGATGAAGTTAACCTATTAAAATGGTAAACTGGGACGTCATAAAAAACTAACAATTTTTACTGCAGGAGACCCCATGATACCGTATGTGTGGCTGATTGTGTTATTCCCGCTGGTGGGAGTTATCATAAACGGCCTGATCGGCGTAAAATTCCCCCGTAAGCTCATTGGCACTATTGGCTGTCTTGCAATTTTGGGCTCGTTTATTTGTGCGGCGCTGGTTTTTAAAGAGGTTTTAGCTCAGGGTATTGAACATGCTTCAGAGGTGGCGTTGTTTACCTGGATCGGATGCGGCAGCTTGCAGGTCAATGTGGGGTTTATGGTTGATCCCCTCTCGCTGGTAATGATGCTTACCGTATCCGGGGTATCGTTTATTATTCATCTCTATTCTATTGGCTACATGGCTGACGATGCGGGATTTCGCCGCTATTTCACCTATTTAAACCTGTTCGTGTTTTTTATGCTGCTGCTGGTATCGGCCAACAGCTTTCTGCTGATGTTTGTCGGCTGGGAAGGGGTGGGGCTGTGTTCCTATTTGCTGATAGGTTTCTGGTATCAGCGTCAAGCTCCCGCGGATGCCGGCAAAAAGGCTTTTGTGGTGAATCGGGTCGGCGACTACGGATTTATTCTTGCGATGTTGCTTATTTTTGTTACGTTTAAGACGCTTGATTTTAACGCGGTATTTACAGCAGCACCGCACGTGTTGCAGCATGGCGGCTTGACAGTGATGTTGATAACGCTTCTGCTGTTTGTGGGCGCATGTGGCAAATCAGCACAGATTCCCCTCTACGTATGGCTGCCGGATGCCATGGAGGGTCCGACGCCGGTTTCCGCGCTCATTCATGCAGCGACGATGGTAACCGCCGGGGTGTACATGGTAGCGCGCTGCGCCGTTCTCTACAGTATGGCGCCCGCAAGCATGGCCGTGGTCGCGGTGACGGGCTGTGTTACGGCAATCTTTGCCGCAAGCATCGGACTCATGCAGCATGATATTAAACGAGTGCTTGCTTATTCCACCATCAGCCAATTGGGCTATATGTTTATGGCATGCGGTGTCGGCGCATTTGCCGCGGGAATCTTTCATCTGGTTACCCATGCTTTTTTTAAGGCGCTGCTGTTTCTTGGTGCCGGCAGCGTCATGCACGGCATGGCCGGAGAGCTTGACATGCGCAAGATGGGGTCTTTGAAGGACAAAATGCCGTGGACCTACGCCACCTTTTTAATTGGCACCCTGGCCCTTGCGGGAATTTTTCCGTTTGCCGGCTTTTTTAGCAAGGATGAAATCCTGTGGGAAACCCTTCAGCAAAACCCTGTGCTGTGGGCCGGCGGCGCGTTGGGCGCGTTTATGACCGCGTTCTATATGTTCCGCGCGGTATTTATGACCTTTCATGGTGAAAGCCGAATTGACGGACATGTGCATGTGCATGAAAGTCCGGCAATTATGATTATACCGCTGTGCGTACTGGCGGCACTGTCGCTGGTAGGCGGATGGATCGGACTGCCCATTATTGAAGGCGGAAACAAGATCCGTGAATTTCTCTCGCCGGTGTTGGCGTCGGCAGGGCATGGCGCAGCCGCAGAACCCGCAGCCCATCATGTCGGACTTGAAGCAACCATGATGATAGTATCCATGGGCATCGCGGTTGCAGGGATACTGCTTGCCTGGATTATGTATATACGGAACCCGGTTCTGCCCGAAAAACTGAGCGCGCGATTCTCCGGGTTATACCGGCTCATTTACCATAAATATTTCGTTGATGAGGCGTACGATGCTCTTATCGTTGAGCCGATTAAAAACGGGTCTTTTTTTCTCTGGCGTATTTTTGATAACCAGGTTATTGACGGAGCTGTCAATGGCGTTGGCGCGCTGGCGAGATCGGCAAGCAGCGGGGTCAGGAAGCTGCAGACAGGTCTGGTTCAAGGATATGCCATCGGCATCGTCGCGGGGGCGGTGGCGGTGTTTTATATTATTTTTATCATGCCTTAGCGATACCCAATGAAAGGCACTGACGAAAGGTGTCACCAATGGTTTTCAGTCAATTAATTAGCACCATAATCTTTTTGCCAATACTGGGCGCCATCATTATTGCATTATGTTCCCGGGAAAAGCCAACGTTGCTGCGCAGTATTGCGTTCATAATAACGCTTGCCACATTCTGTATATCAATGGGCTTGTTTTCGGGATTTGTTGTTGGCGATGGCAGGTTTCAGTTTATAGAAGAGGCGCCATGGATTCCCAGCCTGGGAATTACCTATAAGGTTGGCATTGACGGCATCAGTTTGTTTCTGGTTCTTTTAAGCACGCTATTATCAGTAATTGCCGTGGCAGCGAGCTGGACTGACATTAAAACCCGCGTTAAGGAATTCCTGATCTGCCTGCTCCTGCTGGAGAGCGGCATGATAGGCGTGTTTGTCGCCTTAGACTTGTTTCTCTTTTATGTCTTCTGGGAAGTCATGCTTATCCCCATGTATCTCCTGATTGGCATCTGGGGAAACCCGGCGCGGCGGATTTATGCAGCGATAAAATTTTTTATATACACAATGTTTGGCAGCTTGTTGATGCTGGTGGCAATACTGGTCGTTTATTTTTATCACGGCAGCCAGACCGGCAGCTATACCTTTGACCTGCTCTCCTGGTATAACCTGAAGCTGCCGCTGTCGATGCAAATCTGGCTGTTCTTGGCATTCGGCATCGCATTTGCCATTAAAGTGCCCATGTTTCCTTTTCACACTTGGCTGCCGGACGCCCATACCGAAGCGCCCACGGTGGGCAGTGTGCTGCTGGCAGCGGTTTTGCTGAAGATGGGCACCTATGGTTTTTTGCGTTTCAATTTGCCGCTGTTTCCCGAAGCATCGGTGCTTTTTGTTCCGCTGCTGGCGGGTCTGGCGCTGGTCGGCATTATTTACGGAGCCCTGGTAGCCATGGTTCAGGCAGATGTAAAACGGCTGGTAGCCTTCAGCTCGGTAAGCCATCTGGGGTTTGTGGTTCTGGGGATTTTTGCTTTAAATATTGAGGGTATGACCGGCGGGCTGTTGCAAATGCTCAACCACGGGTTTTCTACGGGCGCGCTGTTTTTAATAGTCGGCATGATTTATGAGCGGCGGCATACGCGGATGATCGCTGATTTTGGCGGACTGAGCAGCGTGATGCCGATCTTTGCCACGTTTTTTCTTATAGTTGCCTTAAGTTCTATTGGGCTTCCGGGGTTGAACGGGTTTGTGGGCGAATTTCTGGTTCTGCTCGGCGCGTTTCAGGCGGAGCCGCTGTGGGCAGTGGTAGCCGGGTTAGGCGTTATTCTTGCGGCAGTGTATATGCTGTGGATGTATCAACGGGTGATGTTTGGAACCGTTGCAAGGGAAGAGAATCGTCATCTCAAGGATCTTACGCTTCGGGAAGCGGCGATTCTTCTGGTGATGGTGTTTTTCATAATCCAGTTCGGGGTCTACCCCAAACCGTACCTTGACAGAATGCAGCCGTCTATTAAAACCGTCCTGCAGCGCGTTCAGGAGCGCACCGCGCATTTAGATGCAGATGCCGGCACCCTTGGCCTCATGAACCAGGTGTTTTTTGTGAAGCGCAGCGCCGTGGTGGCCGTGCCACACCCGCCGGCAGCGCCAACACAGGGGAGACAGCGTCCATGACAATAGAAACCAGTTCGATTTTGGTAAGCATTATCGGTCCAGAGTTAGTATTGGTCATCGCCGCATTAGGCCTTATGGTTACCGATGCGTTTGCACAAAACAAAACAGACCAGCGCCTGCTCCTGTGGATTGGCCTGGCGGGCATCCTGGGTTCTGTGGCGGTTGCGTGGTCGCTCTGGGGCACGGAACCGGTATATGGATTTAGCGGCATGGTAGTTGTCGACAATTTTTCCACGTTTTTCACCGTGCTGTTCCTGGTTGCAGGCGGGCTCACCCTATTGATGAGCGAAAATTATGTGGATACGCAGGGTCTTGCGCCGGGAGAATACTTTGCCCTGACGCTGTTTGCGACGTCCGGCATGGTGCTGATGGCGCGCAGCACGGATTTAATCATGCTCTTTCTGGGGCTTGAGGTGCTCAGTGTGTCGCTATATGTGCTTGCCGGTTATATGCGCCACAGCGATCGGAGCGCAGAAGGAGCGCTGAAATATTTTTTACTTGGCGCTTTTTCTACCGGGTTTCTTTTATACGGTATTGCGCTGGCATACGGCGTCGCCGGAACCACCCGGCTGGCAGAAATCGGCAACCTGGTGGCACAGAAACATATGCTGAAAGAACCCATGCTGCTGGCCGCAATGGGGCTGTTGCTTATCGGCATTGGTTTTAAAATAGCAATGGTTCCCTTCCACATGTGGGCGCCCGATGTTTATGAAGGCGCGCCATCGCCGATAACTGCCTATATGTCGGTCGGCGTTAAAGCTGCTGCGTTTGCTGCGTTGTTGCGCGTTTTTTCCGGCAGCCTTGCAGGACTCCACGATCACTGGAAAGAAATTTTTTGGATTGGCAGCGTGCTTACCATGACCATCGGCAATGTAGCGGCGCTGTTGCAAAACAATATCAAACGGATGCTCGCCTATTCTTCTATTGCCCATGCCGGATACATACTTATTGGCGTTGTGGCAGGGGGCCAGATGGGCACAGCAGCGGTACTATACTATCTGCTGGTCTATACCTTGATGACTGTCGGCGCCTTTGCCGTGGTGATAGCAATCGAAAAACATGATGAACAGCACCTGGACATTCGCGATTATGCGGGCATAGGTTCTCGCCATGTTTCCTTGGGGGTTGCCATGGCAATTTTTATGTTTTCGTTAGCCGGCATACCTCCGCTGAGTGGATTTATGGGAAAGTTTTATATTTTTAGTGCTGCCGTGAAAGAAGGATATATCGGTTTGACCTTAATTGGTATTTTTAACAGCCTAATAAGTGTCTATTATTACTTACGCGTTACCGTTTTGATGTTTATGAAAGAACCGGAGGGAGAACCTATTGCTGTTCGCATTCAGCCGGCCCTCGCCGCAGTCCTGATAATTGCCGTCATTTTTACCATTCAAATGGGCCTTTTTCCTGCCACTTTTCTGCAATTTGCCGCAAATTCGATAAAAATTTTCCTCTAAAGCGTCCTTGCCAAAGAAAATTGATGCCGGCATTTTAATTTAGTTGTGTTTTTTTTAAAAATTTGATACATTTGTGTGCATCTCTCCTGCAGTTTAAATTTCACGCTCAATCCATAAGGCCAAAGCAGGGCAGTGCCTTCTGAGGCTGCTTAAGTAAAGCTCCTTTGTATGCGGGATTTGTATGAGGACACAGACCACTATGCAAACAGCAACAAACAAAAAGGATAAACAATCAGCTAAAAAAAAGAAAGCAGCAGATGGTGCTACTATGGAAAAAAAGAAGGGAACGCTCTTTAAAATAGGGGACATGGCTGTCTATCCATCGCATGGCGTCGGTGTTATTGATGCAATAGAAACCAAAAACCTTGCTGGAAGGGAGCAAAAATTTTATATTTTGCGGCTGCTGAGTAACGGTATGACCATTATGATTCCCACGGATAATGTCGAGCAAGTTGGTCTGCGCGGAATTGTCACCAGCCGGGAAATTGCCAAAGTATATAAAATTCTTAAAGAAAAGAGAATTCCTTCTGATTCACAGACATGGAATCGCAGATATCGTGAATACATGGAAAAAATAAGAACTGGGTCGGTATTTGAGGTGGCAGAGGTGTTGCGCGATCTGTTAGTGCTTAGAATAGGCAAAGATCTCTCTTTTGGCGAGCGGCGCATGCTGGATATGGCCAAAGGACTTCTGGTTAAAGAGCTTTCGGTGGCGCAGAACAGCCCTGAGGAACGCATAGAAAAACATATAGAAGCTCTGTTTGCCTAATTCTATAGGACACACCGCACGCGCATCCTTTTCATCTTTCCGATACCCGGCATTCGTTGCAGAGGAAATCAATCACCGCTGTTTGCAAAAACAGCGGACAGTTCCTCGGTCTGCATTACGTATCATGGCTAAAAAACCACAGGAGCAACGCCCCCAAGAGCTGTTCACTGTGGTTCATTTTTTTTCATTCTCGGAAAGGAGGTGATAGGAGCATGAATTTTTTTGTTGCGCGCTTAGTCCTTATCGTGTTCTGCAGTTACTGCGGCTGGATAATCGGCAGGAAGAGTTTTAGCGCCCCCAACGCCGCGGTTATCGGAGCTGCAGTGGGGGCTCTGTTCGCGGTTACGGCAGTTATCCTGGAACGCCGTTTACGCGCTATACCGGCAAAAGTTATTATCTCGGGAGCCATTGGCGCCATTATTGGACTCATTATTGCCAACCTTTTTACCTATTCATATTTAGCATGGTGCGCTGATCAGCGGTCATTAGCGGTGCTGCTCGGTCTTTCTTTCAACGCGCTGTTGGGTTATCTGGGTATGGCCTTGGGGGCACAGAAGGCGGAAACGCTTGTCATAAACAGGTGGTCACTGTTTGGCAAGCGGGAACAGCCCGGTGTGAGCTATAAAATACTTGATACCAGCGTAATTATTGACGGCCGTATTGCAGATGTGTGTGAAACAGGCTTTGTTGAAGGCACGCTGGTTATTCCCCAGTTTGTTTTGCGGGAACTTACCAGTATTGCTGATTCGGCGGATTCATTGAAGCGCAATCGCGGCCGGCGCGGGCTGGACATCTTGAAAAAGATTCAGAAGCAAAGCAGCATTGAAGTCAAGATTGTTGAACAGGACTTCCCCAAAATTAAGGAAGTCGATGCCAAGCTGGTGGCGCTGGCAAAGCAGATGAACGCCAAAGTCATTACCAATGATTTTAACCTCAATAAAGTGGCTGAAATTCAAGGGGTGGCAGTATTAAACATTAATCAGCTCGCAACCTCTGTTAAACCGCTGGTGTTGCCTGGCGAAATTATGAAGGTTTACATCCAGCGCGAAGGCAAAGAGGCGGGACAAGGGGTGGCATATCTTGATGACGGGACTATGGTCGTGGTTGAAAACGGCAAGCGCTACCAAGGCAAAGATGTTGAAGTAGCGGTCACCAGCGTGTTACAGACAACCGCCGGGAGGATGATTTTTGCGGCGGTTAAAGGAGAGAATCCCGGAACGGTATTTCCATCACCCCAGCAGGAACGAATTTAAGAAGGGCTTCGTCGCCTGTTTTCACGATAAGCACCATCAGGATAATTGGTGGCTGTTGAAGGCCCAGTTTAATGTAACAAGCAGCGTATGCAAGGCACGGTAACAGTTATACCAGTGGATAAGACGACGCTGGGGATAAAAATTACTGCTATTATTCCTGCCGCAGGAACGGGAGAGCGGCTGGGCATGGGGAAAAGAAAACCCTATGTGCTGCTTAACAACCGACCTTTGCTGTATTACTCTTTGGCAGCCCTTGAACGCATACCATTCATTCAGCAGGTCATCGTTGCAGTATGCCCGGGAGACGAACGCCACTGTCGGGAAACTGTCATAAAAAAATTTCATTTTAAGAAAGATATCCAGATAATTTCGGGCGGCGCGCACCGGCAGGAGTCCGTCAGGCGCTTGCTTGAACAGGTTGCGGCTGATGCACATCTGGTGCTCATTCATGATGGCGCCCGGCCGTTTATCACCCCAGAGCTTTTGGAAAAAGCGATATCAGAGACTATGGCATGGAAGGCAACCGCGGTGGCAGTGCCAGTCAAAGATACCATAAAATCGGTAAAGCGGAACTTTGTGGTAAAAAAAACACTTTGTCGCGAGCAACTCTGGGCAATACAGACGCCGCAGACGTTTGAAAAAACACTCATTTGCGCGGCACATGAGAAAGCACGCACCGATGGTTTTGTTGGGACGGATGATGCGGCGCTGGTTGAGCGGCTGGGTGTGCCGGTAAAAATCGTGATGGGTTCCTATGATAATATTAAGATAACCACACCGGAAGACTTAATTGTGGCGGAAGCGCTGCTGAAGAAAAGAAAATAACCGCAAGAGAACCGAGAAGCGGAGACAAATATTTTTAGATAAAGTTTTTTAGTCATTCTGAGGCGGAAGCCGAAGAATCTCTGATTTTTAACCCATTGATTCTGAGATTCTTCCTCCGTTCAGAATGACAGACATGGGTTTGCCCTCATTGTGATACAGTGGCTCGACCGCAGAATTGAGAAATTGTTTTCATTTTTATTCGCGGCGGACTCTGCGGGTTTTGCGGTGAACAAAAAGGAGAGTTGGGATGCGAATCGGCATTGGCTATGATGTGCATCGGCTGGTGGAAGGGCGACCGCTTATTCTGGGAGGCACAACAATCCCCTTCAACAAAGGGCTGCTGGGTCATTCAGATGCCGATGTTCTCATTCACGCCGTAGGCGATGCGATCCTGGGGGCACTGGGGCAAGGGGATCTGGGCAGGCACTTCCCGGATACAGACCCACAGTTTAAAGATATTGCCAGCATGATGCTTTTGGCACTGATTCAGGCCATGGCAGAAGAGCAGGGCTTTTACTGCATGAATGTTGATGCGACCATTGTTGCCCAAGAGCCAAAATTAGCGCCCTATATTGACAGCATGGCAGAAAACATCTCCCGTTGCCTGAAAATGGACAAAGGGGCAGTTAATATAAAAGCTAAAACGACCGAGGGGCTTGGCTTTGAGGGACATGGTGAGGGAATGTCAGCCTATGCGGTGGTGTTGCTTAAAAAAATGTAAGCGGGCATGTTGGGTTGCATAACCCAACAATGCTTGGATGTTTGTCTGTGTTGGGTTTCCCCGCGATCTCACCAGAAATGCTAAAAAACGAACTGAATGCACCAGGGTAGTCGCCTACAGCGACACACGTGTATTGTCATTCTGAGTCCCGAATGCTTTCGGGATGAAGAATCTCGAAACCGAAGAACCAGGCAGAGATTCTTCACTTCGTTCAGAATGACAAGTATGGCTTTTCCCTCAAGGTGACATAACTTCTTAACAAAGGGGAGCTGCAAGGGTTTATTATAAGGGCAGAGATTAAAAAGGCCGGTTTGAGAGGGCGGCTGGCTCTCGCCTTCCGCCCTCTCAAAGGTGAGATTTGACGAAAACTAATCCTCCATTGAAATAGCATTCTCCGGGCACTCGTCCACGCAGGTGCCGCAATCAACACAAGTATCCGGATCAATGTGGGCCTTTTCATCAACGGTTATTGCGTCTACCGGACATACTTCCTTGCAATTGCCACATGCCGTGCATTTTTCGACATCAACTTTTGCTGCCATATACTATCCTTTCTCCACACAATTAATGTCTGTGAGCACCCTGTCATAAAGGTGCGTCTTCAATATAACACATATATGAATTATTTTACTAAACGGTGCAACCCGGTAGTGCTAAATTTCTGACCGCGGACATGCCGGGACGCCGTTTACCCGCAGTTTTTTGCAGCAGCACTGTTGGCACAGAACGGTTCGTGCCCCACCTTCAAATTTCACGCGATCATTTTCCACAACTGTATAGTAACCGGTGCGGCGAGGAGCGAACCGGCTTTCTCCATAAAATTTTTTATATACGGCTTTTGCAAATGGTCATTGAGATCTTTTTTGTTGACCCAGTTCTCATAAAACATGAAACAGGTTTTATCTTCCACTGACTGGTGCAAAATATAGGTTATACACCCCGGTTCTGATCGCGATAGACCTATCAGGGCGACCAGTTCCTTCTTTAAAGCCGCTTCTTTGCCGGGTTTTGCCTGAAACTGGGCTACTACTGAAACTTCATGTTCAGCCACGAACGCTCCCTTCCTTTTAAAAGCTGTCGGCAGACAACATGCAGCCTATTTTATGTGCAGGTGATTCGTTATGATAAATAGTGCTGGGTCAACTCATGCCGCAAAAACTCAAAGGCGGAATCCACATCATCAAAAAACCTGAATAGCTGCACGTCCTTCTCGCTGATGGTTCCCCACTTAATCAGCGTATTGAAATTTATCAGTTCATTCCAGTACTGACTACCGTAAAGAATAATAGGCATGTATTTTTTTGACTTGTGGGTTTGGACAATGGTTAACAATTCGAAGAGTTCATCCAGGGTGCCAAAACCTCCGGGAAAGACCACGAGCGCCTTTCCCAGGTAAAAAAACCAGAATTTACGGATAAAAAAGTAATGAAACTCAAAAGAAAGTTCCTTTGTTATGTAGGGATTTGGCTCCTGCTCAAGGGGAATGCTAATATTCAGGCCAATTGATTGTCCGCCGGCATTCTGCGCGCCGCGGTTAGCCGCTTCCATGATGCCGGGCCCGCCGCCGGAGCAGATATAGAAGCGTTTTGCGGCATCTTCGATACCCAACGACCATCGGGTCAACTTTTCAGAGAGCAGCACCGCATCTTCATAATAGCGCGACATGATTACCGCCCGCTGGGCCCGCTCGATTTTTTCTGCGCGCCCCTCAGCAGACTCCCTGTCAGTAGAGCTCTCTGTCTCAAGCTGCCTGAGATTCTGTTCAGCCACACTCAGCGGGACAATTCTGGTTGAGCCAAAAAACACAATAGTATTGCGGATGCGGAAATGGCGAAAGCGGGTTTCCGGCTCAATGAATTCACAGAGAATACGGATGGTGCGCGCATCAGGGCTATTGAGGAAGTCAAGATTTTTATACGCCTTTATTGGCCAGGTAGCGCTGTTTATTTTAAAGGAATTTGGCGGCATTATGTTTCTCCAGATCAAACAGGGCGTTATGCAGTCAATTCAATTGAAAAAATAAATTTTATTTACTATATCTTATCTCCATTTAGTAGTCCATAAAAACCAGACTCTTTTTAATAATTAACCACAAAGACGAATATCAGGATGAAAACAGAAGAACAAATTTTGGCGGAACATCTCGTAGCAGCAGCCGCAGGATTTGCAGCGCTTAAAAGGATTTCCGATTTTTGCTGCATCGGGTGCGGACTGTGCGCGAGTGTTTGCCCCGAAAACGCCATTACCATTGACGAGACCCTTAAAAAACCTGTTTTAAACGGCATGTGTCGTAACTGCGGATTCTGCTATCTTGCCTGTCCCCGCAGCTTTCTCCCGTTATCAAAAATCCGGGAGAGATATTTTGGCGCAGAGCAGGGCGAAGAACAGCAGCGGTTGGGTAAATTTGTTGATTTGTTTGTCGCGCGCTCACGAATCAAACATATTTATGAGAACGGCACGCCCGGAGGCACCACCACAGCGCTGGTGCATTTTTTGCTTGAAAACGGTTATGTGGAAGCAGCGCTTCTCACCAAGGGAAAGCATTCAGACAGCAGATATTGCATGCACCCACAGCCATATATTGCCACTTCATCTGCAGAGGCTCTGCACAGTGCACATTCAAAGTTCGAACTAAGTCCGGTTCTTGGTCAATTGAGAGAACTTTCCAGGTACCGCAGCAGCCTTTTGATCGGGACGCCCTGCCACATACTTGGCTTCCGCAAGTTGCAGCTTATTGCCGCAGACGGGGAGCTGCGAGACCGTCTGCCCGCGCTTGCCCGGGTTGCCGAACAGCTCACTGCGCCAGTAACATTTGCCGTCGCTATTAACTGTTTTCTGAATCATACCAGCATGGATAAGGCGTATGCGTGGCTTGGCATTGATGAAAGAAACCTTATCCGGTTTAACGAGAATGTAGCCAAAGAGCTGTATGATCGAGCACTTGCCGCAGGAAAGGATTGGCGATGGTTTTTCAGAAATAATTACATTACCGCCGACGGTATTGAGCGAGACTATGATGTCAACCAGCTTGGTGTGCTGGTGCTTCCCAGCGGGTGTCTGCTGTGTAACAACACGATTGTCAGCAAAGAGGCGGATGCGAGTATCGGATTTTACGGCGCGGCGACCGGCATCAGGGATGTGGGGTGGAATATCGTAACCATTATGAATCCCAAGCTCAAAAAAATTTTTGACGAGATGGTTGCAAGAGGAAAACTTGAGAGAAAGCCGGTGTTGCGCGGCCATGGAAGAACACTGCGAAAAATTTTAGAAGCATTAATGCCGGCCGTTGACGTAATGGACGTCAGCACCTATCTTAAAACAGGTTCATGGTCTTATCCAAAAGCATTGGAATTGTTAAAAGGTCCGCGCAAGACCTATATCTTGGGCCTTGAGGTATTGTTCCTGGGACAGACGGTCAGAAGAAAATTTTTTTCTGAAGGGCCCCGCGCATCGCTCAAAAAGGCCGGAGCCTATATGCCCACGGTGTACTGAAATCCGCAGCATGGATTGCGCCTCAACTGCTTTTCTCCCCGCGGCCTTTAACAGCAGAAAGGTTTCGGGCATATATCAGCGCCCCGGCAACGCAGACCAGCCCGCCCAGCAGTAGCGTATGGGGAGCGCCTATCCGGTGAGCCAGTGCGCCCGCCAGCAGGCTGCCAAAAGGCGCCATGCCCATAAATGCCATGGTGTAAAAACTCATGACTCTTCCTCGTTTGTCATCATCCACCGTAGTCTGGAGGCTGGTATTTGACAAAGCCATTTGTACCATCAACCCGAATCCGGTTAGCAGCATCAGCGCAAAAGAATATACATAAAACCGGGAAAAAGAAAATGCAATGAGCCCGGTCCCGAATATCATTGCAGCAAAGGGTATGAGTCTGCCGGTCCCATTAAAATCTCTTCGTGAGGCAAGGAAAAAAGCGCCGGTGAGCGCGCCCACTCCTGATGATGCCATAAGGAAACCCAGTGTTGACGGTCCGCCACCAAGTATTTCTTTGGCAAAAATGGGCATGAGCACGACATAGGGCATTCCCACCAGGCTTACCAAGGCAACAAGAATCAAAAGCGAGCGAATAGGTGAGTGGTTGTATACATAGGTGAATCCGTCCTTAAATTCCTGAAAAACGCGCGTATTCTGCACTGTGTGTTCTCGGGGATGAATGTGCATAGCCATCAGGGCACAAATAATGGCGATATAGGAAACTCCATTAATGAGAAAACAGATTCCCTCGCCGGTCGCGGTAATTATAAGTCCGGCGAGGGATGGGCCGATAAGGCGCGAGCCGTTGAAAATTGCCGAATTCAAGGCGATGGCGTTGCCCACATCATTTTTATGTTCGATCATATCAACAACAAATGATTGCCGGGCGGGGGCATCAAATGCGTTAATTATCCCGGAAAAGAGAGCCAGCGCTACCAAATGCCACACGGCTACCGCGCCGCTGATTACCAACCATGCCAACGTAAGGGACTGTAACATGAGCAGGGACTGTGTGCCGATAAGCATCGAGCGCCGATTCCACCGGTCGGCATAAACCCCGGCAATCGGGGACAGGATGAAGGAGGGAATTTGATTAACAAACCCAATGACCCCCAGAAGTATGGGAGAATTGGTGAGGCGGTAAACCAGCCAGCTCATGGCAATTGACTGCATCCACATGCCAATAAGGGAAATACTCTGTCCGCCAAAAAAGAGTCGGTAATTTTTGTATTTGAGCGCGCGCAACAACAGCTTCCAGCCAAACGGTTCGGAAGAACGTCCCGACAATCTATCAGTGGTAACGGTATCAGGCTCCACGATCAATTTCGAAAATATAGGTTAATATAACGATGACACCACAAATTGCACCATAAACGAAAAACCGGTAGATAATTTCTGAAAAGTAATAGTTTTCAAGAAAAAAACCATAATTTATGCTTGTGTTATGGAGACAAGTGGTTTATATTAGGTTATAAAGAAAATCAGACGGTTATTTAATTTGTTATGATTACAATGGAGTTCACTATGGACGACGACCCTGCGGGTACCCATGAGATCAGGAGGCACGACAGGTATAGTATAATCCCCTAATTATTGTGTGCCTCCTGTATTGGAAAGGAGGCACATTATGAAAAATCCACTACTCGTTCCCGAGTTTCGCGAAATGCTCGCAGCTAATAATATTGAAGAGCTGCAGAACTTTTGTGAAACCAACCCGCCAGCAGTTGTGGCAGATTTTCTTGGAGCATTAGCACCCAAAGAGGTCTGGCAAATACTTCTTAATATCTCTTCCGAAACACGTTCCTTAATTTTTAGCAGCTTTGATGAGGATGTTCAACTCTCCTTGCTTGAAGTGTTGCAGCATGATGAGCTGGTTGATATTATATCCAACATGCCCGAGGAACAGCGGCTTGCATTTATAAAGGAGCTTCCGCGAGAAAAAGTGCTCAAACTTAATTCTGCACTGCTTAAACCATCCCCCGTAGAGTCACCACCGGTTTTGAAACTGGTAAGTGGCGCAGAAAAATGGGAAGTCATCCCCATTCCTGAGACCGTAGAAGGAATTAGTGTTTACAAAACCATACACAATACATTGCAAAAGATTAACATCATAGAGCCGCATAGCTGGGTTAATGTTGTCAATCCTAAACAGGAAGAAATAACGTTTCTTTCAGAACATTTGAACATTCCCCATGATTTTTTGACAGCGTCTCTTGATATCGATGAACGAGCCCGCATTGAAGTTGAAGATGATGCCACCCTTATTATATTAAAAATACCATTTTTTGACGAAAACAACCTTGATATTCTCTATTTTACATTACCGGTAGGCGTCATCCTTATTAAGGATTTGATTATAACGGTTTGTGCCAGAGAGACAGATATCCTTAATGATTTTATTGAAAATAAGGTAAAACATTTCAGCACTACCAATCAGCACCGGTTTATTTTGCAAATTTTTCTCCGGGCAGTGCTATTGTATCTTCAATATTTGAAGCAAATTAATAATGCATCCACAATTATACAAAAAAAGGTTGAACAGGCATCAAAAAATCAGCAGCTCATAAAACTTCTTAATATTGAAAAAAGCCTGGTTTATTTTACAACTTCGCTGAAATCAAACCAGCTCATGCTGGAACGGCTGCAAAAGATGAGAATCTTGAAGATGGACGAAGAGAATGAAACCTTGTTTGAAGATATCATCACTGAGAGCAAACAGGCTATAGAAATGGCCAACGTTTATAGTGATATTTTGAGCGGCATGATGGATGCGTTTGCCTCAATCATATCGAATAATTTAAATATAGTGATGAAGATCCTTACGCTTATAACCATTATTTTAACCATACCGGTTTTGTTTTCGAGCCTTTACGGCATGAATGTAAAATTGCCATTGCAGGATCATCCCCTGGCCTTTTTTATCATTATTGGTTCTTCCTTTGTTTTATCGTTGATGGCGATTTTAATTTTTTTCAAAAAGAAGTGGATTTAAGTAGGAAGTTAACCGCGCTTACAATTACTTTGTATTGCGCGAACGGCCGCTTATTCAAAAAAGGCTGACTTCATCACCCGCTGCTTGATCCATATGGTGGTGATGAGCAACAAAGAAGCTCCTGCTCCCAGCACCAACATATTCCACACATCAGGCTTATATACAGCTCTCTCCAGCCGATATTCAATGAGCGTCATGATGACGATGCCGGGCAACAGCCCCACTACGGTGCCGGTCGTGTAATCAACCAACCGCATGCGCAAAGCTCCCGCAACAATATTAACCACTGTATAGGGCGCAATTGGCAGGAGGCGCAACAGGGCAATCATAAAAAATCCGTGCCGGGAGAGGTTCCTGCAGAGGTAAGCACTGCTATTGCCGGCAATACGATTGACTGTTTCAGCACCCATTTTCTTGCCCAGCAAATAGCACAGCAATGCACTTATCAGACACCCCAGCAGCGCATAGACAGGACCAAGGAGGGGGCCATGAATAGATGCTGTCACCGGGATGAGGATTACGATCGGAAACATAATAAATCCGCCCGCCACATAAACCAATAGTATAAAAACAAACCCGAAAGAACCAGAGCTTACACTGCGCAGTAAAGATATAAGAGAAGCCCGACCGGTTAAATCGCTTAGCGGCGACCATTGCCATGCAGCAGCGATGATGCAGAGGGCTATTAACATTCCCCCAAAGCACAGAACCTTCAGGCGCTCAGAAGAAACCGGGAAAAAAGGATGTAATTGTTTCATGCAGGTTTGTTGGTATCCTATTAAGATAACCGGTGCCTATGTATATAAAATTTTGGCAAGTATGATATGATATATATAGAGCTGTCAACCTTTATTTTTTTCAGGACTTTTATTAAAAATTCTCTTGAGAAATCCGACAAACGGCATGGCAGCACGAACACGGAAGGAAGAAGTGGCCCATGCGCTCTATAAATGCAGTAAAAACCTTTTTGGCGCAACTCCCGATAGTTTTGCTTTCCGTCTTGACACGATTTCTCCCCCCATATATCTTAGCTTTAGGGTATCGCCATAATGCTCAGAAGATATAACCGACACCACCCGCACTACCAACTCGGCATGGCAACTAATAACAAAATTCACAATCCTCATAGTCTACGCACACGCGATGAAACGGTGACCTTTGGTTTTCAAAAAGTGCCCACACGAGAAAAGGCGAAGCTGGTACAGAAACATTTTAATTCCATAGCGCGCAAATATGACTTCATGAATACCCTGCTAAGCTTTGGTCTCCATTACCGGTGGAAATGGATTGCGGTGAACATGCTGGGCTTAAAACAGGGATGCCGGGTAATTGACGTGTGTGGCGGAACCGCTGACCTTGCCATTCTTGCCGCACGTTATGTTGGGTCTGAAGGCCACGTTACCGTGTATGATTTTAATAGGGCAATGATGCTGGCGGGAAAAAGCAAGGTGCACAAGGCGCTGGTCGATGGAAGGATTAGTTATGTTCAGGGCGATGCCGAGCAGATTGCCTTCCCTGATAATCAATTTGACGCCGCCATGGTGGGATTTGGCATCAGAAACCTGACGCACATGGAAAAGGGCTTGGCCGAGATGTATCGGGTTTTAAAGCCGGGTGGAACAGCAATGTGCTTGGAATTTTCCCGGCCCACAAATCCTGTATTCCGCTTTCTGTATGATGCATATTCATTTTACGTCATGCCCTTCATGGGCAGGTTGTTTACCGGTTCTCCCACTGCCTATACCTACCTTCCCTCATCAATTCGCCTGTTTCCGCTGCCGGATGAGGTGAGCGCAATGCTTTTGCACATAGGCTTTTCAACGGTTTCCTATCATAGGCTTACCAATGGCATTGCCGTGGTGCATCTTGGAATAAAGTAATCGTTTTAAGGTCTCGTTTTAGTTCGCGCGACGGCGCAGTGCGCCGCATTCATGGTGAAAAAGAAGAGTTTATTTGTTTGGAAAACCTGCCTTCTTTGCCGCTGCTTCTGCCTCCTCCATCTTATCCAGTATTCCCATCAGCTTTGCAAACACATCCGGGCGCTCTTCCTGTATTGTAGGAAACAGCTCGCCATAGGTTTGACCGATTGTCCCAATAAGCTTATAGAAGTCCATGGTGGCAATGCGCGGTTCTTTAACCAGACTCACCAAGTAATCAAGGTCATCAGCATCAAGAAAGTCCTGAATTTCTATGGGTTTGAAATCCATCTCGCCATACGGCTCATAAAAGTATTTTTGCCACCACTCTAAATAGCTTGCAATGCCGTCTCTATTACATTTGCCATCAAGCAGTGCCAGCGTAACCGCATTGGCTGCCTTCCAGCCGCAGACAATGGCAATGGCGTTACTCACTTCCATGAGCCAGGCGGCATCGCTGATAATCAGGACATTATCTTTAAACGGTTCCTTCATCGGTGCATGCATATTTACCACACAGCAGCCGGTGCCGGTCTTTTTTGCGCCTTTAAACCAAGACGAATAGACTTTATCGGTATAAACAAATTTCTCCAGCTTGGCATTAAGATCATCTGAAGGCCGATGGGTGGTAACACCTACATGATAGTGTCCTTGATAAAGACCGCTGCTTACAAAAAAGCTTCCATCCGTGGTGAACACAAAGCCAATCCCCTCGATCTCCGGGATATCAATACCTTCTACGTACCAAAGCATCTCATTGTGGGTAGCAAAGAATTTTCGCTCCTTATTCATCCCGAGTATCCGGCTGATGCGCGAGTTCACGCCGTCTGCCGCAATGACAAAGGGCGCTTGAAACTGCTCGTCACCGCCCGTTACCGTTACCAGGTCGCCATTTTTCTGAATGCCAGTCACATTGGTATTGGGGAAAATATCAACGCCATTTTGTTTAGCGTCGCTGAGCAGCCCCTTAAGGATAAGCTCTTTATCAAGCGTGACACCAGCCCGCCGTTTGTCAGGATCCTGTTTCTGATACGCGCGGTCGCCAAAGGTGAACTTTTTTCCGCCGGGAGAATAGATGGCAAAGCCGTAAACATTTCGGTGCGGCCCGTCATAAGAAATGGAGAAGCCGCTCACTGGAAAACAGATTTTTTTTAATTGCGGGTTATAAATGGTCGTCTGGCTGAAGGTATATTCATTCATCGGCGAGAGCACGCCGCCGTCAACACGCCGAATTTTAGTAATATCTGTTTTTCTATCCAGGAGTGCTGTTTTGAGACCATTTTCACCGGCAAACTTTGCGGCACTCAGTCCTGCAGGGCCTCCACCAACAATTACCAGATCATACTTTTTTGTCATTGCGTCCTCCTTTTTAAAAATGCTATCAGCAATCAGGTAAGTCTTTTAAACTGATCAGGGCTTTGCGGTCGTTGGTTTTAATCCTGAAACCGTCTTTACTTTATAAAACTCAAAAAATGCCAGGAACGCCATAACCAGATAAGCCATGGTTTTGGGAATCATGAGCATGCCGATTTGGGGAACCTGCTGCTGGAAAAATATCACCGGTGCATAGCAGGCAAACGAAACCAGAATCATCCGCCCGATCCAGATGAACGTGCGATCGTTTGCGGCAGAAGCATCACGCAGTATGAGATACGCAAGCCCCACTTGAATAAGCATGAGCGGCAGATTGCGATATAGTGACCAGGGCTGGACAGCCTGCAGACTCTGCCAACCATTGTCCGGGTGCGACATAATAATTAGCCGTATGATAGCAAGTATGAATAAAAAATAACCAAGCGCTCCGTATGGTTTATTATACCGCTCACGCCACGCCATAATCAGCAAGGCATAAAATATCGTAAAGGTGATTGCTGTTGATAATGAGCCCAAGGGCGCAAGCAACACCTGCTTTCCCAAAATAGTAACCGGCACATCAAGGCCCCCCATGGCAAAAGAGACGATCCTAAATCCCACATGACCAATATCGCCAAATCCTAAAAATGCAAATGCCCACATGATCCGATCCGCCGTCCGCAGATCGCGCGGGGCAACAAACACCCGGTGCCGCCACATGGTAATGACCAGCCACCATATCACCGCCAAATAAGCAATATTAAATACTGTTTCAGTCAAAATCCGCGTTGTTTCTGACATTAGTAATTCTCCCGTGCTAATTGTTGGCTCTCATCGATAGCGCAGATAGTTAGCATACTAATATTTACAAAAATTACATTATAAAATCAATAGAAGTTTAGCGGACGAATTAAAATTGTAACAGTCATTGCGCGCATATGACGCCGGCGCTGCGCTTCGGGGTTGTTCAATGAACGAAACGCGTTGCGTAAACGCGCAAGAGAAACGATTGCTTCAGGCACCGTTGTCGCCTTCGCAATGACCGCGCAAGAACGTCGCCGCGCGGGACGCGCAGTCTCAGATCACAGTGCTCATAAAAGAAAGAAGTTTCTTAGGAGACGCGACAGCGATGTGGCAATCTCAACTGCCAAAAAGTAAGCATACATAACGAGTTAATCTGCTTTGGTGGACAAGACAGATTCTTGAGTATTTTTAATACAGGATAGTGCTGGAAAACAGAGTACGCGATGAAGCTTGGCGGGATCAAAAAAAAACAAGGCGAACGCAGACAGATAGAACAGTTTCACGCAGATAGCGTGTGGTTCACAGTAAAGCCTGCAGCTCTACGTGCTGTTACCGTTGAGCACCAATTGCAATGTCGCCCCCATATCAGCGATTCGGTAAGGCTTTGTGATGACTGCGCTGAAGCCGTATGCTTTAAAATTTGACATTATCTGACCGGTTGCATAGCCGCTCGAAACAATAACTTTTGCTTTAGGATCAACGGCCAGCAGCTTTTTTACCGCCTCCTCCCCGCCCATACCACCGGGGATCGTTAAATCCATGATAACCGCAGCATACGCCTGCCCGGTCTCTTTGGCTTTACAATATAATTCAAGCGCTTCAGCGCCATCGCAGGCAAGATGTGTCTCATAGCCCAGACTATTCAATATGTCGTGTGCCACGGTACGAATGATTTCTTCGTCATCCATAACCAGAATTTTCCCCTTTCCGGTGGGGATAGTTTCTGAGACCGGATTTGTGCTTTTAAGCTTTTTTGCTGATGCGGGCAGATAAAAGGTGAACGTTGATCCCCTGCCGGGAGTTGATTCGACCGTAATATACCCGCCATGATTGTTAATAATGGAATAGGCGGTGGCAAGACCAAGACCGCTGCCTTTTTGTTTGGTGGTAAAAAACGGGTCAAATATTTTTGCCACATATTCTTTTGGTATACCAACCCCTTCATCCGCAATAGAGATTGCTATATACTTTCCTTGCGGCAGCGGCACGGCTTTTTTAGCGTCAATATATACATTTTCAGCCCGCAGCCTTAAAACCCCTCCCTGCGGCATTGATTGATCGGCGTTAATAATGAGGTTGTGAATAACTTGGCTTATCTGGCCTTCATCAATATCTACTGCCCACAAATTATCCGCAATGTTCATTTCGCTGCGCACATTAGAACCGCGCAACGCAAACCCTGCCGTCTCCCTGATCAGATCTGCAACGGCAACAGTTTTTTTGATCGGAGCACCCCCTTTGGCAAAGGTGAGAAGCTGCTGAGTCAGATCCCGTGCCCGTTCGCACGCTTTTTCCGCATCGGTTAAACGTTTGAAAGTTTTCTCATCGGCGTGTGAAGACATTTTTGCCAGCGATACGTTGCCCAGAATAGCAGTCAGAATGTTGTTAAAATCATGGGCGATTCCGCCAGCAAGAATGCCCAGAGATTCAAGTTTTTCTACCTTCTGCAGCTCTTTTTCCATGAGCTTTTGATTGGTAATATCCCGGCCAATACTGCCAATCAGAAACCCGGTATCCGTCTGGATGATAAAAATCAACACCTGCATGAGACGCCGGGTGCCATCCGGGCGTAGTAATTCTTTTTCAGACGAGGTATTTAACACGGGGGATTTTCCTGTGTGTAAAATGCCCATAATAAGTGATGTAAGCTGTTCCCGGTAGGCTGGCGTTTGGTCTTCTGGATTTGCCATCTCATATTGAACATCCCATAACGGCCTGCCTAAGGTGTGCTCTTTTTGCCGGCCGGTTATCAGCTCCATGCCGCGATTCCATTCAATGATAGTTCCCTGTTCATCAGTCAGCACAAGTCCATCAGGCATGTGTTCCATAATGCTGCGCAGTTTCTGTTCGCTCGCGCGGAGCGATTCATCAGCCTTTTTGTGTGCGGTAATATCGCGAGCATATTCAATAATTCCCACAAAATCGCCAGTGGACACGTCTCGTAACGGGAAGCTGAATAAATCAAGCCAGCCACTATTTACAGCGTCCGCCCCCATAAGAGGTACCACCGCATGTCCCGGGTTACCGGTGGCAAGCGTATGGCACGCAGGGCAGTTTATGCAGGGTTCAGGTCTGCCATGAAATACTTCATAACATTTCCTGCCAACCAGCGGTATTGCGTGGGAATACCATAGTTTCATAACAGGGTTTACCATGAGAACATTCATATCCCGATCCAAAATACTTATACCATCCTGAATGCTGGACAAGATATTGCTTAAAAAACGCGTGCTCTCTCTCAGTTCATGTTCTGCACGGTTCCGCTCAGTTACGTCTCTTGATACAAACAGCAGCTCGTCCTGCACCAAATTCACGGTGCTTTCAAGATAATGCCAATTTCCTGATTTATCACGGGCGCGAAACTGAACAGTCTCTGAAATTTCCAGCTCTTTTCCGGTTAACAATCCTTTAACTTTCTGGTTGATATACGTAATGAGCAAAGGAAGCAGTTTCTTTTTGTCATCGGGATGAATTAAATCAAGGCTCGGTTTGCCAATGAGGTCTTCAGGGTCATACCCCATAGCTCGCTTATGCGACGGGCTAACGTAGGTATAGACCGGATTTACCGCAAAAGTGGTGATGGCAATCAGGTCGCTGGTGTGTTCAGTTATTAAACGATATTTTTCTTCGTGATGCAGTGTTTTTCCTTCCATATGAGAATTCTTTCTTTTAATTTATGGTTTGATGAATTTTATTCAACAACACAAATTGCATCTGTTTTGCGATGTTTTTTCCCATTTAACTATCGGAAGTTTTGCAAAATACTTCATGGATTAAATCTATTGCACAACTTCTCAATGAGGAGTACAAAAATTATAGAAAACCGAGCTGGCATCTATCAGCACAGATTAATCAAACACCGTAATAACATTTTGGGAGGAGGTACGTGATGGGAAAAGTGATCGTTCCCCAGGCAAACCAGAGAGAACGGGCGGCATTTGCAAAGGTTAATATAAAGCTGATTGAATCAATAGCCGAGGAGGACTTTCTCAAAATAATTATTGATTTTTTGGATCGGCACAACGTCTTATTTCTTGCCACCTGCAAAAATAAAGAACCGCGTTGCACTCCGCTGGAATATTTTAACCACGGGCTGACGGTGTATATATTTTCTGAAGGCGGCGGCAAAATTGCTAATCTGAAGGCAAATCCAAAGGCTGCATATGGCATAGCAGATCCCTATCACCCAGATCAGGATTTTTTTGGCGCTACCGGACTGCAGGTATGGGGAACGGCGACTGTTTTTAAAAAAAGCGATAACCCGGAAAAGTTTAATGAAATCCGCAGGTATGCCCGTTATATGGAGGCATTAAAAAAACAGGGATTGGGAGAGGCAGCCAATACGGTTAACTTTAACGTCATTACCATCGAACCGGAAAAAATTCGCTATCTCAACTACCGACAAGGCTTCAGAAACGTGATCTGGAAAAAATGAGGCATAGCATACCGAAAGGAGATCAAAGACATTTTTTCTTCTTGTCCAGATAATCCATGAGCACGCATTGGCCCAGATCTTGGGGACTCAAGTGAAAAACGCGCGCGTATCCCTGCCTTGCCAGTTCGTCAACAAACCAAAGATTACTCTTTTCCTGCGACAGCAAAAAAACACTGAGCGCAATGTTCTGATGCGCCAGGTTTTTAACTGCCCTGAGGGTGCGTTGCAGCGTTTTGGGATGCGGCGGGAATTGAAAAAAGACAGCACCGCGTTCACGATGTGCGGTCGGCTCCCCATCCGTTATTAAAAAGATCTGCCGCCGGTATCCCCGCTGCAGCTGCAACGTTTTCCGCGCACTATCAATCGCCAGTTCCATGTTGGTATAAGGATTCATTTCATCCCAGTGCAGAAACGGCAACTCCGCGATGCGGACTTTTTTTGTCTGCATTGCAAAACACATTACCGCGATCCGGTCCTGTGGATAACGCAGGCGGATAAACTCATGCAGCGCCAGGGCAACTTTTTTTGCTGCGATATAGCGATTTTCAAACTGCATGGATTTACTCATATCTATCAGCAATACTGTCGCAAAGCGGGACAGGGGCTCCCGGTCAACTATGGTAAAATCCTCAGTCTTCAGTCGCACCGGTACCTGAACGCCCGCCCGTTTCACTGCGTTAAGGACAGAGCTGCTTAAATCAAGGTGCAGCGGGTCGCCAAATCGGTAGGGACGCGTTTCAAAAGATACCGGCGGATCACTGCGGTATGAGGCGTGGTGACGGCGTGAAAGCGTATCGCTGGTGCGCGGTTTAAAAATTTCCAGCACTATGTGCCGGGCGATCTTTTGCAGACCGTGCGGCGTCAAGCCGAGACCGGAAGGCCCATGCCGCGCATAGCCTTCGCGCACCATTTGTGCACCGAGATGTTTTATGGCACGCCAGTTTTTGAGCTGATCCTCTCCCAGAAGTTCTTCCAGCAGACTCTCGTCTATGCTTTCCAGATTGAAGCCCCAGTAAACCCGGCGCAGCGCCCGTTCCAGTTCTTCTGCCTTGTGCGCATAATCTGTATTGAGAAAGGTCTCACGCAGCGGAAGGAAGTTGTCTTCGTTTTTATCGTGCATAACGCGGGCACGCGCCCTGAGCGATGCTCTATTCATAGGTTGTTCTGATGACGGCGGAGCATCTATCATCGGCAGATGAGGGGAATTATCATCTAATGCTTCAATTCCCAGCGCGGCTCGGGTACGGCGTAGTGTTTCAAGCGTGTTACCGCGATCCGCCAGCCATTCGCGCAGCTTTTTAATCTCGGCCAACAGGTCGCTTATGCCGACCAGTAAACTTTCTCCCAGTTGGTTTTTATAGCCTTCGCGCTGCAGCGCTTCAATCGCCTCCCCTAATGACTGGGTGTGCAGAATGGTATCAGCAAGCGCCTCTACCGGAAGCACCGAACCAGGAGCATCTGCGGTCGGTGTTCCGCGAAGGGGACGATAGGTAATTACTTTCATGCCGGTTTGCAGTAATAAATAGCGTCGTCACGGAGGTCTTTTTTTATTCGTCCCACAAGAGATAGTCCTTCAAGAATAAATTCTGACCCCGCGGCTATGAGTTCCGGGGAACGTTCTGATACGAGAGTATCCAGGTGCTGAAGCAGCGAAGGATAGCGCTGCGCTTGGCACAGATAGGCAGTCGCCGGTTTCATTTCAGAGGTTTCCCAGCCGTCGCAGGCGGCGAATTCTTTTAGAAATTCGGCAAACGATTCCCGGGCGAAACGTTGGCGAAAGATTTTTATAATTGCATCTTTCAGTAGAGCTGCTATTTTCTCCTCTTCAACCGCATCCTCCAGGAACTCCCACTCAATTTTGCCTTTCATTGATGAACACAGGTGAACGAGATCCGTCATCCGCGGCACCACGCGGGTTTCTTTGAGCCTGATGGCGCGGCGCAGGGCATTGCTGAGGAGATTTTCCATGTTGTGAATCGTCATACGCACACTGATGCCCGAACGCTGGTTGATCTCTTGCTTCCGGCGCGCCGCATGGGAAAGCTCGGCAATAATTTCTTCCATGAAGAGCGGAAGTTGCAGCGAGAACCCATCAGCGGTAAATGGCTGCCGTTCCTGCCGCACGATGGCAATCTCTTCTTCTATCGTGCGGGGGTAGTGGGTCCGAATGTGAGCGCCAAACCGATCCTTCAGCGGCGTGATGATTCTTCCTCTGCTGGTGTAATCTTCAGGGTTTGCCGTGGCGAGGATCACGATATCAAGCGGCAGCGAAATTTTGTATCCCCGAATCTGTACATCCTGCTCTTCCAGCAGATTAAAGAGTCCTACCTGGATTTTTTCGTGCAGGTCAGGGAGCTCGTTGATGGACAGGATACCACGATTGGCGCGCGGAATAAGTCCATAGTGAATGGCGAGCTCGTCGGACAGATAGCGGCCTTCTGCTATTTTTACCGGGTCAATGTCTCCTATAAGATCGGCAATGCTCACATCTGGTGTTGCCAGCTTTTCAGCATAGCGCACACTGCGATGAATCCATGTTATTGCGGTGTTCTCCCCCTTCTCGCGCAACACATTCTTGCACTGCCGGCAGACCGGATCAAACGGGTTGTCATTAATTTCGCAGCCCGCAATAATGGGGAGGTATTCATCAAGCAAGTCAACGAACTTTCTCATAATTCTGGTCTTTGCTTGGCCGCGCTCGCCCAGAAAAATGATATTATGTCCGGAGAGAATCGCATTTTCAATTTCCGGGATGACGCTGTCGTCATATCCGATAATACCCGGGAACAGCGTCTCGGATTTTTTCATCTTTTCAATGAGGTTGCGGCGCAGCTCATCCTTTACCGATACCGCACGGTATCCGGAGGCGCGTAGCTCAGCAATGGTTTCTGGCTTATGCATAGGGGCGTATGCATCCTCTGCGGCTCCCGTTCATCGGGGAGGATTTTCATACTGTTTCAATTATATGCCATTCCCTATCACTATAATAACGGACAAAGCGATTACAGAACGTTTCTAAAATGAACAGACTTGTTTCTCCAGTAGGGTGAATCCAGCCGGTCAATGGTTACGCCTTTTCGCGTTGAGCTGTGGATAAACTCTTCATGATTAATCATTATGCCAACATGAAATATTTTTTTCGCTTTGAAAAAGACCAGGTCGCCAGGCCGCACATCGGACGGGGAAACTTTTCGTCCATACCGGTTGAGCAAATTGGTTGACGGCGCAAGGATGATATTTGATTTCTTATAAACATAATAGACAAAACCGCTGCAGTCAAACCCGTCAGGCGCCGTGCCATTTTTTTTATAGGCAGTGCCTTGCAAGCTGAGGGCTGTTTTTATAACATCATCACGAATGTCTGGCACCGGGGGGACGCCGCGCATGGCGGCACAGCCGGTAATAACACATAATACGGCAAAACCCACAATAAGATATCTAATATGTTGCCAAATCATCCTCTTGCCCGGTTGTTTCACTAAAAAAGTATGTTCTTTTGAAAAAATAATGTAAAATAAACTTAATACAGAGTAAATGGAAAAATGAATACGCCTCCAATTCTTAATAACCCATCATGACCAGAGAAGATATTATCCAGACGCTTAAAGAAGACCTCAAAGTGAAAAAAGACGGCGTCGCGCTTAAAGTGGAGCCGCAACCGCCGTCCCATATACCGCCTTATGCAGGACAGGCATTGCCGGGGATGTGCACAGTTGTGGGAGAGATACTAAAAAAGGGATTTGTGTGCTACGTGACAAAAGAAAATCTGGGATGTTTTGAAGCCCTCGTCTCCACGGGAACCTGTGAAAATCTGCAACGGGAGGAATACCTTAACTTTATGATAGAGCAGAATGCTCTGTATCCCATGCATAAAGACGCGGCAACGGTGGTGAGCTATTATGACCAAGTTGATGATTTTTTTAAGCATCCGCTGGTTGCGGGGAGCGGCTTGGTAGTTGGGCCCTTGGCGAAGTTGGATGACCCCGACCTTATACTGCTGTTCCTCACACCCCACCAGGCAGATATTTTGACCCGGTGCTTTGCATTCCTCGGCGATTTTACCTGCGGTTTCGGTGGCCTTGGGGGCTGCATTTTTAATCTGCGCTATGCATTTGTCACGGGAGCTCCCTGCTTCTCAACCAGCGATACCGCATGGCGCGTATTTGCCGGCCTTGATGAAAACGAGCTTACCTATACCCTTCCCTATGCAAAACTTCAGCAGATAGCGGCACATATTAAGCCGACAGCAGAATATGTGAACAGCTTTAAAGATATGATATCTTTCTAAATAACAGTGGTTAGGAATTTTCTCGCCAATTAGTGCGGGATGAATAAAAACAGGAAGGCAATGCATTCATGGCACCGCCTTCCTGTTTTTCGTTTTCTATTATTTAGGGAGAACGTTTTCTCATATTGTTATTATTCCAGATGCAGGGAATCAAGGTCAGCCCAGAGGTGGTAGGATCCATTTGGCAACAGTATCATTCCGCTGATGGCCTGCGGAGACTGTTTTTCCTCCTCCTTTGCAACAAAGGTGTTTTCGTGCGACCCTAAAAAGACCGCATATTGAAAGACGGTGAAAAAATACGAAACATGTTGTAATGTTAAATCAATTTCAGCCACGATACTGCCATCAGCCGGATTAACAATGGTTTCGCGGATCGTGTTAGCAAAAGGCGTGGCGGTACCCTCCCACTGGCCTGAAAAAAGTTCCCCTAAATCTACTCCTACTGCATAGCGCATGTGTAATTTTGACAGCAACAATGAAACGTCAATGTCATGCTGCTCTGGATCAATAAATTGGCGGTTTTTAAAATTTGCATATATGCCAAAAGACCCAAAAGGGATGGCAAGGGGCACGTCAATAGCTCCTTCGGGGAAAAAATGACTGGATATTTTTGCCCGGATTTCAATTTTATGTTCTTCGGGGACCATATTGGTTATCATAGCCTCCAAGCGAATAAGTTGTTTAACAGCAAAAATTTCTTTCAAGGGATCACCGGGAACCAGAACAAGTGCGCGACTACCGCCCGGAAGACCCACATCATATTGCACCGATATCCCTTTTTGATCAGCCTGCATTGCGATGTTTAGCGCAGCACGCGCAGGTGTTCCTGCTAAAAGAGCAACAAACAGAACAATAACATTGAAGTGCAATATTTTTTTTAATTCTTTCATTTGTTATTCCTCCGTTTTCATCCGACCCTGTTTTTGATTTAACGTAAATTTTTTCTTTTACTGATAAAAATGCACACAAAAATATTAGCAGATTTTGTGCCAATAAATTAATACAAAACCGTGCAATAAAATTCAAACGATGATATGGCTTGCTATATTTAAAAGGGAAAAGTCGCGGCAGAAAATGGCGGAACAAGAGGATATGTTTTTTACTTACTAACCGTCTACTTTTTTATAGTCCGAGTATACAACGGGTAAGCTGCTGTTATCGGTGTTAAGTGCAAAATAATACCCAGCGCCTTCGCCAGTCACTTAATTCGAAGATTTACTTTACTGATAAACCCTTTAAAGGATCCCATGCCACCCCCCTCGCTTACTTGGCGCAGGATACCGTGGGGATTGGTAATCAAAATCCCGGAAAGGAGCGTAATGCCAAACGGCTTAAAAATTTCAGGGGCAAACGGGGTGGTTGCTCCGACCAGTGCTATATCGCGGCAATTTTTGCATGCCCCCAAAAGCCGATAAAGGGTATTGTTGATGAGAGTTGTTGCCGTAATAATAGCAATGCTGCATGTTGGTAGAAGCTCATAGGCGGTTTCTTCCTCATAGATCTCAGGTAGCTCTTTTCTGACCTTTTCAAAGATTAGTACATCTTTCACCAGTTTTTTAAGCGGTGAGACAAGAGGGGCAAATAAGCCGACCATCCCGACCCGATCGTGCGTTTGGAGATTAAGCACCTCAAGAATATCTCCCGCAATAAGGGCTTCATGCGGTTTATTAATGACTGCGTTGGCTGCTGCTATTCCCACCGCCCGCTCCAGGACATTGGGAGAGGAGAGATAAACAAACGTTTCAAAAGCTGACTTTCCTGAGATGGGGCGCACACCCTGAAACACATCGCAACCATGAGGAACAGACTCTTTAAAGGTATAAGCAACACCTGCGGAGCCGTCATCAAGTAACGCTGCGGTATAACACAGACCGATGCGGACATCAGCGACAACCCTGTTTCCCGCTCGCTGCCGGGCATATTCTGCAAGATGCTGGAGAAACATCAATATCACCGTTCCTAAAATATGCACGTCCAATTACGCGCAGGCTATTACCATCTCGTTGATTATTCTTGACAACTTTTTTTATTATGCACTAAATAAAGCCTGAAGTCAAAAAACCCTTTCTTTCAGGAGACAAGCACCATGAGTATTTTTAAAAAGAATGCAGAAACAGAGCGGCTTGATCAATACCCAACCGTGGAGTCCATTTCCCGCCATACGGTCATAGGTAACGGCACTATGATTGAAGGGGTTATTTCTTCCAAGGAAAACGTTAGTATTGAAGGGGTATTCAAAGGAAAGATTTTAAGCGAGGGATGTGTTATCATTGGCGAGACCGGAAAAGTTGAGGCTGATATCAAAGCAGATACGGTTTTCATGAGCGGCGAGGTGCACGGCAACATTGTAGCAAAAACAAAACTTGAAATTACTTCTCACGGGAAGCTTCGGGGCAATATTAAAACCCGCAGCCTGATAATTGCCGAGGGTGTGCTTTTTGAGGGTAATTGCCAGATGGTATGGGATGAGCGCGAAGCGCAAGATAATGCAAGTGACGTAGACCGGACACTCGCTAATAAATGATGCAACAGGGATAGACAGCAATGGATTGTAAAAAACCCGGCAAAGAAAATACCGAAAAAATTCTGCAGCGTGCGAAAGAAGAAGCGCTGCAAAGAGGCATCAGATTTATTCTTGTTGCATCAACCGGCGGAGAAACCGGCGTGCTGGCAGCACGGATGTTTCATCACACCGGGGTTCGGGTCGTTGTCATTACCCACAACACCGGTTTTAAAGAGCCGGGAGTGCAGGAATTTAATCAGACAGCACGGGAAGAAATTGAACGGCTTGGAGGCACTGTCTATACGGGAACGCATGTGCTGCGGGGCATCGGGGCAGCTTTTCGCGATCGCTACAAATTTTCTCATGAGCAGGTTGTGGCAGATACTCTGCGCATGTTTGGCCATGGCATTAAAGTGTGCGTTGAGATGGCAGCCATGGCTTCAGATGCAGGGTTAATTCCTCCTGAAGATATTATTGCAATAGCCGGCACACAAAAAGGCGCCGATACCGCGGCAATTATTAAGGCGGATTCATCAAACCGGTTTTTCGATATGAAGGTGCGGAAAATTTTAGCTGTAAGATAGAGTAGCGTTATTTACATTTTCGGGGTATCAGGGAAACGTGAAAGAGAACACAGGAGGGTACCCCGATGGTGATTCACAAAAAGACACGATTGACACCACTTCAGCGACAGGAG
>CAZQKW010000004.1:0-123901 GCA_964594075.1 uncultured Thermodesulfobacteriota bacterium | reverse complement strand
ATGCAACCACTAAATATGCAGCGTGATGTTAATTCTATTTTGAGACGATTAATATGAGAGGTATGAAGCAAAAAAGTTTTGTGCGAGCTGCGGCGGTTGTTTTCCTGTGGTGCGCCGGCCCTTTTGCGGGCACTGCATTCATCCCTCAAAAAATTGATGCCTTGTGGTGGCAGAAGTATCAGGCGGTAAGAGATGGCCGGGAGATGGAAGTTGCACAGTGTTATTATTACGTTACCGCCCATCCGTAACCATATGAACTTTTTGCACAGATGAACAATAGAAATAGAAGAAAATCATTATTCACCAGACCCGCTAAAATTGCGCTGGCCTATTTTCTTGTTGGCGGGATGTGGATCACTTTTGTGCACCGGGGGCTTTCGCTTATTTTCAGCGAACAGCGAGTTCATGCAATTCTTGATTTTACCGAAGGCTGGATCTTTATTACCGTGAGCGCCCTGTTAATTTACCTGCTTATTGACCGGGCTATGCGCGAAACCCGGCGCTCTGAAGATGCGCTCATAGAAAGTCAACGCACCCTCGCGACGCTTCTCAGCAATTTGCCAGGATTAGCCTACCGGTGTCGCAATGATCGTAACTGGACCATGGAATTTGTGAGCGACGGCTGCCATGCCCTTACTGGTTATCTGCCGGAGGAGTTGCTATATAACAAAACGGTATCGTACAGCGATTTAATACATCCCGATGATCGCGAAAAGGTGTGGCAGGATGTTCAGGAAGCGGTGAAGCAGAACCGGCCGTTTCAACTTACCTACCGGATTATAACCGCAACGGGAGAGGAAAAATGGGTATGGGAACAGGGTCGGATTGTGCCATCGGAGCGTGGCCAGATTCCTGTCTTGGAAGGGTTTATCAGCGATATTACCGAACATCGAAAAGCTATGGATGAATTGCGCAAGCATCAAAATCATCTCGCAGATCTGGTTAAAGAACGAACGCAGGAACTTGAGACCGCGCAAAAGACATTAGTGCAGCGGGAAAAGCTCAAGACGCTCGGTATTATAGCAGCGGAAGTCGCCCATGAAATCCGCAATCCGCTTGTTGCAATAGGGGGATTCGCGCGCCGCCTGCAGCGCAAATATCCGCACCTCTCAGAGAGCGACATTATTCTTAAAGAGACCATTCGCCTGGAACGAATGCTTGACCGGATAACTAATTATCTCAAGCCGGTTGTGATGAGCCCTATCGGCTGTTCAATTAATACAATCCTGAGCGAATGCCGGGATCTCCTTGCACCGGAATTGGCCGGTCGCAACATTACTCTGCGTTTGGATCTTGAACCGGAATTAGCGCCGGTATATTCAGACCCGGACATCCTGATGCAGGTCTTTATCAATATAATTCAATATGAAATGTTCAGAATAAAAGCCGGCGACAGTATCATCGCAAAAACCTGGAGCGATGAACAGAATCTTTATGCCGCGTTTAAGAGTCCATTAGCAGGGGAAAAGATAAAAGAGCCGGAACTTCTTTTTCTGCCATTTGACGACGGCGGAGAAAGTATCGGACTTCCCTTTGCCTACCGGCTGGTTAAGGATATGGGGGGGCTGATGGGGTTTTCACAGGAAGAGAATTACTGCCTTTTCACTGTTTCACTGCCAAAGCATGTTTCCGCATAAAAATTTTTTTAACCTGTAATGGGCATCTGTTTTGTCCATCATAGCAGATTACCTTGTTATGTATGCTTACTTTTTGGCAGTTGAGATTGCCACGTCGCTGCCGCTCCTCGCAATGACCGTTACAAGGGGTGTATGAAGGGAACTGGTCATTGCGAGCGTGTGAGCCAAAGCCCTGAGGAAAGGAAAGGGGAGGCACTCCCCAATTTTGGACACTATTGAATGGGCATGAATCTTTAAGTTGCCGGTCATGCAAATAACAGAAAAAATCAGCTGGTATATTTTGTGCCCATGGTAGATTATTTCCCCTTAATGTTGGCCTCCTCAATGAGCACATCATATTTATAACCATAGCCTAAGTCCTGATTGGTTTTAACAACGCCTTCAATGAGGACCACTTCGCCCACCTTGAACTGCTCGGCAGAGGTGGCGGTGATGTCTTTGTCTTTTATAGAGGCATCCTTCAGGTGGAGCCAGTTCTTTTTCATTATTTCTGGAAGAAACTTTACAACTTTGCCTCTCAATAAGACTTTTTTATCCCTGAAAGAAGCTGGATTTGCAAGAATTTCGGCAATGGTTACGCCACCCTCGGCTTTTTTTACCTCAGAAGCATCGGTTGCCGTGTCTGCCTTCATATGGGCCGACGCATCAAGCGATGGTTCCTGCGGAGCGCCAGGGCGTGCGTCGGTTTTTGCAGGAGCTGCCCCTGAGACTTTCTCGGGATGGTTGCCATTCACCGTTACGCCGTTGGCAAAAATTATCGTCTCAAATTTTTTGCCCAGAACCTTCGCCTCAAAATTTTTCATCACATTTGGCGCAATAAGTTCCACTGAAGCGCCTGCGGGAATTTTAGTCTGGGGAATGGCTGCCCAGAAAACCCCGTCTTTTCCCTTAATTTCCAGATAGGTATAATTTGATGCATCCTGGGAGCTCAAAACGATGCCGCTATAATTGGTGGCAGGCATGCCTGCAGGAGGCATTTCTTTTTGTGATTCTTGCCCTTTTTTGGCCTCAGTGCTGCAACCAATAACCAGAAAAAGCAGTGTCATGATAACGATCATATTCTTCATATGGAACTCCTTGTTATGAGGGTATGCAAAATAATTACCAGCGGTGACCCGGATGTAAAAATCCTATGCAAAGATATATGAAATTTATTTGGCTTTTGATTCATTTGTACGGGCTCACGTGCTTGCTGAAACGGGTCGTGGTGTTTGCCACAGCCATCACTTGCACCGCCCGTAACTGCTTTCACCACCAGCCAATCATTATCAGCAAATATGAAAATATGAGCGCAAAATTCTCAGATTTAAACAGGCAAGAATCTATACAGGATTTTATAATAGACTTTTCGATGATATGCCAGATTTAATTTTCATGACTTTCCGTACCATATTTTATTGATGGCGATGTTCCCCAGTATTCCCAATGCGTTATTGTGTGCCCATGTGGATCAACGGTATTTCAAGGTTAATTTTTGGGGGAAGTTTAATTATTTTTTCGGGTGCAGGGCATATTCCGAACAGCTTGTTGAAAATAGTGATTATTACCAGCCCCTGATATGAGCTGCATTCCGAACATTTTATATCCTCCCCAAGTGCTGCCGTTACGATTTTTCGCTGCGTGCAGAATAACACTGCGACAACCGCCACCTAAAGCCTCACGGTCATCAAATCTTCAGCCAGCAGAACCTCGCCGTGGTAGTGGGTGCGCAGCGGGGTGATCAGATCATGTTCGTCGCACGGCGGATAGAAATGGGTGAGCAAAAGTTTCTTGCACTGTGACTCCCGGGCAATTTTTCCGGCACTGGACGGGATTAAGTGTCCCACACACGCCATCCCTTCCGGAAACGAACATTCAAGAATCAGAAGATCGACATGACGGGAGATTTCAACAAGGTTGCGACAGTATTCAGAATCTCCAGAATATGCCATGCTGGTGCCTTGGGAGCTTTCAATACGCACTGCTATGCTGTTTCCGGAATGCTGTGTGGGAATCGTTTTCAGCCGGACGGTTGCGAATTCCTGCAGGTGTGCGTCGGCTTCAACCCAGGTGATAACAAAATGCTCGGGCACAATCCATTTGCCATACGCCAGGGTCAGGCACCGGTAGAACTCCCGCAGCCCCCGCGGCCCCATAATCGTCAGAGGTTTTGTTCTGAACAAGTGCGGCGAATACATTGAGGCAAATATAAAGGGCGCCAGGTCGGCAGTATGATCAACATGGAAATGGCTGTAAACAATAAGATCAAGATCATTTACCGTTACGCCTGCCTTGAGCATTTGTCGCAGCGAACCAGGGCCGGTATCAAGCACAATTTTTGTCTCTTCAGTTTCAACCAGAATGCAGGGTGAAGACCTGCGCAGCGACGGAACACACGTTCCCGAGCCAAGAATGGTAACCTGCATAGTTACTGCTCCTCATGCATGAATATATTTCAGCAGCGGCCATGGGAACGGGTTGGCGCTAACGGCTCTTATTCCGTAACGCAGGGTTACACCCATCGCCATGACCAGATACGGCGCGTGCCTTTTCATTAGCTTTTTTACTTGACAAGAGTAATTTGTATTTTTATGTATTTCAGGTAACCAGCGATAAACGTTGAAACAACAATTGATGCGACTGTTAAGAACAGACATAGCGGTTTTACGGAGAGCACAGCCATGTTACCGGACTATTTAAAGTATTCAAAAACCCACGAATGGGTTCAGATAAAAAGAAACAATACCGCACGGGTTGGTATTACCGAATACGGACAAAAGCGCATTGATAAAATTCTGTTCGTGCAACTGCCGGAAGTTGACGCTGAACTTGAACAGTTTGATTCCTTTGGCGTCATTGAATCAGAAAAAAATGTGGTGGAAGTTTATTCACCGCTGAGCGGCAGGATCGCGGCGGTCAATGAAGAGATCGAGGAAGACCCCTCTCTTATCATACACGACCCGTATGGCGATGGGTGGATGATTCAGCTTGAGCATATCAACGAGGATGAATTAAAAAACCTGATGGACAGCGCTGAATATGAGGAATACATAAGCAGCGGCGGCACTGAAGAGTAATCCGTCCCGAGTGCCAATTCCCCGCCATCGTCCTGCCGCACCGCAGATTCACCAACCAGGCTACTCAAAACCAAGCCAGGAAACACAATCAGACAGGGGCTCGCGCGAAGACCTGAAATCATTGACCGGCGAACTGTAATCGGGATACCCAAGGGCAATCATGAGCGCAAGATCACGATCTGGCGCAAGTTCCAGCGCAGCCCGGATGATATCTTCATAGTACAGCACCAGCCCAATCGCACAGGTGCCCAGTCCCCGTGCATGCGCTGCCAGCATCAGGTTTTGCGCCGCCATGCCAATATCCATGAGCCGGCTGCGCGGAAAGCTGGCATGCAGGGTAAGCAGAAAGGCCACCGGAGCATCATAAAAACGCAAGCTGCCGGTCTCAATAAATGCGCGATTGTCTTCGCCCAGCTTTTGCAGAAACGGACGCAGTTCCCTGAAGAGCTTTTTAGTTCTTTCAACATACTCCGGCGGGATGGTTTTGCCCTTTGAGGGGTCGTAGGGTTTGCGGTCACTGTGGTGGGCGGCAAGGATTTTCTCGGTAAGCTCTGCCAGCGGTTTCCCGGTAATGACATAAAAATGCCATGGCTGCTGATTTGACGATGACGGCGCCTGCTGGGATTCCGCAAGAATGTCGGCAATAAGTTCCCGGGGCACGGGCTTTTTAAGAAACGCCCGCACGCTGGTCCTTGTTCTCAATCCTTCGCTCAGTTCCATATCCGTTTTCCGTATTGACTCGCACAGCTATTTTTCAAGGGCCTCAACCAATTTGGTATAACACTCTTCTACCTCATTCAGGCCCCGTTCAAGATTACTGATGTAAATACCCAGTTCGCCGATGGTATCGCGCACCACATTGAATTCAATTTCTTCGCGCTGCACCTGTTCAGAAATTTTTTGCAACTGATCCCGCAGCAGGTGCGCAGCGGCAAAAAAGAATTGACATTCCTCATAATCTTTTAACAAAATAGTAGAGAGTCTATCTTTTACTGCGTGTGAAATATTTGCCATTGGTTATGCCGGAACTCGTTGAATACTGTTCACTGTTAATGGTAATAACCTCAAAAATGTTTTATATCATAGCCATAGAAGCCGCCCTATGGCAAGCATTAAATGACCGGACGTTCCCCAAAATATTTTATTGCTGGCAATGAAGAAGCCGCTGAAGGTTTTTCTCTGCCACAACACTATGCGTAACTGCTGGCATCACGACTCGGGCACCGTGCGTTTTTGGTGTTCTCATGCGGAATACCTGAATTGCAGGGCTCATAGTTAAGGAAATAAGCATTAACAAGGAGAACAATGGTATGACTGAATTGAAAAGCAGCTATGAAATTGCACTTGCCAAAATTAAAGAACAGGGAATTGCTGAAAGTACGCCCCTTACTGAAGAACAAAAACAACGCATTGCCGAGATAAAAAAAGAATATGAAGCAAAAGCAGCAGAAAAAAAGATTCTCCTTCAGGGTGCGGATGAACTATCTGCAGAGCTTCGCCAGCTTGAGATTCGTCGCGACGAAAAGATTCAGGCCGTCTATCGGGAGGCACAGGGGGCCGACGGGTGATTATGGCGATTCTAAAAATTCAGGGGAAAACGTAAGATACTCAGGATGAATGATGGACTCATCATAACAGTAAAACGGAAAGGTAAACATGTCGTAAAAACCAGCGCCTAATCGCCAGCCAAAATATACAAACCCCATGGGAATGCCTTCAAAAAAACCGCCTAACACCGCGAACTGATTATTGCTCTGTTCATCACGGTATGAAGCGCGCGCGTAGGGTTGGGCGAGCAGCTCAAGAGGTGAAGAAATAATGTTCACCACGCCCCTGCCAAACCGGGCGATGCCATGGAGCTGGCCATTATTTGTGGACTGCTCTTGGTCTTGTCCCCACGCGCCGCCGGCCGTTAAAAAGAAAAGAAGCAACAGGACAATATACAAAGCTGGTTTTTTATGCATAAAAATCTTCTCCCGGTATAGTTTATCTTGTTAATATAAAAATATTTTTATCATATATACTATATTATGGCACTAAAGGTAAAGACCTTTAACACCATGATTGTTAATAAAGTTATCCAGACCATTAATAGGCATCATATGCTCAGCCCCGGCGACCATGTCATTGCTGCGGTCTCCGGCGGGGCAGACTCAGTTGCGCTACTGTCCATACTGTGCGCCCTGAAAAACCGGTGGCGCCTGACGCTGACGGTTGCCCACCTGAACCATATGCTGCGCGGCCTGGCGGCACAACAAGAGGCGCGGTTTGTTGCCGAGCTCGCTGAACATCTGGGACTTGCCTGCTTTATTGAGGAGCGGGACGTGCGCGCGTGCCAACGCAGACAATCATGTTCCTTGCAGGAAGCAGCCCGGTTGGTAAGATATGAATTTTTGTGCGAGCTTCGCGAGCGTATTGGCGCTCAAAAAGTTGCACTGGGGCACACAGCCAGCGACCAGGCCGAAACGATTCTCATGTGGCTTATACGCGGCACCTCTGCTGCCGGTCTTGCCGGTATTCCGCCAGTCAGAAACGAATATTTCATCCGCCCGCTCATTAACGTTACGCGCGCGGAGATCGAGGCCTATTTGAACCAGCAGCATACTGCCTTTATTCCCGACAGTTCCGCATCCGAGCAGCATTACTTGAGAAATAAAATCCGCCATCATCTCATACCCCTGTTGGAGCAGTCCTATAATCCGCAGATAGTCAAAACGGTGAACCGTCTGGGGGCGCTTATGCAGCAGGATAACGAAATGCTTGACGCCATGGTGCAGGAGCTGGTTGCACGCCTGGTTCCCAAGGCGGAAAACCAGGCGTTTATACTCCCGGTTCACGACATTCAAAGACACCCGGCAGCATTCCAGGGCAGAATCATCAAAGCGCTCATTGCCCGGATTACCGATCGATCCCAAGGCATTTATTTCAGTCATATTGAAGCCGTGCAGCAGATAATTAGCAAAACAGGCCCGGCAAAGAAAATCCAGTTGCCCCGGGGATGGACGGTGGTGCGGGAATACGACGCGTTGATTTTTACCCGTGAAAAATTACAAAAAAATAATTTTTGCTATACCTTTGATTACGTTCCCGAACGCATTATTATTCAGGAACTGGGAAAAACCATTATCCTAAGCAAGCAGGATTTCTGCTGTTCAGACCCTGCCGTCGTGATTCCTGATAACCGCTGTGATTACCTGGATTATGATCGGGTAGCAGTGCCGGTCACGGTCAGGAACTATCGGCCCGGTGACCGCTTTTACCCTCTTGGGCTGGGGGGGAGCAAGAAGCTCAAAGATTTTTTTATTGACAATAAAATTCCTCCGCGGCAACGGCATACCATCCCCATCATCCTGTTTCAGGATAAAATTGCCTGGGTGGGAGGCCTGCGAATTGACCAGCGTTTCCGGATAACGCCTACGACCCGAAACGCATTGAAAATAGAGCTTATTTCCACCGTGTGAGGCGCGGATATTGGTAATCAGACAGCCGGCCGCCGCCGTGCGGTAACCAGCGGGGTTTGTTCTATTTAATTATATTGAGAGTGTTAAACAGTTATGCTATAAAGTTTTTAGCGATGCGCAATAACACTATTATAAAACCGAAGGCAGCTCAAAGATTATGAATCCATTTTATAAAAATATGGCTCTCTGGCTGGTCATTGCTCTGGTCATGGTGTTGTTATTCAATTTGTTTAACCAGCCAAAAGCAGCGCGGCAGAAAATCTTGTTCAGTGAATTTCGTTTGGCGGTTGAACGCGGCGATGTCCGGGAAGTAACCATCCAGGGAAACAACATTTATGGCAAGTTTAATAACGGCAAGGAATTTAAGACCTATTCCCTGGAAGATCCGGACCTGGTAAAAGATTTGATGGCCAAGCAGGTCACGATAGATGTTAAACCTGACGAGCAGTCATCATGGTGGATGCAGATCATCATTTCCTGGTTCCCCATGCTGCTGCTCATAGGAGTCTGGATTTTCTTTATGCGCCAAGTCCAGATCGGCGGCGGCAAGGCAATGTCATTTGGCAAAAGCCGGGCGCGCCTGCTAACCGAGCAACAGCAGAAAGTGACCTTTGCCGATGTGGCTGGCATCGATGAGGCAAAAGACGAACTGGAGGAAATTATTGATTTTCTTCGTGACCCCAAACGCTTCACCAGCCTGGGGGGCAGAATTCCCAAAGGGGCATTGCTGGTAGGCGCACCGGGAACCGGTAAAACCCTGCTGGCCAGGGCCATTGCCGGAGAAGCCGGGGTGCCCTTTTTCAGCATCAGCGGTTCCGATTTTGTTGAAATGTTTGTCGGCGTGGGAGCTGCGCGGGTGCGCGACCTGTTCATCCAAGGCAAAAAGCATGCTCCCTGTATTATTTTTATTGATGAAATTGACGCCGTTGGCCGGCACCGGGGAGCCGGACTCGGCGGCGGGCATGACGAGCGGGAACAAACGCTCAATCAACTTCTGGTTGAAATGGATGGTTTTGAATCAAACGACGGCGTGATTCTCATTGCGGCAACGAACCGGCCCGACGTTCTCGATCCGGCGCTGCTCAGGCCGGGCCGCTTTGACCGGCGGATTGTCGTTCCTATCCCCGATGTGCGGGGCCGGGAAGGCATTCTCAAGGTGCATACCCGAAAAACCCCGCTGGAAGAAGGTGTTGATCTTAGTGTTATCGCCCGTGGCACCCCCGGTTTTTGTGGAGCTGACCTTGCCAATCTGGTCAATGAAGCGGCGTTGCTTGCCGCTCGTCAGGGCAAAACACGGGTGAGTATGCAGGATTTTGAACAGGCAAAGGACAAGGTGCTGATGGGAAGCGAGCGGAAAAGCATGATTATCAGCCAGGAGGAGCGCAAGATCACTGCCTATCACGAATCCGGCCATACCCTGGTGGCTAAACTGCTCCCCGGCACCGACCCCATCCACAAAGTCACAATTATTCCCCGCGGCATGGCATTAGGCATTACACAGCAATTGCCCATGGATGAAAAACATACCTACCCCAAACAGTATTTGAACAACAATATTGCGATTCTGCTCGGCGGCCGTGTTGCCGAGGAGCTGGTTTTTAATGATACCACGACCGGCGCGGGCAACGACCTGGAGCGCGCGACTGATTTGGCACGGCGCATGGTGTGCGACTGGGGGATGAGTGAAAATTTAGGACCGCTTACCTTCGGCAAAAAGGAAGAGCAGATTTTTCTTGGTCGAGAGATAGCCCAGCACCGCGATTACAGCGAGGATACGGCCGTGCGCATAGACCATGAAGTAACCAGAATAGTCATGGAAAATTACAATCGGGTGAAGCAGCTGCTTTCCGACAATCGCGCCATTCTGCACCGGCTTGCGGAAAGCCTTCTGGAGCGTGAATCGCTAGACACCGACGATATCAATAAAATTGTGAACGGCGAACCGCTTGGGCCGCTGGCCGATGCTGTCGCAGCTTCTGCATAGGGCGCACAGTGCATGCGGGCCTACGAACGCGCCGTGACAGAATTTATCCCCCCACCGCTCATCTGCCGTACCCGAACTTTTGATTTTTCCGAGCGCCCCTATATCATGGGCATTGTCAATGTGACCCCCGATTCGTTTTCTGACGGCGGGGTTTATTTTTCCCGTGAAGCGGCGATCACATACTGCGTGCAGTTAGCCGAAGCGGGAGCGGATATTATAGATATCGGCGGAGAATCCACCAGGCCGGGTGCTGTCTCAGTTTCTCCAGCAGAAGAACTTGAGCGCGTGCTGCCGGTGATTGAAGCGGTAGCTTCCCGCGTTACGGTGCCCATATCCATTGATACAACGAAAGCGGTCGTTGCCCGGAAGGCTCTCGCAGCGGGAGCGCAAATTGTCAATGATATCAGCGCGCTGCGGTTTGATCCGGAGATGGCAGGGGTTGTTGCTGAGAGTGGCGCACCGGTGGTGTTGATGCACATGAGAGGCACACCGCAAACAATGCAGACCGACATTCACTATGCCTCTCTCATTGATGACATCCGGGCTTTTTTAGAAGAGCGGATTGCGGCGGCGGTTCAGCAGGGTATAGCTGTTGAAAATATTATTATTGACCCCGGCATTGGATTTGGTAAATCTATTGAAAAAGACAATTTCTCTATTCTTAAGCACGTGGGGGCTTTTGCCGCCCTGGGCCGCCCGATTCTGGTCGGCCCGTCGCGCAAGGCATTTATTGGCAGACTGCTGAATGCGCCGGTGAACGAGCGGGAAGAAGGCACGGCTGCCGCCGTAGCTATCGCCATTTACAACGGCGCCCATATGGTGCGGGTGCATGATGTGAAAAGCATGAAACGGGCAGCACTGGTGGCCCATGCGATAAAACGCGTTTAAAACGCGCAGCAAGCAGCCGGGGGTAAAATATTCAGGCGCGTTTTTATCCTCTGACGGCTCCCGCTGGCTGAATGCGTTTTGTATTGTTAAAAATTTTTTTGTTTATGAGGCAGGTATGGCTAAACTTTCGGTAAATGTTGATCATGTGGCTACCGTGCGGCAGGCGCGGCTGGCTGCCGAACCGGATCCGGTTGCGGCAGCGATGCTTGCCGAGCTGGCGGGCTGCCATGGCATTATTGTGCACTTACGGGAAGATCGGCGGCACATTCAGGATCGCGATGTAGCAATCCTCAGACAGACCGTAAAGACAAAATTGAACCTTGAAATGGCAGCAGTCCCCGAAATTATTCGCTTGGCACTGCGCCTCAGACCAGACATGGTTACCCTGGTGCCGGAAAAAAGGCGCGAACTTACCACCGAAGGCGGCCTGGATGTTGCCGGGCACATAAAGGCCTTGCGGCCGACGATTGCCGCGTTTCAGAAAAAAGCGATCATGGTGAGTCTTTTTGTTGACCCCGATCCGCGGCAGATCAATGCTTCACGTGAATGCGGCGCCGACTGTGTTGAGATTCATACCGGCATTTACAGCTCGGCCAGAACTCCACGCGATGCCAACCGGGAGTTTGAGCGCATTGTTGCCGCTGTTGAGACTGCAGCACAGAAGGGACTCAGAATAAACGCCGGACACGGCCTTGATTATCATAACATTTCCCGGCTCCTTGCCATACCAGACATTGAAGAATACAGCATTGGTCACAGCATTATTGCCCGCGCGGTGCTTGTCGGTGTGGAGCGGGCGGTGCGGGAGATGCTGGAACTTATGCACGGGATGAAATCATAAGCCAGCCGGCACATGAGGCGATAGGCAATACACGGGACAGGTATGGATATTGTGACAGCCGAACAGATGCAACAGCTTGACCGGCAGACCATCCAGGACATCGGCATACCCGGCGTCGTCCTGATGGAACATGCCGGGAGGGGAACATTTGAGCAGATACGGCGTTACTTTCCCGATGTGAGCGCGCGTCGTGTTGCGGTCGTCGCCGGAAAAGGCAATAATGGGGGAGACGGCGTGGTCATTGCGCGCTATCTTTTGAATCACCATATTGCCGTAAAAGTTTTCCTGCTCGCTCAAGCAGACCGGGTTTCAGGGGACGCGGCGCTTAATCTCCGCGCCTTCCGGCACATGGGAGGCATAGTTCAGGAAATACCTGACGAGCGTGCATGGCGGGAAGCGCTTCCGGAGATAAAGAGCGCCGGGCTCATTGTTGATGCTATCTTTGGGACCGGCCTTCAGGCAACAATTACCGGCCTTGCGGCGCAGGTCATTGAGGATATAAACAAATCCGGCATACCGGTCGTGGCGGTTGACGTGCCATCCGGTCTTGACGCAACTTCAGGCCAGGTGCAGGGATGTGCGATCAGGGCGCAGCTTACCTGTACCTACGGCCTTGCAAAGCGCGGACTGGTCATATATCCCGGGCTTCTGTTAGCGGGAAAACTTGAAATCATTGATATTGGCATACCCGCCACGCTCATCCGGGGCGCAAACCTGCGGGAGCATCTGCTGGAGGACGCGGATTTTTATGGAAAACTTCCGGCGCGTGCCCCTGATACACACAAGGGCACCTACGGCCATGCGTTCATTATTGCCGGATCCCCTGGGAAAACCGGCGCCGCAGCACTGGCTGCGCAGGCAGCACTGCGCGTTGGTGCGGGCCTGGTAACAATCGGTGTTCCGGAACAGCTGAATCCAATCCTGGAAATAAAAGTTACTGAGGCAATGACTGAGCCGCTTCTCGAGAGCGAGAGAGGCTATCTGGGCAGCACGTCATTGCAGCGCATTCTGGAAGTCATGCCGGGTAAAACCCTCATGGCGATAGGTCCGGGCATTTCAGACCGGGCGGAAACGGCGCAGCTGGTGCATGCGCTGATTGAATCGGTTGAGCTTCCCCTGGTAATTGATGCAGACGGGCTGAATGCAGTGGCACGCAACCCTGAGGTACTCAAAAAAGCAAAAGCAGCCGTGGTGCTGACGCCGCATCCGGGAGAGATGGCGCGCCTGATGAATACCACAACCAGGGATGTGCAGGCGGACCGAATTGGCATTGCCAGAACATTTTCATCTGCCTATGGCGCCCTTGTAGTGCTGAAAGGAGCCCGCACGGTTATTGCAGAGCCGGGGGGGCACATCTTCATTAATCCCACAGGAAATCCCGGCATGGCAAGCGGCGGCATGGGGGATGTGTTGACCGGCATGATTGCAGGGTTTATGGCTCAGGGAATCAATCCGCTGTTGAGCGCGCAATGTGCGGTGTATGTGCATGGGCGTATCGGCGATGAGCTGGCGGCACAGCGGGGTAACCGAGGCATTATAGCGTCAGATATTATTGATAACATACCGGCTGCACTGCAACAGTTCACCGGGTCCTAACCGACGCCTACAGATACAGCAGCGTGGAATTAACGATTTTTTCAGACAGCCCGCAGAAAACCATTCGCTATGGCAGCATTATTGGCAGGGTTGCGGTTCCCGGGAGTGTCATAGGCCTCACCGGGGAACTGGGCACGGGCAAGACCTGTTTCATAAAGGGTCTGGTTGCGGCCATTGCCGGAGTTTCAGAACAGGATGTGGCAAGTCCGACGTTTACGTTTTTACAGGAATTTCCGGGCAGCATCCCCGTTTATCATTTTGATTTATACAGAATCAAGGAGCCGGCAGAATTAGATGACCTGGGGTTTTATGAATGTCTGTATGGCACGGGTGTGACCGTCATTGAATGGGCAGAACGTGCGGCCGGGGCACTGCCTGCTGAGCGTTTTATGATTTATCTGGCGCATGTGGATGAATGTCGCAGGCGCATTACCCTGAGCGCCAGCGGCGAACGATATATAACGATGTTGCAGCGAGTTATCCCTGTTATAGAAGGAGGTAGGTAAGAGTGGCATTGGTTGTGCAAAAATACGGCGGCACCTCGGTGGGCGACATTGAGCGCATCCGTAAGGTGGCGCAGCGGGTGGTTGATTGTTATAATCAGGGCAATGATGTGGTCGTGGTGGTCTCGGCCATGGCCGGCGAGACGGATCGTCTGGTGAACCTTGCCAAACAGATGACCCCGCAGCCAAGCGAGCGCGAATATGATGTGCTGGTTTCCACCGGCGAGCAAGTCTCCGTGGCGCTGCTGTCAATGGCGCTGCACAATCTTCAGGTTGATGCGGTTTCATTTTTAGGCTATCAGGTGAAAATCGTTACGGATAGCGCATACAGCAAAGCGCGCATTCTGAGAATCGAGACCGAGGAGCTGCAGAAAGCGCTGAAAGAAAAACGCATCGCTATCGTGGCAGGGTTTCAGGGTGTTGATGAAGATAATAATATTACCACTCTGGGCCGCGGCGGCTCCGATACCACTGCAGTGGCTCTGGCGGCAGCCCTCAATGCCGATGTGTGCGAAATCTACACGGATGTTGAAGGTGTTTACACCACCGACCCGGCGATCTGTCCGGAAGCGCGCAAGCTGAAAAAAATAAGCTATGATGAAATGCTTGAGATGGCAAGCCTCGGCGCGAAAGTCCTGCAGACCCGTTCCGTAGAATTTGCCAAAAAGTATGGCGTGCGGGTTCATGTTCTCTCCAGTTTTACGCAGGCGCCGGGAACCTTAGTAACAAAGGAGGATGAAGAAATGGAACAGGTTGTCGTGTCAGGGGTAACCTACAATAAAAATGAAGCCAAGGTCACAGTGATGCGAGTGCCGGACAGGCCCGGAACCGCCTTTAAAATTTTTGGCCCCATTGCCGAGGCTAATATCGTGGTGGACATGATCATTCAGAATGTCAGCGCTGATGGCTACACCGATCTCACCTTTACCGTGCCGAAGGCAGACTGCAAAAAGGCTTTGGAAATTGTGCGCGCGGTTGCGGGAGAAATCGGCAGCCAGGATGTTACGGTGGATGAAAATATAGCAAAAGTCTCTATTGTGGGCGTTGGCATGCGCAGCCATGCTGGTGTTGCCACCAAAATGTTCAAAGTGCTGGCTGACGAGGGAATCAATATTATGATGATCAGCACCTCGGAGATTAAAATTTCCTGCGTGATTGATGCAAAATACACGGAACTGGCTGTGCGTGTGCTGCACCAGGCATTTGAACTGGATAAGCTGGGCGTGACCGACGAGGAGCAAACCTGATTGGCTGGGGTCCGTGCGCCGGAAGGTGATCACTATGCGTAACGTTATTTTATACGACACCACGCTGCGCGAAGGAAATCAGGCCGAGGACATCGCCTTTTCCCTTGAAGACAAGGTGCGCATCACGCAGAAGCTCGACGAGTTGGGGGTGCACTACATTGAAGCCGGGTGGCCCAGTTCAAATTCAACCGACTATGAATATTTCCGTGAGATTACATTATACCGGCTCAAGAAAGCGGTGGTGACAGCCTTTGGCAGCACGGCGCGACCGGGTTGCGAAATAGCCCACGATAAAAACATCAAAGACCTCATTGCTGCACACACCGGCGCGGTTACTATTTTTGGTAAAGCCTGGGACATCCATGTCCGCGATGTGCTCAGGACAACGCTTGAAGACAATCTGCTGCTGGTGGAGAATTCTCTGCGCTACCTGAAGCAGCATGTCCGCGAGGTGTTTTTTGATGCCGAGCATTTTTTTGACGGATTCAAGGCCAACCGGAGCTATGCCCTTAAAGTGTTAGAACATGCGGCAGCCGGCGGAGCAGACGGCATCATTTTATGCGACACCAATGGCGGCACCCTGCCCCATGAAATACAAGAGATAGTCGGCGCGGTCAGACAGTCAACGAATGTGCCGCTGGGCATTCACGCCCACAATGACGGTGATGTGGCGGTAGCCAATACCCTGATTGCGGTGCAGAGCGGTTGCAGCCAGGTGCAGGGCAGTATCAACGGCTACGGCGAGCGGTGCGGGAATGCGAATTTGTGTTCCATAATTCCCAATCTCAAACTGAAGTTAGGCATTCCCTGCATCAGCGATGAGAACTTGAAAAAGCTATATGCCGTATCCCGCTTTGTGTATGAATTGACCAATCAGCCGCCGGTTAAACATCAACCGTTTGTTGGCAGCAGCGCCTTTGCCCATAAGGCTGGCGTTCATGTGAGCGCGGTAAAAAAGCATCCTGCAACCTATGAGCACATTCCGCCGGAAGCGGTCGGCAATACACAGCGCATTCTGGTGTCCGACCAGGCGGGCAAAAGCACTATTTTGCAGAAAGCAAAAGAGTTTAACATTGATCTATCAAGCAGCGATCCCATTGTGCAGCATATTTTAACCGAATTGAAGCAGCGCGAGCGCGAGGGATATCAATATGAAGGCGCCGAGGCATCCTTTGAATTGCAGATGCGCAAAGCGCTGGGGATGAAGAAGCGGTTTTTTGATCTGGTCGGGTTTCGCGTTATCAACGAAAAACGGGAAGATGAAGAAGCCCAATCTGAGGCTACCATTATGGTGCAGGTGGGGGGCACGGTGGAGCACACGGCGGCCATGGGCAACGGTCCGGTCAATGCGCTTGACAACGCATTGCGCAAAGCGCTTGAAAAATTCTATCCCCAGCTCAAAGATGTTTCCCTGGTTGATTATAAGGTTCGGGTGCTTCCCGGTATTCATGGAACAGCGGCCCGGGTGCGGGTGCTGGTTGAATCCGGGGACAAATCTGATACCTGGGGCACGGTCGGCGTATCGGAAAATATAATTGAGGCAAGCTGGCAGGCGCTCACCGACAGCATTACCTATAAGCTGTTCAAGGATCAGCGCGGGCACGGTAATTCTTCCGCATGAGACCCTACCACACGCAACAGCTCGCCGTAATTTTCTGCATTCTGGCGGTTACGTTTTTATGCGGGGTGGTGAAATTATACAGCGCGCGCGCGGTCCCGACGCCGCTCAACATCCCTGATGCCGCAGCAGTCTATGAAATACGGGGTATTGGCGCCCGCGCAGGTTTTTATAGTTTTTCTTCGGCGCAGCGGGTATGCGATGTGCTGGAGGCAGCCGGCGTCGTGGATAATGCCCAACATCTGCCGACCGCCCGTGTTCCCAGCGGCACGAAAATACTCTTTAACACCGGGCAACCATCTGAATATTCCTGGGAAATAACCGAGATGGCGGCTGCGGCCCGCTTAAATTTTTTCTTGCCGCTTGATATCAATACCGCGTCGGTTGATGAATTGGAACTGATTCCTGGCGTGGGCACGCAGACCGCCCAGGCCATTGTTGCCTATCGAGCGAGACACGGCAGGATAAAGGATATTGAGGAATTATGCAACATTCCGGGTCTTGGTGAAAAGAAGATTCACGCGCTGCGCGCATATGTTAATGGCGGCTCATGAAAAACCGTTGCGTTGGCGCATTTTAAAAATGGCACGAATCCACAAAATAAAGTAGGCGTGCGGGAAAATGTTGGCTATAACGGAGAACAGAAAGGAAGCAGGAAATGCCGAGACGTAAATCAGCAAAGGAATTGGACATTATTGAACCAGGGAAAATTTTGGTAGCATGGCGACAACTGCAGGATTTTATAACGCTTCATTTCAGACAAGTGGCGGCGGTGGGGTTAATCGTCCTGGTTGTTGCGGCGGGCATCGGGCTGTGGCAATACCAAAGAGTTCAGGCAGAACAAGAAGCCTATGTGCTTTTTTTTGCCGCTATGGACCGCTTTAACAGCAATGAAAAGCCGGCAGCCGGCACAGATGCACAGCCGGCGCAAGGCACGCATTATCAGGAGGCGCTGCAGCAATTTAAAAAAATAATCGAGCAGTATCCGCAAACGACCGCCGGCACAACAGCGCTGTTTTACGCAGGAGCGTGCAGCTATGAGCTGAAAAAAGACGATGACGCACTGGGGTTTTATCAGGAGTTTTTGAAAAAAACCAGCCGCGAGCAGAACTACCTGCGGCCTGCAGCCTATGAAGGAATAGGATATGTATATGAACGGCGGGGTGATTATAAACAGGCACGCGAGTGGTTTGAAAAACAGAAGAACGAGGCTGGCGAAGCGCTCGCGATAATGGCATTATTGAATCTTGCGCGGAGTCACGCGGCACTCGGCGAACGAGAAAAAGCCTGTGCCTGTTACAAAGAATTTGTTGACAAATATCCTTCGTCATCCTTTGCGGAAACTGCTCGCATCGGGGCTTCTGAATTCTGTTCATCGCCCGCTGCCGCGCCCGAGCAAAAACCTGCACCGTAAATCAGCAGGCATATCAAGATTGTCCAAAAAATTGCACCGGGGCGGTTAACATCAGCTATGAGCTTGCCGGTGTTTGCGCAGGCGCAGTTTGTTTTTGTGCGCCTGCCCGGGCTTTTTCCCAGCGCCGTTTGCGTTTAAGTTCATGTTTATGTCGTTTAAGAACCTGTTTTCTTTTTGAACGAGCCATATTCCTCCCTGTTACGTTGTTTGTTATACTGAGCTAAAATAGCATACCTACCAAAGCTGCACGATAAAATCAAGTGAAATGGATTCCGGCCAGACGTCCAAAATCTTTTGTAAGAACCCAGCGTCTGTGATAAGAATACCATCGGTGCGGGACTGCACCGCATACGCGAATCAAACGGAAACGGTTTTTTATGAATGGAATAATTAAATACGCTTTATTTTGCAGTTTTCTCTTAATCTTAGGCGGTTTTTTGCCGGCACCTGCGTCAGCAGGCGAGGAGCAAAAAACGATCCAGAAGCCTTATCTTGTGCAGTTTCAGACACCCCGCAGCCTTACGTTTTGCGGTGAACGGGTGCCGCTTGAACGTGATGACATTTGGGAACGGCTTGACCGGGAGTTTCTTTTATCGCTGGGCAAGCAGTCTCAGGTAATTCTCTGGCTCAAGCGCAGCAGACGATATTTCCCCTATATTGAGGCACGCCTTAAGCACTATCAGATGCCGGATGACATCAAATATGTGGCGGTTGCCGAGAGTGATTTTTATCCCACGTCGCTTTCGCCGAAGGGGGCTGCCGGGTTCTGGCAGTTTATAGAAGATACCGGCAGGCGTTTTGGTCTGAAAAAGCAAGACCGGATTGACGAGCGATACAGCTTTCCGAAATCAACGAATGCCGCCTTCGAATATCTTCTTTCGCTTCATGAACGATTCGGAAAATGGACGCTTGCCATTGCGGCATATAACTGCGGCGAGGAGCGGGTGGAACAGGAAATAGCTGAGCAGGGGGTCAGAGATTATTTTGATCTTGACCTGCCGGAGGAAACAGAACAATATTTATTCCGGATTTTTGCCATCAAAATTATCCTCTCCGATCCGGTCCGGTATGGCTTTGACCTGCCAGATTCAGAATATTACCGCCCCCTGGATATCCAGGAGGTTACCTTCTCGTGTCCGAAACCAGTCCATATAAAAATCATCGCTGACGCAGCCCAGACAACCTTTAAAACCATACGCGACCTCAATCCGGAGCTGCGCGGCTATTATCTTCCTGACGGCACCCATACGCTCTTCATTCCACGCAAGCATGCAGATAAATTTTTATATCATTTAAATGCGAAGCTGACGGAAAGCCAGAATAATGCGTCATCACCATAAATAAGCGGAGAATTTTTATGAGACAGCTTATCATTATCGGATCAGGTCCCGCCGGACTAACTGCGGCAATTTATGCAGCCCGGGCACAGTTCAATCCTCTGGTCATTGAAGGTCTGGAGCCGGGCGGGCAGCTTACGCTCACCACGGTGGTTGAAAATTGGCCGGGATACCCTGATGGCATTGACGGCCCGAAACTTATGGCCGATATGAAAGCTCAGGCAGCGCGATTTGGCGCTGAATTTAAATCCGGGGCGGTAACCGGGGTAAATCTTTGGAAACGGCCGTTTAGTATTTTTTGCGAGGAAGAAACGCTGGAAACCGAGTGCTTAATTATTGCCACCGGCGCTTCAGCCCGTCTGCTGGGGCTTCCCTCTGAAAAAAAACTCATGGGCCGCGGGGTGTCAGTGTGTGCCACCTGCGATGGATTCTTTTTTCGAAAAAAAGACATTATCGTTGTCGGCGGCGGCGATACCGCGCTTGAGGAAGCGATATTTTTGAGCAACTTGGCCTCCTCGGTGACGGTCGTGCACCGCCGCGACAAGCTTCGCGCCTCTCAGATCATGCAGCAACGGGCATTTGCGATTAAGAATATTACGTTTATATGGGATTCGGTTGTTGAGGATATTCAGGATGTGGAAAAAGGCAGCGTGACGGGAGCCGTCATAAAAAATCTCAAGACCGGCGCAACACACTTTAAACCGAGCGATGGAATTTTTATTGCGATCGGCCACAAGCCTAATACCGAACTCTTTCAGGGCCAGGTGGAGATGGATGAAAAGGGATACATAATTACCCGCTGCGGCGCGGCCACAAATATTGCCGGTGTTTTTGCGGCCGGCGATGTAACCGATCCCGTTTACAAACAGGCAGTGACCTCCGCCGGCATGGGCTGCATGGCAGCGCTTGATGCAGAGAAGTTTATGCGAGGAATGTAGCTGACATTTTTGCTCGCAGATCACACTGGCTCTCCATCAGGCTTCCTCCAACCTGTTCTGATTGAGATTCTGTGTCGGCAATGAGACTATTGGTCATTTTAAGGAATTATTATGCATGGGTGGACAGGCAAAATTTTGCGCGTTGATTTAACGGCCGGGTCAATACGCACTGAGGCCTTGGATGAATCCCTTGCGCACCGGTTTATCGGGGGACGGGGCATCAATTCTTATTTTTTATATACACTGGTAAGGCCCGGCGTTGACCCCTTGTCGCCGCAGAATGTCCTTATCTTTGGCACCAGCCCCGTCACCGGAACCGCTGCACCTTCAAGTCCGCGCTGCACGGTGAGCGCAAAATCGCCTCTTACCGGCATCCTTGGCGATGCAAATTTTGGCGGGTTTTTCAGCGTTCATCTTAAACGTGCCGGGTTTGACCATGTCCTTATTCAGGGCGCGGCAGAGCACCCGATTTTTTTATATGTCCATGACGGACGCGCCGAAATCAGAGATGCGCGCGGGCTGTGGGGCACGCCGACCGATGAGACCGAAGCGGCGCTGAAAAAACAGTTTAAAGGCCAAAAAATTCACACCGCTTGCATCGGCCCTGCAGGAGAAAATATGGTGCGCACTGCCTGTATTATCCATGGATACAATGTTGCAGGCAGAACCGGCATGGGTGCAGTCATGGGCTCAAAGAATCTCAAGGCAGTGGTCATAGGCGCCGGTTCACACGCCATTGAAGTTGCACACCCGGATAAACTAAAATCCACAGTTAGGCGTATAAAGAAAAAGATTACCGATGCGCCCTTTTACAAGATGTTTGCCACCTACGGGATGGCAGGCCCGCTGGCCATAGAAAATGAGTCGGGGCTGCTGGCAATTCAAAATTTTAAGCAGGCGGGCGGGTGGCCTGACGCAGAGAAGGTGACCAGCGAAACGCTCAAACGGGATTTCTACACGGGATCGCACAGTTGTTTCTCCTGCAGCGTGGGCTGCATGAAGAGCTGGGAGGTAAAAGACGGGCCGTATGCCGGACTGAAGGGAACGAAAATTCCCGAGGGGTGCACCTCATACAATGGGCCTACCTGCGGCAACGCCTATGCGCCGTCCCTGTTTAAAATTTATTCACTGTGCAACCAGTACGGGATTGATGTGCTTGATTTCGGCTGTCTCATGTCCTACGTCATGGAATGGTATGAGAAGGGCATTATCTCCTTGGAAGATACCGGCGGCAGATCCTTTGAATGGGGAAACTATGAGTCCATGATTGCGATGGTGCCGCTGATCGCGCGGCGCGAGGGCTTTGGCGCCGTGCTGGCTGATGGAGCCGTAACGGCGGCGCAGCGCATCGGCAGAGGCGCGGAACAATCGCTCAATTACTGCAAAGGCATGGTGCTGGGCGGGGTTGATATCAGAGGGCTTAAGGGAACTGCCTTGACGTTCGCTACGGCGACGCGGGGATGCGACCATCTGCGCGGCAGTAATATGATAGAAATCCCGTTGGGCGGGAAAGCACTGCTTTCAGAAGAAGAAGCGCGGCGGCGCTTCGGCACCGCCGCTGTTCTCCAGCATGATTCCTATGACAAAGCTGCCTCAACCGTTTATTTTCAGGACATCTATACGCTGGCAGATGCTTTGCAAATCTGCAAGTTCAACACGTCCCATAATGGGCACGGCATAAACATTCAGGACATGGCTGATCTCTATACCGCGGTAACCGGGGTGGAAGCTGATGAACCGATGCTGCGCACCATAGCAAACAGAATTTATACCCTTGAGCGATGTTTTCTGGTGCGCGAGGGCATACGCACGCACGATGACTTTCTGCAGGGCAAATGGGCAGAGGAGGCGACACGCGGCGGAGCATTTAATGGGGCGGTGCTGGACAAGCAAAAATTTAAAACCATGCTTGAAGATTACTATGCAGTGCGCGGCTGGGATAAGGAGACCGGCATTCCGAATCCGGAAACCCTGAAAGAACTGGGGCTTGACGATGCGGCGGAGGATATGAAGCTGTGCCTTATGAGCAGTGGGCATGAATAGCACATCGGGTCTTGATTCATTATTACCCAAGAGAGCTTGCACCTCCCGGTGGCATCACGACCCCGGCACCGTGCCTGTTCTGCCCCGGGCAGGCAGCCGGTAGAGCCTTCGCCACTGTTGATGCCGGGGGCTCGGGACTGCAGTCTATAACGGCAGCTGCTGTGTTCGCGGCACGGACGGGTGTGTTGCTGGCGACGAAAAACCCCCAGGCGCTGGAGTTTTCAATTCCCCGTTGTTACCCATTCCGTATTGCTGTTCTCATGCGGGTTTTCTGAAATCAGGGCTATATGGGGAGAAGGTCATGAAACCTGGCCGGTAAATACATTTCAAATATCTTTGATTAGAGCTCCAGTTCTTTTATTTCTTGTCTTATATCGCCGGCAAACCGCGGGCCCAACTGGAATACCACCCGCGAGGAAAAGAAGCTGGCGATTTTGCCGCTCTGTTCCAGTGAATAGCCATTGGTAAGGCCAAAGAGCAGTCCGGCAGCATAGGCGTCTCCGGCGCCGGTGGTATCTATGGCGATGACCGGGTAGGGATTGATTTTAAGGCGCACGCCGTTAAACAGGAGGGTTGAGCCGCGGGCTCCATCAGTGATGGCGCACTGCCGGCACCAGCGGGGCAGCACGCGGCATGCTTCCTCAAGGCTGTCGGTGTCGGTAAGCGCCTGCGCTTCCTGGGCGTTGGCAAATAAAAGGTCAACATCATTTTTTACCAGGTGCAGAAACTGGTCCTTGTGCCGCTCTATACAAAATGAATCTGAAGCTGAGAGCGCAACGTTTACCTGGTGTTTTTTAGCCGTGGCAATCGCGCGCAGCAGCGTCTCGGTTGCAACCGCGCTGTCAAAAAGATAGCCTTCAATATACAGGTAGGTGCTGTTTTTTAAATAATCCTCATTGAGATCCTCGTACGTTATCTCGCTGGATACCGCAAGACAGGTAAGCATGGTGCGCTGCGCGTCGTCGGAAATGAGAACGATACAGGTGCCGGTCATGCCGTCCACCATTTTTTGATTGAACAGCACGCCGCCCTGCTGAATATCTCTAATGTAGAAATGGCCAAAGGGATCAGACGCTACCTTGCCGCAGAGCGCCGCTGTCCCGCCAAGCTGGGCAATGCCGTAAACCGTATTTGCGGCACTGCCGCCGGCTGCAAGGTTCACCCGATCACCCAGAGCGCCGAGGTCGGTTATGCGGCCGCCAAGAATTTTTTCCAAGACCTGTTCCTGGCGAACCCGATCGGTCAGATACATATTCCCGCGCTGCAGCTCAAGTTCTGCCAGCAGGGTGTCATCAACAGCAAGCTGAATGTCCACCAGCGCGCTGCCAAAGGCATAAACATCTAATGGCATGGAATCCTTTCTGCCGCGTGTTCAGCGGCGAAGATTTTTTTCCGTCTGATCTGATTATTCTGATTCTGAATCATGAGGTATGATTTTTTTAAAATTCCTCATCGGCTTCGCCGCTCATTTTCTTGACATCGGAAGCCATCTCTATCGCCATTTTAATATACTGCTTGGCCATCGCCCTGCGGAAGCGGTTGCCGGAGATGAAAAACTGGAACTGTTTTAAAAATGCTTTCGGCCGCACATAGGTTTTTATCCAGAAACCCTTAAAAACCGCCTGGAGCTTTTCCGGCGAAACCGCCGTTTTGATGACCGACCTGCCAAACCCGTAGTCTTTCCAGTTATAGCTGGTCAGCATATCCCGGGCTTTGAGTTCTTCATACATATCGGTTCCCGGAAACGGCGTAGCCATGGACCCGACGATAAAAGAACAATGGTCCGGATACAGATATTTGCCATATTCAAGAATTGCGTTCAAGGACTCCGCGGTATCCTCCGGAAGACCAAAGAGCAGATACACGGAAACCATAATATCAAGCTCATGTTCCAGAATATCAAGCATCTGCACGACGGCCCGGCTGTCAAACGGCTGTTTGCCGAATTTTTTCCGCATCTCCGGGTCTGGCGTCTCCAGGCCGAAAACAATTTTGAACAGGCCGTTGCGCTTCATGCGTTGCCACAGATCGCGATAGCCCAGAAAAACATCTTCCCTGGTCTCATAATACCAATAGAGCTTCTCTCCGCATTTTTCCAGCTCGTCCAGAAATCCTTCCATCTGCTCGCGGGACAGAAATGAGGCATCGTCCTGAAAGAAAAACGTGTCGTGTTGAAAGTTCTTTTTTACCCAGACCATTTCTTCAACAATCCGCGCCGGTTTCCTCTGCCGCACGCCCTTATGCACTTTCCAAGTGATGCAGTAGGGGCAGTTGAACGGGCAACCCCGCGAGGAAGAGGTTGCCAGCAGCCGGTTTCCCACCCAGTGGTATTTTTCTACGGGGAACAGATGCCAGGCAGGGAAGGGCAGGGAGTCAATATCGGCAATTGGCTCGCGGTCGGGATTGCGCACTATTGAGCCGGTTTCGTCCCGAAAGGTTATGCCCTGAACCGTGGCAAGGGGGGCGCCGGACTCAAGCGTTTTACAGAGATGGCTGATGGTCGCTTCGCCTTCGCCGCGCACCACAATATCAAGGTCTTGGCATTCCTGTAACGATTCCCGGTCGGTGAAGCTGAAGTGCGGCCCGCCGGCAATTGTTATGATGTCGCGGCTGATTTCCCGTTTGGTTCGCTGAAAAATGATGCGCGCGCGGTGGCTGACCGGCGTCTGCCCGCCGGCGCCAATGATGTGCGGTTGGAACGCGCGAATCTTTTCCAGAATACGGTCATACGATAGCCCTTCTGCCGCCGCATCCACTACCCTTACCTGCACACCGTCCTGTTCAAGCACCGCAGCAATGGAGGCAAGCCCCAGATTGGGGGAAAGCTGCACCTGCTGATGAAACATCGGCGGCTGAATGAGCAGAACGCGCATCGCTATCCTTTTATCCTCGGCGCACGCTGCGGAAACATGGCGGGTTGTAATCAGCGGTCAAGGAGGTCACGGGTTCGGTTAGCGATGGCGCATCGGCACTTTTGCCTGATCGGTGGGCTGCTGCCCTTCAAACGGCGGAAACACTTTAATGGCTTCATATCCACAGTGGAATTCGCACATATGGCATTTCAGGCAGAAACTCTGATCCGGCGCACAACTTTTTTTCTTGGTGCCCACCACCTTTAATTCAAGCAGATTAACCGGGCACACCGAGATGCAGGTTCCGCAGCCGACACATTTTTCTTCATCAATTTTAATTTCAATCTGAACAATTTGGTCTTCGGTTATTTTGGGCATGGGGTTCTCCTGGAAAAGGCACGCTGCGCGCTCATAGTGTTCACCTGTAAGCGCGTTTTCTATGACAGACCCTTCATTACCAGCGAGCCGATTTCCTTTCCATAACAGCGCAGCATCACCGAGGTTACCGGGTCACGGACAAACAGCCATTCCTGAAGCACGCGTTTGCGCTTGATGCAGTATTCACGGTGCGCCGGATCGGTGACCGGCTGCGCTTCCTTAACCGTATCCGCCCACATCTGAAGGTAGCGGAGCGGCAGATTCAAAATGCGCTGGCGATACTCCGGCGTGCCGCCCGCCTGAGTTCTGAAAAAACTGTAATACGGTCCGGTGAGCGTTCTAAACCAGACGTGCAGCGACGGCGGACCGATTATATCATAATATTCCCGGAACGTATTATCCAGTTTATCAAGGTACTTGATGCGGTAGTCCTCATGGAGCACCAGATCGCACAGGGGCATATGGTCAACCATGCCGTGGCCCGGGCCGCGTCCTTCATCCCAGTCAATAAGCATTACCGGAAAGTCGTAATCATCGCGGGGGAATCCAATGACCGCGCCGGAGATAGAACGCCCTGAAAGCACCTGCCACCAGAGGCAGACTTTTTCTATTTTTTCCGACTCAAACACCCGCACCGCGCCTTTTGCCATCGGCGAATCAAGATTCTCCAGCAGCAAATCCATATTATAGCCCTGATACATACCGCGCAACGGCTTTACCTCAAGAGTGCGCAGGATTTCCCAGCATTCCTCGGGAAACGGCCTAATCTCGGGAACATTCTTGGCAGGCCAGGTGTCGCACCTGAACCCCACCTCTTTCTCCAGATGATATTCCTTCATGGTGTGCCTCCTGTTTTAAATGGGATAAGTTGTTAAAAATTCCGTCCTTCTTCCTGCGGCGGAAGAATGGTAATCGCTTTCACCGGACAGTTGTTCTGGCATCCGTGATCTTTCATGCACAGCTCCATATCATTTACCCGGGGGACTTTCTTTCCGTTTTCATCAGCATAGTCAATAATATCCGGCGGACAGATGCGGGCGCAAAGGTTGCCGCAGGCATCTGCTCCCAGACAGCGCTCTGTATCTACGATGAATTTAATCTCCATGTGCACGCGCCCCTGTCCTTAAAGTTCCGGCAGGACTTCTTCAATCTGCGGGTAGACCATAATGGCTTTTTGCGGGCACCGCTGCTGACAGCTATGGCATTCAATGCAGCTCTCAAGGTCAACCACTTCTACCACGTTGCGTTCTTCATTGATGCGGATCGCATCTACATGACAATACTCGATACAGATTCCGCAGCCGACGCATTTATCTTCATCAATAACAATGCTGTGCTCATGAACATCCACAGCCATTATCCTCCGAGCTGCCGCTTTTTATCCACCACCATGCTTCTGAATCCTTCATCGCTGTCGTAGTAATCCTGCATCCCGTAGATGTATGGCACGAGGGCAAACACATGATGGCGGGCACGTTCAACGTCGCCCTTAACCAGTTCGGTAAAGGTGTACATCATTTTTGCCTCAAGAGAATTATCTATCACATCCAGAAGCACTTTGGCCTTGAGCTTCATGCCGACCTGTGAACCAGGATGTTCTCCCTCTTCCACTACCAGGACGCCTTTGTCAAGCCGGGTGGTTACCGCCGGCTGATCGTCTTCAAACCGCCAGAAAATGATGTCGCCGTCTAATTCAACCATCTGGGCTTTGAACTCTTCGTCATTGTTGACCAGATCAGCCCCTTTTCGCATAATCTCTATCATGGATGGCATTGCTATAACTCCTTTTTTCCTTTTAACCTTTTTTCCTTTAACTTTTTCCTCTTTTTATGTATATCCCACCACGCTCTTCTTGCCCAGTTCCGGTCCCAGAGTTCGCATCAGAACCGAACCCAGCGGGTCGCGCTGCCGCAACTGCGTCATTAAAATCCGCTTGCGCCTTATCGCGTATTCTCGATAGGCGGCATCGGCGACGGATTCGGCTTTTTTTACCACATCAACCCAGTATTTAATATACTCTATTTCGCACTGCAGGGCGCGCTCCCGCTTTTCATTCGGGCTGTCAAAAATATGATAGGGACCCTGCATGGCGCGGAACCAGCGATAGGTGGAATTGGGGCCGATTAAATCCTTATATTCGTTATAGACCGGTTCAATGCCGTCAAGGTATTTCTCCCGGTACCACTCATATTCCACGCAGTCCACAATCGGCATGACGTCAATAATAATGTGCAGCCGTTTTTTTGATTCTTCCCAGGCAATAATTAGCGCCGGGAAGTCATACCCATCATTGGGCCAGCCCACCCAGCTCCCGCCGGCAATGCTCTTTGAGATCAGGAGCCACATGAGGGCAAGCTTTTCAATCTTCTCGTTGCAAAAATTTCTAAAGGTGCCCTCTGCCATGGGCTGCTTGATCATTCCCTGGATGGGGGTTAAATCCTCGCCCTCCACCTCGGTCAGCCGTTTCAGGTTTAATTCCTTGAGCAGCGGCCAGGTGCGTTCAGGAAAGGGATGGGGATCAAATCCCTTTGGCTGCCACAGGCTTTTGGAGTCAAAGCCAAGATCGGTAACTATGTCGCTCATACCATCTTCCTCTCTGTTTTAATAGGGTGATACGCCTGTCAGTTCACAACTCAAAAACTTTTGTTGCAACTCCCAGCAGGCCGATAATGACGCCGGCAATCACATCGCCGTATTCTTCAAAAAATTCAAGTTTAATCCAGGACAATCCCAGATACCCGAGCCAGGTAAACAGCAGGATAGTGCCCAACGTGCCCACGGCAAACGATATGTTTACCAGAATGACAGCCAGAGACCCGTATTTCACCGCGGCAAACGTGAGGGGAAGCAATGCAATGCAGGGTGTTAATCCCAGGATCGCCACCAGCCCCCAGCCCGCCCGTTTATGCTTAAGCTGTTGTTCTGCAGTTTCATGGCGGGTATGGTGCAGGTCTTGCGTATGGACGTGAGGCTGATGCTCCCCTTGCGGATGAGCGTGCTCAGCGCCATGGTCATGAACCAGTCCCTTGAGGGTATGCACATGCTTATGTTCATGCAAAATATCTGCGTGATAATGCTTATGGTTGTGGTCTTCTTCAGTAGTCGCATCATAGCCATGGATATGATCATCATGGGCTACCGTTATGTGCAACTCCATATTGTGGATATATAAATTGACCCTGCCGATGTGAATGCCCGCCACTTGATCCTGGCTGTGATCGTGGGTGCCGTGTTCATGATGCGGCAGAGCATAGGCATGGGGATCAATGCCCAGCCATTTGTTTAGAATCGGTATGCCGTGCGCATGGCCGTGGGCACCAACCCGTTGCTTGTAAAACGCGTATCCGGCATACCCAAACCCAAAAATTATCAGCAGCAGCGGGGTGGCATTTTCAAGAAATTCCGCGACACTTTTTGACATGCCCTTTTCAGCAAATACGCCTATCAAGCCAATAGCAACCGAGGTTCCCACATGCCCTATTCCGGCCAGAAGTGCCAGCAGCAGCACCCAGGACAGTTTCCATTTGTTTGCCCTGCCGACCATAATGAAGGGGAACCAGTGATCGGGAGAAACGGTATGCGTTGCGGCAAGGGTAAAGGTCGCCACCATGAGCGCCCAGAATCCGGTCTGTGTCAAATCTATGTCCATTGTTTACCTTTCCTTTTATCCAGCAGTATCACGTTAAATCTTTTTTAATATCTGATACGCGCCTTCCAGATGATGGAGAAGCTGCTCCTGTTCGCTTGGGTCCAATTTTGCAAAGAGCGCTGCGAACTCCTGCCGCCGTTTCTGGCTGAATTCTCGGCGCAGCTTTTTGCCTTTTGCAGTGAGCCGCACCTTGATCACGCGCCGGTCGCCGTCTTCCTTAAACCGTTCCGCAATCCCGTCACGTTCCAGACGGTCAACCATATCGGTAATGGTAGAACTTTTGACCCGCGCATATCTTCCCAGCTCGCCGATGGGATAGGCTTGGTTTTCATCAGAAAAGGCAAACAGGGCTTTTATGACAGAAGGCGTCAAATCCGATGCGGCATTGCTGCTCCCTTTTTGAAATATGGTTTTATTGTAAAACTCATCAATGAAATCTCTGACAATCAACAGCTTGGTGTCAAGCGCGTCAACTTTTTTGGTCATGGCACAGCCCGTTAAGGAAAAATTTTGGGAGTGATGCTAAACAAAAATACTGTTTGCCGAAACGTCCTGGAACGCAATATTTTCAATTACGGAAATTCCGATAACGGAATATTAATTTTTTTAAATAATTCTGTCAAGGAATTTTTTTGGGCGGGACGTTCCGCAAAAATTAGCCCTGCAATTCGGGTAACCTGCACGAAAACACCGAAACGCACGGGGAATAATGGGGAAGATCAAAACAGAAGCGTCTGGGGGTTTTTCATTGCCACAACACAACCGTCTGTGCCAGGAACACGGCAGGTGCTGGTATATTATGCAGTCCCCAGACCCTCTGCATTGCCGGTGACGAAGGCTCTACCGGCTGCCTGCCCGGGGCAGAATACGCACGGTGCCGGGGTCGTGATGCCGGCGGATGAGCAGATTGGTGCGGCAGAGAAAAACCCCCAGGCGCTTCTTCATCGCCAGCGATAAAATATTATGGGGAAAGTCCGGTTTTTTTGGCAAGGTTTAACGGGCCTTAATTCTATGCGGTGGATTATTAACAACACAATAGCGGTGGCACCAGGTTGTGGGGGGACGTGCGAAGAATAAAAAAGCGCCCAAACGTGCATTCGGGCGCATGTGTCGTGCTTTCATAAATGGTGCGGCTATTCCACTTTTTTGACCTTTATTGCGTGCGGTCCTTTCGGGCTGTTCTCCACTTCGAAACTCACCTGCTCTCCGTCTTTCAGCAAACGGAACCCGTCGCCTTCAATGTTGCTGTAGTGGACAAATACATCGCCCTGGCCGTCGGCCTCAATAAAGCCGTAGCCCTTTTTTTTGTCAAACCATTTCACCCGGCCTTTTGCCATACTCTCAAATCCCTCCTTTCCTCATAAAATACCGCTCGTCGGGACATTACTTTGAGAGCTGCCGTGGAGCTGCACAGCTCAGGCGCAAGGCCGAAATGGCATGGGCTCCAAAATACCGAACCCAACTCGCGTAGTGAAAAAATACTAAACACAGACTGTTTTTCACCAGATTTTTGCTGCAACTCAGGCGACGTTTAAAACCTGAGAATGCAGCACCATACCCTGTTGCTGGTAACCATAGCCTTTTATATAATAAATGTAAATAAATTTTTTACTGAAAAACATTTCGGGTTTTTGATCGCAATGACGGTAAAAAACGCCGCTGCCGAGTCTGCCCTGCTACCGCGCAGTCTCATGCTGCAGAGCTAAAATTTATCGTGACATAAGAGCGGTAAGCTGCTAAAATTTATCAACAGATACAATGGAAATATTGACCGTCTGCGGTAAAAAAATGCGTCATTCTGAACGCAGCGAAGAATCGCAACATTACTTTTGAAATAACAATTTTTTCTGCATCTTGATTAATTATTGAGAATACTGAAGGGAAAAAGGAGGAAATAGGTAGTGGCATCAAATACTGCAAAGACTGAATCTATCCGCAAACGAAAACGGAGCAAAAACAAGGCTAACTTTAAAGCGACACAAAAGCGCATGCGTGAAAATATTGAGGTCCTTTCCAGACTCTCTGAGCAAAAAAACAATTGAAAATTTTGCGGCAAGACGACTTCATCTATGTTCCCCGTGCGTTTTTAATTAAAAAAGCATCGTGAACTATCAGCGCACGGTGGTTTTCCTGAGCCATAACCCCACCGCTCAGCACCTGCGCAGCGGCAGGTTCCGTTGCATGGTGCACTGTCTGCCCGGGGCACCATGCGCCGACGTGATAACTTTTCCCCTCCTTGATAGGAGGCTGAGTCGCAATTAAGATTCTTCACCTTGTGCAGAATGACATCTAATGCCATTACGACACAGGCCCTCTGAGGACAGGTTAGGGGAGGTCGGGTGTATAACCTTTGCGGGTGTGGAGAATATCACGGTGCCCATGGTTGTGGGTCATAAAAAAACCCCTGGACGATGTTACTCGTTCCAGGGGTAAAAAAAGAGGGGAACATGAGGGGTTTCACACCCTCAACTATTTTATAACATATTTTTTTAATTTGTCAAATCATCACCACATATAAAAAAGCCCCCTGAAAGACCAAGCCTTCAGGGGGGTAATGGGGTTTGATAACTGCCAGCCGACATCAGGTATCGGACTATCAGAGAAAATAGTTAAACATTTTTCTTCTAAATCAGGGTAGCGTATTTTTGAACCGGTGCGGAGAGGATTTTCATGATCGCGGTAAAAACCACGGAAGAGCTCAGAAAGGCCATTGAACACAACGAGAATGAAATATTAATTGATGATGAACAACTGGCTCGCAGGCTGTTGCAGTTCAAGCGCATGAAAATCATAACCAAACGCGGCTTAGTGGTGGTTGCAGTTCTTGCAGTGTTGGGCATCGTCCTGTCATTTTTTTTCGGGGAGGTTCCGGCATTGTTGGCCGCAGCCCTCACCTCGCTTGCGGTCGGGTTGGTCATCATTGAGACCTTTGTGGGGATGGGGCTGATCGGTACCGCTGCGCTCTATGCGTTATACAAGGTATATTCTATAGATCTGGTGGGCTGCTCAACGCTCAAGGTTCGCATTGTCCGCATAAAATAGTGTCGCGCTCAGTTGCCGGCCGTCGGCAAACGGCGGCTATTTCTCATCAAACTCCGCCCGGGGTCATGACTGATTGCGGCGCACGGCACGACCAAAGCTCAATTCAGGTCAATGGCGGCGTTTGGTAGAGCGCCATTGTCCGGTTAAACCATTTGTCAAGGCTCGGGGGCGATACAATCGGTCCCCGGCCCGGAGACGCACTTATTTAAAATCCTCTGCTTTCAAACCGTATTTTTTCATGAGCCGGTATAAATCTCCCCGATAGCGCTGCGCCAGTTTCGCCGCCTGCACCACATTACCCCGCGTCTGGGTTAAGAGCTGAATCACATAACCCTTCTCAAATTCCTCTTTTGCCTGTTTAAACGACCGATATATCGCCCGGTCAGCCGTTCCGCCTGCAGGGTGTGTCATATGCTGCAAATCTTGTTCATCAATAAGGTTGTGGCTGGTCAGAATGACCGCCCGTTCGAGCACATTTTTAAGCTCGCGAATATTGCCCGGCCAGTGATAAAGCATCAGTTTCTGCATGGCGGCAGGGGTCAGTCCCTTGACTTCTTTGCCCAGTTCCTTGCTGTATTGTTTAATAAAATGTTCTACCAGCGGCGGGATGTCCTCCTTACGGTCGCGCAGAGGGGGCAGGTAGATCGGCACAACGTGAATTCGGTAGAAAAGATCTTCGCGGAATGTTCCCCGCGCCACCGCCTCCTGCAGATTTTTATTTGATGCGGCAATGATGCGCACATCAACCTTAACCGGCCGTTCCCCGCCCAATGGTTTAAATTCCTTTTCCTGCAGCACCCGGAGCAGTTTTATCTGCAGCGCCGGGCTGGTGTCACCGATTTCATCCAGCAGCAGGGTGCCCTTGTCAGCCTGCGTGAAGAGGCCTATCTTGGTTTCGCGGGCATCGGTATAGGCTCCCCGGGTATGCCCAAACAGCTCATTTTCCAACAGGCCTTCGGGAATTGCGCCGCAATTGATGGCAACAAACGGGCCGCGCGAGCGGCGGCTCTGAAGATGAATAATCTGGGCAATCAGTTCTTTGCCGGTGCCGCTCTCCCCATACAGCATGATGGTTGCATCGGTTTGGGCGGCGCGCTCCACCTGGCTTAAAATTTCCTGCATCTGGGGGCTTTTGCCGATGATATTTTTTACCGCAAAGCGCTCCTGCAGCATGCCTTTCAGAATGGTGATTTCTTTGGTCAGGCGCTGCTTTTCCAGGGCGTTTTTTACCTGCAGCGTCAATTCCTCCGGCTTGTAAGGCTTGGTGAGGTAGCTGTAGGCCCCTTTTTTAATCGCCGCCACAGCATTTTCAATGCTGCCGTGCGCGGTAAGTATGATAACCGGGATCTGCGGATTTATCAGGAAAAGCTGTTCCATGACCTGCAGCCCGTCTTCTGTCTCTCCCAGCTTCAAATCTATGATTGCCAAATCCAGAACCGCCTGTGCGGCTGCGGCACGGGCTTCCGCACCGGTCGCTGCCTCAATGACATCATAGCCCAGGGACGTCAGCCGTATTTTTATCAGGTCCCGGATATTGGGCTCATCATCCACCACCAGAATTTTTGCCCGATTGTCGTTACTATCTTCCGGCATTGCTCATGTCCCTTTTTTGCTGGTGCATTTGCAGGTCAACTTTTTTCAGCAGCTCGATTTCTTTTTTAAGCTTTTCGCTTTCGGTTTTCAGTTTCACCAGGCGCCGGTCTTTCTCATCGAGCGACTGCCGGAAGCGGGCATTCAACGCCTCTGCGTTCAGCAGGTCCTGCTTAACCTGAAGCGCGCGCGACAGCACTGCAATCCACGCTTGTGCCTGGTCAGCCTGCGGGCTGTCGGGAACCTTCTCTTTAACCTGTTCAAAATAGCGCAGCGCGCTGCGGTAGTCGTCGTCAAGGTAATGCAGTTGCAGGCTGTTAAGGCCTGCATACAGCAGCGCCTGGGCATAAAAGGGGCTGCCCGGAAAATCGTGGATGAGCGCTTCACAGTGCGCAAGGGACTGCTGATACGCTCCCTGACGGTAGGTGTGCTCAATATCTGCGGAAAGCTGCTGATCGCGGGGCGCAGCAAGATAGGCAACAGAACTGCAGCCGCTCATGAGGCAGATAAAAAGCCCGGGTATAACCACCCGGCACAGACGGTAAACGCATCGCCCGGTGAATCTGGTCATTAATGTGATTCCTCTTATCCGCCGCCGTGCTCAGGCAGCGGCGCTCATGTCTGCCGGCGGTTTGGGAACCGGCAGTAAAATATAGAATGTGGCGCCCTGGGCGTGTTCACTTGCGGCGCGGATGCTGCCCCCATGCGCCTGAATGATATGCTGGGCGATTGCCAGTCCCAAGCCGGAGCCTTTCTGCTGTGTGCCGCCGCGTCCCTGAAAAAATTTGTCAAAAATTTTCGGCAAATCCTCGGCCGCGATGCCCATGCCGGTATCCGCCACAGAAATTTCCACAAAATCCTCGTCCTGAGCATCAGCACCGTTACTATTCACTGCATACTGCTCACTGTTCACTGATTTTTCTTCACCGTTCACTCTCTGTGCTTTTATGCAGACTGTGCCTCCCGCGGGCGTGAATTTTATAGCATTACTCAACAGGTTAATCAAGGCTTGGCCCAGCTTCTCCCGGTCAATCAGCAACTTTGGTACGCCCGGCGCAACCGTTGCAGTAAGTGTAATGCGTTTGCTTTCCGCAAGAAGCTGCATGGCTTCAACTGCCTCAGCAATAACCGGCGCTATGTCGGCACGTATGAAATTATACTGCACCAGCCCTGATTCCATTTTGGTTAAATCTATCATGCCTTCAATCAGCCGTATCAGCCGAGCAGCATCTTCCTGTATGATCTGCAGCAGGTGCTGCTGCTCAGGAGAAACTGCGCCCCCCACGCCCTCACGCAGCAGTTGGGTAGCCTCGGTGATTGAGGCAAGCGGGGTTTTCAGATCATGGGTAATATTGGCAATGAAATCCGACTTCAATTGATCAAGCTCGCGCAGACGGTCGCACATCTGATTAAATGCCGCAGACAGTTCTCCCAGTTCATCGCGGCTTTCAATCGGAATCCTGGCATTGAAATTTCCGCGAGATATGTCCTGTGTGCCTTCTTTTAATCTGCGCAGCGGATTATACAGCGACTGAATGATAATGATGCCGAACCCGATGCCGGCGGCAACCGCAATAATAGTGAACAGCAGGGCGATTCTGGTGCCGGTCTTGGTCACCTGCTGCGAGTAGAGCATTTTGCGGTCAAGCACGCGCTGGGTGATTTCATTCAGCTTCCCAATGGCAGTGCTGATCTCGGCAATTAATTCCTGCTTGGTGCTGTCGGGTGTTCTGTTGAGAAAGCCCTCGGTCTGGAACTCCTTGTTTACCAGCGCGGCATACCGCTGGTATGATGTCCGTATGGCAGCGATCGCCTCTCTTTGCTGATCAGTCTGCGCCCGCCCCTCCAGTGCATCCAGCCGCTTCAGGAATTCTTCAGCATTTTCGCCAAACAGCCGCTTGAAGGCAGCGTCGCCGGTTATCATGTATTTTTGATTATTGCTCGCCTGCGTGAGCAGCGAGTTCATGAGATACTCTGCATTCTTTAGTATTTCCGAATCAACGCTCAGGGCAGTGTTTATCAAACGATCAAAACGGTTGAGCTGAATGACCGCATAAACACTTATGGTAAGCACCGACAGAAACATCACCGCATAGCCGGCGGCAAGTTTTTGTCTGATGGTGAAGTGAGCAAAAGCCTTCATTCTAAAGAATTCTAAATAAAAACCGAAAGTTAGACAAGAAATTTATTCAAATTATCTTAACAAATTATGGCCATTTTAAAAGGTTTAATGTTTTGAAACTGAGACAAAAACTTATCATAATAATTTGCATTAATTTTATATTATATTTAGCTGGTATTGGCTTCTTATATAAAAAATTATATCTCGCTGGTCCGGTTTTGGGCGTCGGGCTGTTTCTCTCGGCAGCGCTTTTTTTAATATTTTATCATGTTATCATCAGTCCCATTATCACCCTGACCAATCTCATCACTAAATTTTCCATCCAATCACGCTTAGGCAAACGGGAAGCCATTGACGCCATTATCTCGGTCAAACGGCGTGACGAACTGGGCATTCTTGCCCATGAGTTTGCTTCTACCATTGGCGCCACCTGGCAGAAAGATCAGGAAATTAAACGCGTGAATCAGGTATTGGAGAGCCGGGTTCAGGAGCGCACCATGGAACTGCTGGAGTTAACGGATAAACTGCAGCAGGAAATCGCCGAGCGCCGTAGCGCCGAGGCAGCGGTTATCAAGGAGCGGCAGCGACTGGAAATTATTCTTGATGGAAGCCCGATTCCTACCTTTGTTATTGACTTGGACCATAATGTCGTGGTCTGGAATCGCGCCTGCGAAAACCTGACCGGTATCATCAAACAGGTGGCACTGGGCAGGCCCCTGAACCGTCAGATATTTTATCAGAATGAAAACATGCCGGCGCTTGCCGATCTGGTTCTTGATATGGACGAAAATGCCCTGCAGCAATTTTACCGCGAAAAAAAGCTGTTTCGCAGCCATGCCATAGCAGAGGCGTATGAAGCCGCAGACCAGTTGACCATCGGCGGGGTAGTCAAGAAAAATATCTACTTTCTGGCTGCGCGGCTGCGTGATGAAAAGGGCAACGTCATCGGCGCCATTGAAACCCTGCAGGACATAACCGAAAAAGAGCAACTGCAGATCCAACTGCAACGCTCCCAGAAGCTGGAAGCAGTCGGAACGCTGGCAGCCGGCATGGCGCATGAGTTTAACAACATCCTGGCAGCCATTCAGGGTTATGTGCAGCTTATGAAAATGAAGATTGAAACGGATAATCCGCTCTCGGTCTATATTGATGACATTGACGTAAGCTGTCAACGGGCAGCCGGTCTGACCCGCAAAATGCTTGCCTTCTCCCGCTCCGAAACCGGGGAAATGAAGCTGGTGAAAATAAAACATTTGGTGGACGGCATGCATCGCCTCCTCCGGCAGACGCTTCCTCCGCAGATTGAACTGAACATAGACCTCCAGCCCCATCTGCCGTTTATCCGGGCGGAAAGCAATCAGCTTGAACAGGTGCTGCTCAATCTTGCGGTCAATGCCCGCGATGCCATGCCTGACGGCGGCGCACTGACCATTAGAACCAGGCGCACAGAGCTTGATGAATCCTACTGCATGGCCAACTCCCTGCAGCACCCCGGGCACTATGTCCTCATCGAAGTCGTGGATACGGGGAAAGGCATGTCGGAGTATGTCATGGAACATATCTTTGATCCGTTTTTCACCACTAAAGAACCGGGAAAAGGAACCGGCCTGGGACTGGCCATTGTATATTCCATAATCAAGAATTATGGCGGGCATATTGCGGTCGAAAGCGAACTCCACAGGGGAACCTGTTTTAAAATATATCTGCCGGTTGAGGAAGAAGTGTATGAAGAAGAAGTCGCCCCGGAAATTGAAAGTTTTAACGCGGTCGGGGCCGGCGAACACATACTGGTGGTTGATGACGAGCCGCAATTGCGCGAAATAGCAAAGGAATTGCTGTCCACAGCAGGGTATCAGGTGAGCGAGGCTGCCAATGGTCAGGAAGCGATAGAGCTGTATAAAAAACTTCGGGAAAACGGCAACGGGATTGATCTGGTGATGCTTGACATGTCCATGCCGGTCATGGACGGTAAATCATGTATGAAGTGTCTGCGCGGCATTGATCCGTGTGTGCGCATTCTCATTACCACGGGCCATACTGATGGAACGGATATGTTAAAGGCAACTGCTGACGGCATTCTCTTCAAACCGTTCAGTTTGAATTCGCTCCTGCAGGAAGTTAAAAAAATCATGGAGCAAAAGCAGAGCATGTTTTCCCTGGGGTCGGCGGGATAGAGTGCCCGCATGAGCCTCTCAAAACCTGTTATTTGATGCTGATAGTGGCAAAGACCTGCCAAGATTACATTTGACCATAGTAAAGCAACAGGCGTATAATGAACAAAACCCAAAATTGCTTTCCCTTCATTGCCTTTTGGTCATTCTGAGCGCAGCGAAGAATCTCCGGGATAATACTTATCATTCTGAGCGCAGCGAAGAATCTTGAGTTAGCAACCAATGGAGAACTCAACACCTCAACAATACCGCAATCTTTATGTACCCCTTTCAAAGGAGGGCACCGTTTATGAAACATAGCAGGTCCATTCAACTAAAAACAATGTGCTGCATAATCATGTCCTTTTATTTCGTGCTGGGCATTTTTGCAGCCGGCCCGGCATGGGCGCAGTCAGAGCCCATGATGGAAGGCGGGGAATGGCACACAGTAAGCATTAAAAGCGACGGCACGGTCTGGGCGTGGGGTGCAAATGCCTCCGGCCAGCTTGGCGACGGGACAGTCATAGACAAACTGACACCCGTGCAGGTGAGCGGTTTGACCAGTGTTGTCGCAGTTGCTGCCGGTTCATTTCACACGCTGGCGCTTAAAAGCGATGGCACCGTCCGCGCATGGGGATCAAATCTTTATGGGCAGCTTGGCGACGGCACCACAAAAGACAAAACAACACCGGTGGTCGTAAGCAGTTTGAGCGGGGTGGTTGCGATCGCAGGCGGCGAATATCACTCGCTGGCATTAAAGAGTGACGGCACGGTTTGGGCGTGGGGACGCAATAATTATGGGCAGCTTGGCATCGGGTCAACCCGAGACAAAACCAAAGCAACTCAGGTGAGCGGGCTGAGCGGGGTCGTAGCAATAGGTGCCGGCACATTTCACAGCATTGCGCTTAAAAGCGACGGCACGGTCTGGGCATGGGGTGTTAATAAATACGGACAGCTTGGAGACAATACCACCACTACCCGATTAGCTCCGGTGCAGGTCCTTGATGCCGGCGGCGGTGGCTTTACCGGCGTTGTGGCGCTTGCAGCCGGCGGGTGGCATAATCTGGCTATCAAGGCTGACAAAACCGTCTGGGCATGGGGGCTCAATGAAAGCGGGCAGCTTGGCATCAATTCCCTCACCAATAAAACCATGCCAGTAAAAGTCAGCACGTTAAGTAATGTCGAGGCGGTCGCTGCGGGAAAGTATCATTCAGCAGCGCTCAGGAGCGACTGCACGGTATGGGCCTGGGGTCTGAATTCCGATGGCCAGCTTGGCGACGGCACCCAGACCTTGAGAAAAGTGCCGGTAGCGGTTTTGAACATCGGCGCTGCCATCAGCATTGGCGCCGGAAATTTTCATACTGCGGCGATTCCTGCGGGCTGCACCATGAAAACCTGGGGCGATAATTCTGAAGGGCAGCTTGGCAATAATACAATAATTGACAGTTCCCTTCCGGTGGATGTTATTATTCCTCCTGCCACCCCGTTTGCTCTGGGTGACTGTGTGTTTCCAGACCGGGACGGTGACGGCGTGCCCGATAGCTGCGACAATTGCCCGGATAACTGCAATGCGCAACAAATGGATGCGGATAACGACGGCGTTGGCGATGTGTGCGACGTTGACCCCGGTTGCGGCGGCTGCGGCCAGCCCCAGTGTGAACCGGAGTGTTAAACAGGGTAATCGTTATGCGTGCTTTGGTAAGGTAGGTCGAAAAATGTGGATTGATTAAAAGGTAAAGAGGTAGGACAAAAAAAGAACGAGGCAGAGTCAGCAATGGTTCTGCCTTTTATTTCTGGATGATTAAATAAATAGTTCACTATAATTTATGACAGTCTTTACTAAGAAATTTTATTTAATTTTACTTTCACTTTATTGTGGATGGCTATTGGCGATCTGGCTCTGGGAATATACACCGTATGTTCTCTGTTTTGATGATGCTTTTTATTATTTTGAAATTGCCCGCAATGTAGCGCAGGGATATGGCTTTACTTTTGATAGAATAAATCCGACCAATGGATTTCATCCTCTCTGGTTGCTTATATGTATTCCTGTTTACTGGTTCGGTTTCGATGGGCTGACCGCAGTACGCATTTTGTTGTCCGGCCAAATTATTCTGTGGCTATGCGTCTGTTTGATAATGGGGCATATCATTAATATCATAATTTCACAGAGCCAACCTGAAATAGATCCGTCAGCATATGCATCGCGCTCAAAAAATGCATTTAGAACAATCTGGGTTTTGTTTGCAATGTTAGCTGCCAGCCCTTTATTTTTAAGAACATTTGTAAATGGGTTGGAATCAGCGGCTTATGCCCTCTGTTATACTTTTCTGCTATTCCAATCAATAATAAGACAGAGTAGGTTTTTGTCTGATACTTCTCCACGCTGGCGGATACTAGTGGGCGGAATAGGGATGCTTTGCTTTCTATCGCGGACCGATGCCGTATTATTATTAATTTGTTTAGGAATCTGTTGTCTGCTTGAGGCAGTCTCATTAGGGTTCAAATCATTGGGTCGCCTTGCAGAGCTTTTTATCCTGCCTGTGGCTGCTGTTGTTCTATTTATTCTGTTTAATTATAATACCTTTGGAAGTCCGTGGCAGGTTAGCGGTGAAATAAAACGCATTCCTTTAACGCTCAGCAGGACAGGTGTTCTTGCAGTCGGCCTGCTCCTTTCCGGCATAATCGGAAGGCTTTTTAAAAACTGGGGCAAATTGCCTACACAACATGCTTCAAGGTTTAATCTGCCGGCAAAGAAGAATAAAACGAACTTCCCCTGTCTAAGACAATTTATCAATCGCACGTGGTGGTTTGCAGTGTTTTGCTGTCTGATTATTGTGTATTACACCATTATGCAAGTCTTTCCGCAGCTTTGGTATTTTGGCCCCCTTGTGCTCTATGTTTTTCTCATCTTTTTATGTGCTGTCATTGATATCTTTAACACTGCCAGAAAGGATGATTTGCGGTATCAACCACATAAATCTTCGCTGATAAAAGTTAAATTGGTCATCTCAGCGCCATTAGCTCTGTGTGTGATTGCAATGAATTCGAGTGTGGTTGATCCACGATTCCTTTCCATGTGCATTACTAATCAAAAAGCCGGCGAGTGGATTTCAAAAAATCTGTCCCCAAATGCCATTCTTGGATCCTGGGATGCAGGCGTCATTGGCTATTTTACCTCCCAGAAAATAATCAATATTGATGGGGTGGTAAACTCCATAGTTTATGCGAATGCCCTAAAACATGGAACCGCCGGAGAGCTGCTGAAAAAGCAGGGTATTGCCTATTTGGTAAATCATGGCCTTATTGAGAATGGCGAGGACAAAGAACTGAAACAGCTTGCGGACAAGCTATTTGGCAGTGGCACTGCCAATTATCTGCGACTAGAAAAGAGCTGGCCTTTCACCTTTCGGGGGAGTAGTAACAGGTTTGGCCAGGGAATTTGGTATATGGCAGTCTTCCTTTATAAGATAGAGACATAACACGGTCTGTTTTGATGCGCAGTAAAACTCTTCCGGTAATTTAGGAAAATGCAGGTTGGAAATAACTTCATAGATTTAGTTAAAAAAACCGTTCTCTCGTTATTGTATCTGGTGTTTGCTGCCTATGTTCTGACTTACACAGTCGCAGATGTAGACTTGTGGGGCTACCTGACGTTTGGAAGGCTGTTCTGGGAAACCGGCAAGTTCCCATATAAAGATATTTTTGCCTACCTTCCGACGCATGATACGTGGGTTTTTCATGAGTGGCTTACCGGGGTGCTTTTTTTCCCGCTGTATCAGAAATTTGGGGCTGCCGCCTTGCAGTTGCTTAAATACAGCATTGGGCTGGCAACCATGGGGTTTATATTTTTAACTGCGGTAAGACGCGGTGCCAACTACTATTCAGCCGTACTTATTTTAATTGCAATCGGCGGCATACTTGATTTTGGGTACAGTCCAGTCAGAGCACAGATTTTTACTTTTTTTTTCTTTGCCGTGACGCTTTATTTGTTGGAAACTACCCGAACAACAAGACGATGGCAGATTTTATGGTGGATAATTCCCACTCAGATATTGTGGTGTAACCTGCACGGCGGCTTCTTGGTTGGGCTTGGACTGCTTGCTTTATATGCAGCAGGGGAAGCAATAGCCCGCAAACCGTTTGTCCCGTATGTCATGGTTCTCGTCTTTTCATCTCTTGCAACGCTTATAAATCCATACGGCATTGAGTACTGGCGTTTTTTTGCTCGATCTTTGCCAATGCCCCGTCCAGAGCTAATCGAATGGTTCTCTGTTTACGCGGGATACAAATACGGCGTATTAAACAATTTCGCGATTATTTATATACTGTTCATAATTATTTTTTTAGTCCTGCTATTATTATGGCGTAAACCGCGCGAACTGACAGTCTATCTGGTTTTAGGTTTAACCCTCTTTTTAGGGCTGAAACAGCAACGGCATATTTGTTTTTTTCTGTTGCTTGCCGGTGCCTATATGCCGGTCTGGCTGTCAGACTTTTTAAATGCAATGAAATCGGATGTGTTAATTAGAGGGATTCAGGATCGCATCGGCTGGAAAACCCCCACAGCTTGCGCTGTAGTGTTGGCGCTCATTTTGACGGTAAAAATTATAAATCAGAACCCCATGAGCCTGACACTTCCTTCGCAGCCAAATAAAGATAAAAAATTTAGCGTTTTTTATCCATCAGGTGCAGTTAATTATATCAAAGAACAGGAGTTGTCCGGAAACATATTAACTGAGTTTCATTGGGGAGAATATCTAATTTGGGAACTGCACCCCCTTTGTCGTGTTTCTCTTGATGGTCGATATGAACAGGTTTACCCGGAACGCATAACCAGAGAATACTTTGATTTCATTTTTTGCCGGCGAGGCTGGAAGGACTTTCTAACCAGGTATCCGCCCAACTTGATACTTATAAAAAATGGGTCTAAACTGTCCGGCGCCTTGAATAAAGAATTTGGCTGGAAACAAATATATAGTGATTCTGGTGCCGCCCTTTTTAGCCGTTCCTTTGATTAACACTTTCCTTGAATTGATGAAATCAGGAAAATTCCTAAAAGATGATTTAATACATATATTTTTTTCTATGGCCATTTTTCTTCTTCTTATTACAAACAAAATAAAAATTTTGCCCTTGCATTTAATAAAGTTAAACCTATAATTAAAAACATTGAATTTTTTTATGCGACCATATTAAACCTGTTACCGTTTATCGGCTTGTTGAAAAACGTGATAGGACTAAGGGTGTGATGCGGGATTCAGTCTTACCTTTTTGAATTGCCAAGCCGTGCTAAAGTTGAGATTCTTCACTTCGTTCAGAATGACACCTTTTCAACAGCCTGTGCGCATTTAAGTTTTAAAAGATTGCCATTGCGCCACCAGATCTACAGCACTTTATGTTTTAATAATCACTGCAGTTCATTGTTGAATGAGATAGTAGCTTTAGAGAGTCAGGTTACAAAGGTATGATTAAATGGTTTTGGGTCAATACAAAGCCATTTTTTACCTGGTAAATAAGTTTATTTTTTTAAAAAATGTAAAAAATGCCTGCAAAGATTTCAATTGACATTAAAAATTTTTTTTACGATAATATATGGCAAGAAACATTTTTTAATGATTTATTGGAAATAATTTTAGAAAGGAGGTGAAAAAATTAGTTGACAAATGGTTTTTTGGTTTTCTATTATTTAAACACAAACAATTTTTAAAAGGGAGAAAATTATGGAACGCTTAAAAAAATTCTTTCGTGATGAAGAAGGAGCTACCGCAGTTGAATATGGGCTTATGGTAGCCTTAATTGCGATCGTGATCATCGCAGCTGTCACCTTGCTCGGTCAGAACTTAAGCACAAAATTTGATTCAGTTGCAACCGAGGTAGGACAGGCAGGTCAGTAATAGCAATTAACCCATACACAAAACTTCCCCTATCATTAAAAGTGATAGGGGAAGTTTATATAAAAAGGAATCCATATGGATAGCCTCAAAAAATTCTATCGTGCCGAAGATGGAGCGACTGCAGTAGAGTATGGTCTTATGTTAGCGCTTATTGCGGTCATTATTCTTGCAGCTGTTACTCTCCTTGGACAAAACTTGAGCACCTTATTTGATTCTACGGCAACAGAGGTAATGAACGCCGGGAGTTAAGCACAAAAAAATTCTGCGAAAACTTTTCCTGTATTTTTTAAAAAATTATGATACTCGAAGACAGGTTAAGTTTTAATACTTTTCAATTGTTCAAGCAGAGTTTTAATTTAATTAACATAATATCCAAGATAATCAACAAAATATCAAATCCGGCCGATTAGCACAAAAGGCAAAAGCGGGGGTAAAATGGCTGAACAGTCTGCAATGGATTGTTATTTAATGTATGCTTTGGCCGGTATCTTAATAGTTGCCGCAATCATAGATCTCTTTATTAGAAAAATACCCAACCTTATTACATATCCTACCATTATTATTGCATTCACCTACAATTTTTTTTATAACGGAATACATGGTTTGTTTTTTAGCGTCGTCGGTTTGCTAACGGGTTTGATAACCTTGGGTATTTTTTATGTGTTTGGAGCTATGGGTGCTGGAGATGTCAAGCTCATGGGAGCAGTAGGCGCGGTGCTCGGACCCAAAAATGTCCTCAACGCCTTCTTGTTTACTGGAATTATCGGTGGCATCTATGCCGTCTTCATTATACTGGTGCGTTTTCAAGCAAGTAAAAAGGTGCTTAAACGGATTACCGCAACCGTAAAAACACTGGTATGGACCGGCAACTTCATTCCGATACCGGCAGCGGAAGACGAAAAGCCGCCCAAGCTGTGTTACGGGGTTGCCATTGCGCTGGGCGCGTTGCTAACGATGGGGCTTAAAGCGGCACAGTATAAGTTGCCCATTTAATGGTGAAGCATGCCTCTCGCTGTCATTCTGAGCGCAGCGAAGAATCTAGGGGGCGAAGCGTTTAACAGATATGTTTTTAACATAACATAAATTAGGGTTGCGTTTTGTAGAGTTGCGTTTTGTAACATTATCAACTTTAGCAAAGGGGGTTGATTATGGGAATCTGGAAAGCAATTTTACCAATCATTCTCGCTGTGTTTATAGCCTTCATCGGAGGCGTTTTTACCTACAACTGGGTAAAACGGCAAATCGGGCCTCCCAAGGTTGCCCCGGAGAAAGAAACGGTCATGATCGCTTCGGCAGCAATTGATTTGCCCTGGGGCACCAAGATAACTAAAGAGCAGTTGCGCCTTGTGCCCTACCTCAAGGAAACGCTTCCTCCCGGTTATTTCAGCGACCTCAATCAACTTGAAGGCAGAGTTACCATTCAGCCGTTAAAAGCCAACGAACCGGTGCTGGAGACCAAGCTTGCCCCTGCCACCGTTACTGCCGGCGGCATGGCGGCGGTGGTAAAAACCGGCAAACGGGCAATCGCGGTCAAGGGTGATAAAGTTATCGGGCTTGCTGGTCTCATCAGGCCCGGAAATATCGTTGATGTGCTGGTCAGCATAGAAGATCCGCGCGACAAGAAGCAGGTTACCAAAGTAATTCTTGAAAATATCCTGGTGCTGGCAACCGGTGCTGAAATTCAAAAGAATGAAAAAGGCGAGCCCTCACCGGTGGATGTCTTTACCCTTGAGGTAACCCCGGAAGAAGGCGAGAAACTTGCCCTTGCCGCCACCGAGGGCAAACTGCAGTTGGCGTTGCGCAATGCCATGGATACGGAGATTGTCTTGACCGACGGAGCTACGGTTCCGGAAACTCTTGAATCATATACCGGTAAAACCGTAAAAATAAAAGGTCAGGAAAAACAGGCTCAGGTACTCAGCCGCCGCGAGCCAATAACCGTCAAAGAAATAAGAGGCACCAAAGTAACCACTCAGGGATTCTAAAATAAGGAGGGGTTTGCATGAGCACAATACCTGTATCTGCCATAAAGAAATGGACGCTTTGTGTTTTGATTATACTTGCCTTGTGTATGCCCGCGCTGTTAGACGCTGCAATCACCGTTGACACGCGTCAGCATAAAACGCTGGAAGTGGCAGTGGGCAGTTCGGTAACCATTCGCAGCACGCGGGCGATAAGCCGTATTTCCATTGCAGAACCTAAAATCGCCGACTTTTTGATGATTTCGCCGCGCGAGATTTACCTCACTGGCAAATCGCCCGGCACCAGTAATCTCACCATCTGGGAAGGGAACAAAATTACCGAAATTTATGACCTGCACGTGGGCTATGACATCACCAAGCTAAAACAAAAGCTCAATCAGGTACTTCCCGAGGAACAGGAGCTGCGGATCATCTCCGGCGATGATTCCATCATACTTGCCGGCAGAGTTTCCAGCGCGGCAAATCTTGCGCAGATTTTATCGGTTGCCGAGGCGTATGCCCCAAAAGGAAAGATCAGAAATCAGGTGGAAGTTTCGGGTGTGCAGGAGGTTATGCTTGAGGTGCGGGTCGCGGAAATGTCAAAACGGCTCACCCGTGAACTTGGTTTCAATATCATCTACCGCAATAAGGAAGAGTTTGGTATCGGATTGCTTAATCAGATCGGCACCTTAGCTCAGGAAGGCGAAGGGAATCTGCCAGATGCGAGAAGCGGTTTACTCAGTTTTTTTGCGTCCCCTGCATCGAATCTGTTATTCCGTTTCAACCGGGGCAGTTCCTCTTGGACTACCCTCATTGATGCCTTGCGGGACGACGGAATGATAAAGGTTCTGGCAGAGCCGACGCTCATCGCTTTGAGCGGGCAAAATGCCCAGTTTTTAGCCGGCGGCGAATACCCGGTGCCGATTCCACAGGGACTGGGAACCGTGGGTATTGAATATAAGAAATACGGTGTAGAGCTTGCGTTCACGCCGACGGTATTAAGCGAAAATAAAATAAATATTAAAGTAACCCCGTCGGTGTCTGAGCTGGATTACTCAACTGCAGTGGCAATTCAGGGGTTTGTGGTTCCAGGGCTAACTACCCGCAGCGCTTCAACAAATGTTGAACTTGCCGACGGTCAGAGCTTTGCGATAGCCGGACTTTTGTCTGAAAATATGCGGGAAAACGCTGCAAAATACCCTGCGTTGGGAGACATACCGATTCTCGGGCAACTGTTCCGCAGCCAAAATTTCAGACGCAATGAAACTGAGTTGGTAATTATTGTTACCCCGCGCCTGGTAAAGCCACTTGACACTGCCAAACAGCCGTTGCCGACAGATTTTTTTGTGGAGCCGGATGATTTTGAATTCTATGTGCTGGGGATGCTGGAAGGAAGAGCCTGCCCGCCTTCTTCAAATACCAAAGGCAGGCTTGACGGTGAGTTCGGGCACGCTGTGCCGATGAACTAAAAGGATGAGTCACGAGACAGCGGCAAGAGAGACAGGTAAAGAAACGCTTGAATTAAACGATAATACTTATACAATGAGAGCCAATTGCAAAAGTTTCATTTATTGAGATTGCTTCGTCGCTATTCTCCTCGCAATGACCGCACAGACGCCATTTGTCATTGCGAGCGAAACTCTGTAATCCCATTTTTGAATACTTTTGCAATTACCTCAATAATAAATATAATAATAAAAATATAAGGAGTGGCAGCCATGAATACATCACGCATTGTTTTGTCGGTGATTTTGTTAACCATAGCAGCATTGGTGTGCGGCGCGTGTGCAACCCCGTCAAAGGTGGCGGATAACTGGGGCACTGCATACTATGCACAAAAACAGGGGCAGACATTCAACCCCGATGCTTCCAAAAATCTTGAGCCGGTCAAAGGGCTTCACGGTCAGGCTGCAGAAGCGGCGTTGGGGCAATATGTGAAAAGCTTTACGGGAAAAGCAGGCCAGACGAGCGGCGCTCAACGCATGGGGACATTGGGATTTGGCATCTATGGCCAGCAATAACAATAATTTTGAATACGTGAGGTATGACGTGAAAGATAAGACAGGTTTAAAATGCCAGAAGGGCGCATCAGCGGTTGAGTTTGCGATTGTGCTGCCGCTGTTGTTGCTTTTTATTTTCGGCATTATTGAGTTTGGGATACTGTTTTATAACAAAGCGGTCATTACCAATGCCAGCCGTGAAGGCGCCAGAACAGCGATACTATATACCCATCCCCCTAATGGTGTAGCGGGAGTGGGTACTTGTCGTATGATTTCCCCATCGGATGTCGAAACAGTAGTGCGCAGCTACTGCGCAAATTATTTAATTAACTTTTCCGGCTCCAAAACTCCGTCGGTTACCACTACGGGTATGGTGCCAACTGCAGATGGTCAGTATTATAGAAGAGTGACCGTGACATTTGATTATAATTTTCTTCTGCTGCCAAATATTCTGGGAGCATTCTTTGGCGGTTCTTTGTCAGGGCCCATAACACTTTCTGCGGTAACACAAATGAGAACAGAATGTCAGCCGGAAGAATAATAAAAACCGTTCAAGTTTAGAAACGAGGTGATGTAAATGAAACAATTTAAGCACATCGTAACTGATGAGAGGGGAGCGGTTGCTGCATTGGTTGCATTGTGCCTGGTGATTTTTGTCGGGTTTACCGCTCTTGCGGTGGATATAGGTCATCTTTATGTGGTGCGTAATGAGTTGCAGAACGCAGCTGATGCGGGGGCATTGGCAGGCGCTTTAAAACTTTTTAATGAGGACGGAAGCATAAACCCCGGTGCAAATGAAATAGCGCGGAATGCGGCAATAGATAACAAAAGTGAAAAAGAAGATGTTGAAGTAGCATCAGTTGAGCGGGGCCACTGGAGCTTTGCAACAAAAACATTCACGCCAAACAATGCGCTCGAGCAGACGGCACTGTGGGATGTCAGTTTTGCTGAGCTTGACGCAAACCCAGCATTTATTAACGCGGTAAGGGTTTACACCCAGAGGGCGAGTATACCGGCAACGTTATATTTTGCCAGAATATTTGGCAAGGAAAGCCAGCAGATGCAGGCAAAGGCAATCGCCTATATTGGTTTTGCCGGCACCATAGAACCGTTTGGGGTGGATCAGCCCATTTCGCTTTGCAAAGAGGCAATTACGCAGGATGATAAATATACCTGTAATATGGGCAGAATGATAAACAGTAACAATAATGCATGCGACAGCAATACCGGCGCGTGGACCAATTTTACCCAGCCGTGCGAAACGGCGACCCCACCAACTGTTAGGCCACTTGTTTGCGGAGACGGGAACCCCCAAACACTATTTTTGGGTAAGGATATGGGTGGTATCAATGGCATGACGGATAACGTTTTCCAAGATTTTCGCGAATGCTGGCTGCAGCATAGCGAGTTTGGCACTAGACCATGGCCAATTAAATTGCCCGTTATCCGCTGCGACGCTTATCCAGGCCCCGTTGATCATTGTGCACCGATTATTGGTGTCGTTGAAGTTAACGTTCTGTGGGTGCACCGAGATAATAAGAATGATTGCACACGGCCCAATAATAATCCCAGGGATCCCAATTATCCCGTAACTATGGCCGGAGTCGGTAACTATGGCGCATGGACATCGCCAAACCCCGAGGATGCTGCAGCAAGCTGGGCAAGTTTTTTTTCGCATTTTCACATTCAGAATGCGGCCCCCGGCTGTCCGGTAGAATGCGAAAAAAAGACCATTTACTTTTTGCCTGATTGCACGCCGCATGAGCCGACCGGAAATACGGGAGGAGATAACTTTGGCGTTCTGGCAAAAATTCCCGTTCTGGTAAATTAATTCATTAAGCAGAGATACCATGAATGATATTTTAGTCAAATTTGAAATCAAGAATTCGTCGGTCAGAAACGAGCTGGAGGCAGTTATTACCTCATTTCAGGGCGTTGCCATTCTCAGACCTGATGACACGCGAAGAGCGGACCTGCTGATTTATGAACTGGGTGACCAGGTGGAGAACGATTTTCAGCTTATAGAATCCCTGAAAAACGTGAACCTGGTGGGGGATGTATTCCTAACAGCAAAGAACCCTGCCCCGGAAATTCTCATGCGCGCCATAAAAATCGGCGCAAAGGAATTTCTGGCGCAGCCGATTGACCCCAGCCAGATAAAACAGGCATTTGATGCATTTAAAAAGAAGGCGGAAGATGCCAAACCCAAGGATGTGGTCAAATTCGGCAGAATACTGACCTTGCTGGGCAGCAAAGGGGGCGTGGGAACCACCACGCTTGCGGTAAATCTGGCAGTGGAACTTGCCGAGGAGAAACGCAGAAACTCGGTGGTGCTGGTGGACATGAACCGGCTATATGGCGAAATTCCGCTGTTTCTGGAAATCAAGCCTAAATATAACCTGAGCGAAATTACCAAACATATAAACCGCCTTGACCCCACCTTTTTGATGGACATCCTGTCCAAACATCACACCGGGGTCTATGTGTTGCCTTCCGAAAGTTATTGGAAGGAAGGGGAAAAAACCACGCCCAAGATAATGGAACGCATTCTTTCGCTGTTAAAGAGAATGTTTGACTTCATAGTGATTGACGCCGGCACCTCCATAGACGACACCACGGTAAAGGCATTTGAAATGTCTGATCTGATTTTTATTATTTCGGTGTTAAGCCTGCCGTGCCTGTCAAACACCTCAAAACTTCTCTCCTCCTTAAAAGAGATAGGCTATCCACAACCGGAACGGATTCGGGTTATCATCAATCGGTATATCAAACAGTCTGATCTTACTTTGAAAGATGCAGCAGAAGGCATAAAGAAAGATATCTACTGGACGATACCCAATGACTACCGGGCAACCATGAACGCTATTAACCAAGGGCTTCCGCTGTCAAGCGTTGCCTCTAATTCGCCCATTGCCAAAAACCTTAAAGACCTTGCTGAAAACATCATAGGAAAAAAGGAAACTGAGAAAGAATCGCGGAGTAAGCTGTTCAGGTGGTTCAACAGCAGGGAAGCGGCAACATAACATTATACATACATAATAGCATAGGAGTTTTTATGCAACCATACGCACAGGTAGCAGCGAGAGACAAGCGTGCAGCGCGCCGAGAAATACCTGAGGAGTATTTTGAGCTTAAGACTCAGATACATGACCGTCTGTTGGATATCATAGACCTCACGGTAATCGAGACTCTTGAAGCGGATATGCTCAAATCTCAAATTCGGGCGCTGGTAGAACGCATCCTTAATGAAGACCGCAGCAGCTATCCCCTCAATTCACTTGAGCGTGAATTGCTGGTTACTGAAATTCAGGACGAAGTGATGGGGTATGGTCCTCTGGAGCCGTTCATGCAGGACCCGACGGTATCAGACATTCTGGTCAATACCTACAAAAACATCTATGTGGAGCGGTTTGGCAAGCTGGAAAGCACCGACGCACGGTTTAAAGACGACGCACATTTAATGAGGATTATTGATAAAATTGTCTCTCAGGTGGGGCGCCGTATTGATGAATCATCGCCGATGGTTGACGCGCGCTTGCCGGACGGTTCACGCGTTAATGCCATCATACCGCCGCTGGCGATTGACGGTCCCATTTTGTCCATCAGGCGCTTTGCCCGGGACCCGCTGGAACTTGAAGACCTTATTAATCTTCAGACTTTGACGCCGGAAATTGGCGAGATACTTAAGGCCATTGTCAAAGCAAAATTGAATATTGTGATTTCCGGTGGCACCGGCAGTGGCAAGACCACCACGCTGAATGTTCTATCGCGTTTTATTCCCCATGACGAGCGGATTATCACCATAGAAGATGCATCAGAACTGCAATTAAAACAGGAACACGTGGTGCGGCTGGAAACCAGGCCGCCTAATATTGAAGGCAAGGGTGAAGTGACTCAGCGGGATCTGGTGCGCAACAGCCTGCGCATGCGGCCCGATCGCATTATTGTCGGCGAGGTCAGAGGCAGGGAAGCATTTGATATGCTGCAGGCAATGAACACCGGCCACGAAGGCTCGTTGACCACCATTCACGCCAATTCGCCGCGGGACGCCTTAATGCGCATTGAATCCATGGTTGCCATGGCGAATGTTGACATTCCCATTGACCACCTGCGCCGCTACATCAGTTCAGCGCTCAATGTTATTATCCACATTGCCCGTTTGCAGGACGGGACCCGAAAACTGATTAGCTTTCAGGAAATCACCGGCATGGAGGGCGACATTATAACCATGCAGGAAATTTATTCATTCCAGCGGACGACCATTGATTCGGAAGGCAGGGTGCGCGGAAAATTCGTATTTCACGGGGTGCGGCCAAAATTCATAGAGAAATTCAAGGCATTCGGCATAACGCTGCCCAGGGAAATGTTTGAGCCGACTACGGTGCTGGAAGTATAGGGTGTCGTCTCATATTAAGGAAATTTATGGATCTTCCGTTTAGATTAATTATTTTCTTTGCAATAATAACCATCATTTTTATTGAGCTGGTGTTATATGGCATCAGGTCTATTAGTGGGCTTAAGAGCAGACAAATTCAGAATCGCCTGAAAAAATTCTCTTTCTCCCAGTATTCCATTGATACGCCGGATATCTTACGCAAAAGACTTCTTAGCAATGTTCCGTTCTTAAATAAAATTTTTTTTAAAATTCCCGGTATTGAACGGCTTGATAGATTAATCCAGCAAGCGAATGCGCAGTATCCAGTCGGTGTGTTTATCTTGCTCTCGTTGTTGTTAATGCAGGTTGGCTTTTTAATGGGCAGTGTCATTTTGCCGGTCAGAGTATTGGGAATATCCTATATTACAGCTTTTTTGTTTGCCATAATTCCTTTTTTGTATCTTTCCCTTAAAAAAAGAAACCGATTGCAGGAGTTTGAAAAACAATTGCCGGAGGCGCTTGAGCTGATTGCCCGATCGCTGCGTGCGGGGCATGCGTTCACCAGCGGCATGAAGGTGGTGGTTGATAATTTTGGCGAACCGCTTGGCCCCGAATTTGCCCAAGTGCTGGATGAAATCAATTTTGGCGTCCCGGTTGCTGATGCATTGAGAAATCTTGCTTATCGTGTTGACTGCGCTGAAGTTAAATTTTTTGTAGTTTCGGTCATTCTTCAGCGTGAGACCGGCGGGAATCTTGCCGAGATTATTGACAATATAGCGCATATTATTCGCGAAAGATTTAAATTTAATGACAAACTGCGGGTTTTATCTGCGGAAGGAAAAATATCTGCTATTATACTAACGGTTCTTCCATTTTTGATCTTTTTCGTCATTCGGATCTTAAACCCTGATTATGTAAATTCTCTCATACAAGATCCCATCGGCAAAAAAATGATCGTCGGGGCACTGGTGTTAATAGCGGTGGGTATTTATATAATGAACCGCATGGTTTCAATAAGAATTTAAACAAGTTAAAACAATACGGTCATGCTGCTTATTATTTCAGCCATAACATTTATTTTCATCTTTTTAATTATTTTTGGCACCCTGCAGTATTTAAATTTTGTTCAGGCTAAGAAAAAGTTAATTAAAAAAGTACAATTTGAGGAATATGTAGGAACGTTTGAAGATTTAAAAGAGAGTGTGCGAAGCAGAAAGGATATGTCCTTCCTTTCATTTGCGGCCTGGCTGAAACCGCTGGGTAAATTATTTGTTAATGAAAGGTCTGAAGATTATTCGCGAATAAAACTTAATTTTTTACGGGCAGGATTAAATAATGAAGATTTGATTTCCGTTTATTGGGGGGCAAAGTTTTTCCTTTCCTTATTATTGCCGGTAGTATTTTTTCTTCTTCGGGTAACTGTTTTTAAAATTGTTCAACCAAATATTACGATGATAATCTGCGTCGTTCTTGCGGTTGCCGGATTTTATTTGCCTGATCTTTTGTTGCAGATAAAAACCAACATCCGAAAAGAAAAAATATCACGGGGAATACCTGATGCGCTGGATATTTTGGTGGTCTGCGTTGAAGCGGGCATGGGGCTGGATGCGGCGATGAACCGGGTAGCGGATGAAATAAAATTGACGAGTCCGCCGTTGAGCGATGAGCTTAAACTGTATAATTTAGAATTGCGAGCGGGAAAATCGCGGCCGGATGCGCTACGCAATTTAGGTCTGCGTATTGACATAGAGGACATTAAAAATTTTGCCACCTTGCTCATACAGACTGATAAATTCGGCACCAGCATAGCGCAGGCGTTGCGCACTTATTCTGACACCTTCAGGACTAAGAGGTATATGAAAGCTGAAGAAATTGCTGCAAAACTGCCGGTCAAGTTAATGGTGCCGCTTATTTTTTGCATTTTCCCTGCGCTCTTTGTTATATTAATGGGGCCGGCAGCCATTCGCATATTTCATACACTTATAAAACCATAATTTTTCGCAAAACGCTTGACAACTTCAGGAACATTATATGGTGCTATCAAAGGGGGTCTTGCTAACTTTCTTAGCTCTTGCGGTTAGCATCTTTTTTTTATCCGGCTGTTCGCAGAATAGCACCATTGCCGGGAAGGACACCCTGAAAGACCCCTTTGCCAACAAATATCCGGTAAAAAATTTGCCCCGCCAAGCCACCAATCCCGCACAACGAGATGTTCCCCTCAAAGAACCCCCTGAAATGACGGCTGCCGAGTATGAGCGGTCAGGGGACGACTATTTCAACAGCGGCAACCTGCAACAGGCGTTTCTCCAGTATGATAAATCAGTGCGGCTTGAACCGGAAAACCTGCGAATCAGATATAAAATTGGCCTGCTGTTTTTGTTAAACAAAATGTTCAGCGATGCGATGCTGGAGTTTCAGGAGGTCATGAGAAAAGAGCCGCAAAACGCCCTGGCACACGAAGGCATGGGGCTGGCGCTCTTTCAGCAGCAAAAGATTGCTGAGGCAGAGCGGTATTTCATTAAAGCCCTGGAGCTGAATCAGAACCTGTGGAAGAGCCATAACTGTCTGGGGATTATTTACGATAAGCGCAAGGACTACCCGCGGGCAATAGCCGCCTATCAGAAGGCAATCGCACTCAAGCAGGACAATGCGCTGCTGTATAACAATCTCGGGCTGTCATATTTATTTTCCGGCAATTATGACAGCGCCATAAAAGCGTTTGACACGGCGATGGGTTTCCGATCGGTGCCGAACAAGGTTTACAATAACATGGGACTTGCGTTGGGACTGTCCGGCAGGTATCAGGAAGCGCTGGAGACTTTTAAGAAAGTGAGCGACGAGGCAACTGCCTATAATAACCTGGGATGTGTGCTGTTGATGAAAGGCGATTATGAGAGGGCGAACCAGGCGTTTGAAAAAGCAATAAAACTGAAGCCCTCTTTTTACACTATAGCAAACGAAAACTTAAAAAAATCCAGAACCGGTGCCAGCGGGTCTTCAAAATTAGACTTTTTGACCGATAAGCCGCAGGCTGAGATCGTCAAAGCCGAAGATTTTAACCTTGAGGAATTGCCGCCGCCAAAACAGCAGACACCGGAGCCGGTGACGGTTATCAAGGAACCGCCCAAGGTTAAAGTGCAAAGTATTGCTGAGGATAAGACAGAGAAACCAGCGATGCAGGAAAAAACGCGGGTAACTCTTAAACCTGAAGTTTCTCCTCCAGTAAAAAAAGTTGCGTCCGCCGTAACCGCTAAAAAGACTGAACCCCTAAAAAAACCTGTTCTGAAATCAAAGTCTGATGTGCAACCGCGCGCTCATGCACCGGTGGCCGTCAGTACGGAAAAGAACCAGCAACCTGCCCGGATTGCAACTGCCGCCCCGGCGGCAGAAAAGGCGGAGACCAAACCATCTGCAGCGGACGCTACTCCGGCGCAAGCGGTACAAGAGCCGCCGATTCCGGTTTCACCGCCTCCAGTTCAACCAGCAGCAGAAGGGCCGCCGGCACCTTCCCCGGCAGCGGATAAAATCGCAACCGGCAGCGAATTGGTCGCCGCAGTTAAAACCGAAGCACCCGCACCGGAGAATACGCACGCGGCAGCGCCCGCACCAGCGCAGGAAGTTCCCGGCGAGGCTGTGATAAAGCAAGAAACAGCAGAAAAGCCTCCGGAAACTGCTTCCCCTGCCGTGCAGGCGGCAGACGCTAATACGCCCAGTGCAGCCGGTGAAGCAGCACCGGCTCATAGTGACGCGCCGCAACCGGCGCCTATAACCGAACAGGCGCAGCCGGCGCAGGGTTCTGTGCAGCAAGAATCCAAAAGCTCTCCCGCTGATAAACCCGCTGAACCGGCTCAACCAGGAGAACAGGCGACGGCAGCAAAGGCAGCTCCTGCACCTCAGGATGCTGTTCCTGCTGTGCAGCCCGCAGCAGAAACGCTGACCGAACCTGGTGCTGCTGCAGCCAAACCAGAAGAGAAGCAGGAAACAGCGAAGAGCGAAACAGGTGCGCCGGAAGTTACAAACCAAGTGTCTGAGGGACCTGCGGCAATGCAGAAACCGGCGCCGTTGCCAGAGGCTGGGCAGGCAGGTGCGAACGCGCCATCTGGAGAGGAATTAAAGGCTGCTGCAAATACGCTTCAGGCTGATGCGCCCGCAGGCAGCGAGCCCGTTGCCGAAACCGGCTCTTCGTCAAATATACTTTCTGCGCCAGCGCCGGAAACAAAGGCAGAAGGTGCGCCGGAACCGACTGCGCAGATAGCGCCGGTGATGGACACTCCCCCCCAGCCAGAAACTGAGCAGAAAAAAGAAGCAACCGGAACAGAATCTGAAACAGAGAAAAAAGAGACAGCAGCAACGGAAATCGCCCCATCTGCGCCAGAAAAAAATGTTACAGCGGAAAAAACACCGGCTCAAGAGGTTAAACCGACTGAGAAACAGGAAGGTGAAAAGCCCGTGGCAGTAGAGCCGGATACGAAGAAGACGGTAAAGCCGCCGGCCCCCAAGATAGTAAGAAAACCCGCGCCGGCAAAAAAAGAGAACATTAAACAAATTGCTAAAGCAGCAGCGCCGAAGGCGCGGGCGCCTCAATATCATAGTGTTGCGCAGGGCGATACCCTGATGTCGCTATCCAGAAAATATAATGTTGATGTTAATACCTTGAGAAAACTGAACGGCTTATATGAGGAATCAGTCCTGAAAGTTGGCTCAAAGATACGGATACATTAAACGAGACGAAGCCGCACAGTTCGCCGTGTAACACAGTGTGAGCGGTAGCGGCTGAAGAATCTATGGCAAAGGTGTTGAGATTCTTCGCGACGTTCAGAATGACAAGGGGACACCCGGTTAACACGCGTAATGCTGCAACCGACAGGTCATTCAATAGGTTAGGCATTTATCTATTTTTAAAAACTGTTTTTAAGGAGGGCACGTATGAAAAAACGAATTGCAGTAATAGGACTCATGGTGTGTATCATCTGCGGCATTTCGCTTGCTGATGCAGCGGCTGCAGGCAAGAGTATCAACAATTATGCGCTGATAAAGTATGTTTTAAAGAGAGCGCATATAGATTTTGATGTGGTTGTCTTTGAGCGCGCAGATGGCATTTACAAGGGCATGGTCATTTCAGTACCCGGACGGGCGCCGCTCATTGTGGCAATCAATGAGACAGCAGCCGAGAAAAACACCCTGTTGTTTTCAGTCAATGGTGAAGATACACTGGCAACGATTTCAAAAAACGGAACATTGATACTTAAGGCGCAACAGGAGGGCGATCCTTCGGGCTTCCTCTGCATTTTTCAGGCAATTCTTGATTTGATTCAGGCAATTCAGGGATGTGAGCAAGGCGATACGATATGCGTATTTGAAAATCTTATCGCATTTGTTACCGATGTGCTGGGGTGTTCTGCAACCCAGTAAAACGCGACATCCGGCCAACATTAATTAAACAGGCAGATTATTAACGGCATTAAAACCATACGAGAGGAGGCGTTTAAATGAATAAGAAATATTTTTCATTGCTATTAGCAGTCATGTTTTTGCTTGCGGCAGTGGGAACAACGGCATTAGCCAAAACACCGCAAACACCCGTCGGCAACGCTATCGCCAAAATTCTTGAAGTGCAGAAGACCAACGAAACTTTAAAGGCGTTTAATAACGGCGAAACGGCTCTGACACAAGACCAGCGTGCCGCGATCAAGGAGCAGTATCTCTCATATCTTGATGCAGCTTTTGAGGAGATAAAAAAACCGGAAAATGAATTTTACCTTAACTATCTTCTAAACAATTCAGGCTTGCTGCCGCAGCGTGTTTCGGAAACCGTAAAAAACATTGTTGACATTGCAAAACTTGACATCAGCACGGATGAGAAACTGGAATTGCTGGCATCGGACAGCATCTGCAGCGATCTGGTAAGCGTGGCGACGGCATGCCTTGCCTTGGGCCTGTATTTTCTATTTGCGGTTGGGGCGCTGAATGTCATCGGGCTGGCGCCCAACCTTGTGCTGATAAGTTTAGTCCTGGCGAATATAAACTTTATCATTGCGCTTATTGCGGTGGTCCTATATCCCATTTTCTGTATATTTTAATTTTTGAGTCGATGGGGTAAGAAACAGGGGAATTTATCACAACAATGCAATATGGTGTAAAAATCAGGGCTCGGAGAGTGACAACGAGCCCTTTTTTGTATACAATTGTTTAAGGAAATAGCCGGAAATAAACGGATTGCACACGCAGCGGACTGTGCACAGCGTTGTTTATTTTTTTACGGAGGTTAGAATTGCTTATAAGAGGAGCTGCGATATGCTGATACTTGGGTTTTTGGGAAGTCCGAAGGTTAACGGGCACTGCGCAAAACTGTTAAAGAGAGCTCTGGAAGGGGCTGAAAGCAAAGGTGCCGCCACCAAACGCTTTGATTTAATCAAACTGAATATCAAATACTGCCTGGGCTGCAATACCTGTTATCGAAACAACCCGGAACTGACCATAGGCAAATGCCCCATTAAAGATGATGTTGCCTCCATACTGGAAGACTATGTGAAGGCTGATGGCTACATCTTCGCATCGCCGGTATATGATGGAACGGTTACCGCGCTTATGAAAACGTTTCTTGAGCGAAAAATCATGCTCACCTACAAAGCCCCCGATGCCTATGGCAAGCTGCCGGAGTCGCGCTGCCCGGCAAACTTCAAGCGGAAGGCGGCGTTTATTGTTACCGGCGCTGCAGCAGATGAATACAAGGAAGTTATGGCTGATCCCTGCTTCGAGGCGATTGAATCAAGCCTGATGCTTGAGCAGGTTGATACCTCGCACGAAATGTATGTGGGCGGCATAGAAAATATAACCGAAGAACGGTTTGCTGAACGTCTTGAGGAAGCGTTCCGGCTTGGCGCGCACCTGGTGGAAGATATTGAGAAAGAGTTAAAACAAAGTGATCAATAAAATCACACCTTAAAGTGTTTGAAAATGTGAATCCCTGTGGAGTAGCGAATTGTTACTCATTATCCTTATTAAATTTTATACTATTTTCATCTATTGTTGCCAACATTTCAATTGACTTCTGTTTAACAATTAGATTATATAATTTTAAGTTTTATTTAATAAACGAAGAAAAAATTTTAAACTACCGAGGAGGAAACCATGAAAAAAGCATTGAAAAAAATATTACAACTCATTCAGTTTTCCGTTCTATTTATTATTCTGAGCCTATCTTTATTCATTATCCCTGCCCAGAGTAACACTATAAATGGCACCCTTGAAGAGCCTGATTGCCTCAGTATCCGCTACGCTGACGCGCATTATACAGATCTTTTTACATTCACCCTGACTGCTCCTGCGAATATTTATTTAAGCGCTACGTCTGAACAGGAGGGCATGTGCCTGTATTTGTATGACCTGAGCAACCCGTCGGGTGCTGAGTTAATTTACAATACCTGTGATGATGTATATCCTTTTGCGCCACGGATACCACTGAGAGATACCATACCCTTAGGCGCGGGAACCTATTCTGTTGAACTCACCACCAATGACCGCAAGGTGTCATTGTCGTATATTCTTGACGCCCCGGTAGAACTGACTCAGGTTGCGTGCACTTCCTATTCTTATCCGGGAAAACTTGAAGAGTCTGATTGTCTGGGTATCCGCTACTCCGATGCACACTATACCGATCTCTACACTTTCACCTTGACGACTCCCACGGTTGTTGTTTTAGACGCTGCATCAGAACAGGAAGGCCTGTGCCTGTATGTGTATGACTGGAGCAAGCCGTCAGGATCAGAATTAATTGCCTCAAACTGTAATGACAACTATCCCTTTATTGCCAAGATAAACAAGTTTTTAGGGGCAGGCACGTATTCCATAGAACTCACCACTGATGATCCAAAGGTTTCCCCAGATTATGTATTTGTCTCGTCAGTGCCGCTTAGCCAGGTTGAATGTGCATCCTACACCTACCCGGGAAAACTTCAAGATGCTGATTGTTTGAGTATTCAATACACCGATGCACACTATACCGATCTGTATACTTTTACCTTGACCAGCCCGACCAACGTCGTTTTAGATGCAACCTCTGAACAGGATGGCGTGTGCCTGTATATGTATGACTGGAGCAAGCCGTCCGGTGCAGAGCTTATTGGTTCTGATTGTAAAGATACGTATCCGTTTATAGCCAAGACGAACAAATTTCTGGGCGCCGGGACCTACACCATTGAACTTACCACCGATGATCCCAAAATCTCATTGGATTATGTGTTTCGCTCATCAATTGAGTTAAGCCCTGTTGGTTGTTCTTCCTACACGTATCAGGGTAATCTTGAAGAGTCCGATTGGCCCAGCGTCCATTATGATGATGCGCACTATACCGACCTCTATACGTTTACTCTCACTACCCCCACCAACATTGTTTTAGACGCCACGTCCGAACAGGAGGGTGTCTGCCTCTATGTGTATGACTGGAGCAAGCCGTCCGGTGCGGAGCTCATCGCCTCAAGCTGTGACGACACCTATCCTTTTGTAGCAAAGGTGAACAAATTTTTAGGCGCGGGGACCTACTCTATTGAACTCACCACCGACGATCCAAAGATCTCATTGGAATATACGTTTCGTTCGTCGGTGGAATTGAGTCAGGTTGAAAGCACGGTATATACCTATCCGGGAACACTTCAGGAACCTGATTGTCTCAGCGTCCATTATGCTGAGGCGCACTATACCGACCTCTATACGATTACATTAACCAGTCCCACGGTTCTTGTTGTTGATGCTGCATCTGAGCAGGATGGCTTGTGCTTGTATCTTTATAACGGGAGTGACCCCTCTAATGCCGAATTAATAACCTCAAACTGCAAAGACGCATATCCATACATTGCCAAGATTAACAAGTATTTGGGAGCGGGAACCTATACTATTGAGCTGACAACCGAGGACCGCAAAGTAGCAACAGATTACAGTATCATTTCATCAGTGCCATTAACTCAGGCTGAATGTTCTTCCTACGCTTATGAAGGCGGCCTGAGAAAGTCTGACTGGGCAAGTGTTCATTATGAAGATGCACACTATGCTGATCGTTTCTATTTTACCTTAATCAATCCGACGATCATTGTTTTAGACGCCACGTCTGAACAGGAAGGGCTATGTCTTTATCTGTACGAAGGAAACACTCCCGCTGAAGCAGCACTGACTGCCTCCAAATGCGATGATTCGTATCCATTTATTGCCACTATGAATAGGTATTTAGGAGCAGGAACATACGCTATTGAACTCACTACCAATGATCCTGGAATCGTATTGGATTATGTTTTTTGCTCATCGGTAGAGTTATCAAAAACCCCCACGACAACTACGACGATACCTTCGATTTGCCCTGCCGAAACCGTTCTTGGGCAAAACAGCAAAGATTTAACAAAATTACGCGGGGTGAGAAACCGTCTGGCCGGAAAGAATGGATTGGGGGGTTATTATGTCGGGCTGTATTATAAAAATGCTTCTGAACTGAGTGCCATTCTTGCTGCTGATCAGGGAATGAAAAACAGGGCACAAAGCCTTATCCGGAAAATTATGCCGGTTGCAGAAGCTTTTCTTACAAAGCGAAAGACCGTAATATCAAAAGGCACCATACAAGAAACTGTTGCGTTGATAGACGCTCTGAAGAATCAGGCAAGTCCTGCCCTCAAGGAGGACCTCAGCAGGCTCAAACGCGATATGCAGAATAAGACAATCTTTAGCACGTTCGGAATAAAGGTGCACCAGTGATCCCCATGCACAGCGAAGGGGCATTTCGGCAGTTGTGATTGATATTTCATTTCGTGCCTATTCAACCCGCTGCAAGAGGTTCTAAATCGGCATGGACTGGTAAACGAAATTCAAATGATAAAGGCAGGGCCATTATTGACCCTGCCTTTCTTTTCTGGCATTTGTGCTTCTAACCGGCTGGTGAAAAAGTCTCATTCTGAACGAAGCGAAGAATTCCCACCATGGTGTCATTCTGAGGAGCGGTGGCGACAGAGGAATCTAACGCGCGCTCATGAGCGGTATCTACTCCACCTGAATATAAAATTCCTGGAGTAAATACCCGTCGTTCAGCCCCGCTATGAACATATCAATATCGTTGCGCAGCCGCACGCTGCTCGATGCGCTTACCGCTTCCAGAAACTGCACAATCTCTTCAACCTGTTCTGCCGAGATCACTGCAGGTTTACCTGCAACCCACTGCTCTGCAATCCCGATGTTATTTGTTACCATCTCCCTGAGCCGATTCTGCAGATACGGATTGTTTTCCAGCAGCCGCGTCAGCTCAACGGCATTGCGATAGTAAAGCGATATCAGCATCATTCCGGGCAGGCTGGGGAGCAGCCGGTCTCTTACTTTATATAACACCTCTATGTGACTCTCGTTGTTTAGCGATGTGGTAAGTGGGCAGAATCCGTGGACGGTTATATACTTTTCTTTTTTTTCTGTTGCCGTGGAGCCGTCATCTCCGGTTACCGTTAACGTTACATCATAAATGCCTTTCTTTTTATAGATATGCTGCGGATGCGCCTCGTTGCTTTCTGCGCCATCGCCAAAGCGCCACCGATATTCGCGGACAATGCCATTGCTGGTGCTGCTGAACTGCACGGGACGGAATATGCGCGCAGTCCGGACATCGGCTGTGAAACGTACCGTAAACGGTTCTGCGGTCGTTGTGGTGCTGCTCGCAACCGCGGAAGAAGTTGAAGTTTTTTGGGACGACGTTGTGGTTGTAACCGGTCCGATAGAGGTTGTTGTCTTAGGTAGAGAAGTGGTAATGATCGGGCCGATTGAGGTAGTGGGCGGCCGTATTGTCGTAGTAACCGGCAAGAACGTGGTCGTGTATGCCACAGAAGTTGTAGAAGGCTCCACAGAGCTGGTTGATGGATCACTGGTAGTGGTAATTTCCGGGGTGCTGGTCGTGATGGTCGGCTGCACGGTCGTGGTGTTCTCTTCTGTCGTGGTGGTTGTCGGCATTATTGATGTCGTGGTAGATTCTACGGAACTGGTTGTCATTTCCACGGTTGTGGTTGCGAGGTCAACCGTTGTGGTGCTTTCGGCAGTCGTTGTAGTGGTCAATTCTATCGTTGACGTGGTCGGCTCAATGGAGGTAGTGCTCGCTTCAGAAGTTGTCGAAGTTGAAACTATTGAAGTGGTAATAGGTTCCGTAGTAGTGGTGGTTGATTCAACCGTTGTGGTGTTTTCTACCGATGTGGTGGTTGACTCAACGGTTGTCGTGCTGGAAGACGGCGTGCAGGTATCGGTTAGCCAGGTGCCGAAATCATGGTATTCCCCCACCACATTTGCTATTGGATATAATGGCGAATCCCCATAGCAGGTTGCTGATGCAAAATCATAACTGTTCCATGCGCGGCAATAAATTTTACTGCCGGCATTTAAAGCATGCCTGAAATCCTCGGCGAATTTTCCGGTGTCAGGTGAAAACGGATACCCTTCTCCAATCACAGTATAATAACGGCCGGCAATTTCTTCCATCTCCAGCGCCTGGTCGTCACCGGTCGGGCTGCCGTCAAGTGGATTCGGCGGATTAATGACCCCGTCTGCGCCCGCATAAATGCACTGCACCAGACAATCTGGTCCTGCATTGAGAAATCCATCGCCCACCAAATAATTGCCGTCACTATTTTTTATGCCAGTGCTTGAGCGCACCCCGATGACACCTGCGACAGCGGCTGCAGGTTGCAACAAACCAATCAGCAGGGCTATCAGGACTGCAAAAATACTATGAGAGGACACATGGTTGCTCTTTTGCATTTAAATGCCCCTTGTTTGTGATGTTTGGATAGAATTTCCCCAGTGCTGGCTCATACAGAGCACCCATTAACAATCAATATGGTTTGGGATAGGTCCAGGTAAAACCCGCATGATTGGCGCGGATTTGCACCCAGTATCCTTTCCCCGGTTCAAGAGCGAGCGGGCTGGGGCTGTTTCCCGAATACCACGTTCCGTTAAGCGTTGCATTGACGTGGTCCACCAGCCAGTGGAACTGATAATGTGATCCGTTCCAGCTCCACACCCGGTCTGCATCTCCTTCATTATCTGCACCGGTTGCCCCGCTTTCCCACAGATTGCTGTCATCGCTCTGTTGGTCGCCCAGCGGCACCGCAACTGGGTAACTGCTTCCCACCAGATTCATGCCGGTTGCCAGCGGAATAATACGTGCTGCTGCGGCAACTTCACCTGCGATATAGACCGTTTGCGTCCCGTGTCCTGGCCGCACCTGCACCCATGCGCCGCGGTCGGCGCCCAGTGTAACCGCGGTTTCGGCATTACCGGTGTACCACGTTCCGTCATAGGGTGGTCCCACGCCTTCCACCAGCCAGGCAAATTCGTAATTGTTTCCATTCCATACCCAGAGGCGGTCGGCGTCCCCTTCATTTGGCGCGCCCGTCAATTGGCTTCCTATCACATTCACCAGGTCTGATCGGAACGGTATGAGCGGTAGGGATATGAGATTCATGCCTTCCTGCACGGTGATGCGGTAGATGCCGACCGTGTTGTGCGACTCTATGCCGCTTGCGGAAACTTTGTAGTAACGCTGCGAAACGGTTGAAGGGTGCGTTCCGCCAGGCCAAACGCCATTATCAGTCCAGGAGGTGGTGCCCTGATTTCCGGCAACCGTATCCACGGCGATGAATGAGCCGCTGAATTCATCTTTCAGCAAGATGGAATAGCTCTGCCCCACGCTGCTTTCCCAGGTGAGGGTTACATCACTTGCCCCTGACCAGTCCTGCGTAATATTGACAATGCTCACCCCGGAAATAGCGGTTGTTGTCGTAGTGGATGGTTCGACGCTGCTGGAGGTGGTTGACGGCTCGGTCGTTGTTGTTGATGGGCCGGATTCTATGCTGGTCGTCGTGGTTGGCTCTGTGGTGGTGGTATCTGCGATACTGGTAGTGGTTGACGGGGCTGTGGTGGTATTACTGCCGCCGCTGTCTATAGTGTGAAGAATGGTGCCTCCTTCACCCACAGCAAACAGATCTGCTTGAGCCATGCCCCAGATACCCATAAGGGACTTTGCTGTGGGTGAGGACATGCTGACCCAGGTGCCGCCGTCAAAGCGAAGAATAATGCCCGAGGTTCCCACGGCATAGACATCAGTGCCGGAAACTCCCCAGGCTGCTTTAAGCCATGCGGTGGTGCCGCTTGCCATGGCGCTCCAGATACTGCCATCATAGTGCAGAATGGCGCCGCTATCGCCCACTGCGAACACGTCGCTGGCCGAACTGCCCCAGATACCACTCAGCAATGCTAATGAGTTGCTGATCATGCTGCTCCAGGCACTGCCGTCATAGTGGAGGATGGTACCGCTGTCGCCCACCGCAAACACGTCGCTGCCCGAACTGCCCCAGACGGCAGTGAGCCAGATAGTTGTGCCGCTGCTCATGCTGACCCAGGTGCTGCCGTCATAACGCAGGATCGTGCCGCCATTACCCACTGCGAATATGTTGTTGCCCGAACTGCCCCACACGCCATACAGCGATTTGCTGGTGCCGCTGGTCATTTTGCTCCAGGTGCTGCCGTTATAGCGCAGGATAATTCCTGAATCGCCTACCGCAAACACGTTGTTGTTTGCACTGCCCCAGACCGCGTATAAAGGTTTAAGCGTAGTGCTGATCATTTTGCTCCAAGAGCTGCCGTCGTAGTGGAGGATGGTGCCGCTATCGCCCACCGCAAACACATCGTTGCCCGAACTGCCCCAGACGGCATTGAGCCAGGTTGTCGTGCCGCTGGTCATGCTGCTCCAGGTGCTGCCGTCAAAGGCGAGGATTTCACCGGACAACCCCACCGTAAACACATTGCCGTCTGCGCTTCCATTGACCGCATTTAGCCAGGCGTTTGAGGGGCTGGCCATGGTGCTCCAGGAAAGACCGTCGTAATGCAAAATATCTCCGTTATCGCCCACTGCAAACACATCGCTGTCAGACTTGCCCCACACGCCGCTGAGCCACTCAAAAGTGCCGCTGGTCATGCTGCTCCAGGAGCTGCCGTTGTAACGCAGGATCGTGCCGGAGGCGCCAACCGCAAATATGTTACTGTCAGAACTGCCCCAGACGGCATTGAGCCAGGTTGTCGTGCCGCTGCTCATGCCGTTCCACTTGCTGCCGTTGTAATATAGAATAGTGCCGTCATCTCCCACGGCACATGCGCTGGTAGCGGAGCTGCACCATACGCCATACAGCGATTTGTTGGTCCCGCTGTTCATGGCGCTCCAGGAGCTGCCGTCGTAGCGCAGGATGGCGCCATTAGCGCCTACCGCAAGCACGTTATGAGGCGCGCTGCCCCAGACGGCATTAAGAGCTGCGGTTGTGCCGCTGGTCATGCTGCTCCAAGAGCTGCCGTTATAGCGCAGGATAGTTCCCTTGTCCCCCACGGCTATCACATGGGCTCCCGAAGTCCCCCAGACCGCATATAACGATAGCGACGTACCGCTTGCCATACTGGTCCATTCGCTGCCGTTATAATGCAGAATAGTTCCTGCTGCGCCCACCGCAAAAACATCGCTTGACGTATTAACCCAGACACCATAGAGATTATTCCCCTGAGGCAAGGGATTCAGCCATTCCCAGGATGCGCCAACCGGTGTAGAACTGATTATTAAGATACCGTGAATTATTGTGCAGAGTATTTTAAACAGGCAGGAACGCCCGGGGAAAAAGCTGGATGGAAGATAAAAATTTTTGCGCATAAGTGCTGGATGAGCTTGTAAGAGTTAATTTATATTAATTTAAGTAATTTTTGTTATTTAATTGGAGTAAATTATATCAATAAATATCGTTAAAAGTCAATAAGGCATAATGCTATATAATATTATATTATTGCTAAATAATTGTTTATTATTGCTATGTTGAAGTTTGCAACCTATATGAGACTAATTTTAAGTATTTTGTTTTTAATCTTGCAGCTGTTGATAAAAGTAAATGTCCGCGAGGATATTAATTGGGAAAAAAGGGGTTAGATGTTATGAAGAGGGTGAAAAAAGGGGCTATCGGCTTAGGGATTCAATACGGCTCTTTATTATCCGGAAGACCTCTTTCTGGGGATCAGGGTTTGGCTGTAACGGCAGGAGGTCTCTTAAATATTTTTCAATTTCCCGCGCCATTTTTTGCGGCGCTAAATTTCGCGCGAAGAGATAGGAAATACATTCAGTTACTTCATCTTTCAGTTTGTATGATATAGCGTCCATAGGAATATGCCTTTTTTCTGCAAGGGTTTTCAGTATGTTTTCACAAAGGGCTTGCTTTGAGGGGGACTTGGGCCGGTCGCCTTTTACTTTTCTCCGGTTAAGAAATTCCACAAATGACTGGCTGTCCACGTGTTCGCATCCCGAAACCCGCACTTCGCCGTCTGATGAAACAATGCGCGCGGATATCTTCAGGGCTATTGCATCTTCCCCCAGTTGGCGAACAACCTCGTCTGCAGTTTGCGGCGTGGCGTAGCGCACTTCAAGGGTGCCGCCGTGAACCTGCTCTGCCGTAGCCGTGCCGTCGCCATCAAAGACCACGATCCATTTTTCCCCGTTCCTGACCGCAGCACGGCATAAATCTATAAGCCATGCGCGTGCCGGGAGATTTCCCTGCCGGCTTTCAATCAGCTTGCCCTCAGGATTAGTTCTGATAACATTATAGGCATCAATAATGAAACGCATGATATGGTTTACGCCCCGAGTTTATATTGCAAACTTAACTCATTTACCATATTGTTTAAAAAAATAATTGCGGCAATTTTGTTCACCGCGAAAATAAACCGTATCTTTCTCGTTGCGTTTATCATACAAAGAATCACACGGAGTCGGCATGGCTGAGTATCAGTATATTATTATCATTGGGCTGTTTGCAATAATTTCCTGTCTGCTGCTGTTTCTGATTTGGCGGGAGAAGAAAAAGATCAAGGACCTTGAGGAAGAGATGGATTCGCTTAACAAGGTGCCCTTTCAGAGAATTAAAGAAATGACTCTGGAGGATGACGCTGCGTATAAAATCATTGAGGAAGAGCGGAACAGAATCTGGATGAATTTTAGCAGTCAGACCGAGCTGTCAGGTGAGTCTGTGTTTGAACTTTCGCGGGAGCTGGTGATAAAAATTGCATCCATTTACTTTCCGGATAAGGATGAGCCCCTGTATCAGGCAACGGTGGCCGGCTTGTTGCATCTGGTGCGGCGGGTCGTTGAGCGCGTTGAGGGTTATCTGAACCGCGTTCCCCTGACCATAGTGCGCGACCGCACGGTGGCAGAAATTCTGTATCTTCACCGCGGGTATAAGCGAATTAAGGACAGCAAAATTACCCAGGTGTTGGGGAACCGGTTTGTCAATACTGCGCGCAAACTTGCCTGGGGAGCATATAATGTAACCAATCCCTGGTATTACGGCCGGCAGATTGCCTGGACGGTGGGCAAAGAACTCGGGCTGCGCTATCTCCTCACCCTAATCATCACAATTGTCGGTGAAGAAGCAGTGCTGCTCTACCGCAAGGAAAAAAGCAGCTAACACTCATCGGTCAGCACCTTCCAGTTCCATTTTTAAAGACAGAAACTGCAGCAGGTCTTTCAATGAAATGATGCCGAGCAAACGTTCGCCGCGCACCACCATCAGCCGCGAGGCCCCGGTCTGATTCATCTTTGCCAGCGCCCGTATGGCGTCTGCATCAGGCTCAATGCTGTTCTCCGGGGAACAGTGTTCCATAAGGGACGCAACGGTGGCGCTCCGCCACTCCTCCCGCGGCAGGTTTTTAAATTGCCGCGTGGCAATGCAGCCCAGCAGTCTGCCGTTGTCCACCACGGGAAACATCTTGTAATGGTAGCGATACACAAAGTCCTCAATCAGTTCCGCAATGGTAATCTGCGGCGGCACCGTGACCGGATTCTCTCGCATAAATCTGCTCACCGGTTCGCCCTGTAATGCCCGGCTCACGACAACCTGCTGATAGGACATGTCCGCAGCGCGTTTGAGGAACATACCGATCATGACCCGCCACAAGCCGCCGATAAAATTTCCGGTCAGGATCGCCCAGAATCCCCACAGAATCAGCATGATACTGAACAAGGAGCCGGTCTGTGACGCAATGCGGGTTGCCCAGCGTAGGCTGCCCTTCCAGCCCCACAGCGCGGCCCGCAAGATGCGCCCGCCATCAAGCGGAAAGGCGGGCACCAGATTAAAGGCAGCCAGCAGCAGGTTGAGATAAACCAAATAGTTTAAAACAACGGTTACTGGGAGCGGCCATCCCTGGGCATATCCAAACGAATGTATGCCGAACAGGATGCCGCCCAGCACAAAGCTTGATGCCGGCCCTGCAGCTGCCATGAAAAATTCTACGCGGGCGTTTTGCGGCTGATCCTCCATCTCGGCGACGCCGCCAAAAATAAACAGGGTGATGCCGCTGATGGGCAGACCGAATCTGCGTGCAACCAGCGAATGACACAGTTCATGAAAGATGATGGATGCAAACAGGCCAATGGCACCGGCGATGCCCATCCACCAGTACACATTGGCGGAATAGGGGCCGCGCAGGGTATAGGGAAACCATCCTTTGGCAAGAGACCAGGTAATCAGAACGGCAAGCACTACCCAGCTTGCGTCCACCCGCACCGCAAAGCCAAACAGCTTGAACAGCGTTACACGATTGCCAAACATTATTATGGTGCTCCTTTCCTGCCGCAAGGTATTGTCAATAATTAACCACCGTCTGTATGATGCGCGGCATCATTTAAGGAAAACAGGGAAAGATTATTTCAGCGCAGAACATAAGGCCATATGCACCTGTCGTTCTGAGCAACGCGAAGAATCTCAACACCTCTACCATAGATTCTTCTCTCGCCACGCTCCTTCAGAATGACACAGGGCTGGACATTTTTTCAACAGATCGTGAGTATTTGCACACTACCGAAGCATGACTTTAACATAACCGGTATTGCCAGTTCTATGGTCGAGAGCAAGCAGTGATACCGGCTGTTGCGGCGGCAGCGCGCGTATCTGGGTAATAAAACCTTCAATGTTTTCAATAGGCTGTCCATTTATCTCAAAAATAATGTCGCCAACTTCAAATCCTGCTGCTGCCAGCGGTCCGTCACGATCAAGCCATTCAACCACGACGCCGGCGGATGAATCGAGCCCGTATTTTTTTATTTCCCGCGTGCCGACGGCCCTGAATTCCGCGCCAAGGCGTTCCTTGAGGGATGCCGCGAGCGCTCGGGCGGCCTGCTGCATGCTGCCGATGGTAACGGAAATTTCAGAAGTTCTGCCGTCGCGGACGATGGTTAACGGCACTGTTTCGCCAATCGGCGTGCTGGCAGCCCGATTGATCAACGATCGGGCATCGGCAACCTCAACGCCCTTGAACGCCGTAACCACATCGCCCTTTTTCAAACCGGCTTTATCCGCCGGGCTGTTTTTTACCACATCCGCAATCAATGCGCCTGTGGCGGTATCCACGTTAAATGATTTTGCCAACTCCGGCGTAAGGTCCTGAACGCTGATGCCCAGCCACCCGCGTTCCACCTTGCCGCTGCCGATGATCGCCTGCGCCACATACTGTGCCATGTTGCTCGGTATGGCGAAGCCGATGCCTTCATAGCCTCCTGACTGAGAAACGATTGCCGCATTCACGCCGATCACTTCCCCCTGCAGGTTCAGCAACGGTCCGCCGCTGTTGCCGGGATTAATAGCGGCATCGGTCTGCAGAAAGTCCTGATAACTACTGGGATCCATAATGCCCTGGCGATGCTTGGCGCTGATGATGCCCTGGGTGACCGTATGGTCAAGGCCGCGCGGATGGCCAATCGCAACCACCCACTCGCCCACCTTGGTTTTGTCCGAATCGCCGAAGGTTACCGCGGGCAGCGGCTCCTTGGCCGATATTTTTATTACTGCAAGGTCGGTTTTAGGATCGGCGCCCACCAGTGTTGCCGGATAGCGGCGGCCGTTTGCCAGCAGCACCTGAATTTTACTGGCGCCGCCCACCACATGGTTATTGGTGAGAATGTAGCCTCTGGCATCCATGATCATCCCGGTGCCCATTCCCTGAATTTCGCGTTTATATTTTCGCGGCATCTGCGGCACGTCAAAAAAGTAGCGGAAAAACGGGTCGTCCGCAAACGGCTGAAACGGCACCACAACCTCGCGCCGCTCAATGACGTCAATGTGCACCACTGCGGGGATATTTTTTTCCGCAACCCAGGCGATTGCCGCTTTAAAATCGGCCGGCGCATACCTCAGGGTCTCGCTATACGCCGGCGCGCGGTTAAAAGTCGTGGCAAAGGAAAAACTTAAAACCCAAATTAACAGCGGCAGATAGCGGACGCCGGCCTTAGGTGATACCTGAACTGTGTGCATAAGGCTTCCTTTTGGCGATTGATGGTTTGTCAAGGCGGTGCTGAATTATTTTATGTATCAATATGCTTTCTTGATCCGGCACAATGATGATTTCAGCCCCGGGAATCCTGAAATGGGGTCCCGCTGTTTGTGGTCGGTGAGCAGATTGCAGTCCGCATCCACCCAACCATGGGGCAGATGCACGACATGGGGGAGTATGCCGGACGTGAGTTTTGCTTTAATACTCAGGCTGCCCCGGGGGGACTCCACGACGACCAGTTCCCCATCACCTATGCCGCAGGAACGGGCAGTTTCCGGATGTATTTCAAGATAGGGTTCCGGCCACAATTTTCGCAGACTCTCAATAGTGCGGTGTTGCGAGTGGAGAAACATGGGCACGCGTGCGCCCGTGGTAAGGGTGAGGGGATACTCTGCGGCAAGGGCGGGCGTGGCTGCAATACTTTCGCCGGGCTCCCGATAAACCGGGAGCGGGTCGTATCCGTTTGATTTCAGGGATTGAGAATACAGTTCAATTTTACCGGAGAATGTATAAAAACCCTGCTCAAGAAATTTTCCGGGCGTTTCTTTTTGGATGATACCCTCGGGATGTTTTTTAAGCTCCTCGTAGGTATAGCCGGCAGATTGCAGAAGGCAATCAGCAGCCTCGGCAAACGTTTTCCAGGGGAAAAATTGCGCATATCCCATGCGTGTGCCCAGTTCCCACCATATTTTCCAGTCCGGCCAGCACTGACCGCCCTCAACTGCTTTATTTTGCAGGTTCAACGGCATGGTTGAGAGTTCATCGCGCTCAAGGAAAAAAGCGGCAGGCAACACGATATCTGCATACTGTGCCGTGGCCGTCATAAACTGGTCTATGACAACGATGAAATCAAGTTTTTGCAGCGCGGCTTTTACTTGAGCGCTGTTGGCAAGCTGCGGCAGCGGCGCGCCGCCGGCAACGATGAGAGCCTTTACCGGGCTGTCTGAGGCTTCAAGGATTTTTTCCATAACTACCAGCGCCTGGGCCTGATTGATCATGCTGACAAACAGCGGGTGCTCTTCCGTGCCGATGGGACTTCCCTCAGGTGCCGGCATTCCCTCCGGTTGTTCCGGATTGAAAAAGAGCGGGGTTAAAAAGGTGTTTCCGCCCGGAACATCAATATTTCCAGTGATGGCAAGCAGGATCGAGAGGGCGCGCAGCGTCTGCACGGTATTGGTATGATGTTCAAGGCCGTTGCCGTTCATAATGCTGGCAGGTTTGGTTGCAGCAAACAGGCGTGCAGCGCGCTCAATGTCGCTTTTCGACACGCCGGTTATCTGTTCTACGGTTTTCAGGTCATATTGTGTAAGCAGGTGCGCGAGCTGGTCAAAGCCTGACGTGTGCTGCTCCACATACGCTTTGTCATATAGATTCTCATCCACCATGACCCGCATCATGCCCAGCGCCAGAGCGCCGTCGGTGCCGGGCCGCGGCTGCAGATGTATGTCGGCGAGCCGCGCCACCTCTGGGGTGCGCGGGTCTATCACAATAAACTGAACGCCCTGTTGTTTGAGGGTGTGCACGATGCGCATGCTGCGGGTGTTGCAGCCTAACAGACTGCCGCTGGCAAAGGGGTTTGCGCCCCAGATGATGGTGCAGCGGCTGCGTTCAATGTCCGGCATGGCAAGGCCGCCAAAGGTGGCTATGCCATTGAGCAACTGCGGGATAAAGCACTCGCTGGCAGCCGAGCACAGATTGGGGGTGCCACACAATGAGAGAAACCGCTTCATGGAAAACATGGCAACGTTGTTTTTCAGATAGGTCTGCCCGTGATATACCGCAAGGCTGCCGGCGCCATGCCGTGCTTTTAATTTCTGCAGATTATCAGCAATCAACGAAAGGGCGTCATCCCAGCCTGTTTCAATCCATGTGCCATTTAACTTTTTCAGCGGCGATTTGAGCCGGTCAGGCGCATAGAGAATGTCCCGCGCAGCTCTGCCTTTCACGCAAAGGTCGCCCTGGCTTTTTACATGTTCTTTCAGCCCTTCAACATTGAGCACCCGATTATCTGCTACGGTTACCTGCATGCCGCAGGATTTTTCACAGATGCCGCAATAGGTCTTTACGGTCTGGGCCATATTGTCTCCACTTTCTTTCAAACGCTGCCGGGGATAAAAAAAGCAAGCGGGTTACTAATTCCGCCACCATTCAGCATGAACCGTGGTTAATGAGCGCCCCGGGGTTGTCGCTCGTGTTGAGCGCTGCCCGGAGGGCTTGCAGAAATAATCATTTTTTACTCTCGGCAGCTTTTTTATTTCTCTCCGCAAGGCGCACGGCCCGGCGTTCAATAGCCTGGCGGTTACGCCGTTGTTCTTCTTCAGTTTCAAGAATGAGCTGCGGCACCGGCGTGGGTCTGCCGTTGCGGTCCAGAGCTACGAAGGTGAGATAGGCGGAAGCGGTATGCCGCACCTCTCCGGTGAAAAGATTTTCTGTCTCCACGCGCACGCCCACCTCCATTGACGAACGCGCCACCATGTTGAGACTGGCCTTAAGGGTAACCAGGTCACCCACAAATACCGGGTAGTGGAATATCAGGCTGTCAATGGATGCCGTGACCACATTACAGCGCGCGTGGCGCATGGCGACGACGCCACCGGTCATATCAATGTGTTTCATAATAATCCCGCCGTGCACATTACCAGCCGGGTTTGCGTCTTCAGGCATCATGACATATGAAATGGTTACCCGACTGTCTTTGACTCGTTTGCCGTCCATAGGTTCTCTCCGTTACATGAGGTTACACTATAAAAAAAACCGGCAATGGTGTCAATCTAAAAGCAGTTCAGAACATTACCTAAAATAGTTCTTTGCTGTAACCGCAGTGCGCAGGGAGTTTTTCCTTGTGGGTATTGCGAAAGTATTCAGGTTTGAAAATGCTCATCGAAAAAGCAGAAAAACAGCACAGCAATGTTGCGGGTTATTTTATAAGCCGGTTGCGCATTTTGATGATGGCAAGCGGAAAGAACACCGCGCAGAAGACGACCAGATAAACAATATTCCACAGAAGATCTGCATGCAGTATGCCTAAACTCAGTGACCGCACGAGGGTGACCAGATGGGTAAGCGGAAACACAATGGAAAGAGTCTGCGCCCATGCCGGAAGGTTTTGTAGGGGGAAGAAGGTGCCGCTGAAGAGAAACATAGGCGTAATGAATAGAAATACCGGCAGGTTGAACATATCTATAGTCGGCGTAATGGCTGTGAAGAACATGCCGATCGCACCGAAGGCAATGCCCCCCACGAACGCCAGCGGCAATATGAACAGACCGGACGGGTAGGAAATCAGGCCAAAAATGCTCAGCACCGCCTGCATAATGCCGGTGGCAATCAGTGATTTGGTTGCGCCCCACATGATTTCGCCGGTGATAATTTCATCAATAGAGAGCGGCGTGGTCAGCATGGCGTCAAATGTTTTTTGGTGATACATGCGGACAAATGACGCATAGGTGTTTTCAAAAAATGCGTTATTCATGATGTTTATAGCCAGCAGCGCCGGTGCTAAGAATATGAGATAGGACAGCTCAAACCCCTGATACTTGATTTTACCGACCAGAGCGCCAAAGCCGATACCGAAAGCAAGCAGATAAAACAGGGGTTCACACAGCGGAGGCACAAAACTTATTTTCCATATTTTCTGATACACGGTAAGGTTGCGCTGCCATACGCGCACAAACCGTTTTGATATATTGCGATACCAGGGCGTGCTCATTCCCGCAAATCCCTTCCGGTGAGCCGCAAAAAGACATCTTCAAGCGTGGCCATGCGCAGCAGGCAGCCCTCCGTGCAGAATTTATTGCCGATTTCGTGAAACAGCTCGTCTCTGCCCTGGCCATAAATGATGAGGCGATGACCGAGATCTTCGCTTTCTATGGGCAACGTTTTTACGAATGCGCGCAGTTCGTCGCACGGGCCATCAACCTCAATAACATTGTGCCCCACATGGTCGCGTATTAAATCCGCCGGTTTCCCCGCAACCAGAATGCGCCCGTGATCCATTATGACCAGCCGGTCGCAAAGCCGGGATGCTTCATCCATGTAATGCGTGGTGAGTAAAATGGTGAGGCCGCCGGCTTTGAGTTCTTCAAGCCGTTGCCATATCTGATGGCGCGCTTGCGGGTCAAGTCCGGTGGTCGGCTCGTCAAGAATTAACAATTCCGGGTCATTAAGCAGCGCGCGCGCAAGCACCAGCCGGCGCATCATGCCACCGGACAGCTCAGGAACACGCGCAGTTCGGCGATGGTCAAGAGCAATGAACGCAAGAAGTTTGCGGGTTTTTTCGCGAGCGGCAGCAGGCGGAATATTAAAATAGCGCGCAAACACATGCAGGTTCTGCTCTACTGTGAGGTCCGGATCAAGACTGTTTTCCTGCGTGCAGACACCGATGCGCGCTTTAATGCGGCGCCATTCGGTGTCAATATCAAGGCCAAAGACTTTTAATGTCCCTGCAGTTTTGGGTGAAAACCCATAGACCATCCGTACGGTAGTGGTTTTCCCCGCGCCATTGGGCCCCAGGATGCCAAAACATTCTCCCGGCGTAACCTCGAAGGAAATTCCGTCAACCGCAACCACATCTGCAAAGGTTTTTTTTAAGCCGGCTGCTTCAATAATATATCCCATGCCGCACATCTTCCTTTAGCCAAATCCCGAGCTGCTGTCGGGGCTTTTTGATTGAGCGTTAATAAAATATTCTACCCGATATTTTTGCTATCCGCAAAATAATTTATCCCTGTTAAAAGCGCATATAATTGGGTGTGAACACCGTAGCGCACACCTTTCGGCTTAAATAATAAAAGCGGCGGCATTCCTGCCGCCGCTTTTATGCGATCACCGTTAATAGGCTTAAATTCCCTATTCACTTTCAGTCCCAGCCTTTCCAGTAAATAATTGCAAGTCAATAATCTTTAGCTTTATTTTGCAAAACATTTCTGCCTCACATACGGCATTACCATTTTGTTGTTGCATAGTTTCTAAAACGGGAGTGCCTCGTCATCCTGCGCTGCGGGATTCCGCGCACTGACCATACTATGATTATTGTACCGGAGGTTGTCAAGCTCCCCGCCTCCACGGCGGGGCTTCCCGGAGCTTAATTCTTCGTTTCCGATACCTGCCGCTTGACCCCGCTACAAAGCGGGGCGTGGCAATTTCGTATTGTGGACAACATTGTTTGCAAAACGGTATTCAATTAACGGTGCGGCCGTTAGAATCCGCAGTTTAGCTGCAAAATGGTTTTTAGGTATAGGCTGGCAATAGCTAAAAATCCCAGCGCATACAAACAATCTTCTAATGAAATGTTGTTGACAAAATAGGCAACGACAATTTTTATCATTATGCACTTCTCCTTCCTGTAATGTTTAGGTTCTCACAAGCGCCATTCGCGAAGCAAGACCGCTGTGGCAGTAATGTTCGGATGTCCATTTGTCTTGCTCGTATATGGCCATTGTGCAACATATCAAATTCAGCAACTTCTCGGCAGTTCACTGCGAATTCTGGGAAGCCCATCATGCGGCGACAGGACCGATGAAGAGTTTAAGAAGTTGCTCATCCTATAGACTGTGCACTGCCAATAATTTTTTTACATTTTTATCCACCTCCCGGTATGGTGAGAAAAAAGATACCTCGGTAAGCTGACAGCGAAACCTAAGGACCGTGCCAAAATATCTTCGTCAGCAATACCCGTGAATCGCAGCAGCGGGAAATAAAAAAAGCTCACGAACAGTTAGATAGTCCGAGAGCTTTCTGCTAATTTCAAGAACTTCTAATTAAGTTTTTTCTGTTTTAATAGTAAACCATAGTTATACGGATGTGTCAACCTTAGAATCCATGAGGCCATATTAAATAAAAAATTCCAATCTGTCGCTCTGCAGACTGGAATTTTCAAGTAGTCTACGTAAGATTAAAGCTTACTGACATTTATCGCCTGAAGACCTTTGGGGCCTTTCTGGACGTCAAAAGAAACTTGGTCGCCTTCGCTAAGACTCTTGTGGCCGGTACCGTTGATACCTGAGTAGTGCACAAACACATCTTCGCCGTCGGCCTGTTCAATAAAGCCAAAGCCCTTTGATTCGTTAAACCATTTTACCGTTCCATTTTTCATTGTATAAAATCCTTTCTTAAATGGGTAGCAATCCGTTCATTAGCGGATTGAATCTTGTACAGCCTGTATGCAGTGCCCTTATATGCAAAAATCGCAACCACTGGGTGAGCGAAATACCATGGTTGCGATCAGTTTTGTCTACAGCTATGTTTTAAAAACGTTAGTGAAACAAATACCAGTTGCAGGATTTCAAAAGCTCAACAAACGGTGTACTGTTTATGTTGCTATAGTAAATAGCATACCTATTTCCCCATAGCAAGGATTATTTTTTATAAGCTCAAATCTGATTCAAAGACTTTTTTACGGCAAAAAACTGCTACGGACTTAAATTAATTCAACAGTATGGTGGAGGCGGGGGGAATCGAACCCCCGTCCGAGAGCTTTCCACTTTAACATCTACATACATAGCTTCTGTTTTAGGGTTCGCCTTTTAAGCCTCCCAGAAGCAGGATTCTTTAAAGGCTATCTCAAAACGTTTCGCTCAGATTCCCTTGAGAGAGGAAAAAGAGCTATCCTGTCTGAAGTGACGCCCCTTTGTGTCCGGCAGGAGAAAACACGCGGAACGCCGGCTGCGATTAGGCAGCCAGAGCGTAATTATAATCGTCTGCGATTATGTTTAATCCTACCTTTTTTACGAGCCGCGATAGGAACCTCGGTATGCAGTTAAAGCTTCAACAACCCCCGTCGAACCCTTTTCGCCCCCATGCCTGGGTAGGTTAAAAGGTAAGTAGTTCATTGATAAAATAGCATAAAATTAAGTTTTTAACAACAGTTATTGCACATTATTGCTTGGAATTTATTGCTTTGTATGCTATGTAACCTGAGCCTTAATAATCACCAGAATTCCACAGAGCTGACCATTCTGGATACGAGGACTGCGCTATGAAGTCTTTCAATATCAAAGAGGGAATTCCCGGGTTTTTAGCTGCCGGCATTGCTGCCGGAATAAAGAAGAACGGCGCCAAGGATCTTGGTATTCTGATAAGCACGAAACCGTGCGTCGCTGCGGGCGTTTTTACCAAGAACCGGGTAAAGGCTGCGCCGGTTCTAATTGGCAAAAAAAGACTCCAAAAGGGCACAATACAGGCAGTGCTGGTAAACAGCGGGAATGCCAATGCGTGCACCGGGCCGGAGGGCATACATGCAGCGCGCCTGACCTGCAGCGAAACCGCCCGAGTCCTTGGCATCGCAGACCATCTGGTGGTTCCCTGCTCAACCGGCATTATCGGCGTTCCGCTGCCGGTTGCTGCCATCACAAAAGCGCTTCCCCGATTGATTAACAGCGCATCTGCAAACGGGTTTGAGGATTTTGCTCAAGCGATCATGACCACCGATACCATCCCCAAGGTGGTAACGCGCAGCGCGGTCATTCAAGGAAACATCATCAAGGTATGCGGAATTGCCAAAGGCTCAGGCATGATCATGCCGCAGATGGCCACGATGCTTGCTTTTATAATCACCAATGCGTCGCTCAAACAAGGTTTGCTCGCCGAGCTATTGAAAAACACGGTTGATGAAACATTTAACAGAATTAGTGTTGACGGGGAAACCAGCACCAACGATACCGTGCTGCTGCTGGCAAACGGCGATGCCCGCAAACCCATCCAGAAAAAAAACTCCGCAGAATATAAACAGTTTGCGCTTCTGGTGCGCGAAGTAATGCAGGAACTTGCACTGCTCATTGTCCGCGACGGTGAGGGCGCAACCAAATTGATTGCCATCGCCGTGCAGCATGCGCGGACGCTTGACGATGCGCGAAAGGCTGCCTTTCGGGTGGCGAATTCGCCCTTATTCAAGACCGCATGCTTTGGGGGAGATTTTAACTGGGGAAGAATCATGGCGGCCTTGGGAAATTCTGGCGCAGCATTTGATCCGGAAAAGGTTGGTATCAGGATAAACAATCTGGCGGCAGTAACCAAGGGACGGGAGTTTGCCCGCAACCGTTCGAAGCTGAAGAACATCTTCAAAAACCGGCGGCTTGACATCAGTATTGATTTATGCAACGGAACACGGAGCTATGAGGTTTTTACCTGCGATCTGAGTTATGACTATGTGAAAATCAATGCCAGCTATTCCACATAAAGCCTTCGTAAAAATTTTTTAAAAAAATCGCACAAAAGCACTCTCAAGGTGTAAACTCCCGCCACAGTAATTTTGTGGCCATTGTGCGCAAATATGGCTTGATATGTACCCGGTAATATGCTATTAACAACAAATTTTAAATAGATAGCAATGTGGTGCGCAAATTTTGGGGCCTTATTCAAAACCCTTTATTAAAACCCTACAATAAACTCATAACATTTAAGGAGGCATGATTGGCACAATTGATTAACATGAAACAGCTTTTAGAGGCAGGGGTTCACTTTGGGCATCAGACACGGCGCTGGAACCCAAAGATGAAACCCTATATTTATGGCGCCCGCAACGGTATTTATATTATTGATTTACAAAAAACCGTGGTGCTTTTTAAAGAGGCCTATGATTTTATTGTTGAGACCGTTGCCCAGGGGCACAGCGTGCTGTTTGTTGGCACTAAACGGCAGGCCCAGGATGCCATCCGAGAAGAAGCGCAGCGCTGTCATATGTTCTATGTTACCAACCGGTGGCTGGGCGGCACCCTGACCAACTTTCAAACTATTAAAAAGAATATTGACCGGCTTAAAAAGCTGGAGACGATGAAAAACGACGGCAGTTTTGCAAATTTCAAAAAGAAAGAAGCCCTTGGTCTGGAGCGGGAACTGGTCAAATTGAACTTTCTTTTAGAAGGCATCCGGGACATGGACCGGCTTCCCGGCGCGCTGTTTGTGGTGGACCCCAAGAAGGAAAAGATTGCAGTAGCCGAAGCCCGCAAATTGCGCATCCCGGTAATAGGACTTGTGGACACTAATTGTGATCCGGATGATCTGGATTACATAATACCCGGCAATGATGATGCCATCCGGGCCATAAGGCTGTTTACGGCGAAGATCGCCGATGCGTGCATTGAGGGCGACCGCAGGAGAGAAGAGCGCATTCAGACTGACAAGGGCTATCTCATGGAACCCGAACCCGCAGAAAAGGGCGAGGAACTCGAGTTTGACGATACAGAGTTTGAGGATTAGCAAAACAGGCATTGTGATCGAGATTGTTGGAAAGGGAGGTTGTTAATGGAGATAGATGCGTCGCGAGTAAAAGAATTGAGATCGCTGACCGGCGCCCCGATCCTTGATTGCAGGGAGGCTTTGCGCGCGAGCGGCAATGATATTGACAAAGCGGTCATATATCTCAGGGAGAAGGGGATTGCATCGGCGCAGAAAAAGATGAGCCGCGCCACCAATGAAGGCAAGATCGTTGCTTATGTTCATCCGGGCGATAAAATTGGCGTGCTGCTGGAAGTGAACTGCGAAACGGATTTTGTTGCCAAGAGCCCTGAATTTGCAGTGTTCACCAAAGATCTTGCCATGCACATTGCCGCGGCAAGCCCCCGCTATGTGCGCCGCGAAGAAGTGCCCGCGGAAGTTCTGGAACAGGAGCGGCGGATACTGCGCACCCAGGCACAGAATCTAAATAAGCCCGAAAACGTAATGGAAAAAATTGTCGAAGGCCGGCTGGAAAAATTTTATTCAGAGGTCTGTCTTCTGGATCAGCCGTTTGTAAAAGATGATAAAATCACCGTTCAGGAACTTATCAAAGGGATCATTGCAAAGTTTGGCGAGAATGTGAGCGTGAGCCGTTTCAGCCGTTTTCAACTCGGCGAAACCAACTGACTGTTTGGAATATTTCCATGGCAAAAAATCCCCGCAGCCTCACCTATAAACGTATTTTGCTGAAATTGAGCGGTGAAGTGTTGAGCGGCAGCAAGGAATACGGCATCAGTGCTGATGTGATGGGCAGCATTGCCGGCGAGGTCAAGCAGATTTACGATCTGGGAACCGAGATCGGTATTGTTATTGGCGGGGGCAATATTTTTCGGGGGAATTCGGAAAGCGCCCGGGGCATGGATCGGGTTGCCGCCGATTATATGGGAATGCTGGCTACGGTGATGAATAGTCTGGCGCTCCAGGACTGCTTGGAAAAGCGAGAGGTTCCGACCCGCGTGCTTTCGGCAATTGAGATGCGTCAGATTGCAGAGCCGTTCATCCGGCGTCGGGCTACACGGCATCTGGAAAAAAGACGGGTGGTTATCTTTGCCGCCGGCACCGGCAATCCGTTTTTTTCCTCGGACACGGCCGCGGCGTTGCGCGCTATTGAAATAAATGCCGACGTCATATTAAAAGCAACCAAGGTTGACGGGGTTTATGACCGTGATCCGGTTAAAGATCCGCGCGCCAGAAAATTCGCTGTGATTTCCTATCAGGATGTTATTGCAAAAAACTTGAAAGTGATGGATCTTACTGCAATTACGCTGTGCATGGACAATAATCTGCCGATCATCGTGTTTAATATGACCATTTCGGGAAATATCTGCAAGGCAGTTTTGGGAAAAAAGATCGGAACTCATATTCGGAGTTGAGTTATGGGAACTGACTATATCCAGAAGCTAAATATGGAGATGGAAAAAAGCCTTGATTCCCTGAAGCGGGAATTCAGCAGAGTGCGCACCGGAAGGGCGTCAATTGCGCTGCTTGACGGCATTAAAATTGATTATTACGGGACGCTCACCCCGCTGAACCAGTTGGCCACACTGTCTGTGCCGGAACCGCGCCTCATAACCATTCAGCCGTGGGATGCTACGGCGGTCAAGGAGATTGAGAAAGCAATTCAGAAGTCAGATCTGGGACTGACGCCGGTTAACGACGGCAAAATAATCAGAGTGGCTATCCCCCCACTCACCGAGCAGCGCAGAATGGAACTGGTAAAAGTGGTAAAAAAAATGGCCGAAACCTGCAAAGTATCCATGCGCAACCACCGGCGAGATATTAATGAAGAGCTCAAACGCATGAAAAAGGACAAAGAAATTTCAGAGGATGATTTTTTTAAGGGACAGAAAGAAGTTCAGGACATAACGGACGAGTATATAAAAAAGTGTGATGAGCTGACGTTGGCAAAAGAAAAAGAAATTCTGGAGTTCTAAACCATTCCCTGTTATATTAGAATAAGGAGGTGACACTACATGGCATTTAAGATTACTAATGATTGTGTTTCCTGCGGTACCTGTGCCGAGGAATGTCCTTCTGATGCAATTTCTGAAGGAACCGATACCTATGTCATCGATCAGGAAAAATGCACAGAATGCGGCACCTGTAAAGATGTGTGCCCGACAGAAGCAATTATCGAGGAAAAGTAACATGATCGCGGGGTAACCGGTTCGCTGGTGCCCCGCATCTTGCTTTGCAAATTTTTTAATGATCCTTTTCGATTCTGTCATACATCCGCCCCATTCAGTCCTAATTTCCTCACATCAATGAAATCATTAGCAGTCAGCCGGTATTGTTATTGGCAGGGAATTGTTTTCCTGCCTCTCCACGGGCCGTCATAACGCGGTGGGACGTATCGTGTCATAGCAGGATGTTCCCCCAAAAATTCTTTCTAATATGCAGATAAATGTTGTAAACGATAGGAAACCGGGAGGGTTGCACACAGAAACAGCAAAACACGAGCACCGGGAGGTTTGTTTCATTGTTTCAACACAACTGTCCACGCCGGGTGTGCTGCCGGCCCATGAGCATAGTGGTGCGGCGGAGAAAAAACGCTTCGGTGTTCCTCCGCTCGCAACAAGGTAATATTTTGGGTAACGTTTGTGGTGTGTTATAGTGCTTGAGGCCGATACGGTTATATGATATTTTTTAAAATTATTAACGGGTTTGAGTCGAATGATTTTTACGTAATAAAGGCAGCGATAGTGCGCTGTTTCCCATATGGATAGACTTAATAGAGAAAAATTACCACGGCACATAGCAATCATTATGGATGGCAATGGCCGATGGGCAAAACGCCGCGCTTTAGCACGGCTCAAAGGCCACCAAAAAGGCATGGAGTCGGTTAAAGAAGTGGTGAAGTGTTGCCGGGAGCTGGGCATTCAGGCGCTTACTCTTTACGCATTCTCGCAGGAAAACTGGAAACGACCAAAAACCGAAATCAGGGGGCTTATGAGGCTGCTTAAGCGCTTCATTCGCTTGGAGCTTGCCGAGCTGCATAAAAATAATATTAAGGTGCAGACTATTGGCCATATTGAACGCCTTCCCGAAGATGTGCAGGCGGTTGTTCATGAAGCCATTGAGCAGACCAAAAACAACACCGGGATGATTTTGAATATCGCATTAAGCTACGGCGGCAGGGATGAGATACTGCGGGCCGTCGCGCGTCTTGTGCAAAAAGCCCAAACCAATAACTTTACTGCTGCCGATGTTGACGAGGAAGTGTTTTCGCAAGAACTTTATACTGCAGGACTTCCCGATCCTGACCTGCTCATACGAACCAGCGGCGAAATGCGCATCAGCAATTTTTTGCTCTGGCAGCTTGCCTATACTGAGATATATGTGACCGATGTGCTGTGGCCGGATTTTAGAAAGCAGGATCTATACAAAGCACTTATTGATTATCAGAAACGGGAGCGGCGGTTTGGCCTCACCGGTGAACAGATCGGCGAACGATAAACAAATCCTCTACAGTTGTTCATGCTTCTGCAACGCATCATCACGGCACTGATTACGATTCCACTGGTTACCGCGGCCATCGTCTGGGGCGGAGAGCTGGTATTTTTATTCCTGGTGCTGGTGTTCACGGCTCTGGGACTCTATGAGTTTTTTCGGGCAGCAATACCACCAGAACATTACCGGGAGCGATTTATCGGCATAACACTGGGCATATTCATCGTGATCTGCGTATTTGTTGAATCGCGCGGCTATTCAGCAACCGGCGGCAGCACCTATTTTTTAACACTTTGTGGTTGTGCCGGCAGTATTCTGGCGCTGTTCGTGTATCATATCTTTATGGCGCGGGATATGGCGCAAACTATAAACCGGCTCGCACTTACTGTGTTAGGGGTTTTTTACATCAGTCTGTTTTTTTCCTTTATGCTGCTGATCCATGTCCAGCCCGGCGGACCTGTGCTCATCCTGTTTCTCCTTTTTGTAACCTGGGCGGGCGATGCCGCATCATTTTTTGTCGGTTCATGGAAAGGCAAACACCCGCTGTGCCCGGGCATCAGTCCGAAGAAAACCATTGAAGGAGCACTTGGCGGCCTGGTCGGCGGGATAATAACTGCGCTGGCGTGCAGTGTGCTGCTTCTGCAAAACGCCAGTCCGTTAAGCAGCATGTGCGCCGGCATGGGTATAAACATTATGAATCAATTCGGTGACCTCGGCGAATCGGTGCTGAAACGGGCATTTGGCATCAAGGATTCAGGCAGTGTTTTCCCCGGCCATGGGGGCGCTCTTGATCGGCTTGACAGTCTGCTTTTTGCAGCGCCGTTCTTTTATTTTTGGGTCACCATGGCATTTCCGCAATGAAAACAGTTGCAATTATCGGCTCTACCGGATCCATCGGGACTGCAGCATTAAAGGTCTGCGCAGCGCATCCCGAAAAGTTTCGCATCGTCGGTCTGGCGGCAGGGAAAAACGTAAAAAAGATTGCTGAACAGGTGCGGCAATTTCAGCCGCGTCTGGTGTGTCTTGCCAGTGAAACCGCTGCTGCCGCGCTCGCAGCGCGCATAGATAAACAGCGTGCAGAGGTGGTCTGGAGCAGCGCCGGATTGGCCCAGATTGCTACCATGCCGGAGGCGGATATAGTTATTTCGGCGATATCAGGAGCTGCCGGGCTGCTGCCGACGCTTGCCGCCATTAAGGCCGGGAAGGATGTGGCGCTGGCCAATAAAGAAGCGCTGGTCATGGCCGGCGAGTTGCTCACCCGCGAGGCAGCGCGACAACACAAACGGATCATCCCAGTTGACAGCGAGCACAGCGCGATTGCCCAAATTCTTGATGGCCGGGGCATCAAAGATGTGCGCAGTATAATACTTACCGCGTCGGGCGGTCCGTTTCTCAATTATACGCGGGCCCAGCTTGCCCGCGTAACGCCGCGCCAGGCACTGAGGCATCCGCGCTGGAAGATGGGAACCAAGGTCACCATTGATTCAGCCACGCTGATGAACAAGGGTCTTGAAGTCATTGAAGCGCGGTGGCTGTTTGGGATCGCGCCGGAAAATATACGGGTGGTGATTCATCCCCAGAGCATTATCCATTCAATGGTGGAATATATAGATGGCACGGTGCTGGCGCATCTCTCGCAGCCTGATATGAAGGGCCCGATTGCCTATGCCCTGTGGGGGCCGGAGCGGCTCACCCATATCGTCAAGCCGCTGAATATTTCGCAGATGGAGCACCTGACCTTTAGAGAACCGGACCGAAAAAAATTCCCCTGCTTGAATCTTGCTTATGGGGCAATCTCGGCTGGCGGGCTGATGCCGGCGGTAATGAACGCAGCAAATGAAATAGCGGTGCAGAAGTTTCTGGATAAGCACATACGCTTCACTGACATAGCGCGGATTGTCGAGCAGGTCATGGGAGCATTTAAGCATAACAGCGCGGTAACGCTCGAAGCGGTGTTGCAGGCAGATACCTGGGCGCGGACAGCGGCTGAAACGGCGATCAAAAAAAGACCTACATCATAGGGAGCACTAATGGAAAAAATCTTAGAATTAATTGCATTTCTCCGGTATTACATTGTGCCCACCGCGATACTGCTGGGCATCCTGATCTTTGTTCATGAATTTGGTCACTTTCTGGTGGCAAAATTATGCGGTGTCAGAATCCTCAAATTTTCCCTGGGGTTTGGGCCGCGCATTCTCGGCAAAAAAATCGGGGATACCGAATACCGTATCTCAGCCCTGCCGCTGGGTGGCTATGTCAAGCCCCTCGGTGAAAGCCCCGATGAACCGGTAGCAGAAGAAGATAAACCATTTTCGCTCACCCATCAGAGCATTCCGCAACGGCTTGCCATTATCGCCGCGGGATCAGTGTTCAACATTGCCTTTGCCTGTCTGCTCTTTACCATCATTTTCATGGTGGGAACACCCATGCTCACCCCCCGCGTCGGTCAGGTGCTTGATAATTCCCCTGCCCAGCGTGCCGGGCTTCAGCAGGGCGACCGGATTGTTGCCGTGAACGGACAGAGCGTTGAACTCTGGGAAGAGCTTTCGCGTATTATTGAAAAAAGCGGCGGGACTTCATTGACGCTTGCGGTGGAGCGGGCAGGGAAGATGCTGACCGTAGAACTGGTGCCGGAACTGTCGGCGGCAAAGGATATGCTGGGGCAGGAACGCAAGAGTTATAAAATCGGCATTGTCGCTGCCACCGCGAAAGAGGCGGTCAAAGTGAAACGGTATGATCCGGTTTCAGCCGTTTTCAAAGGGGTGTATCAGACGTGGCATATTTCACACCTGACACTGCTCAGCTTCATAAAAATAATTCAGCGTGCGATTCCGGCAGAAACGCTGGGCGGCCCCATACGCATTGCCGAGGTTGCCGGGGAATTTGCCGAGGCCGGCATGGTGAGCTTTTTTTCGCTCATGGCCATTATTAGCGTTAATCTTGGCGTGCTGAATCTGCTGCCGATCCCGATTCTGGACGGCGGACATATTCTCTTCCTGCTGGTTGAAGCGCTGAAAGGCAGTCCGTTAAGCATGAAAAAAATGGAGATTGCCCAGCAGATTGGTCTCGCCATTATTGTGCTGGTTATGATGTTTGTTTTTTATAACGATATTGCACGGCTCGTAAATGGATAACGGGATTAGAGGAGACGCAGCATAAAGGTACTTGGTATTGATACAACCGGCGATATCGGCAGCGTTGCACTCATAGAAGATGAGCAGCTGCTGGGTGAAATTCTTTTTTCAGGGGCACGGAGCTATTCTGTTAAACTGTTGTCCATGGTTGACCGGCTGCTGGATGATACTGGCTGCTCGGTGAAAGACCTTGATCTGGTTGCGGTGTCCACCGGCCCCGGTTCATTTACGGGTCTGCGGGTGGGGATAAGCACCGCACAAGGGATTGCCTTGGCTGAAAACAAGAATTTAATCGGCATTCCCACGCTGGAGGTTATCGCGCACCAGGCTTACGGTCATCAGGGACAGATTTGCCCGATGATCGCCTCACGGGGGACGGAGATTTTTACCGCGTTGTACCGTGTCACCGAGACGGGTATCCTTGAACAACGCGTGTCTGCAACAGCATGCGAACCGGAAAGCTGGCTTGCCAGCATCCATGAACAGACCGTTTTTCTGGGAAGCGGCGCATGGCGCTATCACCAGCAGATCAAAGATTATTTGAAAGGCGCGGCATGTGTTCTTTCGCTCTATGCTGGAATTCCCAAAGCCTCAACATTAGCACATCTGGCGCGAAAGCACTCGCTCAACCAGACGCGCACTGACCTGTTTACCATAGCGCCGGTGTATGTGAGGGAGTCTGACGCAGAACGGTATCCCACCAGAAGAAAAGGCAGCTTTCAGCCGGTCACCGGTTATGAGCCAGCAGAACATAATCAGGCCCCTAAGATGAAACAATGATTGACGGGCAAGGCGGGTTTATATATATATAAATTTTTTAAAAAATTATCAAAGGAGGCGCCCCATAATGGAAAAAAGGGATCTCGAAATAATTGAAAAATACAGTCCGATTGATGAAGAGTTGCGGCGTTATATCGAGGAACATCGCCGTTATGAAGAGATTCTTGAGAATTTCAGCAGACGGGCATATTTGAATCCTGAAGAAGAACTTGAAGAAAAACGCATAAAAAAACTTAAACTGAAGGGCAGAGATAAAATTGAAGCAATTTTGGCAAAATATCGCGCACGTGATGAACAGCAGAGAGCGCAAGGATAGTGCCGCCGGGAAAATTGGCAATACCGGCCGGGATTATGATATATACAATATAGCGCGCCGTATTGTTTGAGGATAACAATGAGGATGATGCCGCGGTGCAATCATCAGGGTCTTTACCTGACACAATGTGCAGCATGAAACTCAAAGGAGCTGAAATTTTTTTAGAGTGCCTGCAGCGGGAGCAGGTGAAAGTCATATTTGGGTATCCCGGCGGATCGGTGCTGGATATTTACAATCATCTGTATGATGCCAAAATCCAGCATATCCTGGTTCGTCATGAACAGGCTGCGGTGCATGCCGCAGACGGGTATGCACGGGCTACGGGAAGAGTAGGGGTTTGTCTTGTGACCTCCGGTCCGGGTGCCACGAATACCGTTACCGGGATTGCCACTGCCTACATGGATTCCATTCCGCTGATTGTTTTTTCCGGGCAGGTGCCGACCTTGCTCATCGGCAACGATGCCTTTCAGGAGGCAGATATCGTCGGCATCACCCGACCGTGCACCAAGCATAATTATCTGGTGCGCGACGTCAAAGAACTGGCGGTCGTTATTAAGGAAGCCTTTTACATTGCGCACTCCGGACGGCCGGGACCGGTTCTGGTCGATCTGCCTAAAGATGTTCTCAGAGAAAGCACCGAGTTTCATTATCCTGAACAGCTTGCGATGCGCAGCTATCGGCCGACCTACAAGGGCAACAAACGCCAGATTGTGCGGGCGATGGAGGAAATTCAAAAGTCCCGGCGGCCGGTGATTTATGCCGGCGGCGGGGTTATTTCTGCCAATGCGTCAAAAGAGCTGTTATTGTTTGCCAAAAAGCTCAATATACCGGTTACGACGACGCTGATGGGGCTCGGCGGATTTCCCGGATCAGATCCGCTCTGTCTGGGCATGTTAGGCATGCATGGCACCTACTGGGCAAACATGGCGGTTACGCACTGTGACCTGTTGATTGCCATTGGGGCGCGGTTTGATGACCGGGTAACCGGCGATCTTAATACCTTTGCGCCAGCAGCAAAGATTATCCACATGGACATTGACCCGACATCCATCAGTAAAAATATAAAAGTTGATATTCCGATCGTCGGCGATGTCAGGGAAATTCTCAAAGATTGTCTTGCGCTGATCAGCAAGGAAAAGATTAAGAAAGAAGGGCGCACGGAATGGTTTGCGGAAATTAATCAGTGGAAAACAACCCATAAGCTGGCCTATAAACCCGGGCCCAATATAAAGCCGCAGCAGGTCATAGAGAAGATTTATGAAATCACCAAGGGTGATTGTATTATTGCCACTGAAGTTGGCCAGAATCAGATGTGGACGGCACAATTTTTCACCTTTGACCAGCCGCGCACACTCCTGACCTCAGGCGGTCTGGGCACCATGGGGTATGGATTCCCGGCAGCCATCGGCGCCCAGGTGGCGTATCCTGAGCGCACAGTCATTGACATTGCCGGGGATGGAAGTATTCAAATGAACATTCAAGAACTGGCGACAGCAGTTCAATACCAGCTACCGGTGAAAATCGTCATCCTCAACAACCACTGTTTGGGAATGGTCAGGCAGTGGCAGGAGCTTTTCTATGATAAGCGGTATTCCCAATCACTGTTTCACACGCATCCTGACTTTGTAAAACTGGCGGAAGCGTATGGGGCGGTCGGGTTGCGCGCATCAAAGCCGGAGGAAGTAGAAACAGTTATTAAAAAGGGACTGTCAACGCCCAAAACCGTTATTATGGAATTTATCGTGGAAAGCGAAGAGGGCGTGTATCCCATAGTTCCAGCAGGCGCACCGATTAATAAAATGATCCTTCTTTAAGAAAGCTGATTGCGCACCGCGGTGCGCTATAAGCTTAGCGATAACAGGAAAACAGTATGCGGCATACGATCTCAGTTCTGGTTGACAACAAACCGGGCGTTCTTGCCCGTGTCGCCGGCCTGTTCAGCGGACGAGGGTTTAATATCGAGTGTCTGGCAGTGAACGAAACCCTTGACCCCACGGTATCACAGATGACGCTGGTGACGCGCGGCGACGACCAGCTCATAGAACAGATTATCAAGCAGCTTAATAAGCTTATCGATGTCATAAAAGTTATTGATCTTGAAAATGGCGACTATGTCGGGCGGGAAATGGCGCTGATTAAGGTGACCGTTGATGACAGCAAACGCTCAGAAGTGTTAAGCATTATAGATATTTTTCGCGGGAAGGTCGTTGACATAAGCCCCCATTATTATACCATTGAGGTAACCGGCGACGAAGATAAGATCAGAGCCATTATAGAACTGTTTAAACCGCTCGGCATAAAAGAAATTGCGCGCACCGGAAAAGTTGCCTTAACCCGAGAAAGCAAAGACCGCAAAGCATAATCGGCGGCATATTCATGATTTAAGCCCATGCAGGAAAAAGTATCATACCAACAACAGCGGAATGCCAAAAACCAGAGGGTGAACACGATTAAAAAGGGCGTGTATATTCTTCCGAGTTTTCTTACCTCGCTCAGTATGCTGGCAGGATTTTATTCCATCGTGGCAACGCTCAACGGTGAATTTGTGAAAGCAGCCTGGGCAATTCTGGTATCCGGCATATTTGATAATCTTGATGGGCGGGTCGCACGCATTACGCACTCAACGACACGGTTCGGGGTGGAGTACGATTCGCTCTCTGATCTGGTTGCGTTTGGCATCGCCCCGGGCGTGCTTATATACTGGTGGGCATTGCAGCCGTTAGGACGGCTCGGCTGGCTTGCCGGTTTTCTCTATGTTGCCTGCGGGGCCATTCGTCTGGCGCGGTTTAACGTCCAGATAAATACCGTAGAGAGCAAATATTTTCAAGGGCTGCCTATTCCGGCGGCTGCACTGCTGATTGCAACGGTCACTATTTTCCTTGCCGACTTTGAGATTGAACCCCAGATGGTGCAAATTCCGTTGCTGCTTATTTCGTATCTCCTCTCGGGTCTCATGGTGAGCACGGTAAAATACAACAGTTTTAAGGATTTGCAGCTTGCGCGGAGAAAGCCATTTAATGCCCTTATTTTTGTGGTGTTATTAATCTTTTTTGTGGTCGCGGCGCCGCATATTATGTTTTTCGCGCTTAGTTTTGCCTACGTGCTTTCCGGGCCGACAACCTATGTATTTCATCTTGTAAAAAAACCAAAATCCCACAAGGTTACCGGCAGCAATGCGCTGCTTTCCCAAGTGGAAACAAAACATGACTGGCAGAAAAACAAACACTGATTGGGTAAAAATATTTGATACCACGCTCAGAGACGGCGAGCAGTCGCCGGGCAACACCATGAATATGCAGGAAAAACTCCGGGTTGCGCGGCAGCTTGAGGCATTGGGGGTGGACATTATTGAAGCCGGTTTTCCCGCAGCGTCGCCCGGCGACTTTGCGGCAGTGCGGGAAATCGCGCGTGCTCTAAAAAAATGTGAAATTGCCGGGCTTGCCCGGGCAATTGATAAAGATATTGACACAGCCTGGAACGCTATCAAAAGTGCAAAATATCCCCGCATTCACACCTTTATTTCAACTTCTGATATTCACTTAAAATACCAGCTCGGGAAAACCCGCTCAGAAGTTTTGGACATGGCGGTCAAGGCAGTCCGGCGCGCAAAAAAATATACGCCCAACGTTGAGTTTTCTGCCATGGATGCGACGCGCTCTGACCGCGATTATTTGTGCACCGTGCTTGAAGCTGCTATTGATGCCGGCGCGATTACGGTAAATATTCCGGATACGGTCGGCTATGCGGTGCCCGATGAGTTTGGCGCGCTGATTCGTTATATCAGAGAGCATGTGCCTAATATTTCCCGGGCAACCGTCAGTGTTCACTGTCACAATGACCTGGGACTGGCAGTGGCGAATTCGCTTGCAGCCGTGGTCAACGGTGCGCGCCAGGTGGAGTGCACCATCAACGGCATCGGCGAGCGTGCTGGTAATGCCTCTATGGAAGAGATCGTGATGATTCTCCGCACACGCCGGGACCAGTTTGGTGTCGACACCAGGATTGTCACAGAAAAAATTTATGCCACCAGCAGGCTTATCACATCTATTACCGGTGTGCCCGTCCAGCCCAATAAAGCGATAGTGGGCGCCAATGCGTTTGCCCATGAATCCGGCATTCATCAAGACGGCCTGCTGAAAGAAAAAAGAACCTATGAAATCATGACCCCTGAGTCTATCGGCATTGCCAAAAGCTCGCTGGTTATTGGCAAGCACTCGGGAAGCCACGCCTTCGCAGCCCGCGCACAAGAGCTGGGCTATAAGCTTTCAAAGGGGGAACTGAAAGAGGCGTTTGCGCGTTTCAAGGAGCTTGCAGATAAGAAAAAAGACATATACGACGAAGACATAGAGGCCATCATTGCCGAAGTGAGTTTCCGCGTGCCAGATAAATACAAACTGCTCAATATGAACGTCATGAGCGGCACGGTTGCAATCCCCTCGGCAACGGTGGAAATGGAAGTGGAGGGCACGGTTATTAAGGATGTGGGCTTTGGCGACGGGCCGGTTGATGCGGCGTTTAAAGTAATAGCAAAAATTACCAAAACCAAGAGCACTTTGCTTAAGTATGCGGTAAACTCTATTACCGGCGGGACTGATGCCCAAGGGGAAGTTACCGTGCGGCTTGCGGAAGACGGCTGTGTGGTGGTGGGACAGGGTTCCCACACTGACATCATTATGGCAAGCGTGTTGGCCTATGTCAATGCGCTGAACCGCCTTGAGCATTTCAAGAAACGTGCGGTTAAAAAAATATCCCGTTAAAAAATCCGCAATACTAATTTCTAAATTCTGGCCAAAGATATTTGGCTTCTGATTCATTTGTTCGAGCGTAGTGCTCGTCGGAACAGGTCGTGGTGTTTGCCACAGCTATCACTCGCACCGCCGGTAACTGCTTTAACCAAAAGCCAAACGCTACCAAGATGAGAGCACAATTCTTACATTTAAACAGGTAAAAATCGGTTATAAAACCCAGGATTGAGAATTTAGGGTTTTGTGATCAGGGTTTTGAAACATCTTCTGCCCCGCATTCTGGTGGGGCATTTCTTTGTCGGCTGGATTAAATATGGGTATGACGATTGTAGAAAAGATTCTGGCGCAGCATGCAGGGCTTGATGTTGTTAAGCCGGGACAGCTCATTGAGGCACGGGTTGATTTAGTGCTGGCAAATGATATCACCGCCCCGATCGCGATCCGAGAGTTCAAAGCGGCAGGAGCACAACGAGTATTTGATCGCGAAAAGGTTGTTATTGTTCCGGATCATTTCACGCCCAATAAGGATATTGCATCTGCAGAGCAGTGTCGCATTCTGCGCGAGTTTGCGCGCGCGCAGAACCTCACCCACTATTTCGAAATTGGCGAAATGGGTATTGAACATGCCCTCCTTCCGGAAAAGGGGCTGGTGGTCCCCGGCGATGTGGTGATTGGCGCTGACAGCCACACCTGCACCTATGGCGCTTTAGGGGCGTTTGCCACCGGCGTCGGCAGCACTGATGTGGCGGCAGCAATGATTACCGGTCGGGCATGGTTCAAAGTTCCGGAAACAATACAGTTTGTCTATACAGGAACAGTGCGGCCATGGGTGACCGGCAAAGACCTGATACTGTATACTATTGGCGATATTGGGGTGGAGGGGGCGCGCTACAAAGCGATGGAATTTACCGGCGAGGTCGTTGCTGCGCTCTCGGTTGAGGGTCGTCTAACCATGGCGAACATGGCTATTGAGGCCGGGGGCAAGTGCGGTATTTTTATTCCTGATGATAAAACCCTTAGGTTTGTGTGCGAGCGCACCACGCGTGAGTTTCCAATTATAAAAAGCGATCCTGACGCGGCATATGCAGAAATCCGGCGCTATGACGCACGCGCCATCGAGCCACAGGTAGCCTTTCCCCATTCGCCTGCGAACACGCGGCCGATAAGCCAGGTGGGCACAGTGCCGATCAACCAGTCGGTTATTGGCTCCTGCACCAACGGCAGGATAGAAGATTTGCGGGTTGCGGCACAGGTGCTGAAAGGCAGAAAAGTTGCGAAAGGGGTGCGGCTTATAATCATCCCTGCAACCCAAAGCATATACCAGCAAGCGCTGAAGGAAGGACTGCTGGAAATCTTCCTTGATGCGCGGGCGGCAATCAGCACTCCAACGTGCGGCCCATGCCTCGGCGGCCATATGGGCATTCTGGCAAAAGGAGAGACAGCCATAGCCACAACCAACCGGAATTTTGTCGGCAGGATGGGGCACCCGGAAAGCAAAGTGTTTCTCGCCAATCCGGCGATCGCGGCTGCGTCAGCCGTGCTTGGCCGTATCGGCTCACCGGATGAGCTGTAGCATGCGGTTGAAAAAGAAGCTAAGCCGGCATAGCGTTCACCCTTTTGATAGGGGAGGGCTGGGGTGAAGGTGAATAATTAATGCAGACATTTTAGGCCATTGCGACACATCCAGAGGGGGAAGGAAACATCGTCTGAAAATAAACAAATGGTTTAACGCTATGACAATTAAAGGAAAAATTTGGAAGTTTGGCGACAATATTGATACCGATGCAATAATTCCGGCGCGGTATCTGAATACCTCGGATCCTGCAGAGCTTGCCAAACATTGCATGGAGGATGCCGACCCGGCTTTTCCGTCCAAAGTAAAACCAGGAGACATTATGGTCGCCGGAGCAAATTTTGGCTGCGGGTCTTCGCGCGAGCATGCGCCCATCGCCATTAAAGCAGCGGGCATTGCCTGCGTGATTGCAAAAAGCTTTGCCCGCATTTTTTACCGCAACGCATTTAACATGGGCTTGCCGATACTTGAATGTCATGAGGCGTTTGACAATCTTGAGGAAGGCGATGAAGTAACGGTTTCGCTCGATCGGGGCGAGATAATTATGAGCAAAAATGGCAAAATACTTAAAGCCCAGCCTGTGCCGGAGTTCATGCAATCGCTGTTGAATGCCGGCGGGTTGATGAACTATGTGAAGAAAACGGCGCATCTATAAAATAAAAATATGGTCAGGGGAAAAAATGCAGAGACAGCGGACTCAGACTGGGATTTGTTGATTTTACGTGAAAGCTCGGTAACTGAATGAGCGAAAAGACAAAATCCGCCATCGGCTGTATGACATCGAAGGGGAATTTGGAGAAGTCATTTGTTCGGTTATATGCAGCCGCTCCGCTTGGAATAGCGCGCTCTATCGCGTGATGCCGTTTCATCAGAACATTGAAAAAGATGGTGTTGTATTATGAAAAAAAGGCAGGGTATTGAGGCCCTGCCTTTTTTTTGGTAAAATCTTCGCTCAATATGTTTTCCTTCCCGCCAGCCCTTTGGTCGCTGCCGAGGTTTTCTTCGCCGGCTCCTTTGGTCTCAGAGCGCGGGTTGCTTTACCGGCACGCCACATTTCAGAGTTTGCCATTGCAGCAAGCTCTTTTTTCAATTGCTCCTGGTAATTCGGTTTGCCGCACGAACTAAGAACCCGCCTGGTTTCTTCACCTGATACCACCCTTTTATACAGCTCCTCAAATACCGGCATGACGGCCTTTTTAAACTTTGGCTTCCAATCAAGCGCTCCGCGCTGTGCTGTGGCGGAACAATTAAGATACATCCAGTCCATGCCATTTTCACCAACCAGTTTAATCAGGCTTTCGGTGAGCTCTTCAACGGTCTCATTAAATGCTTCGCTGGGCGAATGTCCGTGTTTGCGAAAAGTCTCATACTGTGCTTCCATGATGCCGGCAAGAGCCCCCATCAGCACGCCGCGCTCTCCGGTCAAGTCGCTGTACACTTCATTTTTGAACGTGGTGGGAAAAAGATAACCGGCCCCTATCGCAATGCCCAGCGCAAGGCAACGCTCGCGGGCTCTCCCCGTGGCATCCTGCTCAACCGCAAAACTTGCGTTAATGCCCGCCCCGGAGAGGAAATTGCGGCGCAGCGAAGTTCCAGAGCCTTTTGGCGCGACCATGATAACATCAACGTCTTTGGGGGGAATGACCTTGGTCTGGTCTTTATACACAATGGAAAATCCGTGGGAGAAGAACAACGCATCGCCTGTTTTAAGATTTTTTTTGATTACCGGCCAAATGGCCCGTTGCGCCGCATCAGAGACCAGCATTTCTACGATGGTGCCGCGCTGCGCCGCTTCTTCAATATCAAACAGCGTTTTGCCCGGTTTCCAGCCATCCTGGACGGCGCGATCCCAGTCTTTTTTAAAGGCTTTTGACTGGCCGACAATCACGTTGAATCCGTTATCCCGCATATTGAGAGACTGTGCCGGCCCCTGCACTCCATAACCAATAACGGCAATAACTTCATTCTTTAAAACCCTGCGCGCCTTTGACATGGGAAATTCCTTGCGCGTCACAATGTTTTCCTTTACCCCGCCAAAATCAATGAGTGCCATACTATAAAACCTCCTTAATAAGTACGTTTAAAAGTTAAATATGCCAAGCAATACGCTGCTTGTTTGACTGCCGCAATCCATTCGCCGCGCTGTTGCTTTGCGTGAGCAGGCATGCCGACATATGCACAGTGCAACTATACTCTACGTTTAAAATCTTTGCAACGGTATATTCATCAGGGGTGTTTCCAAATTAGCCCTGATATTTCGGGTAACGTCCTCTTATCACCCAGGACTTTCCCCATAATATTTTATCGCTGGCGATGAAGAAGCGTCTGGGGGTTTTTCTCTGCCGCACCAATCTGCTCATCCGCCGGCATCACGACCCCGGCACCGTGCGTATTCTGCCCCGGGCAGGCAGCCGGTAGAGCCTTCGTCACCGGCAATGCAGAGGGTCTGGGGACTGCATAATATACCAGCACCTGCCGTGTTCCTGGCACAGACGGTTGTGTTGTGGCAATGAAAAACCCCCAGACGCTTCTGTTTTGATCTTCCCCATTATTCCCCGTGCGTTTCGGTGTTTTCGTGCAGGTTACCCGAATTGCAGGGCTAATTTTTGCGGAACGTCCTGTTATCGCCCCCTTGACACAATCATATCTTTCTCTTATACTCACTCAAACACTGCCAGACTGCGGCATAATGTGCCCGCTGAGCAATAGAAAGGATACCCCAGTCATGTACAAAATTGCAGTGATACCAGGTGATGGCACCGGACCGGAAGTCATTCGGGAAGGATTAAAGGTTCTCCGGGCGGTCGCGGATAAGAAAAAGATTAACTATGAGCTGGTCCATTACGATCTTGGCGGCGAGCGGTACATGAAAACCGGCGAGCTTCTGCCGGAAAACGTTGTGCAAGAACTCAAGAAATGTCATGCCATTTACCTTGGCGCCATAGGACACCCAGATGTTAAACCCGGAATTTTAGAAAAGGGTATTCTGCTGGCTATGCGTTTTGAGCTTGACCAGTATATTAATCTCCGACCGGTTAAACTTTTACCGGGGGTTGAAACACCGCTTAAAGACAAGGGACCGGACGACATTGATTTTGTCGTGATACGGGAAAACACCGAGGGGCTGTATACTGGCGCCGGCGGATTTCTTAAAAAGGGCACTCCGGATGAAATAGCCATTCAGGAGTCAATCAATACCCGCAAGGGCGTTGAGCGCTGTGTGCGCTACGCGTTTGAATTTTGCCGCAGGCGCAATAAAAGGAAAAAACTCACCTTTTGCGGTAAAACCAATGTGCTGACGTTTGCGCATGACTTATGGCAGCGCACCTTTAACGAGGTCGCTCGCGAGTATCAGGATATTGCTCCCGACTATGCAAACGTTGATGCCATCTGTATGTGGATGGTGAAAAATCCGGAATGGTTTGATGTCATTGTAACGGATAATATGTTTGGCGATATTATTACGGATCTGGCGGCCATGATTCAGGGTGGTGTGGGCGTTGCCGCCGGCGGCAATATTAACCCGCACGGCGTATCAATGTTTGAACCAATGGGAGGCTCTGCGCCTAAGTATACCGGCAAGAATGTCATAAACCCGATTGCAGCCGTAGCTGCACTGCAGATGATGCTTTCCGTTTTGGGCGAAGATGAAGCGGCAGCCCTGGTTGAGAAAGCGATTATTAAGGTTGTAAGTCAGGACATGAAGAGCATGGCCGCTGGTAAAATGGGTTACACGACCACTGAAATAGGAGATCTGCTGGCAGATTACATAACACGGGCATAGCTAAAAAGGATTCAGGGGGCCGCGTTGATTGTTAATAAATCATATCCCATGAACCCGTGAAGGTGTGAACTATGGCAGGCTGTTAAAAAAGTGACATTCTGAACGAATGTGAAAAATCGCAACGGTAGGGACAGCGTGGCAGTTAAGAATAAAGCTCGGGTCACAGCCCTTATGCTATAACGTTTTTCAACAATTGATAGAACCCGCATTTTTTATGTGAGAGGAGAGATATATCATCATGGAATATGCTTCATTACACTACAATCGCTCTGAACTGAACAAGGGGTATACCGATCGGCTATTGCACATTAACCTCAATGATTACCGGATTACCGTTGAAGAAATTCCCGAAAGCGTCAAAACGACCTTTGTCGGCGGCAGGGGATACTGTTTAAAGCTGGTGTTTGACGGGACCAATGCAGCGACGCGCTATGACAGTCCCGAGAACGTGCTGGCGCTTTCAGGGGGGCCGTTTTGCGGTGAAACCGGCTTCGTGGGCACGGGGAAGTTTATCGTCGGCGCCATATCGCCGCTGACCAATACCTTTTGCGATTCCAATGTGGGCGGCCATTTTTTTCCGCTGGTTAAATTGTCAGGATTTGATGCCATCGCCATAACCGGCAAATCAAGACAGCGGGTCATGGTGGTAATTGATGGAGATTCCCGGCAGATACGCATTGTTGATGCTCCTGCAGCAGATGTCACCATTCACGGTGCGGAAGGTATCATTGAACAATGGCGCGGCGAGGGAAAGCCGACCAATGTTGCCTTTGTAACAGCAGGTATTGGCGCACACAATACCTGGTTTGGCTGCCTGAACAGCGTCTATTATGACAGCCGCCGCACCCGCTGCCGCTCCAAACAGGCGGGCCGCGGAGGAATGGGAACCGTCCTCTGTGATAAGGGTCTTTGGGGGATTCTCGTGAAGTGCAACATACCGCGCGGCCACGCCAACCGCCCCGCCAGTGATGCACGGATTTATGAAGCTGGTCAGCGGCTTCGCGAGGTCATCAGAGTAGTTGACCCGCAGGCGATGCGTCTGAATAACCAAGGAACCACGTCGCTCATTGACATGATGAACAGCAACGAGCTTCTGCCCGTCAATAATTTTCAGTTCGGCAGCAGCGAGTGTGCAAAAAATGTTTCAGGAAAAATATTCGAGAAGGAAATCTTCAAACAAAATCTGCCGGACGGCTGTTATCCAGGGTGTAATTTGTCCTGCACCAAGGGGTGCGAACAGTTTACGCTCAAAACCGGACCGTTTGCCGGTAAAGAGGTGGCCGTTGACGGGCCTGAGTATGAAACAGCCGCCACCGCCACCAATCTGGGAATTTTTGATATTGACTACATGCTTGAATATTCCTGGTATTGCGACCAGTACAGTGTTGATACGATCAGCACGGGGGTCGTTATGTCATTTCTCTTTGAAGCTTTTGAGCGTAATCTCCTCACGTTAGAAGACACGGGAGGTCTCAACCTCATCTGGGGTGATGCGGGAACTGCTCTTGAGCTGTTGCATCGGATTGCCGCTGGCGCGCCCGGCATGCCAAAAGCTGCGGGATGCGGTGTGAACTCGTTAAAAGAATGGATAGCAGAGCGGGCTGCGCCGCGTCTCAATCGAAGCAGGGAAAGTATAAGGGAAGAGCTCTCGCTTTTTGGCATGGAAACCAAAGGGCTTGAATTCTCCATGTATATTACCAAAGAATCGCTTGCGCAGCAGGGCGGCTACGGATTTGCCCTCAAGGGCCCGCAGCACGATGAATCATGGCTCATTGCCATTGATCAGCTCCGCAAGGAATTGCCGACCTTTGAGGATAAAGCAGAAGCGCTGTGGTGGTTCCCTCTGTTTCGCACCTGGTTTAATATTGTGGGGCTCTGCAAGCTGCCGTGGATCGATGTGCGCAATCCCAAAGCTCAGGATACACCGTTTCCTGCCAAGAACTTACCCACGGTTGATTATTATCTTGATCTGGTGAATGGCACATTTGGTACCAACAAAACGATTGACGACCTCCTGTTTGAATCCGAGCGCTGTTATTTATTGCAGAAGCTGATTAATCTTCGCCAGGGATACGGCACCAGAGAATATGACTCAATTCCTCTGCGCGCAATGGCGCCGGTGTTCCTCAAAGAATATCTGGCCCGGAAGGATTACTATGATGCATATTTGCAGGCAGCGGGGATCGAGTTTAATGGGGCATCCGTTGAGGAACGTCTCGCAGCGCTTCAGCAATACCGCAGGAAGCAGTACGAAAAATTGACTGACGTGGTGTATCAGGAAAAGGGCTATGATGAGCATGGCATCCCCACAGATGAGACGCTGCGACGGCTTGGCTTTGACAAGCCGGAATTTATTGCCATAGTGAAGTCTGCGCGTAATCGTATGCAGAATAATAATGGCCCTCATGCGGCATATAAAAAACTGCAGGAAACCAATTAGATTGCCTTCAAAAAATATAAAGCATACATCCCTCTGCTTTTTTACCATGAGAGCCAGAGGGATTTTTGTAATAGCTATCCAAAGATATTTGCAATTTATGTGGGTTCTGATTCATTTGTTCGGGCTCGGTGCTCGCGGGACGGGTTGTTGTGTTCGCCATAGCCGTCGCTTGCACTGCCCGTAATTTGCCTGCTCGCCGCGCTGAAGCATGACGGCGCGGACCGCTCTGGCATTCATTACATTCATTAACTTTTTTTCCTTTGTATGACGGTGCTAAAAATTATAATTTTTGATCTTGATGACACGCTCATTGAGTCACGGAAGAATTTTATCCCCACCTGCATAAAAACAGCAGAGACGATGGGGATAAGGGTTCCCACAGAAGATGATTTTATCTGGTATGGCGATAGCTGGCATGACTTTATCCGGCAGACCTGGCCGGAGGTAGATCCCCAGGAGTTTGATCGCATATATACTGAATTTGCCAGGGAAATTGTTTATAACAGGTTTCGCGGCGTCAACCGAACGCTTTCAAAACTTAAAGTAAGTTATGATTTATATATTCTAACCAAGCGTTCCCGCACATTTCTTGATTTACGGCTTGCGCAATCGGGCATTGACCTCTCCGCCATCAAAAAGATTTTTACCAGCGAAGAAATGGCGTTTCAGAAACCTGATCCGCGAGCTTTTGATGTGCTTAAGCCTCATTTAGGCGAATTTAAACGTGAAGAAGTTTTATATGTTGGCGATCATCTGGGGGACATGCACGCGGCACACGGAGCAGGGATTAATTTTGTGGCGGTGCTGACGGGCTATTTCACGCGGGAAGATTTCATCGCACAGGGGTTGAATGAAGCGCATATAATCGAGGATATAGCAAAATTGCCAGACTGGCTTAATAATAAAAACAAAGTAATTTAAAATATTTATATGGTACTATGTAATAATTATATTTAATTTTGTTACCTGAGGACTTTTCCAAAAAGTTAACCTTAAATTCAATAAACCACGTAAGTGCAAAAAATGGAAGTACTGGGACCCAGCACCTCGCGTCCTTTTCCCCAGCAAAAAAATATTTTTTGGTGAAAGTCCTGTTATTATCTGTGGATGGATCGCTTGCATTTTTAAACGTGGCTTTTAACAACTGTGCGATTATCAGATAGCAGTTTGATACCGGTAAGGTTTATTCATGCCGCTGATTACGCTGATGAATGGATTGACTCTTTATTATGAGACGGAAGGTTCAGGCGAGGCCGTGGTTTTGATCCAGGGACTTGACCGCGACCATACCGGGATGCGATTTCAGAGGAAAGAACTTATCAAACATTTTCAGGTAATAACCTATGACGCCCGCGGCACCGGCTTATCTGATACTCCTGAAGGCCCGTATACGTGCCAGCAGATGGCAGAGGATCTTGCGCTGCTGTTACAGGCGTTGGGGATAACGAAAACCCATGTCATTGGCGCGTCAATGGGGGGCGCTGTTGCTCAGGAATTTGCAATTACCCATCCTGAGATGATGAGGCGGTTGATATTATTCTGCACCTACAGCAGGGCTGATGCGTTTGTGCGGCAGTTGGTGCGATTCTGGGTTGAAGCCATTGAAAAAACCGGCCATGCGCTGCTCTGCGAGGGGATTATGCCGTGGCTTTACACGCGGGAGTTTTTTGAAAATGAAAAGATGGCTCTGGATTGGGCGCGGCAGGTCATCAGGGAACAGGAGCAGTCTTACAGCGTCAAAGGGTTTAAATTAAAGGCAGAAGCCGCGGTCAATGCTGACACCTCAGACCGGCTGCATGTGATTAATGCCCCAACGCTGGTTGTCGCAGGCGAGCTTGATATGGTAGTGCCGCCGGTACTCTGCGCGGAGTTAGCTCAAGGCATCAGAGGAGCAGAGTTGAAAATAATAAAGGGCGGCGCCCATGCGTTTTTTGACGAGAAACCGTTTGAGGTTAACGAGACACTTATAAACTTTTTATTAAAACGCCCATAGTGCCTGAAACTGCTGTTTTAGCATTGGGCGTTGGTGTGGGGGAAATCAAAACAGCCAACCTGGTCATCGAAGGTTATAATTACAGGAGTATTTCTCCCTTTCCCTGCCTGATAATCGTATAGGGTTCGGTTGTCAGATCCACGATTGTTGACGGCTCAGATACCAGCACCCCGATATCCAGAACAAGATCTATTTGTTTCTCAAAATGCTCATGAATCGCTTCGCCTGAATTGAGGATTTTCTCTCCCCACAACGGCACGCTGGTGTTGATAATGGGGTTGCCCAGCGTCCGGGTTAACAGCCGGCAGATTTCGTCCTCCGGCACCCGGATGCCGATTTGTTTGCGCTTGAACAGCATATACTTATTTACCTCTTTGGTCGCAGGCAGGATAAAGGTGAAAGGGCCGGGAAGATGCCGGTTCATAAGACGGTAGGCACGATCGGAAACCTCCGCATAGCGCGACACTTCGCTCAAATCAGGCGATATAAAACTGAGCGGTGTTTTTTCATCCATCTGCTTGATACGATAGAGTTTTTCAATCGCTTTTTTATTCAGAAGGTCGCAACCAAGGCCATAAATAGTGTCGGTGGGATAAACTATGAGTCCCCCCGCTTTTAGAATTTCTACAGCCTTGTTGATGGCGCGCATCTGCGGATTTTTAGCATAGACCTTGAGCAGCATAGATTTTCCTCCCTGTGTGTGTGCCTTGTATCATTCTTGTGCAAAATAGTATAGTTAACTGAGTATTGCCCCCTGACGCGGGAGATTTCCCCGTTGTTGCCGCTCCGCGCCATGACCGGTTTCATGCCGCGCAAGCCCCGCTTGGTAAGCGGGGAGCTTCACATTTACCATGGCTCAACAACATGCAGTCATACGTGAGAACGCGTGCGCCACAGCGCAGCGGATGACAAAGGGGCGGCACTCTCCTATCGCCGGCACTAAGGGCTGTAAGTACTATTTACTTAATTTTTATACTGCGAAAAGTCCAGCAAAAGTTTTCACGAGGCTTTTACTTGACACTAAAAGCCTATTGCTTTATACTCACCGTTCGCCATAAAGAACATTTTTAAGGAGCAAGACAATGGTGTTATCGCGCACAAAACAGACGGTAATGGTCAGCCTTATGATCAGCATAATTGTCGGGATGCTGGTTGCCGCTGGTTGTAACAAAAAAGATAGCGGCAGTCTGCCGGATTTAACGGCGGAAAAAAAGCACGCAGAGACGACGCAGCACCAGACGGCTGAAGCGTCCCCTGCGCACAAGGTGTTGGTGGAGGTGGATGGAAAAACATTAACACAGGGTGAGGCTGATGCAAAAATAAACAAAAGCCTGGCGCCCTTTAAGGGGCGGATTTCAGAAAACCAATTGTCACAGTATCGGGAGGAAATGCTCAAACAACTGGTTGAGGAGTTTGTTACGCGCACGCTGCTCACCGCAGCTATTCTTAAAAATGGCGTTACCGTAAGTGATGCGGAGATTGCCGATGCCATAAGCGAAATCACGGCACAGCTTCCCGATGACATGACGCTTGAGGCGGTTTTGAGCACGAGCGGCATGAGTGAAGAGGAATTGCGCTCAGAGATTAAGTTCAACCTCCAGATTAGTAAAGTTGTCGCCGCGCAGACGCCAGATAAAAAGAGACCCACTGACAAAGAGATAGAAGATTATTATATGTCTAACAAAAAAAATTTTGAGGTTCCCGAATCCGTGCATGCGCGCCATATCTTAATCAAAGTGGAAAAAGACGATGACCAGAAAACCAGGGATGCCAAGAAATCAAAAGCTGAAGCCTTGCAGAAGCAGCTTGCAACCGGCGCCGACTTTGCCACCCTTGCCAAAGAGAGCTCCGAATGCATGACCGGCAAAAACGGGGGCGACCTTGGCACGTTTCATCGGGGGCAGTTGGGCAGCGAGCTCAAACCGCTTGAAGATGCGGCGTTTAGCCAGGAAGTCAATGCCATCAGCCCGATCGTGGAGACTGCCCGCGGGTATCACATCGTTCAGGTCCTGGAACACAATCAGCCCGCCACGAGAACATTGCCAGAGGTAAAAGACACTATTGCCAACAGTCTGCAACAGCAGCGGATGCAGGATGCCTTGGTGAAATATATTGCGGCGCTAAAAAGCAAGGCCCATATTGTGTATGCTCCGGAGGTTGAACCGGGCAAGAAATAACATGGTGAGCAACACTCGCCCCATTAACAGGAGGGAACGCACCGGTGCGCTCCCTCTTTTCCGTTAAAATAATACACGGCTATACGGCATTATGCGTCATATCAGGAATTTCAGTATTATTGCTCACATTGACCACGGCAAATCAACCCTCGCAGACCGTCTTATACAATACGCCGGGCTGGTGGATCAGCGACAATTTCGCGACCAAATTCTTGACACCATGGACATTGAGCGGGAGCGGGGTATTACGATAAAAAGCCAAAGCGTCAGTTTACCCTACACCAGCAGACACGGCGAATCCTTTGAGCTTAACCTTATTGATACCCCCGGCCATGTAGATTTTTCCTATGAAGTTTCCCGTGCTCTGGCATCCTGTGAAGGTGTGCTGCTGCTGGTGGATGCTGCCCAGGGCGTTGAAGCGCAGACCGTTGCAAACCTCTATGCGGCGCTTGAACACAATCTTGAGATTATACCGGTCATCAATAAAATAGATTTGCCGTCCGCCGATATTGAACGGGTGAAGGAAGAAATAGAAGCAGAACTGGGACTTGATGCCGAGGAGGCGCTGCTCTGCTCTGCAAAAGAGGGAATTGGCATTGAAGATATTTTTGAGGCAATCATCAGTCGCATCCCGCCGCCAAAAGGTCGTCCCGAGGAACCCCTGGCAGCACTGATATATGACGCGCACTATGATACCTTTCGCGGAACGATTGTCAGTTGTAGAATTTTTAATGGACGCGTAAAGCCCGGTGATGTGATTCGTCTCATGTCCACCGGTGTTACTTATAAAGTGGAAGAAGTTGGCTACTTCCGGCTCAGCCGGGTGGCGCAAAAGGAACTGGTTGCCGGAGAGGTGGGCTATATAATAGCCGGCATCAAGACGGTAGGCGACACCCGAATTGGCGATACCATTACGCTGGATGCCAACCCTGCTGCAGCGCCGTTGCCCGGCTTTAAAGAAGTCAAGCCGATGGTTTTTTCCTCCCTTTATCCAATCGCGGCAGATGATTATCAAGCGCTCACCGACGCCCTGGAAAAATATAAATTAAATGATGCAGCGCTCATTTACCAGAAGGATTCTTCAGCAGCTCTGGGGCATGGTTTTCGCTGCGGTTTTCTGGGCCTGCTGCATCTGGAAATTGTCCAGGAGCGCTTGGAGCGCGAATATAACCAGTCCATCATTATGACCATTCCCAGCGTGCAGTACCGTTTTTTGTTGAGAAATGGCGAATATGTGGTTGTTGATAACCCCCAGTATTATCCTGACCCGGCAGCCATCGAAAAATCAGAAGAACCCTATGTGCGCGCAACTATCCTTATTCCCGAGCGCTCAATGGGCGCGGTGATGAACCTCTGCCTGGAACGGCGGGGCGTGAATATAAAATTTGTGTATCCCACGCCTAAACGCATTGAAATTACCGCCGAGTTGCCGCTTGCCGAAATAATTTATGATTTTTATGACAAGCTGAAGACCGTTACCCAGGGCTATGGCTCGTTTGATTACGAATTTATCGGCTACCGGGACAGCGATCTGGTAAAGCTTGATATTCTGGTCAACGGCGAGAAGGTTGACGCCCTGTCCCTGATGGTGCACCGTGATCGTGCCCGCTCCCGGGCACTGCAGATCTGCGAACGGCTCAAAGAAGAGATCCCGCGGCAGCTCTTTAAAATCGCTATCCAGGGGGCTGTTGGCGGCCAGATTATCGCGCGTTCTACTATTTCGCCGTTTCGCAAGGATGTTACTGCAAAGTGCTACGGCGGAGATATAACCAGGAAACGCAAGCTCCTTGAGAAACAGAAGATGGGAAAGAAGCGCATGAAAATGGTGGGCTCCGTCGAAATCCCCCAGACAGCCTTTGTGGCAGTGCTTAAATCAGAGCATGAATAACGAACAGCTTCCCGGCCTGTATATCCATGTTCCCTTTTGCGGGAGCAGATGCCTCTACTGCGACTTTTATTCAGAAACCGACACAGCCTTCATCCCGGCCTGGCTGCAGGCTCTTGAACAAGAAGCGCGCATATATAAAAACCAATGTTCCGCATTTGACACCCTCTATATAGGCGGCGGAACGCCAACCGTTCTTGAAAACGCGGCATTGGGTTCCGTGTTTGAATGCTTAAACCGGCACTTTAATGTTAGCGCCGATGCGGAACTAACCGTTGAAGCCAATCCGCAAGACCTAACCCCTGAAAAGCTGCGCATCCTCAAGGCGTGCGGCGTAAACCGCATCAGTGTGGGCGTTCAGTCATTCAACGCGCAGGATTTGCATTTTTTACAGCGGCGGCATAGCGTTGCAGAAGCCGTGCGTGCGCTGGAATTGATTCGCTCATGCGGTTTTACCACTCTCGGTATTGATCTCATGTATGGTCTTCCGGAGCAGACGGTAGAGGGGTGGTTAGCAACCCTCGCGCATGCGGTTACCTTTCAACCAGAACATATTTCCTGCTACCAATTAACCGTCGCCGACGGCACACGGCTGGCGGAATTATTTCGTGAAGGCACGGTCGCACTTCCTGATGAACACCAAGGAGCGCTTTTCTTCGTGGCCACTGCCCAGTTTCTTGAACAACACGGATATGTGCATTATGAAATATCAAACTTTGCGCTGGGGGAATCAAATCGTTCCCGGCACAATCAAAAATATTGGCACCATGTTCCCTATCTGGGCCTTGGTCCGGCAGCTCATTCATTTCAGTGCGGCTGCAGATGGTGGAACCATAAATCCATTCAGCGCTATTGCCAGGAGCTGGCAGCGGGCAGACTGCCGATTTCCGGCGCAGAGCTGTTGTCTGAGGAACAGCTCCATCTGGAAGCGCTCAGCCTCGGTTTGCGGACGGCAGCCGGCGTTGATCTTCTGCCCCTTTATCAAAACCAGCATGTTGCGTCGCTGTTGCCCAAGCTGTTAGAATCACAATATGCGCAGATAATTCAGGGCCGGCTGATACCAACCAGAAAAGGTTTTCTTGTAGCAGACCGCTTGGCCCGTGCGTTAATGTGAAAAAAAGAAGAGTTCTGCAGTCCATAGGTTTTGCAGTTATGGCGCGAACGGCCGGTCGGCATGATGCGCCGATCAGCATACTATGCAGCCTTAAGGGAGGACCAATCGTCAGCGGCATGTTGATCTGCCAAAAAACCGCGAGCAAACAATATGGGGGGACTGTACTGGTAAACCGTTATGCAAAAACCAACCACGGGTGATGAGCCGCAGGAAAAAATCCGGTGCCTAATGTGCGGCGCGCCTGAATATGAGATCCTGCTCATGGGGCGGGATAATCTGTTTGCCCAGCCCGGGAAATATCCCATTGTCAAGTGCTGCCGGTGCGGACTGGTTTATGTTAACCCCAGGCCGACGTTAGAAGCCCTGCGGCGCCATTACCCCGACAACTACTTTGCCTACACGCAAGAGGACGATATTGCACCACTCTTGCGGCGCATTCTTGTGCCGATGGTTAAGGCCGCCGCCGTGAACCGTATTCGTTACATTGAGGAGGTTATCGGCCCTTTGTCGGACAAAACCCGCGTCGTTGATGTCGGCTGTGGCACGAACCAATTTCTTCGGTATCTTCAAGAACTGCGCGGTTGCAGGGGTATTGGTGTAGATTTTAACGTCAAAACAACTGACTATGTGCGTCGCACATACCGCATGCCCATTGTGTGCGGCACATTGCATGACGCACAGTTTAAAGATGGTCAATTTGACCTGGTTACCATGCATGAGTATCTTGAACATGAACCCAATCCCCGTCAGGTGCTTACCGAGGCGCGGCGCATAACTCGGTGGGGCGGTCATATATGCATTGAGATTCCGTATATTGACGGGCTTCCAGCAAAAATTTTTCGCTCGCGGTGGTCGCAATATGATGTCCCGCGCCATCTGGTGTTTTTCACCCGGGAAACTTTGGAAAAAATGTTGCAACGCTGCGGCTATAAACTGATAACTGCCCGCGCGTTTGGCGCGCCTTTCATAATTGGTATGAGCGTGTTGCACAGCCTGGGGTTTAATAAACTCGGCAGTATCAAAGGAGCGGGATGGCTGCTGGTCGGTCTGGCAGGCGCGCCCTTTCTGCCGTTTGTTCCCATTATGCGAGAAGGCATGTCAATTGTGGCCCGCGCCGAGTAAGCTCAACAGAGGCGCTATGAATTTTTTTAATCACATTAACGGCGCTATTACAAGCTGCCATGATGAACCATTGAAACAGCGCACGGATTGAACGCGATAAAGAAACCAGAGCCGGAGGGATTGACCATGGAGGTAAGGAAACTAACACGCTACTTAAATGAGTACCTGAAGGTCGCTTCGTTTGATGACGATGCGGCAAACGGGCTGCAGGTTGAAAACAGCGGCCTGGTGACAAAGGTCGGCATGGCGGTTGACGCATGCCTTGAATCTATCACGAAAGCTGCTGACACAGGGTGCACGATGCTCATTGTCCATCACGGATTGTTCTGGGGGCGACCATTTCTGTTGACCGGAAATTATTATCAGCGGATTAATGCCCTTATCAAATCTGACATGGCATTGTATGCGGCGCATCTGCCGCTTGATGCGCATCCGGAGGTGGGAAATAATATGCAGATTGCACGAAAAATCGGTCTCAGCGCTATTGAGCCGTTTGCCCGGTATCGTGGCCAGCTGATCGGCATGAAAGGCGCGGTAACCGCGCCGCAACCGCTTGCCGAGCTGGTAAAAACGCTGGAGCGTGTCATCGGCCCGTGCCATGCACTGTTACCGTTTGGGCTGCCGGCGGTTCAAACCATCGGGGTTGTCTCAGGTTCGGCCTCCGACCCCGATCTTATAGGGGAACTGCGCGACCAGCATATTGATCTTTTGGTCACCGGAGAGCCCAAGCACGGCGCCTTTTACCTCATCCAGGAACTTGGTTTGAATGTTTTTTACGGGGGACATTACCATACCGAGCAATTTGGTCCGCGGGCATTGGGGGAACATATAGAAGAACGGTTTGGCTTGCCCGCAGTGTATATTGATGCGCAGTCACCATTTTGATTCGCCTCTCGTCACGCGGAACTCGTGATTCGGGTTTAATGAATTTGCTTAACCACAATTCACCCCGCACACAAGAGACGAATCATAAATCCTAACCCCGAATCCTCCAGGCAGTAGATTGATTTCTCTTAACAACATATCAAAGCAATACAGCGGCACCTATCTATTCAAGGAAGTATCCCTGCACATCGGCGACCGGGAGCGCATTGCCCTGGTTGGCGCAAACGGCGCCGGGAAATCCACTTTAATGAAAATCATGATGAAACTGATTGAGCCGGATAGCGGTGAAATTGTTCAATCCCGTTCCAATACGGTCGGATATCTGCCTCAGGAGGGGGTGTATCATCGGGGGAAAACGCTTTTTGATGAAGTTGCCACTGCGTTTGATGACGTGCTGCTTCTCCGGGAACGAATGGATCACATTCACCAGGAGATTGAATGGGCGGCAATAAAAAATAATCCTGATGCGGCTGCCCTATCTCAGCTTGTGCACGAGTTGGGAAAGATTCAGCACCGTCTTGAGCATCGGAACAACTACCGCCTTGAGGCACACGTCAAACAGGTGCTTGCCGGACTGGGATTTTCCACGGAGGATTTTGGCCGCATGACCGATGAGTTCAGCGGCGGCTGGCAAACGCGCATCGAGCTGGCAAAGCTGTTGCTGAGAGAGCCGACCATACTGCTCCTCGACGAACCGACGAATCATCTGGATCTGCCGTCGCTTCAGTGGCTCGAAGCGTATTTGCGCGCCTATGAAGGATCGGTAGTCCTGGTTTCGCATGACCGGCGGTTCCTGGATAATATGGTGGAACGGATCGTTGAGATTTCGCGGGGCACACTCACTGAATATAGCGGAAATTATTCATATTATCTGCGCGAGAAAAATCAACGTCAGGCAGCCCTGCATGCTGCCTACAAGAATCAGCAACGGCACATCAGACAGACCATGGAGTTCGTGCAGCAGTTTCGTTATAAGGCGACCAAGGCGCGGCAGGTGCAGAGCCGGCTCAAAGCTCTTGAAAAAATAGGGTCCATTGAAATACCGAAAGACGAGAACACAGTGGCGCTTAAATTTCCCATGTCCCAAACCTCCGGTCGCGTCGTCATGGAACTGAGACATATTGTAAAAGCCTACGGCACCCACGAGGTATTTAAGGGTCTTTCATTAAAAATAGAGCGGGGTGACAAGATTGCCCTGGTCGGCGTCAACGGCTCCGGAAAATCAACGCTGGCGCGAATCATTGCCGGCATTGAACCAGTTCAATCAGGCGAACGTATCCCGGGCCATAACGTGGCCATGGCCTATTTTGCCCAGCATCAGGCTGAAGAACTGAATCCGCACCAGACCATTCTGCAGGAGGTGGAAAACGTAGCGCCCGGTGAACGAGTCACGCGGTTGCGCTCAGTGTTGGGTGCTTTTTTGTTTTCCGGAGATCAGGTATTTAAAAAAGTCGGCATTTTATCGGGTGGTGAAAAAAGCCGCCTTGCTCTTGCCAAAATGCTTCTGACGGGCGCAAATTTTCTTATTCTTGATGAGCCCACCAATCATCTTGATGTGGCATCCAAAAATGTGCTGCAGAGAGCGCTCTGCGAGTTTGAGGGTTCGTGCTTAATTGTTTCTCACGACCGCGATTTTCTATCCCCCATTATTAATACGGTTATAGACATCAGAAATGGCAGCGTGAATATGCTGCGCGGCAGTATTGACGATTATCTCAATAAACTGTATGGACAGCAACAGCCAGCAGCTCTGCAACAATACGGCACCTCCGGCAATCTTATACCCAAGAAATCGCTGCAACATCAGGCAAGAATCCGCAAACGCCGCGAAGCCGGTCAGCGGCAGGAGCGCTACCGGCTGATTAAGCCGCTGAGAATTAAACTCCAAAGCCTGGAAGAGCAGATCTGCCAGGCTGAGGAAATGAAAGTAAAACTTGAAACTGCGCTTGCTGACCCGGCAACTTATGCACATGAAGAACAGGCCCGGGCAGCGCATGTTGGCTACCGGGAAATAAATTCCCGCCTCGCGCTGCTTTATGAAGAATGGGAAGACGTATATGCACAGATAGAAAAAATAGAACAAGCGCCGTGATACGTGACGCGCGCTTTGTTTTCATGACACGTATGGTGTGGTTCGTGTGTCAATCATTTTGATCCCTGAACCCAACCGCAAACACCTTATCCCTCAGAGAGGACGTGTCGCAATGGCCTGAAATGCCATTCTGAACCAATGTGAAGAATCTCACCCCGCTGATTTTCTTTGTCGAGAGATTTTTCGCTGTCACGCAAAATCGCCAAGAGTCTCATTGCGACGAAGCCTCCAGGAAAAAAGAACACCATTGACCATGCTTGAAAAACGCCTAAAAAGGCATGTGATAGGGCCGGAGCAGGAGTTTTTTGTGGTGACGGCACCTGCCCTTGAACACCTGTGCTACCGTGAACTTATGCGCGTGCCGCTTTCATGCAAAGAGGCATATATAGTCCATGGTGGCGTTGCGTTCAAAGGCCGGCTGCACGAGTGCTATGTGGCCAATTTAAAGCTTGCCACCGCCAACCGTATCCTCATGCGCGTCGCCCATTTCAGGGCGCACACATTTCATAAACTGCAGAAAAAAATAGCACGCATTCCCTGGGAACTGTATCTCACTGCTGACTGTGAGCTTAGTTTCAGGATAAGCTCACACCAGTCCCGGCTCTATCACAAGGAAGCAGTTGCCGAATGTTTTGCCAAGGTGCTGAGGGAGCGGCTTGACACATACGGTGCAATGTCCGCAGAGGCAGACGCCACACCCTCTAAACAGCAGATTTTTGTTCGCATCGTTGACAACCAGTTCACGGTTTCGCTTGACAGTAGCGGTGAACTTCTGCACAAACGGGGTCTTAAAAACTATCGCGCCGTTGCGCCGGTGCGCGAGACAATTGCAGCCGCTATATTACAGCTTGCGGGGTATAGCGAAACTGAACCGCTTATTGACCCGCTCTGCGGTTCTGGGACTTTTTCTCTTGAAGCCGCCATGATGGTTAAACATATTCCTTCAGGCTGGTTTAGAGAGTTTGCCTTTATGGGGTGGCCGGGATTCAGCCGCAGACGCTGGCAGCATTTAAGGAAAACCTGCGGAGCAGAAATCAGGGCGATGGACAAACCGCAAATTTTTGCCTCTGACAGTGATGAAACCATGTGCGGATTGCTTCGCAAGACGGTGGAAAAACATAACCTTGCAGATGCGGTACAGGTTGCGTGCAAAGATTTTTTTCAAATTGCCCCGCGCAATTTAACGGCGGAGCGGGGACTGGTGTTATTAAACCCGCCGTTTGGTCTGCGCTTGAGGGGGGAATTTAATCATCGTGACTTTTTAGAAGCGGTCTACGGACATTTGCAGAGGTTTTACAGCGGATGGCGTTTGGCATTAATGATTCCCGAAAAACAATGTAAAACTAAAGCACCTTTTCCGGGTTTGACAAAATATACTTTATTGCACGGCGGATTGAAGGTGGCACTTTTGACCGGAACAATTCCATGAGAGATTAAACAAATTGACAACCGGACCAAGGTAAAATCTGAGTAAAAAAACCAGAAATCACCGTATGTTTTAATAATGAGCAATAATTTGCACGAACACGATGTGCAATGTCAATATTAAAACAATAATGATAATTTTGAGCAGATAACCAATATAAGATAATCAATTGCCTGCATAAAAATTATTATTTAGTAAATAAAAATTGATTATGTATTCAAATAAACATTAGAGGTAGCATGCATATAATATAAGTTATTTAATAAAAATTGCTATTTGCAATACTAATTTTTTATGCTATATTATAAATGGAGGGAAAAAAATAGGAAAGGAGTGTCGAGAAATGAGAAGGCAGAATAAAGAGCTGAATACGGATTCCTCCATCCTGACGGCTGACGAGGTGGCTGAGTATTTAAAACTTTCAAAAATCACCATCTATAAGCTGGCCAAAGAGGGTGCGCTTCCGGGATTTCGCGTCGGCGGGTCATGGCGATTCAGCAAGGCAAACATCGAGAAGATGATGGCATAGCAAATTGGTTATCAGATCCGGACAAAAAATGGAGTTCACATAACATGGTGAATTCCATTTTTTGTTGCTCAAAAGAACACCCCGGGCGCATCTGCAGTCTCAGCAGCCGCATTTTTACGGAACGTCCGGTTACAGAATAACAATTGACTATTTTTTTTATATTTCTTACACTCATGTTCCACATGAGCACCATGATTAATGAGCAGCCACTTCTTATTAATAATAAATGGATTACTACCCGGGACAGCATAACGGTCGTAAATCCCTATAACGGCGACGTAATAGCACGCGTATGCAAGGCATCGCCCGATGAAGCGCAAGCAGCGCTGTGTGCAGCACAGGCGGCATTTGCCGTTTCCCGCCGTCTCCCCGCCTATCAGAAATCCGATATGTTACGAAAAACCGCCTTTCTCATACAAGAACGGCAGGAAGCGCTCGCGCAAACCATCGCTTCCGAGGCGGGCAAACCGCTCAAAGCAGCTCGTGCAGAAGTTGCGCGGGCAGCGGTTACCTTTCATCTCGCGGCGGAAGAGGCATCCCGCATGAGGGGAGAAGTGCTTCCGCTGGATATTTCACCTGATGCCGGAAACCGAATTGCAGTAACCCGCCGTTTTGCGATTGGGCCGGTGATGGCCATCACCCCGTTTAATTTCCCGCTCAATCTGGTCGCGCATAAAATAGCGCCGGCGATTGCTGCAGGTAATACGGTTATACACAAACCCTCTTCAGCGACTCCCCTGACCGCATTAAAACTTGGTGAAATACTCCTTGCCGCCGGTATGCCGGCAGGAATGGTAAACATCGTTCCGTGTTCGGGCGACATCGCAGGAGGCATGATATCTGAGGAGCGAATTAAAATGATAAGCTTCACCGGTAGTCCTGAAGTGGGGTGGCAGCTCAAAAAAAATTCAGCCAAAAAAAGGATTGCCTTGGAATTAGGGGGCAATGCGGCGGTCATCATTGAACCCGATGCTGACTTGGATAAAGCCGTGGAGCGCTGTGTCGCGGGCGGATATGGTAACGCCGGACAGGTATGTATCTCGGTGCAGAGAATCTATGTCCATGAAAAAATATATGAGCATTTCACAGAACGGTTTGTGGAAAAGGTCAAACTTCTTAAGACCGGCGATCCTTTAAATGAGGAAACTGACGTGGGGCCGCTCATCAGCGAGCAGGATATCAAACGTGTTCATGAGTGGATTATGGAAGCCAAGGCCTTGGGCGGCACAATCCTCACCGGCGGGTATTATGAAGGCACTATCTATCAACCGACGGTGCTTGCCAATGTGCCCAAACATGCGCGGTGTGTGAGCCGGGAACTGTTCGCCCCGGCTACCGTTTTGTTTTCTTACCGCGATTTTGAACAGGCAATTCAAGAAGTCAATGATTCAGTTTACGGCCTCCAAGCGGGTGTCTTTACCAGCGATGTTACCAAGATTATGCGCGCTTTTAACGAGCTTGAAGTGGGCGGTGTTATGATTAATGAAGTCCCCACGTTCAGAGTTGATAACTTTCCCTATGGCGGCGTCAAAGACTCCGGCTATGGACGAGAAGGGGTTAAATATGCCATTGAGGAAATGACAGAATTGAAGGTCATGGTGCTGCACAACGAATAAAATGTCTGCTCTGAAAATATTTTTTTGTGACGCATATTGATCGTCATCCTGCGACGTGATCGCCGGATCTAAAAAGATTTAGCAAAACCGATTTAAAATCCCTCCTAACCTCCCTTTACAAGGGGAGGGATTCCCCCTTTGCAATTATGAAGGGGGATACAGGGGGATTGAAATAAGCATAGATGTAGCATTTTCATGTTTTCAGGATGATGCCCGGCATCATGAAGGCTGTGGTTTAGTTTTGACAATACTTACGCAAAGGGATAAAGCATGAAAAAAACGCTCGCCGTATTGATGATTATTGTTCTGGCTGCAGCAGGCGCGTATTATTTTTCAAAAAAAACCATTGTTGATACTCTTTCACGTCCTGCCGTAGAGGATGAAAAGAAGGCGTGGCAGGAAAAAACTAAACAGCTTGAAGATAAACTTGCCGCCTTGCAGGAGGAGTTAAAAAAGACTGAACCGGCTGTCCCGCCGGAAAAACTCAGCGAGGCGTTTGGGGAATCAGATGTGCTTAGCGCACAGGGAAACGAAGACCGCTGTCTGCAACTAAAGCAGCGGGTTGAACAATTTTTTAATTATCTTGACAAAAAGGGATATGTAAAAGCTCAGGGCATGGATGACGATGCGTATGGTCTGTATAAAAAAACCATCAAAGTGCTGGAAACCACGCGCCCGCTGGTGAGCGGTGAGACGCAGGATTTATATACCCTTATGCGCAATATCTCCTTTTTCTACCGGGTGCTGGGAGATAAGCCTATCAGGGTTGCGCTGGCGATACTATCGCACGAATCAGAGATAATCGAGCCGACCATACAACTGTTTTATGAAGCAACAAACCCGTGGACCGGATGTGGCAGTGAACAAACAGTCGGCCTGTCTGCGGAAGCGCTCTATGACTATGCCAGCTTTTTTATCAATACCATCGCCGGTCACGCCTATTTGGCGCGTCGGGATCTCAAGGCGAGAACGCTCGGACTGTACTACAGCGTTCTTATTGTTGACAAGGCAAACGATAATGGTTTGAATAAATATGGCATTGACATCCGCCCCGCCATTACTTCGCTTATTGAGGACATTGAAAGCCAGCGGGGGCTGCTCTACCGAAAAGATTATCTTAATACATTAACCGAATTGCAAAAAAAATATGCAGGGCCACAGCTTATAAACAAGGTCCCATGAACAAGCTACAATGATTGCTCTTGCCTATGCACACCTTATGCTGTTTCCTTTCACGACCTGCGATACTATATAGTGCAAAGCGTCCTTTGAAGAATTGCTAATCAATCATTAAAAATCAAATCATCTTAGATAAAAACCCTGCCAAGATTACAATTCACATAAAATTATCAATTCTATATACTTTCTGAAAACTCAAAACTATTAAATAACTCAATTGCGCTGGGAATGAAATGCACGAGGGAGCAAGACATTTCTGCTGAGTAAATTATAACCGCCATCAGGATGGTCAATGCCTGTTGACGGTTTTTTATTGTAAAGGAAATTATACAATTGGGGCACAGATAAGCACTGGAAAACACTGCATAATGGTATTAGTCATCCTGCGACTTGATCGCAGGATCTAACAGTGGATAGACCTTATTGCCGGTGTGTAAACAGTTCCTGGATTCTGCGGTCAAGCCGCAGAATGACTCGGTGGCTTAATTAAGTTTTTGTTCTTGTAAAGGAAATTATATAAGTGGGGCACAGATAAGCACTGGAAAACACGGCATAAAGTTATTAGTCATCCTGTGACGTGATCGCAGGATCTAACAGTGTATAGACCTTATTGCCAGTATGTGTAAACAGTTCCTGGATTCTGCGGTCGCGCCGCAGAATGACTCGGTGGCTTAATTAAGTTTTTGTTCTTGTATAGGAAATTATATAATTGAGGCACAGATAAGTACACGAAAACACTGAATAACCTTATGAGTCATCCTGCGACTTGATCGCAGGATCTGCAAACGGATTTACTATATTACTGGTATGTGAAAACAGTTCCTGGATTCTGCGGTCGCGCCGCAGAATGACTCGGTGGCGTAATTAAGTTTTTGTTCTTGTAAAGGAAATTACATAAGTGAGGCATAGATAAGTGCGGGAAAACACTGGATAATGTTATTAGTCATCCTGCGACTTGATCGCAGGATCTAACAGTGGATAGACCTTATTGTCGGTATGTGTAAACAGTGCCTGGATTCTGCGGTCGCGCCGCAGAATGACTCGGTGGCTTAAATAAGTTTTTGTTCTTCCACAATCAAAATTTCTTATTATAAGGAGGATCATTCTTTGAAAACAAAAAGTATCGCAACTGTTTTTGTCATTTTTCTTGCTGTCTTCTCATTTTCAGTTAGCGTTTTTGCCGGCCCTGTTCCCGACACCGGTCAGACCAAGTGTTATGACAACAGTCAGGAAATACCCTGCCCCCAGCCGGGGCAGGACTTCTACGGCCAGGATGCCCAGTATGGGCCAAACCTTCACTCGTACACCGACCTTGGAAATGGCGTAATACGGGACAATGTGACCGGGCTGATGTGGCAGAAAGATACTGCGCCGGGCACCTACACCTGGGATCAGGCAAACACCTACTGTGAAAACCTGACGCTCGGCGGATACAGCGACTGGCGCTTGCCAACAATAAAAGAGCTTTCATTTCTTGTGGACAGCAGCATTCCATATCCCGGCCCAACCATTAACACGGCATATTTTCCCAATACGCAGGCGTTTTACTGCTGGTCGTCTACTACCTCCGCCTACTATCCAAGCTACGCCTGGGTCGTCAATTTCGGCTACGGCGGCGTGTACGGCGACCATAAGTCGAACGTCTACTATGTGCGGGCGGTGCGTGGCGGACAGTGAATTGGTGATTTGATAATTACGGGTTGCGAGTTACGATTTACGAGTTACGGGTTGCGAGTTACAGGTACCAATTAAGCGTTGCGAGCTACGTGTTACGAGTTGCGCGTTCAAGGACAGAAGGTACAAGCGGGAATGAATAGGTCGTGAAAAACTACCGGGATTTGGAAATTTACAAACTATCATATGAGGTGGCAATCAGCATTCACCAGATGTCGCTATTACTGGATAAATACGAACTGTATGAAGAAGGAAGTCAAATTAGAAGAGCTTCAAAGGGCATTACCGCATGCATTGTTGAGGGATATGGCCGGAGAAGATATAAGGCAGAATTTGTAAAGCATCTTGTCTATGCACATGCATCCTGTGATGAAACCATAGTGCATCTGCAATTTATAAAAGACACGCATAATAAACTGAATGGCGAATGCTTGCGTTTGATCGAAGCATACAATGAACTTGGCGGCAAAATTAATAAATTTATTCAGTATGTGGAAGCGGAATGGAATAAAACCCGTACCGCGTAACGCGTAGCCCGCAACACGATTATGGCGCGGTACGAACATTTACCTATTTATAAAAAAGCTATGGAACTGGCTATTTACCTTCAGGAGGTGGTGAGAAATTTCAGCAGGTATAACAAGTATAGCATCGGTGAGGAACTGAGGTCTCTGTCGCGGAAAAGCATGTTACTGATAATACAGGCCAACTCATCTCAGGACAAACGCGTGGCACTGACTGAACTGGTTGAAACCTGTGAGATGCTCAAAACGCTGATTGTTTTCGCCAAAGAGGTCAAGGCCTTTGCCAGTTTCAAGAGTTTTCAGCACGCTTCCACCCTGGTGGTGGTTTTGTGCAAACAGAGTGAGGGATGGCTTAAGAGCAGTTGCAGGAGCCGGAATCATCAATCATCTTTTCTCGATGAGTAGATGAGTGTGCTCAAGAACACTGTGCGCCCTCCCCGCCATTGTTTTTTCAATGGCATTATTATACAGGGTGCTGAGAATTCAGCATCCGGTGGGCCGCAAGGCCGTCAAGCGGGAGGGTGAAAGTAGGCGTCCAACTACTGGTCGTCTACTACCAACGCCAACAATCCAAACAACGCCTGGATCGTCAATTTCAACAACGGCCCCGTGAGATAATTTTATGTATTACGTTTATGTCTTGCGTAGTGAAAAAGATCATAAATTCTATGTAGGCTACACCCATGACCTTAAAAAAAGGCTTTTAGAGCATGAAACCGGTCAGGTTAAGTCAACATGCAATAGAACGCCTGTCACCTTAATTTATTATGAGGCATGTCTTAATAGTACAGATGCAGTGAGGCGGGAGAGATATTTAAAAACGGCGTGGGGTAAAAGATTTATAAAAAACCGATTGAAATGTTATATCACGGGGTGAACAACAACAATAAGTCAAACAACAACTATGTGCGGGCGGTGCGTGGCGGAAAGTGTTCGCTGCTGTCCTTTGAGTCAGTCTATAACGCCTATACAGACTGCCGAAAAAGGAAACGGGGTACGGTTAATGCGCTCAGGTTTGAATATCATCTGCTGGATAATCTGTTCAGCCTGGCATCTGATCTGCAAAAGGGAGCGTACCGGCCATCCCGATCTGTTTGCTTTGTCACCCAATCTCCTAAACTGCGGGAGATATTTGCCGCTGACTTCAGGGACCGGGTGGTGCATCACCTGCTGGTGCGGGAACTGGAGAAGCAGTGGGAGCCGCGCTTCATTCATGACTCGTATGCGTGCCGGACTGGCAAAGGCACCCATGCAGCGGTAAAGCGCCTGCAAAGCTTCATGCTCAAGGCAACAAAAAATCAAAAACAGGCAGCGTATTTTCTGCAGCTTGATATACGCTCTTTTTTTACCAGCATTGACAAACAGATTCTGTTTTCGCTGTTACGTGAGAGTTTTGAATCAAAGCCTTTGCTCTCATTGCTGTCAGAAATAATTTTTCATGATTGCACACAAGACTATGTGTTTAAGGGTGACCGGCGCATGCTGGAAAAGGTGCCTGCGCATAAAAGTCTTTTCACAGCAGGTAAAGAAAAAGGGTTGCCCATTGGCAATCTCACCTCACAATTTTTTGCCAATGTATATTTAAATGAGCTTGACCGGTTTGTGAAACACCATCTGAAATGCCGGTTTTACCTGCGTTATGTGGATGACTTTATGCTGCTTGACGCTTCTCCTGAGCAGCTTGTCTTGTGGCGTGAACAGATACAGGAGTTTCTCCAAAACCGCCTGGCACTTGAGATCAAAGATGGAAGTGCGGTCAGGCGGGTGTCAGAGGGAGCAAATTTTCTGGGGTACATTGTGCGCCCCGGCTACATTCTGGCACGGCGCAGGGTGGTGAATAATCTGAAGGCAAAGCTTGCCCAATTCAAAAACAGAATAATCAGCGAAGCGCAGTATAAAGATAAAAAAATACTCAGAATAATGCTTGAGCCCGAAGTGGTGAAAGAACTGCGGCAGGTTTTTGCTTCATATCTGGGTCATTTTTGTCACGCCAAAACCTTCCGGCTGGTTTCTTCTCTTTTTGAAAAGAATAGCTGGCTCAAGGAAATATTTCTGCTCAAAGACGGTAAGGTTTTAGAGAGACTTAAATATAAAGGGGTCTTTCAATCCCTCAAGGCACAAGTGAGATTCTACCGGGACCGGCTGAAAAGGTATCTGCTGTTTTTCGAGAACGGCAGGTTTACCGAGTTATATGGCAGCGATGCACTGCTTGCTGGCGAGATACTGGGTTTACAGATCCAAAGAGGATTCAGGGGCAAGCAAGAAACCGCCGGTTTCCCCAAGTGTTTAACCGATCGCTTTATTAAAAAAACACTTGCCTGCGGCTACAGCCTTGTACTGCTGGCAGAGGGCGCTATGGGCAGATATGTGCGGGACCGGTATGTCAAGGCGATATACCAGCTCGCACCATAACCCTGTCATTCTGAGCGGGGGGAAGAATCTGACAGTTTCGAAGCAGATGATATCAAAACATAAAATCAATTACGCACTCAGTACTCTTTACTCAGCACGCAGTACTTTTTTGTGGAGGGCTATATGAAAAAGTTTATCGCTATTTGTTTTTTAACCATGCTTTTTCCGTCGCTGGCTACGGGTGGCTTTATTGACAACGGCAATGGCACCGTTACCGACACCAGCACGGGCCTTATGTGGCAGCAGGACACAGCCCCGGGCTCATATAACTGGCAGCAGGCGCTTGCTTATTGCGAGAGTCTGACGCTTGCCGGGCATCATGACTGGCGACTGCCAAATCGGAATGAACTGCAGTCACTGATAGATTACAACAGATACAATCCCGCCATAAACACTGACTATTTTCCTGATACTGTGTCATGCGACCCCTGGCCGTTTTTGTGTCACTACTGGTCGTCTACTACCCTCGCCAACAATCCCTACTACGCCTGGGTCGTCTATTTCTACGACGGCTACGTGGGCTACAACTATAAGTCAGGCCACTACTATGTGCGGGCGGTGCGTGGCGGACAGGGTGGGGGATTTGGTGATTTGGTAATTTCATCATTCACTGCAAACCCACTCAATGGTAATCCACCGCTAAGCGTGGATTTTAATTGTCAAGCTTACGCCTCGGGCGGCTATATAACTGAATATCGCTGGGACTTTGATGGAGATGGCATAATAGACGAGACCACTTCTGGCAATACAGTAACCCATGTCTATCAGCAGAACGGTGGTTATTATCCAAACGTAATCGTTGTTGATAACAGAGGTCAATCTGTCAAGAGCTATATGATTCCTGTAACTGCTGGTAACTCAAATCAGCCCCTCTCTGTCTCATTGAGCATATCAAGGATTGATAATAATAATACCAGTGTTACCTTTCAGGCTTCTTGTACTGGGAATGTAAAAGAGTATCGCTGGGACTTTGATGGGAATGGCATAGTTGATGAAACAACCCTGCCATTTATTGGGCAAAAGCCCCATTATTTCAGCCAGCAGGGAAGGTTTACCACGATATTAAAAGCTGTTGGAGTGGACAATGCTTTTATTCAGACTTCGGTAAGGGTAAACCTTGAAGCCACACAACCAGCTATATTAGAAGGGTATGTCCTGAACAAAAGCACAAATGCAATCATTCCCGAAGCTATAGTCACCATTGGTGCCCATAGTATCCAGTCTGACGCAAACGGACATTTTGTGTTCTCAAATCTTACTTCGGGCAGTTTCGCAACGACTGTTTTAAAGAGCGGGTTTAGATCATTCAATGAGACAGTAACCATTAATCCGGGAAACAATAGCAGAAAAATTTATTTGCTGCCAATAACATCAAGCATCAATAAACCCAAAGTTATAAATGTAAATCTTTACCGAAACACAATAGATATTTTGGAAGAAAAAGAGCCGGTGTTTTTAAATGGCGTTAATCTTAACATGAAATTTAAACCGGACATTGACTGGGGTAGTGGCCAGCCTGGAACTATATATTTCATTACCCCAAAAGGGACATATACCGGAAATGAAAAGACCCTGGATGTAGGCACAGAATTTGGAATCGGGGGCAATTTAAAGATAGTGGCAGTAAATACGCAAGGAGTAAGTTCAGATGAATATGTGGCACCTTTTAGGGTTGTTGAGCCACCGCTTCCCGGCGTTCATTTTTATGCTGCTGGGGACCATTATGAACTGGCCGAACTTGCAGGACTTCACTTCCTCAATGAGAATATAGATTCAAGCAGGGTACCTCCATCATTGCCCGTATTAGGAGGTGAAGAGTTGGATTTTACATTGCCTATTGATATTTTCGATCATTTGGGTTTTTAGTAAGCAAAAAGCGACTTTTATATCGATAAAA
>CAZQKW010000003.1:83445-129628 GCA_964594075.1 uncultured Thermodesulfobacteriota bacterium | reverse complement strand
GCAACCACTAAATATGCAGCGTGATGTTAATTCTATTTTGAGACGATTAATAACTGTCCGTGCCGGAAGCACGATAGGTGCAGCTATATTTTGCTATCTCCAGCCCCCTGTGCATTGCCAATGGCGAAGACCCCAGGTGCTGACCGCGCACGGCAGGATACGCTTGGTGACGGAGTCGTGATGTCCGCGGATGAGCACCGTGTTGCGGCAGAGAAAAAGCCCCGGCGTTTCTTCATCCCCATCAAGAAATATTTTGTGGAACGTCCTGAAAAAAAGGTAGTAACACGAAGGGATTACCTCATCTACTGTGATCAGGGCGCTCGTGTTACATAAGGAACTTTTTTATCACCTGAGCCAGTTCTTCAGGTTTTTCTTCCTGAACATAATGACCACATTCTGGTATATAAACCAGCGATGAATTTTTAATGTCCCGCTTCAATCGTTCGCCATCTGATGGCAGATTTGCCTGGTCTTTTTCTCCCCAGATAATAAGTGTTTGCTGATTAATGTGCTTTGTGAATTCTTCATATGTTTGTGTGGTAACGGTGGCCATCATATGTTCAAGCGCCTCTATTGCGCCGGGTGTTTGTGCCGGCAGAAGATAGTCATTGATGATGTCGTCGTTCAACAATGATTTATTATAAAAATATCTGGTAAGGCTCCGTGCCCGGACGCTCTTGGTATAAAATTGCCTTGCCATTATTCTATTCAAAGGGAAAAAAAGATATCTAAGAAATGCCGGAGCCCCCTTTCCATAAAACCCGGGGCTGATGAGAATAAGAGCATCCACCCGCGACGGTTGCTTTTGTGCAGCGTATGCCACAACCACTCCGCCCATTGAGTGGCCAACAAGCGTTGCGGACGGGATGCGCAGTGCATCCATAAAGTTGAGCAGCAGTTCGCCTTGTGCCGTGAGGTTATAATTGCCGTTTGCAGGTTTGTCGCTTAATCCAAAACCCAATAAGTCCACTGCATAGACAGTGAAATCTGAAGAAAGAAGCGGTATCAGCTTTCGCCAGGTGTATGTTGAGCCGGCAAAGCCATGCACCAAAATGATCGGTGTGCCGCTGCCTTGTTTGGTGTAATGAATTGCATGATTGTTGACGGTTATAAATTGATCTTGTTCTTTCGCCAGGTTGCGGACAGGGATCGTTTCGTGGGGAAGGTATGCAATGACAATAAGAATAAGATAAAGAACAGCTATGCTTATTACAACGCCTATTATTATTTTTTTTGTTCGACTCATGATTCTTCCCCGAGCAAGATTTTAAAAGATTAAACGGTAATTGAGAACTCCTAAAAAGTGCATCATCCAGGGCACCAAAAAACATCCTGACTTTTTGTAGCTGTAGGAAAATAAAATACCCAGACCGGTAAAAAGGAAGACAAAAATTATTTTGCCAACCAGAGGTAATCCCCACGTAGTCCATACGGTGAGGTAGAACAGTCCATACATGAAAGAAGATATCAAGATGGGTGGCCACATACTATTGAAAGATTGGCTTAATGCGGTGAGCAGGTATCTTCTGAAAAAAAGTTCTGTAGCAAATGCGTGATATAGTGCAAGGATGACGGCAACGGGACTGGCGGGCTCAAAGCCACCCTTATTGCTTAAACCTATAAATAGCCCAACGCCGATTGTTATAAAAATCCATTTTGCCCCTGCTTTCCAGCCAAAAGCAACGAGGTTATCTTTCCCTCTGAGCCACGGAATTAAGAGGCCAAAAATAATCATAATTCCGCGACGCGTATACATCCACAGCGATGTCGGGGAATGTTGGCTTTCTGCCTCGCCCAGTTGTAAGTAAATGCTAAAAATAAAACATACAATAAAAAAAATAAAATAACTCAATATTGCTAAATTTATTTCTTTTTTCATTTTACCCCTTTTTCTCTTTAAGTGATACGTGGAAATAAAAACTTAGTCATCTATACTGGTTTTTAATTTAAGGGTCAATACTATTTTGCTTTACGTTTTAGTTGTTTTAAAAAGTAAAATATTTAAATTTTATATAATAAATATGATAAATTATATATATATTAAATTTATTGTACCGGTAAAAAAATCTGTTATCGAAAAAAAATGCTTGATTTTGAAATAGGTAAATGTTAAAAATCATATTAATGTAAAAGTTATTGATTTTAGTTGGTTAAATCAAATCATTCAGGGAGGAAGGGCTATGAAAAGATCTCAACCAATCAAAATCCTGTCGTGTTTCATCTTCACACTTCTTTTTATGCTAAGCCAGTCATCAGCAGTAACCATCATTCCCGACCAAACCATTTCAGATCAGTTTGTCCGCCATACTGTTACTGGTATAAGTACACCATTGCCTATTTCTCCAGATATGCCTGGTTTCATAGGGGCTTCATATTTAACGATCGGTGATATCGATGGTAATGGTATAAAAGATATTATATGCACTTCAGGAGTGGGGGTTGATGCCAATCAAAACACTGCTGATGGCGCTGTAGCAATTTTTACTTGGGATGGAATTAATCTTGGCAATTGGACGAAATCAGTCATCAATAGTACTTTTCCCTTTCCTAATGAGACAATTATACGCGACATGGATAATGATGGTGACCTTGATATTATGGTTATGGATAATTTTATCGCTGGATGGTCAACCCGTTTTGTAGCTGGAATTTATTATCTTGAAAATCAGGGAGGAGATATTACTCAGCCTTCAAACTGGATCAAGAGGACAATCTTTCAAGGCGCCCCGGATTATCCAGACGGAAATTGGTTCTCGCCCATTGGAAAATCTTCCTATCACCGTGCATTTTTTTTAGATGTTGATGGTGATGGTAAGGAAGATTTCATCACTTCCAAAGTATGTATGGAAATCTGGCAAAATGGTCCTGATAGCGGGTGGTGGTGGACCGACTACCCTGGCTACCCAGACTACCCATATCCGGGTCCCCAATATACTTGGATGGAAGTATTCAAAAGAGAATATGATGGTTATGTTCAGAACGATGCTGACGGCACTGGATGGGGGGGGACAGCTTATGAATATTCAAGACATGCTATTGGCGACGGTGGGGGATTTCTTTTTAACATAGCTGACGTTGATAAAGATGGTGATCTTGATATTATCGCACCCCAGTTTTTTATTCAGGAATCAGGTTCGTTAATCGCAAAAGGACCGGGTGATCCTCGCGGTGACAGCCTTTGCTGGTTTGAAAATCCTGGGGCTTCCGCGGTAGCACTTAATCCATGGACACGGCGGACAATAGACAACTGGTACACTTCACCTAACCCTACAGGAAGGGGATTTGAAGCTGTTGGTTTTGATATAGACAATGATGGAGAAATCGAGATTGTTTTCAGCACCCATAACCATCAAGATTATAAACCTGACGGCTATCCTGCTCCGGGCAAAGAATATCATCGGTTTTGGCCATCTGGGGTTTTTTATTTTGAAATACCAAGCAATCCAAAAGCAACTAATCAATGGACGCCCATATCTTTTGACACAGGTGATCCAAATCTTGATCCGACAAATTTAGCGGCAGTGGCTACTGATGTTTACGCAGTTGACCGTCCAGGGGGACCATATTCACAAGGGTCTCCTGGCACCGTAAGGGTTGATGATATTAATGGCGACAGTTATCCAGAATTGGTGGTGCCTGGTGATGGAAAAGGGGCAGTATATTATTATGAGAGCGTCGGTGCGTTAAACTACAAAAGATCTGCTCTCTATTATGACCCCAAATGTATGCCGGGCGATGCTAAAATAGAAGATATAGATGGAGATGGCGACAAGGACATAATTGTAGTTATTTATGATACTAGCTACCTTAAACCACCGCCTTCTTCAAACAAATTAAAATCAAGCTCTATATTTGTTTTTGAGAACAAAGGATATCCGAGCGGATATGTTCCCAATGCCATGGAATCTGTAACAGCTTTGGATGGCACAACTTGGGAAAGGGTCAATGTTCCTGGCTTTGGTAATGACAATAACATTTCGGTTGTGGCAATGGCTGAATTTCAAGGTCGTTTATATGCATTGACCAGAAATCAGGTTCAAGGCTGTGAAGTCTGGCGCACTAACAGTTCAGGTGGCTGGGAGCAGGTCATGTTTCCTAATGGGGTGTTAAATGGAGTATATAATAACAATTTGATCAATAATGTTTGGGCGCGCATGATTGTTTTCAATAATAAACTTTATTTTGGTTTTTCAGCAGGGTTACAAGGAAACTACCTTGGCTCATCAGGATGTGAAATTTGGCGCTATGACGGCATTATCTGGGAGCCGATTATTTCTGACAAATATCCTGTAGCTGCAGCTCAAACTGGCACTATAAAGTCAATTAGCAGTTGTGCTTTGAACGATGGAACTACAACCGCTGTCTTTGGCGACAGCACAAAAAACTGGACAACCAATCAGTGGGTTGGTGGTGTTCTGACGATAACCTCAGGCACCGGGCAATTTAGAAAATTCAGGATTATCAGTAACACGGCCAATACAATAACCGTGCAGCAAAACGAAACAGCTGGCACTTTTAATGCTTCAGGACAGGAGACCGAGTTTACGGATTGCGCCAGCGCGGTATATGAAAACCCTTTTCCGCAGTATTCCTATACTCTGGGAGCGGTAGCCGTGGGTGATGCATATCAGATCGGAATTGGGTATCATCAAAATGGATTTGGTGATTTTTGGAATAAAACCATTACGGCGATGCGAATTTTTAATAACAAGTTGTATGTGAGCACTGGTCTTAATTATGAATATGGGGGGCAGGTGTGGTTCACCGAAAACGGCGATGACTGGACAGTAACCACGTCAGTGATAAGCGTTCCAGCGCCATATAATTCTCATAGTTTTGGAAATTATCACAGTGATACAGCATACCCTGACGGTCGGAAGCCTGTTTCAAGCAGTATTACAGACCTGGTTGTTTCATCTGTTTCAGGGACGCCAGTTCTGTATGCTGGCGGAACTGGGACATCTGGAAATTTAGGTGGCTGTTCACGAATGGCTCGTCTTACTGCAAATGGATGGGAGCTGATAGTTGATAGATTCGTTGATCTAAATGATACAGGCAGTAATGAAAACGGTTTTGGAAGCCCTGCAACCTGCGGAACAAACAAATTCAACTTTATGCCTTGGAGCCTTGCTGATTTTGACAGCAAGCTTATGGTGGGTGTTTCAGGTGACGGCGCACGGGTGGTTTATGCTCCAACATCTCTTGTTGACATTCAAAATGATGGAAGCTGGTTTTACAGCATTGGAAGTGGTAATGTGGCTTCTGGATACACTGATCCCCTCGGAACTTCACCATATCCTAACGGTTTTGATGGCTATCAATATACAGCGGGTGCTGCCGGTACAAAATATCAGAACTTAGCAGTTAACCTTTTCCCGTTTGCGGGAAATCTCTATGGTGGCATTATTTGCCAATATATTCCTGAGTATAACACACCGCCTAGTTTAAACGAACTAAAAGGTTCACAAATATGGAAGACCAATGATGGAGTGACGTGGATTCAGGTAACAAATAACGGTTTTGGTGATACAAATATTATAAATTTTGAAGCCTTTACTGAATTTGGCGGAATCCTGTATGTCTCTGGAAGTAAAGGGGCAAGCTCAACGCCATCAGGCCTTGGCGGTGCCAAGATCTTCAGGCTTGTCATGCCCGCTGAGTGCGGGAACGGTATTATTGAAGAAGGGGAGGAGTGTGAATCGGATAATGACTGTTCAAGCGGTTATAATTGTATAGACTGTCAGTGCCAGACACCGGCAAGTACCACCACGACAACAATTGAGGAACCAACAGTCGTCAATCTGGTCAGGTTTGAAGCAAGTGGCAAGCTGGCGCGAATCTTACTCAAATGGGAGACCGCATCAGAAATTGATAATGTGGGATTTAACATTTACCGTGCAGAATCTGCAGATGGTGAATATACAAAGATAAACGACGCGCTTATTCCTGCCAAAGGAAGTCCTTCTTCCGGTGCAGTATATCGGTTCAGTGACTGGAACGTGGAAAAGGGCAAGACGTATTATTATAAACTTGAGGATATTGACACCGCAGGAAAAGGTACGATCCATGAACCACCGGCAGAGGCAACGGCATGGTTTTTATGGGGAGGTAAAGGACTGACAGGGCGACGCTGATAGTATCATGGAAAAAGAAGTGTCGATTGAGTAAATTTAAAAGGGCATCAGTATTTAATACCGATGCCCTTTTTTAATTATTGTACTCCTGCACTGTTACAAATCTTTTCTATGTAGTGCTTGCCTATCTTTATAGAACTCAACTATTTCCTGGTAAATAATATCAGCAACGGCTGTTGGTCGCGTAAGCAGTTTTTGGGGTATTTTGAGCCAGATTGCCGGCATTGATGTCTGCACAAGAACATAATTGGTTGAATCTACAGCCTGGCATTTTTTTATTTTCTTATCTCCTTTAAACTTCTCACAGATACTTTCTGCCAGTGCTTTCCCTTGTTCACTCTTATAATAATATTCTGCTGAAAACGATGAATTGGTGACCTCAACCGTCAGAAAAAAGTCGGCTTTTGCCTTTGCACCCTCTAAAACACGGGTTTTTTGAGATTCAGGTGGTATATCTCTCCAGGTGAAAAAAACAGTGCCGCCGGCATATTCAATCTTTTTTTGCACGCCATTAAGCAGGGGAAAAGATTTCTTCGAAGACCCTGCGGGATCAAGCATGATTATTTTGTTAAATAAAACACCTCCATCAACGGGTTTAAGTACGACATTTTTAGAAACAAAGGAACCGCTGATTAGCGTTGGCCTTATAATTACAGGCAAAAACCCTTTTTTTATGATCGTATATTCATTAACCTCAGCATTGCTTGCCACGACATACGCACGCCCTTTTTCATCCGATACAGCCACCTGCCTTTTTTGAATAGTAACCTGTGCCCCGGCAACGGGTTTCTCTGCCTCGTCAGCAACATTGAGCAGCAAGAGCGGCGTTTGTGGAACGCCGAAGCGTACCACAGTTTTAGCGGCTATTGATCCGGTTGCAGCAGTAACTGTAGCCTTTTGCTGTTTTTCATCTGCAGTAAGGATCGCGCGTGCTCGTCCGTTTTTGGTCATTACCTCTGATTCCATCAATCGGCCGCCGGATGTTTTTAAGATTACCGTAGTTCCGTCAATAACCGGACGCTTCAGGTTATCCAAAACGATTACATCAATAGCGGTGTTTGCCCGGCCGTCATGCGGAATTACCGGGAATATCGGGGCAATTTCAATACGTGCAGCAGGCACAGAAACAATAAATGAGGCACATGTTTCCCGGGAGCTATTCCCCGCAAGATTTTTTGCTGAGAGGCAAAACGTGTGCACACGATTCTCCAGAGGAAGGCGCGGAACATATGATACCGTATGATCGTTCTTTAATGAAAAAGCAAGCAGCTTTGCATCATCCAGTTTAAAAATAATTGTCACGGGATTTAATGCCTGTTTGCCGGAACCGGCAATGATCCGGGAAGTTATTTCTGGTCTGGGATCGGCAACCGTTACATCACGGGGGTAAAGATCTGTTATTTCGGGGAAGCCGGTCTGATAGTATGAAAGTATTCCCTGGAAATATCCCTCTGCCTCGGACTGAAGGGTTCGCTGATAAGACAGCTTATCCTCATTGCTTTTATTGGAGATAAATGAAGATTCTCCCAGAATTGCCGGCGCTTTCACTGTCCGCAGCACGCGATAATTGCCGGAATAAATATTGCCCTCAGCTACCTGTAATCTTTCCATGAGCGCCTGCAGCACACTCTTCGCAATGTCCCGGGACGGCCCGCTGTCAGACATTTTGTAATAGATTTGCACATCGTTTCTTAGGGGATTGTTGGCGTCGGCATTATGGTGAATGCTTATAAAAAGGTCAGCATTATTCCTATTGCTGATTGCGCTGCGGGCGTCGAGGTCTTTATCAAGGGCGAACGGCCTATCCGTATAAACACTGTTGTCAGCGCTTCTGGTCAGAATAGGCTGCGCGCCGGCCTGCTGTAAAAGACCCCACAGATACAACGCAACCCCCAGATTAGCTTCTGATTCCTTTAGTCCGTGGGGACCGATTGCGCCTTTCTCAGGGCCGCCGTGCCCGGGATCAAGCACAATAATTTTTCCTTTGAGCGGTTGGGTATCCAGGCGATCAATGTGCAAGGCTGATGGCGGTGGGAGTTTTGGCCCAGCGCATCCCCACAGGATGAAACATAGTATAATAATTGGAGGAGCGTACATAAACATTGTGCTTTTTTCATGCTAAGAATTTTAACTATTTTTCAAATTGTGTTTGGTCAAAATTTATGACACTCATTACCGTAGAGAAAATGTTTTTGCAACTGATTTGTCTGGATTGGGAATTATTGACATTAACCGTGCTCCCCTTTATGATAAAATAAACTGTCACGCAAAACAGGCAAAAAGACATGTTTGACGTTCTCATAAAAAATGGCTTCGTGGTTAACGGGTCGGGATCGCCTGCCTGTGTTCAGGACATAGGTATCCACGGTGACACAATCTCTGCCATGGGCATGATTGAAACGGACAGTGCGCTGGAAATAGTTGAAGCGCACGGCCAGATTGTATGCCCCGGATTTATTGATATTCATGCCCATTCGGATTTTAATCTTTTTGTCCAGCCGCCTGGAAGAGGGAAAATTTACCAGGGTGTTACCACCGAGGTCATCGGCAACTGTGGCGTCTCAGGGGCACCGCTTTTAGGACCTGCATTAGAGCAGCGCCGCCACAGCCTGAGCAATCTTGGTATTGATATTATCTGGTCAAGCATGCAGGAATATATTGAATTGCTGGGGCATCTGCAGCTTTATGGCAATGTAGTGCCGCTTGTCGGACATGGCAATGTGCGCGGTTCGGTTCTTGGCTATAAAAATCAAAGACCAACAGCGGAAGAGATGGAGCAGATGAAAGTGCTTGTTAAAGAGGCTATGGATGCAGGTGCCTGGGGACTCTCAAGCGGGCTTTTTTATCCCCCTGGGGTGTATGCTGCAGAAGAAGAAATCATAAGCCTGGCTCGAGTTGTTTCAGCGTATGGCGGGATATATGCTACTCATATACGCAATGAAGAGGATATGGTTGTTGCAGCGGTAGAAGAGGCATTGCGCATTGCGACCCAAGCCGGTATCCCGCTGCAGATTTCGCACCTGAAAACTATGGGTGAAAAAAACTGGCATAAACTGACGCATATTTTTATGCTACTTGAGGAAGCCTTAGCTGCAGGTGTAAATGTTTCTGCTGACCGTTATCCCTATACCGCTGCCAGCACAGACCTTGATGCACTGCTTCCCGCCTGGGCATGCGAAGGCGGTATTGATGCCGAGCTTCAACGTCTACAGCAAAAACCGGAACGGCAAAAAATATTTTCTCATATACTTGCCGGTAGATCAGATGAAGAAGTGTTCAATAACGTGCTGATATCGCGGGTTTTCACTGAAGCCAACAAACCACTTGAAGGAAAAACAGTTGCTGCTGCAGCGGCAATGCTCAACAAGAGCATCAGCGACGCATTTTTTGATTTGCTCGTTGAAGAGCGGCTGAGAGTGGGGGCGATTTTTTTTTCAATGAGTGAAGAAAATCTTCAAAAGATTTATCAGAAGGATTATGTTATGGTGGGCAGTGACAGTGCGGTATGGGACATTGAAGGTCCGCTTGGTGACGGCAAACCGCATCCGCGAAGCTTTGGCACATTTCCGCGGGTATTAAAACAATATGTTTTTGAACAGGGGGTACTGTCTCTTGAGCAGGCAGTAATGAAAATGACCGGCCAGCCCGCTGCAAAATTGGGTATCAAAGACCGAGGAATCCTTAAGGAAGGAAACAAAGCAGACATACTAATATTTAGTGAGGATATGCTCACTGACCGGGCCACCTATGAAAACCCTCATCAGTTTCCATTCGGAATTTCCCATGTCATGGTAAACGGCAGATGGGTAATTTGTGATGCTACACTCACAGGTATTTTCCCCGGGAAGGTGATTTTAAAAAAGTAACGTTCAAAACATGCGAGTGAGGCATCTCTTCAGTTATTGGTTTTGTCTTGTTAAAAGAATCTGTGGGTAAAACAGATCACTTTAAAGATGAAAGAAATAAATATTAATGGTTAAAAATAATTAAACGGATTCAATAATCACGAGCAGATTTTATATGCCTTATTTATATTGTTGAGTTATCGATAGACATGTCCCGCTACCCAGCGGGATAGGGTGTTATTAAACTTTGCCTGTTAATTGTTTTTTCATTTAAATAATAAAAAAATCCACAGATTGCGTTGTAGACTCATAAAAATAATAGATATTTGTTAAAAGAAATAAACTGATGCCATAAAAAAGCATTAGATTCAATGTTTACTTTTAACTTTGCTATAAAAATTTTTTACTGCATTATCCAAAATAATTTGGTATTCATCCGCCTTTTTTCTATAATCATATTGTGTTTTAATCAACTCTACGGAAGCATTGCTCATATTTTTATATTCCTCTTTTTTGAGATTTGCCATGCTCTGTATTTTGTTGCGCAAGTCGTTGCAATCGCCACTTTTGAAACAAACACCATTGTTGTTTTTGACCCTTTCGAGGTTGATTACATTTTCTTCTAATATTACTGGTAATCCACAAGCTTGGACATCAAAAAAGGTCAAGCTGCATTGTTTAGCAAAAACAGCAATATCTGCACACTGAAAAAATTTGGACAATTCCCTATAAGGTTGTGTTCCTATCCTTATTATTCGGTTTTCTGATTTATGGAGTATATTTTCTATTTCTTCTTTATCAGACCCCGCAAGAGTACCTATGAGCAAAAAAACAATGTTTCGACTACTCTTTATTTTTTTTTCAATTGCCTTTGCTAACAATAAACCTCCTTTCGAATTATCAAGCTTTCCCGCGTAAATAACCACAAAATCTTCTTGATTGATTTTATATTTTTTTCTCATTTCCACCTTCACACTTTCATTGGGATGAAAATGGAGCAAATCACTGCCAAATCCTATTATGGGCGAATATTTGACTGGGATGCCTAATCGTCTTTGAACAAAATCATTATCAACTGTCCTGATAACTGTAGATTGAGATTCGATGATTTTTGGAGTCACAAATTTTCTATAAAAAAAATAAAATAAAATATTAAATTTATTTTTTGATGCCATGTCAAGCATATGATTGTCAAAGATAACCGGGTAACGAAGCCGTTTTAATTTTAACGCATATCTGATGCCAATATAGGTATCATTACCGTGGACATAAACTATATCCGGCTTTAAGTTATCTACGGTTTTAAATATTGACTCATGATATATTGAACGCCCCGAAATGAAGCTATACAGAGAAACCCTCAATAATTTTACACCAGTGCTTTGTTCAAAAGCCTTATCTTTTTTTTGCATATTGGAAACATCAAAAAAAGTAGTAAGCGATTTTGGCAATTTGTCTATTTCTGAAGTAACGATAGTAACTTTATGTCCCTTCATAATTTGATATTTTGAAAGAATATTTACTTGATATCCAGCATCGGGATGAAAAAAATCTTCAATGTGCACGATATGCATGGTTTTACCGCTTTATTTTAAAATCGTTGGTGAAATTTTTTAGAAAAAATTTCACGCTATGCAGTATAGGGCGGTTAAATTATTATTTTTGGTGAGAGTTCAGCGTATGTGTCCACTTGAGTTGCTGTTAAAATGCTTATCGAAGCTTGGTTGGTCAATGACTAAACAGATTTCATTTGTTCCTGAAACAGATGGGTCAAATGAAAATTTAGATAATCCCGATTTGATGTCATGGTTCAGATTTGCCCTTTTCCACTTTCCTTCACCAGCATGTATAAGCGCCGTGCCTGTATTAGATATACCTGGTATGGTTAAATTCACCTTTCCAGTGCTTTTAATGCGATAAGTCCACTGATGTAATCTTTCAACAGAGACAGAATTAGCGAGCTCGTATTCATCACCCACATTAAAATCATAGACAAAAAACAATGTGCGTCCGTCATTATTTGAATCAATAAATGTTGTGCTCAAAGGTAAATCTCCTCCGAGAGTAGCCAGTCCACCAAACGGTGGTGTATTAACCCCCGTTTTACCGAACGGCTGAAACATTTCAATGATGCAGCCCATCGTTCGCGCTTCATTGACAATGCTCATTCCCGGGAATTCCATTCCATTGGTATAAAGCAGAATAGGAGTATTTGTCTTTATGGTGCGTTTTTTTACATCAATCTCTTTTATTTCGCATCGGCACAGCTCTGTTATGGTATCCTCCAAGAGGATAGCAGAACCCATTGGCATCTTTTCTACTTTTTTGATTTCATAGGTGGCGCTGTGCTTGTCATTAAAAAAAACAATAGTCTCTCCCTTAAGAATATCGCCGGCTGGTAATTCTCGGTCAATTATAATGGCATTACGCCCAAAATCAATTGCGCTGATGCGGCCTCGGACAGGTCCCCCCGCATAAATATGATATGAACCTTTAACAAGTTCGGTACCATTTGCCAGATACATCTGCTCAATAGTATTGTTACGTTCAGCGACAAAACCAACTTGTCCGGCAAAAGTTATCCCGCCATCTATTGTTCGTTTTGTAGCTGTGCCTGATCTCGAAGCATTCAGGAAGGTATGTATTTGATCAATGTCACACATTTGCAATGCCACAAAATCTTCAGCATCAGGTTTAGAATGAAGCCGCTTAATGGATTTTAGAATAGGTTCAGAACCATATGCTTGCAATACAGCAACATAGGTACTCATTAGATTCTCACCTTGATTACGCGCCAAAAGATACTTAAGGGTCCCGCCTTTTTTCCATGGAGGGTCGCCATCAGCCACAATCACCTGTTGTGTGCAACCAGGGAGCATGGTAACTTTTAAAAATGTTTTATGATGGCGCAACTTCCAAATACCACTCCATTGGTTACGCGGTTTGACGCGCTGGGGATTATATAGGAACTGAAATCCACTCATCTTTTGTTCATACTCCGACTTATAAGGGACATTAGGTCCGGCTGCAGTCCCCTTTTTATCTGGTGACGGTAGTTTAGCACCCTCAAAATAAAAATCAGCAAACGAGCCGTGCAAACTATAATCGTGTTGAAAGCCACCTTTTATTCGAAATATATCTATTGCATAACCGTTGAAACCTGCTGCGACATCAATAAGAGCCACAAGGCGACTGTACTCATTTAATAAGTTTCCATAAGCCGCAACCCCATCCGCTTCAGCAAAGTCAAGGACGTCTCCTTGTTTAAAGAGGGTAAGGCGACCACGCCCCGGTGCTCCGCAGCCAGTGTTCGTCTGTCCCGTGGCATTAATAGTAACAGTGTTATGGCTGACCGTATTTGTAATCCATTGAATAGTTTCTGGACATGACCAGTTTTCTGGATAGCCAAGATCTGGTATCAGGCTTTGGCCGCGGGCAAAAAACTCAATATTAAGTAAATCACGGTGGGAATGGCCGCCTCCTCCGGAGCCATACCAGAGTGACAGCGCTCGGCCACTGAAGCCGTTTCCCCGCTCGAGGATACAAAGGCCAAAACCAGCGAAATTGCGTGTTTTCTGCGTTATGTCTGCCCCCTGCTCCTTAAGAATATGGTCTATTTCCTTGTTTGGGCTTTTTTCAAATAAAGCATTGGGGCCATTCGAACTACCCGCTGCTTTAGCGTAACGAGGATCTCGATAAATTTGAAAGGCAGGAACATAGATATCGCTTCCCCACCCTATTTTGCCAGAGTACGGAAGCGAACCGCTATCGCCCATTGCAGGGGTAAAACGCCCGAGAATGACCACATCAATGGGTGCATCCAAAAGTTTTTTTAGTTTTGGTTCAGCCCAGATATCATGACCAATTTTTTTTAGAATCTGGGCGATCTGAAATAATTGATCACGCATGCCAAAATTGTATCGTAACCCCTGCTCACACTCGAAGCCATCACGATAGACATTATTGTGAAGCAATGACTCAGTATTCCAGCCTTCTCCCCTCCATGCCCATTCAAGCATCTGCTCAGTAGTCATTCCATTGATCGGATCATTATTATCCCACACAGCAGCCAGGGTCGTCATTGCAAGATTATTAGCCCCCTGAATGCCCGGTGTCATTTGTGTATTTGTAACCAAGCTTTTGGCAAACTCTTGGAGTAGATTTTTCTCAATATGTTTACGAATATCGGGAATTCCCTTGCTGGCGAGAAAGGCGTTAAGCTTATGGTCAGCACCTTCAAGTAGATAAGGATAAATATGATCGTAGGGTTCTGCGAGCAATCTTACGTTAAATGTTTCCCACTGGCCGTAAAATATGCGGCCATCACCCTGCAAACCATCTGATTGTTCTGCATATTGCATCTCTGGATAAACAGAAGCTATTCGTGCCAGCGCCACTGCCGCCTTGTGTGCATACTTAGGGTCGCCGGTAACCAGATAAGCATACCCACAGTCGTGAGGAATATCACGAAGTTTGAACCACTGTAGTTGATTGTAATGCGCTACGAAATAATAGCGATTACCCTTATCATCGACATAGCCCCAGCCGTCGTCCTCGTAATGCTTTTCAGTATCAATTTGAGACTTAATGCCTTTTCCGAAACTGTTTTTATATTGGGTAGCGTAATTATTAGTGGGATACCATTCATGGCCTACAGGACATTGAAGCTGATACGGTTTTTCCATTGACCAAACCCATGGATAAGCCCCTTGTTTCTCAAATATCTGGCGTCCGTGAATTGGACATCCCTTAACTTGATTAACCGAAACTGCGCGGGGCACAGCTGCGGTGGGGAAAAGATCCCATAGTTGTTCGTCACTTAACTTGATCCATTGGTCTGCCCTGTTTTTGATTTGTTGCACTTTGTGACGCGCCCAGTCATAATTTTTTACATTTTCTAACAATTGCGCTATTTCAGCGTCTGAGTGTAGCACCCTACGTTGTTTTGCATATGGGGTTGTTGATACACCAGAAGCGAGCACCATGAGCAATAAATAATAAAGCGTTTTTCCGAAAGAGCAATTAATAGGAGTTTTTCTTATAAATTTGATCATTTTACAAATACACTAAAAAAAACGGAAATGCTTTTTAAAATTTTGATAAAGGCTTAATTAGACAAAGTAATCGACTGAAATTATATTTTACAACAATGTTGTCCAAAATACGAGATCGCCACGTCCCCCGCTGCGGGACTCGCGATGACAACCTACGGTAAAATAATCATATTATTGTCATTGCACGGAATACCGCAGAGCGGCATGACGAAGCAATCGCGTTTTTAGAAATTATCTAAAAACAAAATGTTAATATCGTATTTTGGACAGAAATGATTTTACAAATTAAACCAAACAGAACAAAAGGCATGAAAGCTAATGTAACGGTAAAGAAATGTTCTTCAGCAATAAATAAAAGAAAAAATTGTTCTCATAGCCCGCTCAATAAATTTTATTTTTATAAATTAATACATACTGGCGAAAGATTAACCCAATTATGATTCTGGCAAAGTTTCTAAGTAATTGAATCCATGAGGGTCTCAGTCTTTTTACGCGAATGCTTGACGTCGAATTGTTATAAACATTGCATGACTTTAATGCATCGATATAGGGTTTAAAAACCTTTTGTTTAAGGATTTTTGAGGGAGGTTTGAATGTAAGCCCCAAATTAGTATTGTAAATGAACCGTGTTATCTGTTTGAACCCATGAAAATGATAAAAAATAAGAGGATATCCGGACACCATGACGGTATTATTTTTTATATAAATGTCATAATCGGCCACATTCCACGCCGCAACATTCGCTCCTTTATGGTTAAGCACTTTAATTCCTTTGAAAAGAGTTGGCCACTTGTCAAGATATAATTGATCCGCATATTTGCCGTTTTCAAAACGTTCATAACACCACTCAATACACCGCTCCCTCCACCAGAGTAAACATCTGATAGCGTTTTCATCGCGCCTAAAACTTAGCCAACCGACATTAAATTTTCCTGTTGCCGGTGGCTTCCGATATTCGGGGAAATTATGAACAGTTATACCAACTGAATATCCATTAAGTTCGTCGATCAGACATGCGGGATCAGAAAAGAAGAATAAATCAGCATCCAAATAGGTAATAATTTCAATATGAGAAAAAGTCTTTAAAATATACAAGGGCAGGGATGGTCCACAGGTGTAATAGTATTCAAGTCTTGTCCTGTTGTGTTTTGCGGCGGAAAGTTGTTCATCTCCTTTTTCAAGCATTTCCAAGGGAATTACCGTAGCGTGTGCAAGATTTAAAGAAATAATACGTTCAACGCTGAGCGCGTCAAAGCAAAGCATATACAAATGAAAAGGACTGGAGCATTGAAGCAGGGAATTATATAGTGCATGTGCTCGGGGCAAGTAGTTAATATCAAAATAAGTACAAAAATAAAGCATTGGTTACTAAATCTTAAAGTAGTTTGCGATTGAATCAATTATATACGTAACGTCACTATGCGGTAACTCGGGGAAAATAGGCAAGCAGAGAATGTCATTTGCCGTTTGTTCAGTAATATTTAGTCCACCGTGCCCTATAGTAATACGGTTACGATAGCCTGGCTGTAAATGGATTGGCATCGGATATAGAATCGCAGTTCCTATGTCGTGCCTTTCGAGATATCTGCGCATATCGTTTCTTTTGCTACTGCGGATAGTGTACTGATGATAAACATGCCTATTAAAGGGCAGTTCAAACGGCAACTGCAATGGAAATCGAGACAAATTATCATTATATAGTCGCGCAATCTCACGACGCTGCTCATTGTCACTGTCGAGCCATTGTAGCTTACAGTCTAAAAATGCAGCCTGAAGCTCGTCAAGACGAGAGTTATAGCCGGATTCATTGCTTATGTAACGATCGCGCCAGCCATATTGTTGCATAAGGCGTATTCTTTGGGCAATTTTTGCATCATTGGTAACCACAGCGCCACCGTCACCAAAAGCCCCGAGGTTTTTTGTGGGATAAAAACTGAATGCACCACAGATACCAAAAGAGCCAACTTTGCGCTGGTTGATGGTAGCCCCATGTGCTTGGGCACAGTCTTCGATTAGATAAATCCCATATTGATCTGCAATTTCAGTTAATGCCGCAATATCCGCAGGATGACCATAAAGATGAACCGCGACAATCGCCTTAATATGACCGCGCGGTGATTGCTTCAGCGTATCAAAAACCTTCTGGGGATCAATTGTGAAGGTTTTTGGATCAATATCCACTAAAATAGGCCGTGCGCCCATCCAATCAATAGCAGATACGGTAGCAACCGCTGTATGTGATACCGTAATCACTCCGTCGCCTTTTGCAACACCGCATGCGCGGAGCGAAAGTTGTATTGCATCAGTACCACTTGCAACTCCGATACAATCAGAGACACCGATATAGGCCGCAAAATGCTTTTCAAACGACCTTACCCGGGGGCCTAATATAAATTGACCAGTTTCAATGACAGCATCATACGCCGCATCTAATTCTTTTCTATGTGCTATATACCCAGCTTTAGGGTTTGCGGACGGAATCATAATTGTCCTTCTTTTCTTAAAGATAGTGTGCTAAGTTATGACGAAAAAATTGCAAAGTCTGGGTAAATCCTTCGCGCAGCGAGACCTTTGGGCTCCAGCCCACAGCTTCCTTAAACCTGTTAAAGTCTGAATAATAATCACCTATGTCGATTTTTTTACGCTCGGGTGGGAAAGTATGAATGCTATAACTGCCCCCACCATTTAATTCAACAAGCAAATCAGCCAATGCCTTTAAACTGATTGGGGTCTGATCGCCCAGATTAAATACCCTGCCATTAACCTCTTCGCGCTCAGCTGCTAACAGCAGCGCATCCACACAGTCATCAACATAATTAAAGTCCCGTAATTGTTCGCCCCCCCAAACCTCAAACTGCTTACCTTGGAGAAGATTTCGAATCCATATGCCAACAAAGGTCTGCCGGTCGTCTTTTATACGCATTCGAGGTCCATAAGTGTTGGTAAGACGCAAGGCACAGGCACGAATTCCATATATATTATTATAAAGTATATGATACCACTCGCCAGCCATCTTGTTGATGCCGTTAACATCCACTGGGCAAACTGGATGTTTTTCATCAACGGGCAAATATACTGGTCTTCCGTAAATTTGGCGAGTGCTGGCAAAGACCACTTTAATGGAAGGATTATAACGCCGACATGCTTCGAGGATCGAAAGTTGCGCCCGGCAATTGATTTCCAAGTCATTATCCGGATTGTTCATGGAATCCATATGACTTGTTTGTCCTGCAAGATTAAAAAGAACATCATGGCCCTGAATAAGATATTTAATACTATGCACATCGCGAACATCCGAAATATTGAGATGGACGAGGTGGGCAATATCATGAATATTATACAAATTTCCCCCATATTCGGGTATGAGGCTGTCAATAAGTATAACTTCTGCACCTAAATCTAAAAGCCGACGAGCCAGGTTAGATCCAATAAAACCAGCTCCACCAGTAATTAAAACCTTTTTACTTTTAAATGTTTCAAACACGGTTCATTTCCAATTTTTTTTGACTATATTCAGTGCAATCAAATCGGTAACTGGTTTAAAAACAGAAAGGTAATTTAGTTTGAAAACACTGGCACTAGTTAGTAATAAAATTACAAATCCAACAAATAACAAACTAAATTTATAAATGCTATCCACATTGGGCAGCAGTTTATTAATGCAAAAGCAAACGATCATTAATACCAAGCAGGAATGCAAAAAGATAATTGACAATTTACGAATGGGAAACAAACTGAAGAAATTTATATCAATTAATAACGATGATAGCTTTAAAAAAATTATTATCGTAACTACTTTTAAGGCTACTGAAAAAATTGCGATTGAAATGGGTGAATTAAAAGTTTTAACAATAACATAACCTATAAGCCAGGCACATACTGCTATCATTAAATGAACCTGCGCGTATAGTTTTGTCTTACCCAAAGCCATTATCAGTGGTGCAAAAATTATAATGTTGAAAAAATTTGCTACCATTGCAATTTGGAAATAAACAGATGAAGCAGCGTATGCTTTAGAGTAAAGCATAACAACCACGGTGTTCGCATTAAAAATAAAAAAAATAACCATGGGATAAATAATAATCGCCGATTTAAAGAGGGCATTTTTCCATAATTCAGTCAAAATATGAATATCGGATTTGTCATGCACAATTTTCGAAAACATCGGCATAAGCACTGTTGACGTTGCCCCAGTGACCATTGTCACGAATGGCAATTCAATAAAACCATTTGAGAATTCTGCAAAGACTTCCGCGCCAAAAAATCTGCTGATATAAAACTGATCCGCAGCTTTAATGGCAATGCCAGCAATACTTGCTGCTACGAGTGGCAAACTGTAAGCAAGCACGTCGCGGTACGATAGAAATGCATTTTCAGCGAGGGTATCTTTGAATGGTATCTTCTTGAAATGATGTGCTAATAAAAATGAAAGCAATGAAGCTGCAAGCCAACCAAAGATTGCATAAAGATAAGAAGGTTTTAAAAGAATCACTGGAAGAACTATGAATATGAGCATAATTAGACGAGAAAGAGAGTTATAAATTGTTATAAAAAAAGTTTTTTTGTATGTAGAAAAAATACCTTCGATCCCCAAGGTCGGCAGCAGAAACATAGGGATTGGGGAAAAAATTTTTAAACCAGTTGCAAGCGCTGGGTTTTTCAATAACCCTGCAATCTGTTCCGAAAACGAAAACAAAAAAATTGCAAAAGACAGACCAGCCAAAAATAGCATTCTGGTAATTTTACGCACTATGTCTTTGCCCTGCGCAATACTGTATCGTGGCAAAAAGTAAGAGAACACATTTGGCAACCCTGCGACGAAAATGACTAAAAGAGTATTATAAACGTAAAGAATTTGTCTATATGTGCCATATTCCACTTTGTCAAAATAACGCGACAAAATAGCTGCGCTCAGTATAGATAGTGCAAATGAACTAAGCGCCCCTATTCCCACCCAGAAAGCTTGTAACGTGTTGTTATGATTTGGCATTACTACGATGCATTGAGTTGGTTTTTTTCGCCTTTAAAATGAAACATTATTCGGTCTTTAGAAAAATTAGCAAAAACACAAAATCTACAACGTAAAAAATTTTTTAGGATTGTAAACAGAGGAAGGGCTATTTTATAATTAACGTTAAATATTTTTTTCTCTGCGACGCCGATATCGTCATAATAAAATTCATCATAGTAGTTTACATGTTCACAATATAGCGGAGATTCTTTGTATGGAACGAAAACAAAAAGATCATTACATTTTGCGATCAATTCCCTGATTATCTGTTTATCGTCGTAGATATGTTCCATTACGTGAGAGGAAATAATTACTTCTGCACAGGGAACAATGGTATGATCTCCGCACAAAAATTCCGCGAGCGCGCCATATCTTTTTTCGCATAGTGCAATTGCAACTTCAGAAATATCGATGCCCAATAGTTTTGCTCTGGGAAAAGCTTTCGCATACACCGGGATAGCATCACCCAAGGCACAACCAAAGTCTATGATTGTGCCGCTGAATTCCATGCCGATCGTAAGCTGATTAACATTGGTTCGGGCATATTCTGTTGTCTGTTTTTTTTGTCCTCTGTGCGATATGCCTGAAAAAAATTTGGCGTCCCAGTAATCTTTTGTTTTGAGAGCGCGCATACTTCAATTTCAACCGATAAGTATAACAAATAGTAAAATTTATAGAACAAATTGGTTTTAGCTTTTGTGAAATCTAACCAGAATCCCCCGTTTTGTAGGTTGCGATGGATTGTTTCGCGGCAATTTGATTTAATAATAATCGAAAACAGGGATTGATTATGCAAATAAAGCGCCTGAGGGGAGAATTGCCTATCAACCCGTTTCGCGGCAGCTTATAATAATGTAAGCCTCTTCTGATAATTTCATTAGCTACTGTCCATGCTGCAATAAAGCCATATTGTTCAACAAGCCCTATAATTGAATCATTATAAATTCCATATGGATAGCAGAAATGTCTTGCCTTTTTTCCCAGCCGTTTCTCTATAATATTTTTGGATATACCAATCTCTTCTTGTGCCTGAAGTTCAGAAATCATTGTAAGATTCACATGCGTATGGGAGTGAGGTTCAAACTCTAATCCATGCTTCGCCATAATTTCTATTTCTCTCCATGTCAAGAAGTTGGCCGTGGTGCCTTTTTCATCAGATATCGAGCTATGAGGGAAGCACCTCTTAAAAGATAGTGACTGTTCTATCAGACCGGTAGTTATGAAAATGGTAGCCCTAATATTTCTTTCTCTCAGGATTGGGTATGCAAACGTAAAATTATCTTTAAAACCATCATCAAAAGTTATGGCTACACATTTTTGCGGCAAAATTATTTCACCCTTGAGATACCCCACTATTTCATCAAGGGAGGCAATGTAGAAGTTTTTTTTGAGCAAAAAGTCCATATGTTCCTGAAAGTTTGCTACTTCTGTGTAACTAACTGGTGAATCTCTGCAATTTTTCGGTAGTATCCTATGATACTGTATTACTAGTGGTACATGGTAAGGCAAGAACCGCAAGATTGGAGATAAAATTGCAAAGATAATGTCAGTACGACTTTGCATAAATCCTCATGATTAAATTGAATAGCTTATTTTTAAAGCCCGGTACCGGTACATTGTAAATATAGGCATCAACAAGTCTGCCGCCGAGACTTTTTTTAAATTGGGTCGGACCATGTTCTCTGTCGGTAACAGCACCGCCGAGATCAAGCAGTGGAAACCCATTTTCTTTAAACCAAAGCATTGACTTCCATATACATAGGTTATTCGGTGACCACTTCGAAAACTTTCTGTCGAATCCGTTTAGCCAGCCCAAGGGGTATTTATTCACCAGAAATAAAACGCCGCCCGCGATTTGTCCATCAACAAGCGAAATAAATAGCCTTGAAAGCGAATGATCCTTGAATATTGCTGAAACAAAATCATATTTCTGAATACTAAATCCCTTAGTCTTGGCAGTATTCAAGTAAATTTTCCACCACCCATTAAACTCCCGCACGTCCTCTGTTTCTTTGATAATCACCCCATTCTTTTCTGCTTTTCTAACCATGTTTCTTGATCTGCTCTCCATGTTCTTCCAGAGCACATCGCTTTCACAACGTAGGTCAAGAATATATGTATGGACGATCTCTTCAAGATTTTTTTGTAGCTCAGTGATTTGATTGACAGAATAAATCCATATACGGGCAACATTAAACCGTGCAGCGGCAGCAATAATCTCAAAAAATGGTTCCGTAGGTGGAAGACAATAAATTTTTAAACTAAGATTTCCGATTAATGGCCGACTCGAAATAAAAGCCTGAAGGTCTCCCAAAAAAATTCTTTTTTGGTTGCAGTATTTTTCATACAGGGCTCCAAAAACCGGATTTTGCCACATCTCAAAAGTGCCTTGCCAAATGTGACCTGAACCTTCTGCGAGACTGTGTAAAACCGCAGGCCCACTTTTACCGTCATTTGGTTTATCTAAATCACTATCATGCATCATCTAAAACACCAAAAAATGTATTAATATCATTTCCCCAGATTGGGCGGTCGTTTTTCCAAATAATTCGATGTATTCAATTTTCGTCAACCACACATTTTAATTCAAGAAATTTTTTAAAACCGCCCAGTACAAACTAAACCCTATTGCCACGCCGGTTACATTGGCAAATATATCAAAGATACTTGGATACCGGGATGGTAAAAAAATTTGAGCTGTTTCAATGCCAAAGCTTATTATTAAGCAAACCGAACAAACTAAAAGGAAAACGATAAGCCGGTTATTAATCGTGCAGATAAAAAGCATGCTCAGGAATAAACCGAAAGGGATATATAGAAAAACATTTAAAAGAAAATCATTGATCCATTGGTCTCTAAGACGCATATCTGTAAGCGGATTATGCATAATAGTCATCTTAACTGGAGTGTATGTTGCCGGAATGTATAATGAGGGTGTGCTAAACAGATTATTTACAACTATATCATTGATAGTATTAAATTCATATAAACAACACAACCCTTGATTCACAGCAAAAGCTCTCATACCATTGGTGCGAAATAATGCATAATGATTTGAAACTTCAATAGATGAAAGAACACAGTCGTAAATGGCAATACCGCCTATTTCCCCCATCCAGCCATATTTGCAAAACGGGAAACTGCCGACAATTATTTGTCCACAAAATTTCTCTTGGCCGTCATCGGAAAAGTTAGCGAGGCGATCCTCAATAAGACTGCCATTGCAATAAAGAGCTCTTTTTCTTTGACCATATGTGACAGTTATAAAATATTCCTTGTCTTGGATTATTCTTAGATTAGGTCGAAACTGATCATACCATTTATTGCTACCTTGGGGCTCTAACCGACTGTAAAAAAAAATTTCCCCAAAATACATCCCAATGAGCAAAGGAGGAGATTCTGCACCGTCATATAAAGACAATAGTTCTCGGGGCCCTGAATTATTGCCTCCCTGTCGCTCCTTGAAATTGATTTCAATGCTAATTTCTCGCCTGAAGCAAAAATTATAATTATCTTGCGAGTAGACGATGCCATGTCCATTGAAATAAAAACCGTTATTTTGCGAAAGTTTCTCCACGCCGTTAGGTGGATTAAAATTAAATGGATAAAGGGTTACACAAACTACAAAAATTAAATAGTACAATATTGCTGATAAAAATTTGCTTTTAATCTTAAGGGAGCGATCAATGCTTGAGCAGAAACCCGATTGCATATAAAAAAGCAATTAAGAATCTTATGTTACAATCACTTCTTGCGTTATTCCTTTTTTCATGTTTAGTTGAAAAAATATACTTTTCTGGTCTAAATGTAATATCAATTTTTTATTTTTCATAAAAGCAAATATTTTTCAACAAAAACCCGCTTAATTGGCGTGTTAAGGCAAAAAAGACCAACATCTTAACTTTGCAAGGGACAAGAAATGAATATCAGCAAAGACCTATTCACCATACAATTATGCAATTTACATCATGTAGATGAACTCACAAATTTGCATATGTGTTCTTTTGGGCCTGATGAGCATATCCCTGTTCGGCTGGGCGAACGGTTTGTTAAAGCAATGTATTCGTGGTTGGTTTCGAGTGGCCATTCATTTGTCATAGGTGCATTTGCGGCTAAAAGATTAATAGGGTTAATTTCTGTCTGTGAACAATCTTATACATGGTTGATGCTTAAAGCTTGTTTGGATGAATTTATTTTAAGTATCTTAAGGAAACCGAGGCTATTATTGGATTATAAGTTATGGCGACGGTTATTTCGAAGGCACAACACGAAAAACAAACGGGCACAATTAATTGCACAGTACCCAGATGTTGCTCAAATAACAATTGGTTTGGTAGCGGATGAATGGAGAGGAAAGGGTGTTTTTGCGGCATTAGTCGCAGAAGCGGTTCAGCAGTGCAAAAGCAGGGGAGGGAAGGCGATCAAAGTAGGAATTTACAAAAACAACTGGCCGAGTAGGCAGGCTTTTATTAAAGCTCATTGGACAGAAATAGCTGAGCTTGAAACCCAGGATACTGTGTGTTATATGACATTTTTTGACGAACACATTATTCAACAACTGGGTCTTTTTTCCGGCTAAAAGTCAAAAATAGTTTTTCATAGCACTGGACAGCTTGGTCAAAGGATAGCTGTTGATCATAAAATGCCATTGCATTTAACCCAAATTGCTTTCTCTGCTCAAAAGTCATGTGATAGAATTGTTGCACTGCATCAGCTATTGCATCGGGGCTTTCCGGTTTACACGTTATTCCCGCTTGTGCCTTATTAACTAAATCCGAAGCATCCCCTTCCACGGCCATCAAAATTGGTTTGCCCATCGCTAAATACGCCTGTGTTTTTGATGGAATAGTGATCGCAAACAGGGGGGTGCGACGCAGATGCACGAGCAGCACATCAGCCATGCATAAGACCTTGCCAATTTCTGTTACCGCCATTCGCGGCAGAAAAATAACATTATGAGTATTTTTCTTGACCGCGAGATCCTTTAAGTTTTCAACGTCCACGCCGCTACCAATAAAAATAAATTGAATATCTGGATATTTTGGAGCAACAAGTGCAGCAGCTTCAATAACTTTGTCCAAAGCCTGTGCCTCACCCATATTTCCGGCAAACATTACATTAAATTTACCAGCCAAGCCAAGTTTTTGAGCAATGTTTACATCTGGAACGGAACGGTAAATCAATGCCTCATCACACCAGTTATAAATAACCTCAATTTTTTTTTCAGGTACGCCACGTTCCTGGAGAACCTTTTTCATCCCGGGTGAAATTACTGTTATTTTGGCAGCATGCTTGTAAATAAAGTTACACCAGACGAAAACCAGCTTTAAGCCCAATCGGTTGTCAAACATCCCTGTTGACAATAAAGTATCAGGCCATAGATCTTGGATATTATAGACAAAAGGGATACCACGCAGCCACTTAAATACGATCGCAGGGAAACCTATCGTAGCTGGTCCCTGGACAACAAATGCAATATCGGCATGCTTTATAAACCAGGGGGCAAATGTGGCCAATGCAAGCGACAGAGATGTGTAGCACAAAATACGCTTTAACGATGACTTGTCATGGCTGGGGTAGAGCGGAAAGCGATATATCGGGACATTTTCGATAATTTCTTTATGCATTAATCTAATTTTATAGCCGTCGTATATTTTCCCGCCTGGATAATGAGGAAACCCTGTGATAACCTGTACACGATGCCCTCGTTTTTGGAGCGCCGTAGCAAACGGTAATCCAAAAAAGAAATTGGGCTCCGGTTGAAAATAATGAGCAATAAAAAGTATATTCATAGATTATGCCAAATCATTATCATAAATGCCATGCCAGACGTTGCTGAGCCTCGCTGTGCCAAGAATAATTTTTAACACACGATGCGAGGTATTTGTAATCCGGTAATCATCCGGAGTGCACATTCCTTTTTTTCGTATATTTGCTGACATCTGGACGGAAACCGCCTTTACGATGACGTCAGGATCAAGGCCAGTCATTATTATTGATCCGGTATCCATGGCCTCAGGTCGTTCCATAGCATTTCGCACCGTCACAGCAGGAAAATCGAGCATTGAGGATTCTTCACAGATAGTTCCGCTGTCGGATAGCACACAAGCGGCATTCATCTGTAAATTTACATAATCTAAAAAGCCGAATGGCTTTGCAAAAATAATTTTATTTGTAATATCGTTTTGTCCTATCGCCTCAAGTCGCTTTCTGGTGCGGGGATGAGTTGACACAATGACGGGCCAGCCAAAATGTTCTGAAAGCTTTTCAAAGGCGCGTATTAGGAGACAGAGAGAATAGCGTCGATCAACATTTTCCTCGCGGTGAATACTTGCCAAAAAAAATTTTCTCTTCTCTAATCCCATTTCTTGCAATATGGTTGCGGCTTGAATTTGTTCTATGTGTGTGTCAAGCACTTCGCGCATGGGTGAACCTGTTACGTAAATTCTCTTGTGTGGTAGCCCCTCGCTCAGCAGGTGTCTTCGGGCATGTTCAGTATAACATAAATTAAAATCACTGATATGGTCAATAATTCTTCGGTTAATTTCTTCAGGAACATTGAAATCAAAACAGCGATTTCCTGCCTCCATGTGAAAAAGAGGGATCTTAAGACGCTTAGCAATAATTCCTGCAATAGAACTGTTTGTATCGCCAAGAATCAGCACAGCATCAGGTTTTTCTTTATTAAGAATTTCCTCGGTTGCTATTAGTATGCCCCCGTAAACATGGCCAAGGCTTGAGGTATCCACATTCATGAAGTAATCTGGCTTGCGAACTTTCAGATCTCTAAAAAAAATTTCGTTGAGCTCATAGTCCCAGTTTTGTCCGGTATGGACAATTTTGTGATCGACATACTGATCCAAAAGTGACATGGTGCAGGAAAGCCTGATAATTTCAGGACGAGTTCCCAAAATGGTAACGACTTTCATATCCTCATACCTCCTCAAAAAACGTATCAGCATCGAGGGGATTAAATTGTTCATTTATCCAGAACAAAGTTATTAGGTCTGTTGTTCCGATATTGGTTATATTGTGTGTATAATAGACGGGTATTTCAATCAAGGAAGGAGTTTCACCGGTTACCTGAAACTCGATTGTTTTATCAGTACCTATGCGGCGTAATCTGATACGTGCTTGACCGCTCACCACACAAAATTTTTCATTTTTACGGATGTGATAGTGATTACCGCGGGTTATTCCGGGCTTTGTCTTAGAGAAAGATATTTGTCCGCCATGTTCCAGTTTAAATACTTCCGCAAAACATCCTCTTTCGTCGGTATGAATATTTAAACTGTGTTCCCAGTCAGGTGCATTCATATAGGTAATAAACGTGTTATATAGATCACGTTCAAAGCTTGAATTAATTGCTGGCACCATGCCTTTGTTAAAATAACAATTTTTGAATCTCATCAATATATTTAAGATTTCTGATACCCTTATTTCAGTTCGGGGGGCAACATAGGCAACCTGATATCCTCTTTGCTGTTTCTGTATGTACTGGTAGATTTCTTCTGTCAGGTCATTTATATAAATTAAGGGAATGATATCATCTTTAAGTATAACGGGTTCTTGGTCGTGAGTAATTTGAAAACAGAACGTCGCTATAACGGAATTATAGAAAGGTCTGCCACCTTCTCCAAATACATTTGGTATAACAAGGGAAACAGCATTAGCGCAATTTTTTTGTGCCCAGTCCTCAAGCAGTTCCATTGCACGTTTTTTCCCCGCTCCATATTCATTATTCCGACTAATCTGTATGCTTGATGAAAAAATGATATAAGGTGTATTATTTGACGCCTGAACACATTCAAGAAGCTTTTCCATTAAAGCAACATTTTTCTGGTAAACCATTCCAGGTTGATCCCGATTAACGCCAGCTAAATGTATAACGACATCGGCATTTTTTAAAAAATCAATGAAGGCTTCAGAGTTGTTGAAGAAGCTATCATCATAGGGAAGGATTTGAAGGTCTTTCTCTCTATTAAGGCGATCTTTCAAATGGGAACCAATAAAACCTGACATCCCAGTAATGCCTACTTTTTTTATTGTCACAATTATATCTCCACTTAGATTAAAGAAGGGCACAAAAAAAGAATAAAAGCAAAAGAGGCATATTCATCTCTAAACCCGCACTCTTTGTTGTTATAAATTGGATCCACGGAAATGTGTTAAATGATTTTTATAGTTATATAAATTTATTTAGCGTAATTTTATTTGAACACTGTGATCTCTTGCCGAAGAGTGACCCGCATTCTTTTGACCTTTCCATAGGTTCAATTCCTTTTGAATTTCCGGTAGGCTCAGCAGTAATTTTTCAACCTGTTTAACATTGAGTCGTTTTGTGTTATGAGAATGATAATCTTCAAGGGTTACTTCCCTTTTGTCACCTTTAGTAAAATAAAGAGCATAATTCAGGGTGCGGTCATCAAGAGGTATTCGATAGTAGTCTCCCATATCTTCAGCCCTCGCCATTTCTTCCTTTGTTACAAGCGTTTCATAGAGTTTCTCGCCATGACGGATGCCAATCACTTTGATGGGAACATGGGCACAGAAAATGTTTTTAACTGCTTTTGCAAGATCACCGACTGTGCATGCCGGGGCTTTTTTAACAAATATGTCTCCTGGTCGGGCATTGGCAAGTGCAAACAGAACCAAATCTACCGAATCACGCAAAGGAAGCATGAATCTGGTCATCTCAGGTATAGTGACTGTTAATGATTTATTCTCCTTTATCTGGTTGATAAATAAAGGGATAACTGATCCGCGGGAACACATCACATTTCCGTAGCGAACGCAGGATATCACGGTAGAGTTAGTAGCCCCTGTGCGAGCAATCGCCTGCGCAACTTTTTCCATTAAAGATTTGGTCATCCCCATGGCATTAATTGGATAAACAGCTTTATCAGTGCTCAGACACACAAGACTTTTTACTTTGTTTGCGATGGCTGATTCCATTACATTATATGCGCCTATAACATTGGTCATAACTGCTTGCATGGGAAAGAATTCACATGATGGGACTTGCTTCAATGCTGCTGCATGGAACACCATATCAACGCCTTTCATGACGTTATCAACACTATATCGATCTCGCACATCTCCAATATAGAAGACAAGACGCGGAGTTGAATACTCGATACGCATTAATTCTTGTTTAAGTTCATCCCGACTAAATATGCGTATTTCTTTTGCCTCGGTCTGTAAAAGACGGTCAACCATTGCCCTGCCAAAGGAACCTGTGCCGCCTGTCACTAAAATCGTTTTGCCAAATAGAACTTTCATGCTGTATCTCCCTATGGTTTCCCTTAATTAGTGTGTTTATAATATCGAGCTATTATTTCTTGGAGATAATCAAGCAATTTTTGACAGTTTGCTTCTATCCCAAATTCCAACTCTGCTGTTTTGCGAGCCGCCTTTTTCATAGTTAAATATATTTCTGAATCTGTGGCTACTTTAATTATAGCCGTGACCAATGAGTCAACATCGCGTGGTTTAACCAAAATTGCGCCGTCGCAATTGCCTATTGCATCTGGCAAGCCACCAACAGTCGTACTGATTACTGGTAGGCCACATGCCATTGCCTCCATGATAACGTTTGGCATACCTTCGCTGTAAGAAGGTAAAAGAAAAATATCACTGGCTTGCATCCATTTATGTAAATGGTCTGGTTTTACCTCCCCTACAAGGCGGACAACACTTTCAAGCCCTGACTGGGCAATTAATTCCATTAAATCATTGTATTCGTTTCCAGAGCCACAAATATTTAATACCGCTTGAGGCAAAATTTTCCGAATTTTGCAAAATGCATTTATAAGCTCATAAACCCCTTTTTCCCTTTTTAAGGATCCGACATAAAGCAATGCCAGTGAATCATAAGAAATGTCAAGTTCTCGTCGCAACGGGGTCTTATTATCAATAGGACAGAATGTTGTTAAATCTACCAGACCATGAATAGTGGGAATGTGCGTATTCATAACGCATGATAGTCTGTCAGCAACACCTTTCCCATCAGCAACAGCTCCATCGAGTGCCTGGGTTGTTCTTAAAAAGTGGCTATACATTACATTGCTATGATCCGGGACTATGTTAACATCACCCCCAATGCCTTCCCCAATTGCAGGTATTCGCAACTTTTTTGCAAATCTGACGGCGGCATCTGCAGAGGGGAAAATACCTTTGCCATAAATCACGTCAAAAGGCATTTTTTGGTGCAGTGATAAGACTAACTTTATTGCCGAATGGTAGATAAAAAGTCCATCCCAACGATAACTTCCAACTCCTCGGGTTAATCGAAAATAGGGAACCGTAATAACATTAATCTGCGGATATTCAAGGGGTGCATGTTTTTTATTGTAGTTTTTGTATTTTGCTCTCACAGCTTGTAATATTTTCGGAATCCACACTATTGTAAAGAGTACTGTCACATCAGCACCGAGTCGGCTGAGCATGCCTACTTGCCTTGCAGTAAAAATACCCTGTACCCTATGTGCGACACACGGAAACAAGTTTGTGATAAAAAGAATTCTCAATGGTCCCCCCAAATTTTAAATAATAATTTGTTAAAAAGTAACACGCGTACCAAATTATCTTCCGGATTGTAAAAATTTGTCGGGAGGTTGGGCTTCTTGATAATCATTTACTCTTGTTTAGTTGTTCAAATTTTGAAATCTGGTCCAGGGCTACTGGCAGAGCGATGGCAATCCATTGCATAAGTTCCACCCAGTTCCCAATAAAAAACGAAGTAAACATATGGGAAAGTAATGAGAAACGCAAGTAAGTAGCTATTTCATTAAAATACGGATCATCATGATTTGATAAACGATTGAGGGACCTGAATGACAAAAAAAAGAGCCCCATATAAAGTAAAAAACCTGATAATCCATATTCGGCCAAAACAGAAAAATAGGTATTATGGATGTGTGGGCGAATTTGTCTTATTCCGAGTTGCTCCTGAATAGCCTGAGGGGCATTAGAAACACCAACTCCAAAAAAAGGATTTTTTAACCATAGAAGAACACCGAATTTGATGTGCTGGATTCTAGAAAATGCACTCGACTCAATTCGAATTTTGCCAGACAAGGTGGTCGTAATGGTTTTTTGCTTCGCTTCCCTTTGCAAATATAGATTTTTTCCATAAAACATAAAAATTAGAATTAGTAGTCCGATGAATAAAAAAGTAGAAAATCTTTTTAAGTTTTTTCCTGTTAAAAAGGCACTTATTAAAAAAAGAGCCAACAAACCAGCGCGGGAGGCAGTGCAAAAAACCCCCATAACCTGTGCGCAGATATTGATAATATAGATTCTTCTTAACCAATTTAGCTTTCCATGTAAGAAAACATAATACGTTATCGGTATTAATGCTACTAGATTTGCAGCCACAGCATTGGGGTCGCCAAATAAACCTATAGCGCGTCCCCCCTTAACATTAGGGTCATAGGTAAAATGAAAAAAATAATCAGTCACAGTATAAATAGCTGTTATGCCACCTAATGCCACAATTGAATTAAATGTAAACAGGAAATCGCCTCTCGTACATAAATAACGCATTAACAAAAAAACAAAACCTGCCCGGTTTATACCCATCCAAAAAATCCGATATTGCTCTTCCATCGCAAGAAACCTTGGCCCGAGATTTAAGAATGACGAAATCAACCCGCTTATAAAAAAAAGTATTGCCAGTGCAGAAATTCCGTTTTCAGGAAGCTTAACTTTACGAAAAGGCAATAATAGAACCAAGGTTAAGCCGATGAAGAGGTTAGATAGTTGGGTGGTAATTTGTGCAAATCCAAGCAGTTTATGCGGTTGTAGGAGAAAATTGAAAAGCAGAAAATTAATTCCATATATAGGCCTATATATGGTTAAACCTATTGATATTATCACAAGTATAATATAAATTATTTGCATTCTTATTTGGTAAAAATACTATATTTTATTTGTGTTGGCAGATCATTTAAAAAAATTGATTATACCTTGAATGTAGAAAAAGTGTAAGAAAATGAGTTAATATTTTTTAATTCAAAAATGAAATTAAATTGCAAATGAAACGATCTATAAAATTTATTTTTAATCCAGAAGAACACTTTATATTAGCATGTTGCAAAAAACTTTTGTCTTATGACTTGGTCACCGACATAGACGATATAGACAATATATTATCAGGATATCTAAACTGGGATTATATTTTGAGCTTGGCAAATCTCCATGCTCTCAATGGTCTCATCTATTATGCGCTTTTGCAATGTGATAACAAGAATTCTATTCCTATTGATGTTTTTAGGAAGCTTGAAATGCGCTACCATAGAGATGTACTAAAAAATTTGTTATATATAAAAGAGTATGCTGCAGTTATAAGAAATTTTAATAGAAAGAGAATTAAAGCAATCCCTCTCAAAGGCATAGAATTTTTGCATTCTTTTTATGCTCATAATATAGGCATAAGAAGTTTATCGGACATTGACATCCTTGTTGAGAAAAAAAATGTTTCTTGTGCAGAAGAAACCCTTTTAAATATGGGTTTCACAAAAATAAAGAAATCTGTTAAAAATCAACACAGATTCTTTCATTCAAATTTTTGGCGCAGATTAGACCATTTAATTATAATGGTGGAACTGCATTGGGATATAGATTTTTCCGATTCCCCTTTTAAAATAAATATTGAGGAATTTTGGAGCCGAAGCCAAAAGATCTTAATTGCAAAAATGATAAGTTATAAATTTTCGACAGAAGACAATATTATTTTTAACTGTTTCCATTTATTTAGAGAAATCAAAATTGGATTTGACGAAATTTTGCCTTTAAAAAATTTTTGCGATATCGGAATGATTTTATCTCAAGCTCAGCATCAAATCGACTGGAACTGTATAATAGAAAGGTCACAGGAATATAAGGTGTTGCGTCCAGTTGCACTTGTCTTGTTGCTAGTCCAAGAATTACTAATGGTAAAATCAATTCCTACTATTGTTATCGAATCATTATATGAAGCAGGGTTTCAAGATGAATTTCGCAATGCTATTAAGGAATATATTTTCCCCGAAAAGTATAAAGAAAGAAAAATCATCCCCTTCTTTTTTATTGAACTGTCGACCAGAAAGACATTTCGAGAAAAAATGAAAGTTTTTTTCAGACTGCCACAATTTGTCATAAATTTATATTATGCAAAGTATTATCATAATCAGCATAGATCATTGATAAAAAGTATTTTATCAATGATCTATTATTATATAAAAAAAATAACAAAAACAATATTATTTTTTATAAAAGAATATAGAGATGCGATAATTTTGCATAAAAATTTAACAATTTCTTCTAAAAAAACTGAACAAATTGTTGATTGGGTTCGCGGAAAACAATAAAATCTAAAAAATATAATGTCCCCTTACATTAACCGTGATTATTAAACGTATTTTTGACATCGTTTGTTCACTGTGCGGCCTGATCATACTCTGCCCGCTGTTTCTTGCCATAGCAATCTGGATTAAATGTGATTCACCGGGACCGGTGTTTTTTCGCCAGGAGCGGGTGGGCTATTTAGGCAGACTGTTCAGGATGCATAAATTCCGCACCATGTATGCCGACGCATCCGGTATGTCCCTTACCATCAATAATGATCCGCGGATTACACGATGCGGGCGTTTTTTGCGGCGGTTTAAGCTTGACGAGCTGCCGCAACTTCTCGATGTGCTTGCCGGAAATATGAGCCTGGTGGGGCCGCGGCCTGAAGTTCCGCGCTACCTGGCGCACTATCCCGAAGAGATAAAGAAGATAGTGCTCTCGGTTCGTCCCGGCATTACTGACATGGCAGCAATACAATTCAAGGATGAAAACAAGCTGCTCAAAAGCGCAACAGATCCTGAAAAAGACTACCTTGAAAAAATTCTCCCCCTGAAAATTAAACTCTACCAGGAATACATTGCCAATCGTTCCCTGGCGCTGGATCTCAAACTGATTTTCCGGACAATTAAGGCTCTTTTCACCAACTGAGCGGCGCTGCAGACTTCCCCTGATCAGTTGACGACAACGGTTTGCCGCGCTTCAGCCATGTCCACGATGGGCAGCACCGGCGCGTCTTTTCCGAGCAGCAAGTTTGCCACCGACTGCGGATAGGAACGATAGCGCAGTATCGCGGTTATGCTGATGCTGCCCTGCGAGCCCTGCGGAATCAGAAAGGCATACCGTTCAATTGCCGAGCCCTTGGGCGGAATCGTATTGTTATATTCAAAGCGGGTGATCTCCCACGGCTTCACGGTATGCTTACCTTCTTTATCCACTGCTTGAGCATTGAAAATCTTGGTTTGTGGATCAATCTCCCCATCCTTATCCAGCGCGCCTGCTCTAAAAATTTCCCTGCCCTTCTCGTCAACCGCCCGCACATCAAGCCACATTTGACGAACTTCAGTAAGGCTGGTGGGCAGATTATGCCCTGCGCCAACATTTTTCACCGTTACCGCAACGCTCACCATCTCACCCTGCCTGGCTGCCGCAGGTGCAGCAATAGAAATCTCAGCGGCGCTTTTAAGACGTTTCTCTGCAATACCTTTATGCAGGTCAAACTTTAGCAGACCGGGAATGGTAAAATTTGCCCCGACAAATTCATGGGTGTACATCTGCTCGCGCTGGGGGCCGCCAATGGCAGGCTGCCCGGGATTTTTCTGTTTTTTTAACGTGCGCGCTGCTTCAATGGCCTTTTCCACCGGCATCATATGGCAGTCCTGGCACTGAATGTCATTCTGGGCATATACCGAGTATTTCCACTCATCATAGGTGCGCTCTATGTGAAAATTGTTCACCGGATGGAATACATTATGGCAGTTGGCACAGAATAATGCCCTGGTATGCAGCTCAGAATACGCGGTTTCATGAAACGGCGAGACAGAATCTTTGTATGGGCCGCGCTTGACCGGGCCGGGATCCACAATAATGGAGGCGTTCTGCGGCTCATGGGTCGGCGTGTCCCTGAAGCGCGTCTCTTTAACCGTATGGCACAGATCGCAGTGCACCCCTTTCTGGGCGATTTCGCTGGTGAAAAATTTGTCGTCCTTAAACACCAGATCATTGGCAACCACGCCTGCCGCAGCATGACAGCCACCGCACAATTTATCAGTAAACCCCTTGGTCTCTTTCGCCCCCAATTTCCACAGCGCCTGAAAGACCGGATCAGTAAACGCCTGCGAGTGCATGGATCCGTTCCATTGTTTAAAAATTTCGGTATGACAGCCGCCGCATACGGCAGGGTCCGTATAGTCAGACGGCTGAATAGGTTTACCGGTTGCTGTTCCAATAAGCGAGGGAAAGAAAGGAAATTCCTCCGTTTGTTTTGTTTCTGCATAACCCAGTGAGTGCAGTGCGATAAGGCCAATAAGAATAAATGCGCTCTGTTTTTTCATAGCCATCCTTTCTTGCAATATGTTACCCGGTACCGATTCCTCATGCTTGCCGCGGAATGTGCCAGACGTTTAATAAAAATACCAAAGGAGGCACCCACGCAGCAAACACACTGTTTTTAGATACCTTTTTTTAACTCTTTCTGCAACCAAGAACCGAAAAAAATTTGCACTTTTGGAAATAATTTTTCAGATTATGCGACTATATCCGGTGAAGAGGAAAAAGAGGGTAAAAAAATACTATGCTCAGGCAGTTATGAGAAAAAAATAGCGTGTTCTTACCACATTACACATAAAAAAAGTTTTTTCATTAAAATCGGTGCCGGTGGTTACTTCAACCACCGCCATAGACACCACCACCGTGATGCCCCAGTCCAGCACCACCACAACCTCCATAAAGAACCTGTGTGCCATAGAGAAGTTGTTTGAGGACAGTCAGGGCAGTGAAGTGCAGATGCTGCGGCAGTTTCGGGACAAACGGCTGGCAAAATCCTCTGCCGGGCAAATGCTTATCAGGCTCTATTATCAGCATGAAGCAGAAGTAGGGCTGCTGTTTGAACGAAACCCGCAGCTTGCTGCACAAGCTAAAAAGCTGATAGTGGAACTGCTGCCAGCGGTAATAAAAAATAGCGTGCGCGGCAGGGATAGTATTGTTACCACAGAACAGCGCACGGCTGTGAGGGATCTGCTTCAGGCAATAGAAGAAAATTCTTCGCCAGCATTGAAAAAAACTCTATCAAAGCTTTCCGATATTTTCCGGGTTTCAGGGGCTGTCAACCGGGACTCCTGAACCGTCAAGGAAACACATTGTGCCCCCTTTGCGCCTTTTGCGTTTTACCTATTCAACCTTTTAAAAAATGACTAAAATTCCTTGACATATGAAGCAAGGTGCAGTAATTAATTTTTATCTGTTTGACTTGTTTTTGTTGTAATGGTCGGTTGGCTGCCCAGTTTGAGGTTACCAGGTAAAAAAGGTTAACAGGAAATCTAATTTCCCGCCGTAACCCTTGCTAAATTTCAATAGATCCTTTTATTTAAAACCAGTCACATTGATCCAACGACAATTTCTACCCAGGGTGCAGGGCTCACCATCTGTGAGTATGTGACAATTGGAAAGGAGATAAAATGGCTGAGAAGAAGAAATGCGTGCCCGGAAAAATTTCCCGTGAGGCGTATAAGGCGCTGGAAGATATTGTCGGCCCGGAGTGGATTTCCGAAGACCGCTCCGTAATTGAATGTTACAGCAGATTTTCCGTTGACATCCCGGGTGTGCTGAAAAAGCACGCAAAAGACCCGAGCAACATACCCGCCTGCATTATATTGCCCGGTTGCACCGAAGAAGTGCAGGCAATCCTGCGCGTCTGCAACCGCTACAAGGTTCCTGCCATCCCATTTACCAACGGCATGATTTCCTTTAATGGGCCGACAACACCTGACCCCACCCTGTGCATTCACGTGAGCAGGATGAACCGGGTGCTTGAGATTGACGAAGAAAACATGACTGCGCGCATCGAAGCGTTTGCTGATTACGCCCAGCTTCAGGCAGAAGCCATGAAGCGCGGCCTGTGGAACGGCGGGAGCCCGCTTGCCACCACCTTGTGTAAGCTATCATCACAGACCGCCTTTGCCGGCATCTGGCAGACCGACCACAAATACGGCTGCCTGTCGCGCAATATCATAAGCATAAAAGTGGTGCTACCCACCGGCGATATCCTTATTACCGGCTCCAACACCGTCTCCGGCGTTGACACCTTCTGGGAATATGGTCCTGGCCCGGATCTGTTGTCGCTGGTTCGGGGCAGCGCCGGAACCACGGGTGTGGTCGTTGAGATCAATGTGAAACTGCATCCGTGGTGCGGCGGCGAAGAACTTCCCGAACCGCCGGCAGGACGGCCCTGCATTCAAACCTACATGGAGCCGCAATATGACACTGCACCCTATCCCCGGCGCCATAAGCTGCTTTGGGCAGAGTTCAAAGACCTTGACACGGAAATCAAAGCACTGCGCGAAATTGCGCATTCAGGCATTGGCATTGGCCTTAATGCCACCGGCATTTATAATGCATATTACTGCTCGCAGACTCAGGAAATGACCCTGCAGCGAGTGGCAGAAAAGTTTTTCCCGCCCTATAATTGCTATGTCATTATTGCCGGCATCGTGTCAGAAAAACAGATTGCCTATGAAGAAAAAGTCATGCGGGAAATAATCGCAGAGGTGGGCGGCACCTTTCTTTCTGATGAGTATAAACCGGAGGTGCTCTATGCGCTTGCCCCCTGGAATGTTGACTGCATCCGCCACGTCACCGGCTATCGTATGAACCGGCACTTCTACGCCGGCTCAAATATTCTCGGCGGGCCGGTTGACACGGCGGCGCGCGAGGCGCGCAAAACTTGGAAAAAAGCGCTTGATACCTTTGGCGAGACCTATGTGACAGACCGCGGCGGCATTGACGATACACCATTTCTCTATTCCCAGAACAAGGGCGGCCGGTTCTGGCTCACCGAGGCGGATGTCTATCCCGATGCCACCAATCCCGAACTGCTGCAGCGCGGCCAGGCACTGGTGCTCTGCGGCGTGGTGAATGTAATCGCTGACAAATTCGGCGCCGGTGCAAATGGCCTGGGGGTTTCCATTGAACCGCTCACCTCGTTTTTCCCTGAAGTGGGGCCCAATGCGCATCACTTTTTCCGCAAATTGCGGCCGGTGTTTGACCCAAACAATATTTATATACCCGGACGACAGGTTTTTACCAAGGCTGAATACGACGCATTCCCTGATCAGATACTGGCCGGTCTGAACAAGATGCGGGCGCTGCACGGGATGCCGGCAGTGGAGAAGGAAAAATAACTAAAATCCTAAATCCGAAACTCTAAACACTAAACAAATGTAGGATTTAGATTTTATCTCTTTAAGGAGTTTAGCATGGCAATCCAAAAAGGCGATTTAGAAAAGATCGTTGGTAAAAATAATGTGCTGGATGATGAAAAGACGCTGGACGCATACTCTAAAGACCAAAGCTTTGCCCCGCATCGAAAACCGACCATGGTGGTTTTTGCTGAAACCGTGGAGCAGGTTCAGGAGGTTGTTAAGCTGGCAAACAGCTCGGCAACCCCCATAATTCCTTACAGTTCCGGAAAGAATCTGCGCGGCGCCACCATCCCCGACCACGGCGGCATTATTCTCAATATGTCGCACATGAACAAGATTGTGCTGGTGGATGAAGAGAATTGGTTTGCCATTGTGGAGCCCGGGGTCACCTACCGGCAGATGCAGGATGCCATGGCAGAACGGGGATTTCGCATTAATGTGCCGTTTGGTGTGCCGCCGGATCGGTCCGTGCTGACCAGCTATCTGGAACGCGATCCGGTGCTTGCTGCGCCCAGTTTTGAATATGGCAATGCATTGATTATGGACACCGAGATCATTCTGCCTACCGGCGAGCTGTTCCGCACCGGCAACTGGGCAACGGGCGGCAAACCGGGAGGCCCGAACGGCCCTATCAGAACCATGATTAACAGGCTCTGGTCCGGCGCCCAGGGGACGCTCGGCATCATGACAAAAATGAGTATCCACATTGACCCGATTCCTAAACTGCGCAAAGTCTTTTTTCTACCCTTTGATGATCTCGCGCAAGCCATTGAGCCGTTGAAACGCATTCAGCGGCGCGAAATCGGCATGGAGTGTTTTCTGTTAAACCGCTTCAATCTTGCCGCTCTGCTTACCGATAGCTGGGCGATTCCTGCGGATTTTCCGACGGCACCTTCTGCTTCTCAAGAATTCAATGAACTGCGCAGCGTGGTTCCCGCCTGGACGCTTATGCTCTGTATCAACGGTTTGCCCCGGCATCCGGAAGAAAAGATCGCCTACGAAGCCGAGGCGCTGCATGAGACCTGCGAACTGATGGGCGTAAAAATCCTTGAGGGACTTCCCGGTATTCCTGGCGCTGAAAATGTGATGAGTGCTGAGCTGCTCAGGCCGTGGAAAATTTTGAAAAAATTCAACTACCGCGGTTCGGTACACGACTTGACCTTTAAAGCACCCCTCAATAAGCTGACGGGTATGGAGCAGAAAATAAAAGAGCTCGCTGATGCGTATGCCTATCCGCGCGCCGACATCGGCATCTACCTGCTGCCCCTTGAGCGCGGCAGAGGCATCCACTGCGAATTTGATCTTCACTGCAGCCCAACTGATGAGCGCGAATGGAATGCCGTGAAGGAATTCTGGTCTCAGGCCTCGGCGATGTTAATGAACAATGGCGCGTATTTTGACCGCCCCTATGGTATCTGGGCAGAGATGGTGTATTCCCGGTCTGCTGAATATGCCACGAAGCTGAAACAGATAAAGAGAGAGATTGACCCGAATAATATTATGAACCCGGGGAAATTGTGCTTCTCGTGCTGAACATAGAATAGGCGAATGGATTCAATAGATTGCGGATTAGGTCACTCGGCGTGCGGAATGAAAAAGGTAAAAAAAGGAATGTGTGCGGTGAAAAACCCCCAATCGTCGCATTCTGACGCGCGAGCGGCGAGTAACGGGTTACGAATTTAAGAAGGAGGATAATTGTTTATGCCTGATTATGAAGTCATCGTGGTTGGATGTGGACCGGCAGGCTTGATGGCGTGCGGTGAACTGGCAAAACGGGGCGTTAAGGTGCTCGGCGTGGACAAAAAACCGCGCCTTAATGAAAATATCCGCACTGCCTCGGGATACTGCTTCCTGGACCAGCCGTTCAATAATGAATATATAAAAATGGAGCCGTTGGGAAACAAAACCCGCCTGCATTACACGGACAGCGGCTTCACTGTTGAGTATTCAGGAACGATGGAAGGCATTTATCACTCGCACATGTTTTCCGACACAGGCAAGCACTGGCAGGCCAGCACCCGTAAAAAACCCTTCTATAATCTGTTCGTCCCGTCCCGCTGTTTTGCCGACCGCTATGCCTGGGCAACAAAAAATGGCGCACAATTTCTTCCGGCCACGCTGGTGCTCAGAGCCAAGCAGACCGATAATGAAGTTGAGATAATTGCCCGCACCAACGGCAAAACGAGAACCCTTACCTGCAAAAAGCTGATTGCGTCAGACGGACTGAGTTCGCGCATTGCCCGGTATATGGGATTAAACAGAAGCCGCACTCCATTTGGCAAGGGGCCATCCATTGAATGGGAAATGAACGGAGTTGAGACGCCCTATGCCCGGGGCGATATGTTCTTTTTCGGCGGGAAAAATTTTGGCGGCAGGCAGGGAGCCCTCATCATGGTGCCCAGCATGAGCGGTGAAAAAGCGTATCGGCTGGAAACCATGTCGGTTCTGCCGGCATCATCGGCAACCGAACTTATTGAATATTTCACCAAACAGGGCCCGTTTGCAAGCTGGTTCAAGCATGCCGAGGTGCTTGATAAAAGCGGCGCGGTGGTTGATATGATGACGCCCATCGTTACCCCCTATGTGGGCAATGTCCTGTTTGTGGGCGATTCGGCTGCATTTGCCGAGTGTCTCTACCAATGCGCAACTATGGCCGGATATATGGGCGCCGTTTATACGGTGGAAGAACTTAAAGGGAAAAAGGGCTTCCAAGGGTATTCCGAATGGTGGGGCAATCACTTTGAATGGATAAAAAATCCCAAGCGCATGGCAGACTATACGAAGCGGGTACTGTTTCCGCGCTTTTTCAGCGTCAAAGAGCTTGATTTCCTGTTTGATCTTTCAGAGAAAAATCCCATTGTGGTTGATGAAGCCGAGGCGACCCCGTATGATTTTACTAAGGTCGTCATGGAACAGTTTATAGCTATGCCTGAGGTGCCAGAAGAATTGAAGAAACGCATGCAAACCATCATTGACGGCGACATGGGCATGATATCAACCGTTATAGGCCAGGCACAAAAAGCATAGACCGCGTATTGAATTTTTTGACGAGATGCACACGAGTTTCCCGCTGTATTATGTAATAATGCAGCGGGATTTTTAATTGTACTCATCAACCAAGCATATCATCTAAATTCATGCCCAGTTTTGCCATCAATTCTTCAAGCGATCTTTTTGAAACTTCCTTATAGCCCTTTTCTCGGGCAAATTCTTCTGCATTTTTCACCGCCATCTCCAAAATACCCTCCGGGACCTTTTGCATAAGATTTTTTGCTTCATCCGTCCACTGCATAGTAAACAACTCTGGAGGGGGCGCTGGTTCAGGCGGCGGCTCATTCGCCGTTTTATCCTGCTTTTCCCAGAACGTGGAGTGCGGTGGCCGCGTCATCTGCCGCGACAATTTGACATCCATTCTCATATCGCCAAGGATAAGCGGCAAATAATGCAGAAACTCAACCGGAATAATGACAAAAAGCTGATCCTGCTTGATGCGGTTGTGCATTCTGCCGCCAAAATCGCCAAAGGTGATAACTATATTTTTTACATGCCAGGGAGTTGCAAATAAGGCACCGCACAGCGAGGTGGCAAATTCACCGTGTGGCAATATTCCTTCCCGACAGGCACGGCAGCCCGCAATTGGGTTGGCATTATGGGGATTGCACACCACTACCACCCAGTCCACCGTAACACCCTCAGGTATATCATCAAGAGGCGCGGCACCAACTGCCTTTACCATGCCCGGAGGGAGAATCGGTTGACCTGTCTTAAGCCGGGCTGCACCTTCCGGTGTAAAAAAAGTGCTGGTCGCTGAAAGATAGGTGCCGTCCACGATCTCCTTCTTCCCCGGCACTATGCCTGCATGATGCACCCCAACCAGGCAGTCATGGTGATCGGCGTCAAAATACACTTTTTTCCCTTCATCCATAGCGTAGCGAATAATGGCACAGGGGGTATCCTGAATCGGTTCATATGCGGGAGGGACAGCGCCTTTAAAAAGAGTGATTGCCACCGGTTTTCCGCGCACTTTTCCTCTCTGGATCAGCAACTCAGATATTTCTGTAAAATTAACCATGAACTATTTCTCCTCACAAAAAAACCAGGATTTCATCTCATGAAGCAACTTTTGCCAACATCCGAAACAGCGCACCGAGGAACCATGGCCGCAGGGTATAATGGTCTCAGATGCGGGATGGTTGTGGGAATTCGTAGGTACAGGACAGGGTTAGGGTTGCCTCAGGCGGAGACTTCTTCTTTCGCATATCGGGCGGTAACTTTTGTCGTTATGCCGCCGCGGGGCCGCCACTGGCTCACCACTTTCATCCAGCGGGGTGAACAGGCCCTGACCAGATCATTCAATATTCTATTGGTAGCCGCCTCATAGAAGATCCCGGTATTGCGATACTGCTGTAAATACAGCTTAAGGCTCTTCAGTTCGATACAACATTTAAGGGGTGCATACGTTATAAGCATCTCGCCAAAGTCAGGCTGGCCAGTCTTCGGACAAACCGACGTAAATTCGGGACAGTTAATTTCAATTTCATATTCCCGATCCGGGTAAGGATTGGAAAATGTTTTGAGAATCGGCACGCCGGTTGCGGTGATGCGAGGCCGGGCTGCGCTCTGTTTGTTGCCCATCATCTTCTGCTGAGTTCTGTCCTGACGTATCACTTCATCACCGACACAATTTCATAATTTCGCTCTTTAATGGCCTCAACAATCGGATCAACGTCGCACTTTTCAAGACGAAAGAAATGCACCTTTTTTCCGCCCTGGTTTGCATGGGTGGTGGTGCCCACGCTCATTATGGTGCCGCCGTTCTCTTTAATGAGCCGCGAAATTTCCTCAAAGGCGTGCGGCTTTTTGCCCAGCACCACGTCAATGCGCGAGCTTGACTCAAGAACGCCCATCATTTCGATGAAGGCTGCCAGGATGTCCTTGGAAGTTATAACGCCGACCACTTTACCATTTTCAAGAACGGGGAGACCACCAATTTTATGCTTGAAAATAAGCCGCGCAGCATCTTCCAGCGTTTCTTCCGGACTGATAGTAACCGGCTTTTTGATCATCACATCGCGGACCAGTATATCATGTGCCAATGGCAGCAGGCGCACTTCGCGAAGATCAAACTCAGAGACAAACCCGACAAACTTTTTTCCATCAACAACCGGCAAATGGCGGATTGAATTTTTTTGCATAAGGGCAAGGGCATCAAGAACGGTCTTATCAGGACTTATGGTGATAAGCCTCTGGGACATTCTTCTTCTAATTTTCATGGCTCACCTCCGGATTATTTAAACCTCACAACAGCGACGCTACTATTGTCCTTTTATATTGTTTTTAAAACTCTGTCAACAGGTTACGACCAGGACTTTCCCCAAAATATTTTATTGATAGTGATGAAGAAGTCCCGGGGTTTTTTCTCTGGCACAACACTGTGCTCATCCGCTGGCATCACGATCCCGGCACGCAGGGTTGTGCTGCGGCGATAAAAAACCCCTAGACGCTCATGGGTTGATATTCCACAGTATTCCCAATGCGCTATTGTGTACCGATGCGGTTCCACGGTATTTCAGGGCAAATGTTTGGGAAACGTCCTGGTTAAGACGAAACGGCGGTTTCTCCATATGCACCAGGCGCCGAGCGCGCACATATGTGCGTAACGTCGCGGCCCACATTTACTCTTCCGGAGCTGAATACCGCATACGTTTCACCGTCTGCACAACCGGAACAGGAAACGGCGCGGTAATCTTAACCGGCATTGTTATGGAGTCAATCACCCGCGTGTCAATGACTTCCGGTGCGGCAATGCTCACCGGTAGCGTCTCGGTTTTGGTGATATTTACTGACAGCGTCTCCGGTTTTTCTATGCTGACCGGCAGGGTCACCGCTTTCTCAACGGTTACCGGGAGAACCGGGGTTTCTTCAATTTTTACCCCCAGCGTTTTTGCCCGTGCAATATTCACCCTGAGTGGAAGCGCCACCTCCGGCGGCTGACCGTTAATCAGCGCAATATTGACATCCTGTATCTCTTTCTTCATGTCCTTCGACTGCGCCACTGCAGGAAGGACGGTAAACAGAGGTTTTAACAAGAGGCCGGCGAGGCACATCGCTATGATAGTAAGTATTGTTTTGGTATACCCATCCACGTGCAGCACTACAACATTTTGTTTCATACTGATTCACTCCTCTCTATTAATTTATTTTTATGTAAAGCTTTGCTTTTGCTGTGCCGAATGTTTGCACTATGAAAAAGAGCAGGGATGTATCACACATGGAAATTTACAAACCGGTGGATCCGGGTTTTGTCCTGGTGCCTTTTCTACAAAACAGAAAAGATACCATGGGATTCATATTGAAAGTGAATTCCAACAAAAATCTGCTTTTGAATGTTATTATTCAGCGCGATGATTATGCAACTCCTGACGCCCTCATGGACATGCTTGCCATCGCCGTAGACGCAATTATTCAAAATCGGCCGGTGGTCTGCAAGTAGTTGCCGTGCCTTCATCCTGTTCCCGTCGCTCAAACCTCCTTCACAATTACCTCATCAAGCTTTGTGCGCGGTGAAGCAACAGTTTGCTCATCGGGATATCCCAGAGCAATAACCGCCATAAGCTCCAGCGCAGAAGAGATCCCCAAAAGGTGCCGTACTTTTTCGCTGTTCTTCAATATCTCGCCCAGCCACACGCCGCCGAGACCCAGCGCATGAATGGCCAGCAGCATATTCTGTATGCATGCGCCAATGGCTTGAATATCTTTGGTGCGGTCATACGTTGCGGCGGTATCTAAGAAAACCGCAATGCAAAGCGGCGCCTGCTGAATAATTTTTCCATACCGTGTCAACACCGCGAGCTGGTCTTTAATTGCCGGGCTGCGAATGATCACAAATTTCCAGGGCTGGTTATTCAGCCCTGACGGGGCCCAGGTGCCAGCCTCAATAATTTCTTTGACCAGCTTTCCATCCACCTCCTGAGCTTTAAACCGGCGAATGCTTCTGCGATTTTTAATACTATCAAGCATCATATAAGATTCCCTTGTATAGGAGAAAGATCGCTCTGCAGAATAGTTATTAATTATTTTTTAAATAATAAAATTAAAAAGTCCTATCTTTTGAAGCGCAGAAAACATTTGTCAAACAGCCCAGCCATTTGGAATGTCAATACGGACCTTTCATACTGTGAAGCGGCTGTTATTGCTGCAACATTTATATCTGCAATTTCCCCTTTCTGCCACCTGCCAACTAGTTCTTTTAAAGCAGATTTAATTTGTACCTTTTCTTTTGGATCAGCTACAATGCCGTTACACTTGATAACGAAATCTTTTACCGGGCCATCTGGCACCAAAGCAAAGATTAGTTTTCCCATACCCGCATATTCATATACTTTACTGGTCATCGCGGTTTTTTCCATGTCTGAGCCCACAAGCAATGCAACATGGCTTTCAGCAACATACCTAAATGTTTTTTCTTGGGGCATTTGGGGAAGTGTTTTGACAACTCCGTACAAGAAATGATTTTCATCTATCGCATTTAGATAAGCATTCTGAGCCCCAATAAACAAAACTTTAATAGCGTTTCTTTTTATATTTCCCTCTGCTAAGAGTTCCTCCAAAACCTCGAGAAACTTCTTTGGACTGCGACCGTAATACATGCTGCCAATACTTACAAGTTGCATAAACGTTCGCATGGGTGTGACACCTCTATACTGCGCAACATCGTTTTCGTCATAGCCGTTATAAACCGTCACAAACTTTTCAACATAATCGAGATATTTATCTTTAAATTGCATTGTGATAGGTTCTGTTACATTTACTATGTATGCGGCGTTTTTTACGCAAGCTCTATCCAGTCGCTCTCCCAGCCAGCGATGGAATCGGGTCGGAGGAGACCAGT
>CAZQKW010000003.1:7043-83345 GCA_964594075.1 uncultured Thermodesulfobacteriota bacterium | reverse complement strand
TGGATCGCAATGAACCCACTTCCATATATGGAGGGAAATAATAGCAGAGCATTAAAACGTTCCGGTTATCCTTGAAATGCATTAGTTCTTATTCTGCTGGGATGTGTTTGTTTGTATAATAATTGAGGCAATTCTTTCGGCGGCTTTGCCATCCCATAGTGAAGGAATTTTTCCTTCAAACTGATCATTAGCATTAATTATATCTTTATAGTGATTAAAAATATTTGTTGCGGTAATTGGTGTTACCAGTCGGTTTGTTCCTTCGCTAATGGTAATGGGGCGTTCAGTATTGTCCCTCAAAGTCATACAAGGCACCCCCAGTATGGTTGTTTCCTCCTGAATCCCTCCAGAATCAGTCATCACGAATTTAGCATTGCTTGTCAAGCACAAGAAGTCCAAATATCCGTATGGCTCAGATACTATTAAATTAGTCATTTCTTTTATTCGTCGACCCCACATAGAACCAGAAATATTTTTTTTTGTGCGGGGATGAATTGGAAATATTAGTTTAAGTTCCTTTTGAATTTTTTCGCATGCGCGCAATATTTCTCCAAGAATCTGCATTTCATCTACATTTGAAGGACGATGTAAAGTAATAACGGCAAATTTTTTACGCTTGATACACAATTTCTCCATGATTTTGGACTTTTTGGCTTTTTGTTTATTAGCCAAAAGAGTGTCTACCATTACATTGCCTACCAGATGAATTTTAGAAGGTGCGATTCCTTCTTTTAGAAGGTTATCTACTCCCGATGGCTCGGTTACAAAGAGCAGATCACTTATTGCATCCGTTAAAATACGATTTATTTCTTCAGGCATGTTTCTGTCAAAGCTTCTTAGGCCGGCTTCTACATGGATTAGTTTTATGCCGAGTTTTACCGCTACAAGTCCGCATGCTATAGTACTGTTTACATCACCAACCACAAGAACATAATCTGGTTTGAAATTAAGCACAACAGGTTCAAACTTTTTCATTATCTCTGCTGTTTGGAGAGCATGAGTGCCTGAACCTACTTCAAGGTTGATGTCGGGTTGAGGAATATTCAATTCGCTAAAAAACAATCTGCTCATTTTTTCATCATAATGTTGTCCCGTATGCACTAAAAAAGTATGAAAGTGACCGGATTGTGAAAAAGCCCTCATTAGGGGCGCAATCTTAATAAAATTCGGTCTGGCTCCGCACACGCAGATAATTTTAATCATAATTTATTTTTGAAGGGTCTTCCGACTTTGTTGTACCTAAAAAATAGACTTTATGTTGATAAAACAAGGCTCAAAGCTCTTTGAAACTTGTCACGGTTAAGAAACAATTACCGTGCCTTTGTCCTAAACGTTAATTACATTTTCGGCTGAAGCTCTCAATCAACGAAATTGAATCCTCCTGATAGATGCTTTTTTCAATAAGCAGCATCCATACAGGTAATGAAAAAATGCTGTGATATAAGGCTTCACAGAAGTCAAAAATAACTGACAAATGTTAATGTCCTCTGATCTATTGCATCATTAATGAACAGAGGGCTTTTTTCAGCATCTATGCTGACTTCTTTTATTTGTGATGCTCTCAGCGACTAAATTTCAGTACAACAACCCCGGAAGATCATCCTTTTTTGATAATTATTAATAAAGTATTAACATAACAAACATTTCGATCGCGAAAACGGTCATTGGTTAATGAGTTATGCTATATATCTGTTTCGAGGGAGAATTTTATATAAAAAATACTATTACCCAAAAGTTGATCCAAAGGAGAAATATTTTTCTGCAAGAATTAAAAAGAGGCGAAAAAAGTATTACTTAACAATACAGTCAATTATGTATTGCTGTTCTAAGGTGTCTAAATAGGGATGCATTGGAAGACTAAAAATAGTATCTGACATTTTTTCAGACACTGGCAGGCTGCCCGGCTTATATCCGAGGTAAGAAAAAGCAGTTTGAAGATGCAGAGGTCTTGGGTAATAAACTGCGGAGGGTATTCCCTCATTATGCAGACGTGTCATTAATTCTTTTTTCTTCTCGCTAACAATAGAGTATTGAGCCCAAGCCGAACGATAACCTGGTGGTACATACGGCACTTTCACAGAATTTTTAAGCCCCTCGGAATAGCGAGCTGCGACTTTCTGCCGTTTTTCAATCTCGTCTTCAAAAAGGTCCAACTTTGCAAGCAATACTGCAGCCTGAATTGTATCGAGACGGCCATTGATACCAATTCTGACATTGTCATATTTGTGTTCCCCTTTACCATGTACCCTCAAAGATTCTACGATATGCGCAAGCGAAGCATTATTGGTGAATATGGCACCCCCGTCGCCATAACACCCCAAAGGTTTTGCAGGGAAAAAACTTGTTGCTGCTATGTCCGCCAAACTCCCTACCATTTTCCCTTTATACATGCCTCCAAAACTCTGGGCTGAGTCTTCGATAACAAATAATTTATGGTCGTGAGCAATGGCATTAATTGCATCGTAATCCGCAGGCAGGCCAAAAAGATCAACAGCGATAACACCCCTCGGAATTAAAGCATTAGGAAATTGTGGGGTTGGTTTTTTATTGTTCTTAATATCTTCAATTGCCCGGCTAAGCTCTAAAGGGTTAATATTAAAAGTGTTCGGGTCAATATCAACATATACCGGTGTTGCGCCTAACAGAGCTATTACTTCTGCGGTTGCAATAAAAGTAAATGGAGTAGTAAATATAGCATGCCCAGGGCCAACATTATAGGCCATAAGTGAAAGCAACAGTGCATCAGTACCACTTGAACAAGATATACAGTGATCAACACCAACAAAATCAGCCAGTTTTTTTTCAAGTTCATCAATTTCAGGACCAAGGATGAAGTTCCCATGATTGAGCACGGTCTTGATTCGTTCTTCAACGGCCTCGCGGATTGTTTCGAGTTGTTTTTTTAAATCTATAAACTGCATAAAATCCTCTTCTTTAAAAATTTTTTCTTAACTGTTTGAAAATGTTATATGGTTTTGTGCCAACTCGCAATTGTTTTGGTAAGGGTTCTTCTTCGTCGAGATCAATACACTTTAGCACGTTAGGATTTGCAAATACGTACCGTAAACCACTTTCTGGGCAGACCATAACCCCGTCTTTGTCCGGTTTTGGCAGTTTTACTCCATGACGGCTCATCCAGCCAATCCTTCGGGCCGGCACGCCTGCCATTAATGCATAATCTGGGACATCATTTATGACCACTGCACCAGCGGCAATAAATGCATAGCGACCTATGGTTGTTCCGCAAACAATGGTTGCATTTGCTCCAATGGTTGCTCCCCGTTTAATTAAAGTCTTTTCATAAAGCGCATGGCGATTAATTTGAGCCCGAGGATTTTTTACATTAGTTAATACACATGAAGGCCCGAGAAACACATCATCTTCTATGATGGTGCCCGTGTAAATAGAAACATTATTTTGTATTTTTACATTATTGCCAATTATAACGTTATTAGCAATGTTTACGTTCTGACCGATAACGCAATTTTCGCCAATGCGTGCATTTTCCATAATATGGGTAAAATGCCAGATTTTACTCCCTACACCTATTTCGCAGGGTTCATCAATATATGATGATGGATGAACAAAATATGGTTTATTTGCACCTGTCCTATTAAAACTAAAAGCCATTTTTGTTGCCTTATTCTCAAGAGATTGCTGAGCCATAGTAAGCACTTTCAATACCTGCAAACCTTCAGAACCATCAGTTATTGGTTTATTCCTATTATTAATGCATTCTAAAAAATGTTTGCATTCAGCATATAAAGGTTCTGCCTGCTCAACAGAGACATATTCTGGCTCAGCTTTCTCCGGTACCGGAGCCCCATCTAACCAAGAAATTTGGTGAGGATACAACGTAATTTTTTTATCCCATTGTTGTGTATCTTCAAATACCGCCATTTTTTTATCAGCAACAATGACAAGCTTCTGCTCTTTATAAGGGTGCAACCATGATACAAATATATGACTATTAATACCGCTTGGAAATGAAAGATGGGTTGTTGTAACATCAGCAAGCCCTTTGTGCAAATAATTGGCACCGTGTGCATATACAAGATCCGGAAATTCATTACAAAGTGCGAGTATCATAGAAATATCATGAGGAGCAAAGCTCCAAAGAGTATTCTCTTCGCGACGTATTTTCCCAAAACTAAGCCGGTTTGAATATATATATTGAATTCTTCCAAGACTACCATTTGAAGCGAGTTCCTGGAGCCTTATAAAAGCGGTGTGATATCGAAGCAGATGGCCGACCATTAATATGCGGTCACTTTTTTCAGAAATTTCACAAAGTCTTTCAGCCTGCTCTAATTGTAAAGCAAGAGGTTTCTCAACGAATACATCCTTTCCATGCAGCAGTGCTTTTCTTGCAAAATCAAAATGTAATTCGGCAGGCAAAGCTATGACGATGCCGCTTATTTCATCATCGCACAACACGTCATCATAATTAGTAGTGATCAATATGTCTTTATAGGTCTCTTTAATGATTCTTAGAATTTGCGGGCTCTTGTCACAGACAGTTTTTAAAGAGCTAAGTTTGTAATAGTTTCTCACCAAATTCTTTCCCCAATATCCTGACCCAATAATGGCGACTTTAGTCATAGCGTCTCCTTTTTTATTGTATCTATAAAATATAAAGTTGATTCTACGTAATAAAAAAATTGAGATATGTACAACATTTTAGAAAGTCAAATACATTAAACAAAACATATTAAAAGAGCCATCGACAAAAAATTGAATTGAATATAACGATTTGAAAAGACTTTTGCAATATGATATTTCTTCTACCACCAGCAAATTATAAAAAAACTTTTTCACATTGTTACCACCAATTTCGAAAAAGGTTTGCCCTTATGAATATCAAACTGTGGCTGACGCGCATAGCAGACCCCTATTTTATTGAGTAGTTACTTAATACAAATTGACTTCATTCATCTTTGGGTATAGTTCTTCAGATGAGTTCGTAGCAGTGTTTCTATTATTGAAAATTTCAAAAACCCTGGGTCTGATATATTTTTAAGTGTTTATGAGTCTATCTAATAAATGTATCGGTGGGAACTTTCGTAATTTGAGATAGATTCACTAAATTTCGCCACTAAATTGGCCAAACATAGGATAAAGAATTATGAAGATTGTAAGTATTGTTGGTGCACGACCGCAATTTATTAAGGCTGCCCCGGTGTCGCGTGCATTAAAAAAGTATTTTCAAGAAATATTAGTACACACCGGCCAGCATTATGACATTAATATGTCTGCGAACTTTTTTGCCGAATTAAATATTCCAAGACCTAATTACAATCTTGAGGTGGGATCAGGTTCACATGGATGGCAGACCGGATTGATGATAATAAAAATCGAAAAAGTTTTATTAAAAGAAAAGCCCGAGGTTGTTATTGTATATGGTGATACTAATTCAACTCTTGCTGGTGCTTTGGCAGCAAGCAAACTTCGAATACCTGTTGCTCATGTGGAAGCAGGACTGCGTAGTTTTAATATGAATATGCCAGAAGAACAAAATCGCATTCTAACAGACCATCTCTCTACGCTTCTTTTCTGCCCTACAGAGAATGCAGTTCAAAATTTAAAAAATGAAGGAATGAGTAAAGGTATCTTTAATACAGGAGATGTAATGTATGACGCAATTTTGTATAATATTAAAAGGATAGAAAGAACTTACACTCTCTCCACATGTTTAGATCAGTTGATCCTAATTGAGGGATTTTTGGTACACAAATCTTCCCTTGAGGGCATTCGGCAAAAAAACTACTATCTTGTTACGATTCATCGCTCTGAGAATACTGATTCTCATGAGAGACTACAAGCTATATTGAACTCACTTGGTGAACTTGATGAAATGGTGATTTTTCCGCTTCATCCACGAACAAAAAAAATTATTAATGAACTTAATCTTATTATACCCTCCAATATCTATTTCGTACAACCGATAGGTTACCAAACTATGCTCTGTTTAACGAAAAATGCAAAAGCAATTATTACCGATTCTGGGGGTGTGCAGAAAGAAGCATACTTCTTGAAAGTACCTTGCTTCACAGTTCGCGACGAAACTGAATGGATAGAAACTCTCGAAGGCAGTTGGAATGTTTTGATGAAGCCACATGAGATGGCTGAAAAAGTTAAAAGCATGGTTTTGGATAAAAGTAATCATAAAAGTTGCTTTGGTGATGGTAGAGCTGCCAAAAAAATTGCTGCCATCCTATATAACTATTTATACACAAAGACATAACTATGGGCTTCCCCCGAAACAGCGGACGCTAATCTTCCCCCAAAAAAGTAGTCTCTCAGTTAAGCTACTTTAGTCAACCGCTCAAACTTAACCGGCGCTTTGCAGTTAAGTGATGAATGCCTTCGTTGACGATTGTAAAATACTTTAATGGACGCAAAAATACAACTTTGGGCTTCACGGAGTGCTTCATAGCGCTCAAAATAGAACAACCCAGTCTTTAACGTGTGAACGAACGTCTTCATAATGGCTTTATCATACCAATTACCGGTACCACTCATGCTCTGCCGGAAACCGTAACATGTAAGCATCATACGAAATGCCTTTCCGGCATACTGGCTGCCCCGATCTGAATAAAAGATACACCCAGGAAATGGCCTGCGCCTCAAGAAAGCCTGCCGCAGCGCCTATATTGCCAAGTCTTGGGTGAGCCTGTTACTTATAGACCACCCCACAATCTGTCGGCTGTACGCGTCCATGATCGCTAAAAGATACAGCCAGCCTTCCCCCGTCCCCACATAGGTTATGTCTGATGCGCACAGGTGATTCGGCCCCGCTGCCGTAAAGTTACTCTTAACAAGATTCTCTGCTACCGGCATGCGGTGCTGCGACTGGGTGGTCGCCTTAACCGTCGCCTGGTCTTACCGGCTACCTTGCCCAGCCTCATCAGCTGTGCGACCCGCTTCTTGTTGTAACTGGTATACCACTGCTCTCAGCTCCTCTGTTATCCGCGGACTCCCTTACCTCTGTTTACTCTGGCGGTATATATGCCGTATTTTAACAGCAATTTTGTTCTTCCGTGCTCGTCTGCTGTGCCCCTTGCCGCACCACCGATAAAATCCACTCTCTGATACCTGCAATACTCGGCACATCTTCCTGACCCTAAATGCATGGCGTTGCTCCCTGATATACTGGTGTTTATGTGGAGCCCTTGGAGAAGATGCCCAGGCTTTTTTAAATATGTCGCGCTCCTCCCTCACGTCCGCCAGCTCTCGCTTCAAGTTCCGCAACGCTTCATTTGGCGTCTTTAATCTGCCTTTGCCCGGAAACGCATGCGCCCAATCTCCTTCATACTGCTTCTCCCATTTATGCAGCAGATTCTCATGGATCCCTAAATGCCGGGCTTGCTTCTGCTACACTCCGTTCTCCCTTTGTTACCCGTTTTACTGAGTCGCACTTGAATGCTCGATCATGCCTCCCTTTCTTCTCTTCCATGAAACACCTTGCCGTTTTTTTTCTCAATATCTCTATTCTTTCGGTGTGTCTACTAATTCTGGGGAAGTTTAGAAGAAAAACACTCCTTTATGTGTTAGAGAAAAACCTTCTCACGTAAATTAAAAGTGCATTTAACCCAATTATTTTTTATGTGATATTTATCACAAATTTTTTCTTAACCATTTGATAGAATTTCACCGAGAAATAATTAGATAATTTTAGAATAGGATGGACTGTACCCTTGGGACTGGACATAAGAGTCTACTCAACTTGCTCATGACAAAATCCTTTCCCCCTTATTTCAGGGGTAGTTATCTTGTCTAATACTTTGAACTGTTTGTCAAGTCAAGGGGATTCATTTCAGGAGATTTAAGGTATGATAAAAAAAAATTTTTTAATTATTTTCTTAATTTTATTTTCCGTAAAAAGTGTAAATGCGATAGATCATTTTGTTTGGGCATATGGAATAAATAAATATATACACTACAAGATAGATGGTACTAAGATTGTAGAAAGCGATCCGAATAAAATATTTCATTTTATTTATCCTAGAGTTAAGCTTGTTATTTCTGGTCAGATATCAGGCATTGAGGGAATTCCCTTTGAAAAAGTTGGCATTCCTTACCTTTCTTATGCTTCCAGTGGGCTTGTTAGTTCAGATACTCGAATAGGTGGCCCTTGGTCCCTCCATTGTAAAAATAATGCTCCTGATTCATATTTCTTGTATGACGGTGTTTCAAGGGGCAGGATTTATAAGGCTAATTACGGAACTTTTGCATATCCGCTATATATTCATGACGTCACAAATGTTGATTTGAGAAATAATTATACTGATTATTTGCAGACGGTAACTGATCAACAACCCGCAAACTGCGGTTTATATATGGATGATACTTTTGGATTCCTCACAGATTATAGTTGGACAAAATTTGTATCAGAACTATCAGAGGTTAAATCGATCAATAATTCATCAATTTGGCAAATACAGAGCAGTCAACCAATATCACCAATGCCGGACAAGCCTTGTTTAGTGTGGGATTTATTTAATAATTTAGAAATTCCTGTATATTCAATATGGATTGAACCCTGGAACCGCAAGGATGTATCATTCGTGTACTTAAAAAATACTTGTGCTCTTACGGAGGGAATGCAGCTAATGCTACAGTACTATGCCCCACTTAAGGGCCCTGGAGAATACCAGATTGCCCACTCTGATTTCTCACCTATTAAAAATGAAGACTATAAGAATGGTATGGTTTCATTTCTGCAGCAACTAAAAGAGAAGGTTGGAAATAACAAGTTAATCATTTATAATGGTTGTAATACTAATTACGATGCTTATTTCTTACAATATGCTGATGGCTGTCATTCAGAAAATACTTTTTATACTTCAGATAAGATTTATTGGAAACCTGGGGTGGATGAGGAAATAGAAATTGCTAATCTAAATAAAAAATTTTTATCTTTTAATTTTAAGGATGCTGATTCAGACATCGATTTAATAAAAGAAATGTTTTTTAGCTATGCCAGCTTTCTCCTCGGGGTTGGTAATGGCTCTCTGTTTTCTTTTTCAACCTCTGCAAATAGAGGGAAAGAATTTATATGGTTTGACTTTTATGATTGTGACGTTGGTGATCCTTTGTCGGGCTATACTAAAGCAATTGATCCAAATACTGCACGACCGTTTGATGAAAATACTTATGTGTTTCAGCGTAATTTTACAAATAGTCTTGTTTTAGTTAATGTTGAAAACATTTCCCTGACTGTTGCATTACCCTTGGGAACTTATTATTATTTTGAGCCAAATACAAATTGGGCACTTAAAGACGTTTCGTCTGTTATTACCATTCCTCCCAAATCAGGTATTATTTTATTCAAGTCAAAACCCGTGCAAACATCAGTAAATACAACTTCTACTTCTACGATTTTAAAATCTACCTCTACTAAACCGACATCCACCACAACAATATCATTCTCTACTACAACCTCCATTTCGACTACCAGCACAATTCCACCATTAACTACAACGTCTTTGCCAAATACTTCAACGATTTTTCCTGAATGCACCACTGATGCGGATTGCGATGATAATATTTATTGTAATGGTGCAGAAAAATGTAATGACGGTGTTTGTATTCCAGGCATTGAGCCCTGTCAGGCAGGACAGATATGTAATGAATCAAAAGATCAATGCAAAAATGTGAGAACAAAGCCGGGGAAAAGTTTTCCCGAAACAATTACCAGGCCTGTTTCCAATGAGGTGCAGACAAAATTGCTGGTAGTTAAAACAACAGAAGATAATTCTTTTAACAGGGTGCATAGCAATATAGTATTTGTCAATTCAGAGGGTGATGTTCAGGGAGTAAAGTTGGATACGGTTAAAAAAGCGTTCAAGCTGAAGACATGGTTCGGGAGCTTGATTTTTTTACCAATTCAGGTATCCAAGAACGCAATGGTTGGGAAATGGGAGGTTTTTATTAATACTGAACTAATTGGAGGCGAACCAACCGAAGAAATAATAGCTACAAATTTCACCGTAAAATAAATAACCCCCAGCCAACCCAGAAGACCTCATACGTTATAAAACGATCTATACCATTCTATAAACTTCTCAATTCCTTTTTTTACCGGTGTGCTGGGCTGGTAAACAAAATCCTCAACTAAATCAGTAATATCGGCCCATGTTTCAGGCACATCCCCAGGCTGAAGGGGCAGCAGATTCTTGATTGCTTGCATATTCAATGATTCCTCAATCGCCTCAATGAATGTCGCAAGACTTACCGGATTATTATTACCAATGTTATAAATTTTGAATGGTGCAATGCTGGAAGAAGGATCGGGACGGGCGCCACTCCAATTTTGATTTCCCTGCGGTGGCTTATCAATCACCCGGGCTAACCCTTCAACTATATCATCTATATAAGTAAAATCACGTTTCATATTTCCAAAGTTGTAAACATCAATTGCTTGCCCATCAAGAATTGCTTTTGTAAACTGAAATAATGCCATGTCAGGCCTACCCCAGGGACCATAGACAGTAAAAAAGCGAAGACCTGTTGAAGGGATGTTGAACAGGTAACTGTATGTGTGTGCCATTAATTCATTGCTTTTTTTAGTTGCACCATACAAACTTATTGGGTGGTCGGCATGATGGTGCGTTGAAAAAGGCATTTCCTCGTTAAGGCCATAAACACTTGAACTGCTTGCATATATGAGATGCTCAATTTTATAGTGTCTGCAAGCTTCAAGAATATTTATGAAGCCCATAACGTTGCTGTGTATATAGGTGTATGGATTAATTAATGAATATCGCACTCCTGCCTGTGCGGCAAGATGACAAACCTTATTAAATTTCTCGCGTTTAAAAAGCTCAAAGAGGTTTTCTTTGTCTTCTACGTTGAGTTGTATAAATGTGTAATTGTTATAATTTGAGCTGGTAAGGGCTTTTCCATATGCTATGAGTTCGCGCTTTATGCCAGTTTCAGCAAGTCTGCCATATTTGAGATTCACATCATAGTAATCATTAATATTATCAAGGCCGACTATTTGTTCACCACGCTCAAGGAGTTTTTTTGCGAGGCTAAAACCTATGAATCCGGCTGTTCCGGTTATTAGAAATTTTCCTATTGCCATTTCTCTCGATAAACAATAACGATATTATAAAACAATTTTTAAATAAGAGGAGTATATTGGTGAAAATGCTTGGTAGCATTTATGAAAGTGTTTTGCAAAGAGACAACCTTAATGATACCGGCTGTTCAATCTAAAAAAGAGTATAAATAAACGGCGCCACGGCAGATCCTTCGGTAAAAATGATTAAAGCGCCAAGCAGAAAGAGAAAAATCACAATCGGGGCTAACCACCATTTTTTACGCACTTTGAGGAATTGCCAGAATTCTGAAATTATTGAAAATTTGCTCATACCTTTATACCTCGCTGCTTAAAACTGATGTTCGTAAGATTTTTTATCACATGCTGCTGAAGTTCTTACCACCCAGTAACTTTTAGCGTTTTTATCAATTTTTTTATCTAAGAAATCCTTTCCACATAAACGGGCAATAACACCTATCGGAGTCAGTATACCATAAAAAAGAATAATTAAAATAATGCGGGTCATAACCCAACCCATAAGAATGGATAGAGTCATCCACACCTTATGGAATGGTTTCAACAGAACAGGAACAGTAAAAGCTAATAATAAGAATGGAGCGGCAATAATAAAAAAATAAATATAGTATGCTTTTTCGCGCCACAAAAATAAACCGCCTAATACCCCCAAAGCAATCCCAAGGGTAATGCCAAAGTTTCGTAATTCTACAGTACCGCTTTTAATCTTTTTGATTTCTTCAATAATCATGGCTTACTGTCAATCAAGTTCAAATTGTTTACGCCAGTCAATGTCTTTTTCCAGAGGTTTCTGCTGGGTTTTATCCAAAAGGAAATTGCCCATGATCAGATAATCTATGTTCGTGCGCATAAAACAGAGATAAGCATCCTCAGGACTACATACAATGGGTTCTCCCCGCACATTAAATGAAGTGTTTATGACCACCGGACAACCGTATTTCTCATCAAATTTCTTAATCACGTCATGAAACAAAGGATTATCATCACGGCTTACCGTCTGAATTCGGGCAGAATAATCAACATGCGTTATTGCCGGTATAGTTGAGCGCACGACATGCAGTTTATCAAGGCCAAATCGTTTCTGCTCCTCATCGGTCATTTCCCGGCACAGTTCTTTTTTTACCGGTGCCACGAGAAGCATGTACGGGCTTTCGCAATCCATTTCAAAGTAATCCGAAACCCGCTCTTTCAACACCGATGGCGCGAATGGTCGGAAGCTTTCACGAAACTTTATTTTCAGGTTCATCACTTCCTGCATGCGCGGGGAACGGGCATCGCCTATAATAGAACGCGCTCCTAACGCACGCGGACCGAATTCCATGCGTCCCTCAAACCAGCCAATCACTTTTTCCTGCGCTATCAAATCGGCAATCTTGTCCGGAATCTCGGAATCCTGCAACTCTGTATAGGGAATGTTATTTTTTTGTAAGTAGTTGGCAATATAGCCGTTTTTATATTCAGGCCCCAAATATGAACCATGCTGCAAATCGCGCCGATTGTCGGCAATTCGTGAATTTTCTAAATATTGATACCAGACAAAAAGCGCTGCCCCCAAGGCGCCGCCGGCATCACCGGCAGCCGGCTGAATCCAGATATTTTTAAAGGGACCCTCGCGCAGAATTCTTCCATTGCCGACGCAATTGAGACTAACGCCGCCCGCAAGGCAGAGATTCTGCTGTCCGGTTTCGTGATAAATATGGCGTGCCATGCGCAGCATAACCTCTTCAGTAACTTCCTGTATGGAGCGGGCTAAATCCATCTCGCGCTGCGTAAGTAACGTTTCAGGTTTGCGGGGTGGGCCGCCGAATAGATCTTCAAATTTTCTGCTGGTCATGGTGAGCCCGACACAGTAATCAAAGTATTCCATATTCAGTTTAAATGAGCCGTCTTCTTTCAAATCCATGAGTTCAGTTAAAATCAAATTCTTATACTTGGGCTCTCCATAAGGTGCTAATCCCATAACTTTATATTCACCCGAATTGACCTTGAAACCGGTATAATATGTAAATGTTGAATACAGTAAACCGAGGGAATGGGGAAAGCGGGTTTCTGCAAGCAGCGTGACCGTATTATCTTTTCCCATCCCATAACTTGATGTTGCCCATTCGCCAACGCCGTCCATAGTGAGAAATGCAGCTTCCTGAAACGGTGAAGGGAAAAAAGCAGAAGCAGCATGGGATTCGTGATGTTCGGTGAAAAGAATTTTGCCGTCATACTCAAGCTCTTTTTTGATGAATTCTTTCATGAAGAGTTTCTGCTTGATCCATAACGGAATGGATTTAATAAATGATTTAATGCCAAAGGGCGCATAGGCTAAATAGGTTTCCAGTATCCGTTCAAACTTAATGAACGGCTTGTCATAAAATGCAACAAAATCCACATCCTGCGATTTTATGTTTCCTTCCTTAAGACAATAGGAGATAGCGTTTTTCGGAAAATTGAAGTCATGCTTTTTCCGGGTGAAGCGCTCTTCCTGTGCCGCGGCAATTATTTTTCCGTCGCGCACGAGGCAGGCCGCACTGTCATGATAAAATGCTGAAATACCAAGAACGTTCACAAGAAAATTTTTCCTGTTGGGTTAAAAAAATAATCAAACGAAGGCATATTATTCTTATCGGGAAATGTTGTTAAATTTTAATACCCCCAGATAAACAAGAAACATGAGTCATTATTCGTCAACACTTGATACAATGACCCGAGCAACAAAAGTGTTTAATTCCACACTTCTAAATCTTCAGGAAGATAAATTACTTCTCTTTCAAGTTTAATTCCAAATTCTTCAAAAACGCGTTTCTGCCCCTCTGAAATTAGTTTTTTTACATCTTTACTAGTTGCGTTACCCAAATTAACTATCCAATTTGCATGCTCTTTGGCGACCATAGCGCCGCCCCATTTCATGCCCTTCATGCCCACTTTTTCAAGATACCATCCCGGTGGCTTGCCGCCAAGGGGGCGTTTAAACGTGGAGCCAAAGTTAAGCGGAATTGCAGGATGTTTTTTACGTCTGGCTGCCAATATGCTTTTTATTATTTCTCTCGCTTCGCCCTGTTTTTTTTCTCTTGTCTGCGGAAGCCTAAAGGTTATTTGAACAAGTATCCTCCTTGACTGAGAAAGAGCGCATCTCCGATACTGAAATTTCATATCCTCTAAAGAGTAGGTTTCAAGTCTGCCTGTCTGTGGATCAAGCACCTGTGCACTTAAGAAATGGTCTTTTATTTCACCCTCTTCAAATGTGCCAGCATTCATTCTGACAGCGCCGCCAATTGTTCCGGGAATTACCCCCATATAAGAACATCCTATATAACCCCGCTCCGCGATCTTATTGCCCAGTTTTATTAAGGAGGCACCGGCACCGCACATAACGTTCCCGGCAACTTCATTGAAGGTTATTTTATCAAACTTACCGCATAATTTTATAACTATGCCATTAAAATTATTTTCATTAATCAGAACATTAGAACCATTGCCCAGGATATAAAAAGGCAGATTTCGCTCAAAGGAGAAAACAAGTATTTCTTTTAATTCAGACAAGGTAGATGGCGCAGAATAATACAAAGCAGTTCCGCCGATTTTTATCGTAGTATAATCCTTTAGCGGAACCTTTTCTCTTAACAAACGATTTATAACTGTAGGCGGCTTAAAAGATTTCATTTCCTTAAAACGAGCATTTAATTGTATAATAAAAAATAGAGCTAACCTTGGAATGCTTATTAAGTTATATAGTAATTATTGCGAATAAATCAAGTAGATACCGATAAACTAAAATGTGGGTAAAATTATTCCCTTTTCCTTAACGGTAATTCCCCCCTATGGAAACTTGAAGGGAAATTAAGGCCGTTAAATTATGCAATTAATTTTCGAATTATCGGATAAAATGTACAATAATGAGCATGTTGAAAGAAGTATTTGACAAGGCAATAGCAATTATCAGCCTTATAATTCTGAGCCCGTTTTTAATTATTATTTCAGTGCTGATAAAATTAGATTCTCAAGGCCCTGTTTTTTTTGTTCAGAAAAGGGTAGGCTTAAAAGGAAAACTTTTTAACTCAATTAAATTCAGAACTATGGTGCACAAGGCTGCTAAACGCGGTCTTGGTTTAAATATAAAGCAGGACGATGAACGTATCACCAGAATTGGCAAGTTTTTAAGACAATGGAGTTTAGACGAATTGCCACAGCTCATCAATGTTGTAAAAGGCGATATGAGTATCGTTGGGCCGCGGCCCACTCTTCCTTATCAGGTTGAACGCTACAATGATTTTCAGCGTAAAAGATTGTTAGTAAAACCGGGCATCACCGGTTGGGCACAGGTAAATGGTAGAAATGCCATAAGCTGGGAAGAGCGAATTAAACTTGATGTTTGGTATGTTGACAACTGGTCATGGTGGCTTGATTTTAAAATAATGCTGAAAACCTTTGCAGTAGTTATAAAAAGAGAAGGATTATACGGCAGAGACGGCATTAACGATGATTTTCTATCTAATAAACCAAATACTAAGCCACCCCTTGAGGCACTGTAAGAGCATATGAATTCCTGCAATATCCTTTTCACCAGTGTAGGGCGGCGGGTTTCACTCATTAGGCATTTTTATCGAGCACTCAAGGAACTGAAACTTGACGGCAGAATTTATGGTGCGGATGCCTCGGACAAGTCCCCCGCATTTCACATTACAGAAAAATCATTTATGGTGCCGCGGATTAATCACCCAGATTATATACCGAGTCTTCTCAAGATTTGCAAGCAGGAGCACATTAAAGTTCTTATTCCGCTGATAGACACCGAATTATATGTGCTTGCAAAAAACCGACAACAGTTTTCTGAGATCGGCACGGAGGCAATAATCTCCAACCAGGAGGTTATTCATGTCGGAATGTATAAAACCGCAACACACCAATTTTTTAAAAAAAATGGTGTGAAAGCCCCCGAATTATTTTCTCGGAAAGACCATGAGAAAATCAAAGAAAATTTACCGCTTATTATTAAGCCCAATGATGGAAGCGCATCACACATGGTTTTCAAGGTTGACACTGAGCAACAGTTTGACTTTTTCGCACAATACGTTCCTAATGCAATCATTCAACAATATATTGAGGGAGAGGAATATACGCTGGATGTGTTTGTGGACCTGAGCGGAAAGGTGCGCTGTGTTGTGCCGCGCCTTCGCATTGAAGTGCGCGCGGGAGAGGTGAGCAAAGGGGTTATTGTAAAAAGGGGCGATCTTATTCAAGCAGGGAAAATGGTATGCGAATGTTTGGCCGGGGCGAGGGGCTGCATAACTTTGCAATGTATTTGTGACCGCAACGGAACGATATATATGATTGAAATTAATCCCCGCTTTGGCGGCGGTGTTCCGCTCAGCATTGAAGCAGGGGCAGATTTCCCCAAGTGGCTTTTGCAACTGGTCATGGGCGAGGAAATCGGCGATGTTGCTGATTCCTATAAAGATGGCCTGATGATGTTGAGATACGATGAAGCCATATTTATTGCGCCGCAGGGTTCTTAATGAGTACGCTACTGACCAATTTAAAACTCATCGCGTTTGACTTGGACGATACTTTATATCCAGAGATAGCTTTTGTAAAAAGCGGTTTCAGGGCGGTGGCCCAAGCTGTCGAAGAAAGGTATTGTCTTTCAAATAGTTTTTATGATGTGTTGTGGACCGTGTTTATGGAGGGAGAACGAAACAAGACCTTTGATAAGGCCTTGCAACGAGCCTCTCTTGCTTTTAATTCACAACTGATAGAAGATATGGTTAGAATTTATCGCACGCATATGCCCGATATAACTCTTTACCCGGATGCGCATGAAGTCCTTGAGTATCTGCGGGGCAGAAAAAAATTAGGGCTTTTAACCGATGGCTATCTTGCAACTCAGCAAAATAAGGTAGCGGCATTACATATAGGTCATTATTTCGATCTTATCGTGTTTACGGATGAAGCAGGACGGCAGGCATGGAAGCCAAGTGTCTGGGGTTACCAAAAAATGATGGAACATTTTAATTTGCACGGTGCGGAGTGTGCTTATGTAGGCGACAATAGTTTAAAGGACTTTGCCGGTGCGCAATCTCTTGCATGGGTAACATTTAAAATTGAGCGCTACGAAGGATTTTACTATCGCAGCGCTGCAGGCGATGAGCCGACTACTGATTATACGGTGCATAGCCTTACAGAACTTAAAAAAATGTTTACTTAGGAGGATAGCCACAGATGGGTGAAAAATATATTCCATTTTTTGTTCCGTCAATCGGGAAGGAAGAAATACGGGAGGTTTCAAAAGTCATGAAATCCGGATGGATAACATCCGGAAAGGTGACAGAGGAATTTGAAAAGAAATTCAGTCACTATATCGGATGCAAATACACTGCTGCGGTTAATTCAGGAACCGCGGCACTTCATCTTTCGCTTGACGCCATTGGACTCAAGCCGGGCGATGAAGTCATTACTACCCCCATGACCTTTGCCGCAACCGGAGAAGTAATCCTCTATTTTGGCGCAATTCCAGTTTTTGTTGATTGCAGACGTGATACCTTTAATATCGACGAAAGACTCATTGAGGAAAAGATAACGCCACGAACCAAAGCAATTATACCGGTTCATTTTGCCGGCCAACCGTGCCGTATGGACTGTATAAAAGCAATAGCCCACAAACATGGACTAAAAGTCATTGCCGATGCAGCGCATGCGATTCCGGCAAAATTCAAAGGGAGAACAATTGGCGCCTTTTCTGATCTCAGCGCCTTCAGTTTTTACGCAAACAAAAATATTACCACCGGCGAAGGCGGCATGATTGCAACCGATAATGAAGAGTATATAAAAAGAATTAGAATGATGCGGCTGCATGGGATAACACAGGACGCGTGGAAGCGGTATCAGCGAGGCGGATCTTGGAAATATCAAATCCACTTTCCAGGGTTCAAATACAACCTCACTGACATCGCATCATCGATGGGCATAGAGCAGCTTAAAAAATGCGATCGGCTTTATAAAAAACGACGCCGCATCGTCAACGAATATATGGAGGGACTCAAGCATATAGAGGAGATTAAATTGCCCTATCAGGATCCCGATATGCAGCATGCATGGCATCTTTTTGTTATTCAGCTTGAATTGGAAAAGCTCACGATAGATCGGGCAGAATTCATTAAATTAATGAATAAAAAAGGCATAGGCGTGAGTGTGCATTTCATATCACTGCACCTGCATCCGTTTTATCGAAATACATTTCATTATAGGCCAGAAGATTTTCCTATTGCCTATGATTTGTCAAAAAGAGTGGTTTCTCTCCCGCTGTATCCAGATTTGGCTGCACAGGACGTTGACCGCGTGATCAACGCAACAACCGAGATAATTACTCGTGCGCGAAAGAAAAGCTATAAGTTACATCAAAATATTCCACTCTCAAATCCTGATATTACCGAGTTGGAGAGAAATTACGTCGAACAGGTATTACAGACGCCCTATTTAAGTCTTGGTCCAAAACAACAGGAATTCGAACAAAAGGTTGCTGATTATCTTGGCGCAAAATATGCCGTTGCTGTCAACAGCGGGACAAGCGCTTTGCACTTGGCGCTGCGCGCCCTCAATTTGGGAGAGGGAGATAAAGTTATCACGACCCCTTTCAGTTTTATCTCTTCAGCTTCATGTCTTCTGTATGAGCGTATTACGCCGGTCTTCATAGACATTGAAGATCAATACTACAACATTGATACTAAAAAAATTGAACGATTTTTACGGCAGACAGACGCCACGGAGCGATCGCGGATTAAAGCGATTCTTGCGGTTGATGTATTTGGACATCCGGCTAATTGGAACGAATTGCGGCGTATTGCTGCAGCGTATAATCTTTTTTTGATTGAGGATTCAAGTGAGGCCTTGGGATCACAATATAAATTAAACAACGCCAGCAGTAATTCTTTCCAATGGGCATATGCCGGGACACTGGGAGACGTTGGCATAATCTCTTTTTATCCCAATAAGCAAATCACCACTGGTGAGGGCGGGCTTGTTATTACCAATGATCGGCATATCGCACGAATCTGCACCAGTATAAAAAATCAAGGCAGAGAACTAAAAAGAAATAATGCAGGACACCCCTTTGTCAGACTTGGGTATAACTACAGATTAAGCGATATAAACTGTGCATTGGGGATTGCCCAGATGGAACGGCTGCCGCACATACTTGAAAAAAGAACGTTGGTTGCACATCGCTATCGAGAGCTTTTAAAAGACGTAAAATCTATTGTTATTCCCCGCATTGCTTCAAATGTTAAATTGAGCTGGTTCGTTTATGTTGTTCGACTTGCTGCGCAATATACACAAAAAGACCGAGATCTCATTATAGAAAAGATGAAACAGAAAGGCATTTCTTGCGGCAACTATTTTCCCCCGATTCATCTCCAGCCGCTTTATCAGGAAAATTTTGGCTTTAAGCATGGAGATTTTCCTGTTACCGAGCATGTTGCAGAACGAACCATTGCGCTTCCGTTCTATAACAATTTATCATTTAGAGATATAGAGTATGTGGTAGATTCATTAACAGAAATATTAAAAGCATAAATTCTCAAATGCGCTCACGCCAATAAAACATAAATGTGCACAATATGCTAAAGAATAGGTGTCCATTATTTCTTATAATGATAGTATGCATTGCACCCGCTATATGTGGTTGTCAGAAAATTGTCGAACAGAGAAAACATTATTATTATAATAAGGGGATGCAGTTTTTTAATAATAAAAATTACATTGCTGCAGCGAAGGAGTTTGAAAACGTCCTTGAATTTGATAAAAAAAATTTCGATGCACTGTACATGCACGGAATGGCTTATTACGCCATGGGAGATTTTACTGCTGCTCTATCATCGTTTCAAAAAGCATCAATAGAACGTCCAGAAGATGTGAAACTGAAGTTAAAAATTGCAGATTGCTTTTTAAATGTCATGGACATGAGAAAGAAAGGTTCTTTTGCAAGACTTTTAAGTTATTTTGATTCAGAGATTAAACCTCTTATTGATAAAAACCGTAATGCTTCTTATCTATTATTAAAATATTATATCAAGCAAAACAAATTAATCGAAGCAGAACAATTAATTAAAAATTTATCTGGCGAGGAGAAACAAGATGCTTGTTTTTATGTGTTGTTAATGGAGTTTAAACTTAAGAAGGATCAAATTTTTGAAGCATCGGAAATTGTATTGCAGCATTATTCAAATATACCTGAATGGGAAAGTGCTATAGGATTTATTATAGATAAGTTACAACAATCCGGATATTTCCAGCAGATTGAAAGCATTTATAAAAAAATTGTTGAAAAAACAGATAACAAACTTCCTTATCAACAGGCCCTCGCGAAAATATACCGCAAGAGAGATGCAGGGAAAGAAGAGGAAGAACTATTGCTGTCGATGCTGAAAGATAATCCCGAAAAACTTGAAATCAAGCGTCAATACATAGATTTTCTTAAGTACTATAATCGCATCACGCAAGCAGAGGCTTTTATTAATGATGAATTAAAAAAACAGCCGCACAATATAGAATTGCAGAAAATACTTATAGAAACGTATATGAATACTGGTCAACAGCAAAAGGCGTTTGCGGCTGTTGAGAAAGTGTTATCCGCATTACCTGTTGACGATAATCGTTATGTTGATTTTCAAAATATTCTGGCAGAACTTAATTTCAGAAGCGGAGCGGTTGACAAAGCCAAATTGATCATCAAGGATATTTTAAACAAAAGTCAGCTTAATCGTGACGCCCGGTTTCTTCTCTGCAGAATTTTTCTTCAGGAGGGTGACGCTCTTTCTGCCGTAGGAGAACTGCGCCGACTTGTCAGCGAAAATCCAGAGATTGCTAAATTTAGTTATTATCTGGGTATTGCTCATGAGAAGAGGGGAGAATATGTGCTCGCAGAAAAGGCATTCAGAAGTGCGCTTGATGTGACACCAGATTACAAAGATGCGTTAGTAAAATGGATAACTATTTACCCTAAAGAAGGGTCGCTGAGCGAAGTGGAAAACAGAATTAAAAAGTATCTTGAACTGCATCCCGATGATAACGAAATACGGCAAATGCAGGACTCAATTCACGCAACAAAATCCAATATGTTAAGTCACTTAATTATATCTGCCGGATCAAAAACTTAACGGCTTCTTCTGTTGAGTTTATAATCTTTTCTGAATTTTTTAGATATTTATTCCTGCCACTCCCTAATTCTAAATTGACATTCTGATGCGCCATCACCCATGCGGGAGATGATTTCCCACCTGCCCCGTTTATCCCGCGTCGCAACTTCTACATCATAATTGCAGATAAAATCACAGGGCAGTTCAGATATTCCCATTTTTTTTGCCATATTAAGAAACGGACACGTAGTAAGATGTTCATAATAGACATCTTCGCCATTTTCAACTTCATGATCAATAAAGAGATTAAATCCGAGGACCGGGAAACTTATTAGCTCGCGTTTCATAAGTTCTCCAATGGGAAGCTTGCCTCCCGGGAAATTTTTTCTCAGCCGCTTCATACCCTCATCGTACAGCTTTTTAAAGAGTTCCGTTCCCTTTTCTTCTCCCAGAAATTTTTTTAGATCAAGATAAAGATTAATTCTATCACTTACCAGTTGATCCCTCAGCTTTTCCAGTTGCGACTCTAACGGTATTTCCTTTTCCGACTTTGGTAAACGCATGGTATCCTCCTTTTCTGGTCCTAAATCACAGTTACTTAATAATTACAATTTTAACTATTTTGGGTCAAACAATATGTATTGTCAATAAAAATTAATTACCCTATATTCACATGGCATTGCGCGCCGCGTTTATGCTATATAAATTATTGTGATTCGTGGAAGGGCATATTGTAACAGGTAATAAAACTCTCTCTATCGCCATTATAACAACGTGCGTTGTGTTAATTATTACATGGTGGTCTGGTGAAAATTACCGCGATCTATGGAAGTCCCCGCGCAGGCGGAAATACTGATTTGCTGCTCAAGGAATTTGTTCGAGGCGCTCTTGAAGCGGGCGGTGAGGTAACCGAAATCGTTTTAAGGGATTATGCCTTTTCACCCTGCATTGAATGCGGAGGATGTAATGAAACAGGGATATGCGTCCTGCGGGATGACATGGAAAAAATTTATCCGTGCATCTGTGTTGCGCAAATAATTTGTCTTGCTGCACCGATATTTTTTTATGGATTTAATGCGGGAACTAAAGCATTGATTGACCGCAGTCAGTGCTTTTGGGCAGGAAAATACATGCTGCAAAAACCTCTTAGTGCGCGACGGGGAAATAAAGGGAAGGGATATTTAATAAGTGTTGGTGCGACCAAGGGGCAAAAATTGTTTGATTGTATCCTCCTTACCGCGCGCTATTTTTTTGACGCTATTGACATGGAATTTTCAGGCCATCTTTTATACCGGCAGATTGATGCTCAAGGAGCAATAAAAAATCACCCGACTGCGCTCAAAGAGGCATATGAACTTGGTTTGTCAGTGGCGCAATCATGAGGGCAGCAGCGACATATTGTAGAGCGGCACTTCACCGTATCAGAGCTCGTTAAAACAATAGACTTTGTTTCAATTCGAAGGGAGGTACTATGACGACCTATGTAATCATTGGCAATGGCATAGCGGGAAATACTGCAGCAGAAAACATACGTGCTGTTGACCGGGAGGGAAAAATTATAATATTCTCCAAAGAAAAATATTACTTTTATTATATTCCAGCCCTTCCTGAATATCTCGCCGGCGAGAAGCAGGTGAATAATATCATTATACATAATGAAGCATGGTATCGGCAAAACAATATTGAAATTCATCTGGGAACGGAAATTACGCAGATAGATTCTGCGCAAAAAGTTGTGATCACAAAGGCTGGGCAATCGTTTTCATATGATAAACTGCTGTTGGCAACCGGCGGTATTTCGTTTGTTCCCCCTATCAAAGGGCTTCCTGCAGAGGGCGTATTTACCCTGCGCACAATAGATGATGCAAATCTCATTAGAGAGAGGGCGCGCACTGCGCAGAGACTGGTATTGATCGGCGGCGGCCTCCTGGGGCTTGAAGCGGGAAATGGTCTGCGAAAATTGGGCGTTGAAGTTTCAGTGGTGGAATTCTTTAGTCGCCTTTTGCCGCGGCAAATGGATGAGGCCGGGGCTGTGATACTTAAAAAACAGATGGAGAACATGGGATTCAAGTTTTACCTGGGCGCTAAAACTAAGGAAATAATCAGCAGACCTGATGGTCTTACGGTGAGCCTGGAAAGTGGCGAACAGCTTCAGTCTGACATGGTGCTTATTTCTGCGGGAGTAAGACCTGAGGTAACGCTAGCAAAATCTCTGGGTCTTGACATTGACAAAGGCGTGAAAGTGGATGACACCATGAAGACCGGTCTTGATGATATCTATGCAGCCGGAGACTTGATTGAGCACCGCGGACGTTTTTATGGCATCTGGCCAGCTTCAATGGAGCAGGGCAAAGTCGCCGGCCTCTGCATGGCTGGCGCGCCGGCACAATATGCTGGAACCGTTCCGTCAAATACACTCAAGGTTGTGGGGATTGATCTGGTTGCTGCAGGTGAAATTGATGCTGAAGGCAAATTGGAATCAATCGTGCGAAAGGACGAAGAAAACAATATCTACCGTAAAATTGTTCTCCAGGATAATATCATTATCGGTGCCATTTTGTTCGGCAATATAAATGGCGGCGAGCAGATTCAGCGGGCCATAAAAAAGCAAAGAAATGTGGCTGCATTTAAGAACGAGCTTGCTCATGAAGAATTTGATTTTAAACGTTTAGAGTAACACCAGTGACAAAACGGGACCGAGGAATCGGAGATATTTACCAGAAGGAAACCAAATATTCTCGTGGCCACATGGGGGGCAGGTTCCTTGACTGGGGAAACATGCCGAAGGCCGTTAAGGAATATCCAGAGGCACTTCAGGTTGTTCCGTTGCCGCCGGCACAGCAACAAGATGGGCCGGGATTTTGGCAGGTTTTATGCCGGAGGCGTTCTGAAAGAGATTTTGAGCAAATACCAATTACGGTGCCGGATGTTTCCCAGCTTTTGTTCTCCACACAGGGTATTACCGGCAGCATCAGTGGGTATTATCTGCGCGCAGCGCCCTCAGCAGGAGCTTTGTATCCTATAGAAACGTATCTTGCGGTAAACCGGGTAACGGCCTTAAAATCCGGCCTGTATCATTTCAATATCCCAAAAAATGCCGTTGAATTGCTCCAAGAACGGAACGTTGCTGCTGAACTCTGCAACGCCGCGCTCGGGCAGACTATGATTTTAAACAGTGCGGTGGTATTTATCTGGACCGCAATTGTTGCGCGCTCAAAGTGGAAATATGGCGACCGGGCATACCGCTACATTTATATGGATGCCGGTCATATTGGGCAAAATCTTTACCTCGCTGCTGTGGCCCTGGGGCTTGGCTGCTGCACGGTCGGCGCTTTTTTTGATGACGAGGTAAATGATATCCTGCAGATTGATGGGACCGAGGAAACGGCCATATACATGGGCGTGGTCGGGAAATGTGTATAAACGGGGTGTTTTATAACGAGCTTTCAACATTACCGGAGGTTATCTATGGCAGATACAAAAAACAATTTAGAAGCAGCGTTTGCCGGTGAATCAAAAGCAAACCGCACATATCTGGCGTTTGCAAAAAAAGCAGATGAAGAAGGCCACAAGGGTATAGCGCGTCTTTTCAGAGCGGCTGCTGCCGCCGAGACGGTTCATGCGCTTAATCATTTAAACGTGCTTCGAGGAGTCGGGGGAACGCTTGATAATCTTAAAGCCGCATATGCAGGAGAGCATCATGAATTTAGCGAAATGTACCCCGAATTTCTGGAGATTGCCAAAAAAGAAAATGAGTCAGAGGCACAGCAAACATTTTACTGGGCACATGAAGTAGAAAAAATCCATGGCCAGCTCTATCAAGCAGCCATAACCTCCCTCAGTGCCGGTAACGATATTGCGGCAAAATGTTTCTATGTTTGTCAACGCTGCGGATACACTGCTGAAAACGATGCGCCGGCTGTCTGCCCGGTGTGCGGGGCGAAAAAAGAGCTGTTTACCAAAATTGAGTAACCGGGGAGAACGCGGGTATGAAAAAATGGCGATGCACCATATGCGGGTATATTCATGAAGGAGAACAGCCTCCCGATACATGTCCGATTTGCGGGGCCAAGAAAGAGAAGTTTGAACTGGTCGCCGAATAACGTCGTTGTGTTGGCTCTATATAATCAGTCAGCCCCGTGGCGTATGCGGTGTATAATACTGGTCGAGGAATGATTCTTCGCATCTCCGACAATAGCAATCTCGCCGCCATAGGACAATACCGTATCGCGTTCGGGGACAGACTCCGTGGTATAGTCTGTCCCTTTTGCGTGAATATGGGGTCTAATTTTTAACAGCAGGGCAGCAACAGTAGGTTCTGAAAACAAGGTCAGAACATCCACGCACTCAAGAGCGGCAAGTATTTCAAGCCGTTCGTCTTCGGGAATGATGGGATACTGGTCGCCCTTTAACTGGCGGAGGGATGCGTCGCTGTTTACTGCTACCACCAGTATGTCGCCGCGACGTTTTGCGTCCTGCAAACTTCGTATGTGACCTACATGCAGGATATTAAATCCGCCATTGGTCAGAACAATTTTTTTGTTTAACCTTTTGAGCTCGGCGATATGACAGGCTAATGCATCCCAGTCTTTTATTATTTTATTGGTCATAAGTGCTTGTCGGCATTCATCAAAGTGTCTTTCAGGTAATATAAAAATAGTTTTTACGGGCTGTTGAAAAAAACCATTTAATGCGAACCTTGTTTCACAACTTGTATCAGTTCTGCCGCTGAAACAGTCGCGGTGCCGCGTTTCATAACGACGACACCTGCTCCGTAATTTGACAGATACGCAGCTTCAAGAAACGTAGCACCGGCGCCCAATGAGAGGCCGACCAGCGCAGCGACGGTATCACCGGCACCGGTCACATCGGTAATTTCATCCGTTCCACAAATCGGAATATGCACCGGCGCTTTGCCGCGTTCGATGAGCGTCATGCCTTCGTTTCCCCGAGTAATTAACACTGCTTTACATGCCACATCCTTTAAAATTTTCTTTCCTGCTTTTAGCAGTGTCGCGGCATCTTTGATCTCCTGACCGGTAAAAGCTTCAGCCTCAGACAGATTTGGCGTTACCATGGTCACCCCTTTGAAGTCTTTCATTCGGTAACGGGAATCCACCAATACCGTTTTTCTGCGCGAAAACTGTTTAATGGTTTGCAGCAGAGACTGCGTAACAAAATTGTAACCATAATCAGAAACAATGAGCGCATCCAACTGGGAAGCAATTCTGGCAAGATAGGATCCTATGCGGCGTTCTTCATCCGAGGTCAGGGCAACCGGAGGGTCACGGTCAATGCGAATAACCTGCTGCTTTGTCGTATGATCATCTCCCGCCATGATTCGAGTTTTAGTAATGGTATGCAAGCGGCTGCTCAGAAGCAGGCCTTCAATTGAAGCGCACCGATGATGGAAATAATTAAACACTTCATTGCCCGCATCGTCATTTCCCAGCACCCCTATCGGATAGACCTGCGCACCAAGCTGAAGGAGATTATTTACCGTATTTGCGGCTCCTCCGGGTATAATTTTCTGGTAATCGTGCCGCACCACAATGACTGGTGCTTCCCGGGAAAGGCGATATGGCTTGCCGTAAATATATACATCCGCAGCCATATCGCCGATGACGCCAACCTTTGTTTTGGGGAATCGTTTAATAATGTGCTGCAATCTTTTCATAATCAAGTAGCAATTTTTATGAGCACGTGAAAAGTAATCGTCCGCACTTCTATTTTATCCTGCCTTTTCAAATCGCCCATGAGCTTTGTAATCTCCATGTGGGCATGCTTAGCATGTGCGGGCCGGATACTGTTGGTTTATAATGTCCCGCGCTGCCGCAAGCACTTTTTCAGGCGTTATTAATGTCATACAGCGGTGGTCAGTAGGGCATTCTTTTAAATGGCACGGAGCACAGGATACCGGCTCTTTTATTATTCTGGTGAGCTCAAGCTGATAATCGGTATAGCGCGAATCCGTGGGCCCCATTATGACAATGACGGGTTTATCAAATGCTACGCCAAAATGACGTGGGCCGGTATCATTTGTGATGAGCAGCGAGCAGCGTTGGATTAATGCCATGAGCAGGTCAAGAGGAAGCACCTGATCGTCGATACCGATTGGGATCCGCTTCATTTTTTGTATAATACCGCGTGCGATAGCCAGCTCGCCCGGTCCGGGGATGATAATAACTTTTGCCGCATATTCATTAATAAGAGCGTCGGCTACTGCGGCAAAAGACCCATCCTGCCAGCATTTGGATGAGCCAAACGTGGCCCCGGGTATGATAACAATAATTAAATCAGTATCCTTAATTCCTTGCCGGGCAAAAAAGTCTGCGGCCCACTGTTCGGCGGCCGGTGAGGTTTTCAGTTCGATCCGTTTGTCGCTGTCTTTACAGCCCAGGCTTCTGACCAGCTCAAGGTATAAGTCCACCATATTCACGGGCACGCGCACTCCCTGCACTCGAATCGGCGACAGTTTATGGGTAAGCAGCCACCCGCGCGCATTCCGGTTATAGCCGGCCCGTTCCGGTATGCCGGTTAGAAAAAATAAAAGAGCGGAGCTGAAGGAATGGGGCATGAGAATGCCCAGGTCGAACTGTTTTTGCCTGAGGGTTTTCACCACAGACCAATAACGCCGCCAGCCGCGATCTCTTCCCTTCGGCTCATATTCAATAATGTCATCAAAAAACGGAAGCTGTTCAACGACCGGGCGAAGCGAGGGCTTGACCATAATTGTGATATGCGCATTGACGAAATGCTGTCTCAGGCTGCGCAACGATGGTGTGCACATGACCAGATCGCCGACCCAGTTTGGACACCTGACGACAATTTTTCGGGGGAATTTGTTAGTCATTCTCTTTCCAGTCGCTGCGCACTGCCATAAAGGGGTTGAACCGGATCGCATAGTGGTCTTGCGTCGCTGCAGCAAGCTTCGCAGAAATTTTTTTATCAATGTCGCGAATCGTATGATTCTGTGATTCCCACTCAGCGGCGGACAGTCTCTCAATATCAGCTATCAACCGCCGGTATTCTGCGGCGGCAGGGAACGTTGACCGTGCATTTACATACCACGGAAAAATCTTTTGCAGCTTCTGAATAAAAAGATTGTGCTCACAGCCGAAATCAAGGCAGGATTCATCAGTAAAATTATTGAGAGTCCGCATTTTTTCAAAGTTGATAAATCCGCCCTGTTGACTGATTTCAAAAGCAATAGTATGCGGATAGGGGAAAAAAACTGCCCACCGAAACCGTCCGGGTTGTATGTCAGCCACGAGCTGTATAGTAGCCATTATATCTTCTCTGGTTTCATACGGCAGGCCATACATAACAAATGCAGAGGTGTGCAAACCTTCTTCATGGGCGATTCTAAACGCTTTTTGAATGGTGGCATTCGTCATGTAGCGATGCATGATGTTCCTTCTTATTTTTTCGCTGCCGCTCTCAATGCCGAATTTAATGATTTTACAGCCTGCTTTTTTGAGGCAGCGCGCAATATCACGGCTGAACGTCTGCACGTGGGCATTGGCAACGAAAGGGATCGTCGTAACTTTTTGATATTCATGACAGAATGCGCGTATATAGTCCGGGTCAAAAGTAAACAGATCATCGTCAAAGATATACATCCGAATATTGCGGTAATTTTTTTGCAGATAGACGATTTCACGTATTAAATCCTGCACCGGATGATGGCGGATGTAGTTGAGCTGGGATAAAGGAACCCGCAGCTCGTTGGCATATCGCTCCACTATCCGGTGATTAAAGCAATATGTGCATCGAAACGGACAGCCGCGCGATGCCATAAGTCCCACCCACCCGTCCTTGGCGTCGATCATTTTCTGAAAATCAAATATTTCATAGTCTTTCAAGGGGAGGCTTTGAAGCTCCGGGAACGCACCGACCGGATTTTTTATCACCCGACCATTATTATAATGCCAGCAATTGGCAATGGAGCGCGTATCTGTGCCCTGTTCAAGCGCGCGCACGTAATCACGAAAGGCGTTTTCGCTCTCACCAAGAAATATGCTCTCAAACAGGCCGGTTCCTATAACCTCGTCAGGAACCATGGTAACATGGATGCCGCCGCATACCATCGGAACCGCGATATGCTTTTTGAGTTCTGCGGCGATCGTCAGGATATGCTGGAACTGATTGGTAACGGCCGAAAAAGCGATGAGGTTCGGATTGAATACCCGCACGTCATTAATGATGCGGGGAATATCAAGCGAATAACCCAGTTTCTCGTTAATATTGAGCAGCGCAGTTTCGTGACCGTCCCGCTTGAGCATGGCGGAGAGAAATGATATGCCGTAATTAAATCCAATTTGCGCATACACATTGGGATAAATAAAAAGTACCTTCATATCAACAAAAGCAAAAAAGGCATTTAAAAAACATAGAATAAATATGTCATAATCCGGTTAAACATACAAGCCAAATGGCGCAATTGACGCCATCATATCTCAAACACAAAACTGATTCAGTAATAGATAAAAACTGGATAAAAACGCGGGTCTTTTTCAATCCGCCGCCTACTCATCAGTGCTTCCTGTTGGTCATAAAACGGTCCCATAATAATCCGATACCATGCGCCGGTGGGGAGCATGACTTTTTCAATCCGCGCATCGAATCCCTGAGAAGCAAGTTCTTTTATTGTGTTAAGAGCTAATTTCTTCTCCGCAAACGACGCAATCTGGATTGCAAGGATAAAAACAGAGAGCCCTGACTGAGGCGGTTGCGGCATTTTATCGCAAAGCTCGTGGCTAAGATTGGCTATCAGAGAATGTTTTGTTTCTTGTTTTATTTCTGCGGAGCAGCGAAGAAACTCAGGCAGTATGTTAAAAAAGCTAAAGGGAAGCCCTCCTTCATGTGCTCTTTTTATAACCGTGGCTGTCCATAGGGTGGTGCCGAGTTCGGTTTCGACGAGTTTTACCTGGACACCTAATGAAGCCTGAGCGTATAATCCCCAGAAACGTTTTTGAAATGCATATACTTCGCCGTAGAGGAGGTAATTGCAATGAAAAAGCTTGCCAAGGGTGCGGGGAGAAAAATCCTGCCATCTTTCTTCCAAAGAACGCTCAAATTGGCCAAGCGCATGGTCTACTTCATCAACCGGCAGCGCATAATAATTTTTTATGCACGGGTGCTCCGCCAGACTTTTGCGGATTAGTTTATCAAGGTCTTTCTCATCAGTAGCGTTTTCAAAAGGCATAATGATCAGGGTGGGCGCCTTATCGAGATGTGAACCCATGAGCTGCGCTTTTGGATCAGGAGAGGGGGAGACCTTCGTGCATGAAGATGATAATGCAGAAATGAAAAAAATCAGGACAAAAGAATTATAAAAATTATAATGTTTATTTTGTAGAGTCATGCATTATGCAGCGCCTGATCTCTTATTTTCTTTTTCCAGCGATTGTTTATCCAAAACCATTGATCAGGGTATAGTCTGATATACTGTTCAATCACTTTGGTGTAGGTATTGACCACTGCAGGTATATCAGATGTCTTATTGCCATTGAGATTCAATGCCAGCTGCGGCTCTATATGGATATGCTGCAGCCCATCTGTGCTTCGGGTAATAAAAATCGGCACTAATGGCGCGCCGGTCCTGAGGGCGAACACAGCGGGACCAGTTGCGGTAGGAGCAGGGTGACCAAAGAAATCAACCAGCACGCCTGTTCTGCGCTTTTTCTCGTCTGCAAGAATACAAACAATTTCATTTTTACGCAGGCAGGAGAGTATTTGTCGCAGCGCCCGCTCCCATGGCTCAACATATATGAAATTGCCTCCCTGTGCAGCCTGAAGCAGGTGAAATGCCTCTGCCACGGCAGGATACCGGGGATCTTTTACCAATATATGAAACGGATAGCCCTCGGCCTTCATTTTAAGCCCAATGAGGGTAAAGTTGCCAAGGTGGGCGCTCAAAGCCAGAACGCCTTTACCATGAGCGAGTGCGTTTTCCAGGTGTTCTATACCATGAATCTGAATGCGGTCGAGCAGGTGCTGCTTTTTGTCTGTTGCGGAAATGAGCGTCTCGGCAAAATTAAGCCCCAAATTTTCAGAAAGCGATCGAGCAATTTTCGCGCGTTTATCATCATCAAGGGTATTACCGAATGCTATTTTTAAATTACGGGAAATCCGCCGCCTGTACCGACGGGAAAACCGCATAAAAAGGGCTGAAGTGTGTTTTGAAACGCCAAAAATGACATTATCCGGTATGTGGTTCGCCAGAAAAAACAGGACGCGCAGCAATATTCCAAGAATATAATAACCAAATTTTTTCATTCGTAAAAAATTTTTCTTAGAAGAATTATTTAATTTTATTCGAACATTCGTAAACAACAATAAAACAGGAACGCACCGGAGAAGTATTATCAGATTCAGGTTATGAAAGGTAATAGCGGAAAAATCTTTATCACAAAAAAGGCGCTATTTAAAATCATTTTTAGCATCAGCCTTTTTTCTTATATACTTTTTAAAGCACAGATCACGGCTATCGGCCAGGTTATTGGCGCCGCAAACCTGAAATATTATATCGTTGCCGTACTGCTGTATATTGCCGCACAGCCGCTTCGGGCCATGCGCTGGAATATGCTGCTGCAAACCAAAGGTGTGGTTGTTTCGCCCGTAAAGCTGCTATTTCTCTGCTTCGTGGGGTCCTTTTTCAGCGGCATTCTTCCGACTATTGTCGGCGGAGACCTGGTAAGAGGGTATTATGTATTTCGCCAGACAAACGCGCATGACGTTTCCTTTGCTTCAATTATTGTGGATCGGCTGTGCGGTTTACTGGTTGTAATTCTGTTCGGGCTGGCAGCAACCGGTTATTTTTTAGCAGTCAGTGGATGGTCTTCTCTCACGATTGCAAGCCTGGTTGTTTGTAGCATTACTTTGCTGTTCGTTCTGCTGGCGTGCAATTATTCCCTCATGGCGCGTCTTGCACGACTGTTTGAAACTGTGCGGCGCTGGGGCATCGTTCAGAGGCTGAAAGAGATATACCACGCTACTCTGCAATACCGGTCCGATTGGCCTGTGCTTGCTCGTTGCCTCGTTCTCTCTGTTACGTATGAATTCATTATTATTTACCTCCATTATCTGTTAGCGCAGTCGCTTGGGTGGCGTATTCCGTTTACCGTATTTATTCTTGCTGTGCCGCTTATCACCATAGTAAGCATGCTTCCCGTATCGGTTGGGGGATTAGGTGTTCGGGAAGGTGCTACCGTCATGTTTTTCTCCCCGTATGCGATATCTGCGGCCAACGCTGTTTCAATTTCACTTCTCTCCTATTCAATAGCCCTCGTGGCGGGCGCCGTGGGAGGCATAGCGTATGTATTTATGCCGTTGCGCGCAGGCGCCACAGATAAAACGCGAGGGTGACACAGTATTTACATATCCCGCAGCCCCCTGGCGTCGGCTATTTGTTGCTCATCAGAATATACCCTCCCCAGGAGCGATGTTCAGATGTTGAAGACGCCACCTGAACCTGCCACGAGGGAAGAGCGTATTGGTGGTAAAATTTCTCAGTCAAAACAAGATACTTTTTCCCCGGCGAAGACATATAGGCATAGATTTCAGACGCATTTTTTAAGGTCTGGATTGCTCTCCGGGCATAAAAGCTGAAGGTGTAGTTCTCATTTTCTCCAAAATACGCAAGCGCATCGTCCGGCTTAACTATGTGTGAGACATGAATATAAAAGTACTTTGCGGCGTCGTTTTGATTTTTTATGGGAACAGCATAGGTAAGATACAAATACTGGAACAAAATAACTGCTGCTATTATGGTATAGAGAGCTGCCGCAGCGGCTGATAATGCGGGCAGGCATTTTTTAAGCAGCGAACCGCTGACCAGACACAGGCCCACAAACAGCAGACAAACAGGGACCTTTGGAAACTTCATGCCTGGAAAATTTGTGTCAAAGGGGTTTCCCGCGGCACACGCCAAGACCATCACACCAGCCCCAGTGATTAACAGGCTTGGTGCAATATACCCCGCATACAACGCTGTTTTTTCCTCAAGCCACTTCCAGAGCGTGCGCCATGATGAACCTATGAGCAGCGCAATCCCTGGTGCAATCGGGGTAAGATAAAAATCCCGTTTTGACTTTGAAAGCGATAAGAACAGAAGATTGCCCAGAAACCACAAAATTAGAAAAATATATTCCCGCCTCCATTGTTTTAGCCGATCAGTAGCTGCAAGCCATAGTGAGAGCGGCAGAAAAAAGATCCAGGGAAACAGAGCGTCTCCGATCTTTTCAAAATAAAAATAAAAAGGCTCCTGATGCGTGTAGCCGAGTGTTACCCTGCCTATTGTTTCCCATAAGACAATCAGTCCAAAGCGGGGGTATTGTTTTGAAATGAGAATAAGCCAGGGGAGCAGTATCGCCAGACACACGGGAATAGCCATGAGGAATGGTTTGCTGGAGAGAACCCCCTTGTCGCGATAGATAATAAGATACCCCACTATGGGAATGAGCGGGAAGGTAAACGCAAACGGCCCTTTGGTGAGCGTCCCCAGTGCCAGCGCAGCAAAAAACAGGATAAACCATACCCATGCCCCCTGCCGCTCGCGATAACCCCGCCAAAAGCAATAAATGGAACAAACAATAAAAAACGTGAGCATGGACTCCATTTCTGCATAGCGTGCCTGAGCCACGCAGATATTGGTAACCATAAGACAGAGCGCAGACCAGAAACCGGCTTGGGCGCTAAAAAGATAGCATCCCAGCAAAAAGGTCACCAGAACGGTGCCCATAGCGCTGAGCGCAGACGGGAGGCGCGCGGAATATTCGCTCACCAGCTTATTGGGGGAGCAGAGCGCAACAGCCCAGTAGAAAAGCGGGGGTTTGGTGAGGATTACTTTACCCTCAAGCCGGGGGATAATAAAATTTCCCGTATCAAGCATTTCCTGGGCAATCCGCGCCCGACGGGATTCATTGCGGGTATGGTAAAAATGCGGTTCGCCCAGTTTATAACAAAACATCCATGAGGACAAAACCAGCAGAATAATGGCATAGATAAAATATTTTTTACGCATTCTGTTGCGATTTAAAACAGCCTCCAGACAACGATAGAGTCCACGGGCTTATATTTCTCAGTTTGGCTGCAATGTTATTTGTTGCCGTTCAAAGATTATCATTATTTGACGGTGTCCTTAGTTTAACGGCATTTTCCGGGAGAACCGGCCGACAGAAAATCAAGGTATAATCATATGGCCCCTCTTGAATTTCATAGCGAATGCCTTTTTCTCTAAATTGGGTAATTATGGATGTAATGAATTTCCGCCTGGTGAGCAGAACCTGAACCTCCGGCTGCAATAAAAGATTATCCATTTCCTGAACGATATTTATTTTTCGGGAGAATGAATGGCCCTGAGATTTTTTGATTTCAAAGGTGTTAACCATTTTCCCGCTATAAAAGGCAATTCCATGCAGTTGGAGCCCGACCACGGATAGATTATAGGGCGAATCCCCGATTCGTTCTTTTATGATAACGCTTATCTTTTTCCAAATTGCACGGCTGTCCATTTTGGGTTCGAAATATGCTGACAGCCCTCTTGACCCGACCACAATACCTATAAGAAGCACAACCAGGAAGGCGGGTTTCCCGCGCAATGCAAATAATGCAGCAACCTTCTCAGAGTAATGCACAGCGAGGATGCGCGCTGTCGCAAGCGCAAGCGGAACAAAAAGGGGAAGCACATACAGGGGAAGCCGTGAATTCGAGATGCTGAGTATGAGCAGCGGAACCATGAACCATAATAGAATAAAAAGCTTATTGTCTCTTGACCGAACCCGTTTCCACCATTGCATAGCCCATATGCACTGTTTTGTTTTCCACATCCAGATAAACAAAAAGCATGACCAGGGCAGGGAACCAAGCAGCAGCGTATGCGGATAGATTTTAAAAGCGCCCCAGAACCCTGCATTTCGCGTATGTTGGCCGGTAATGATGCGGCCGACGATTTCCTCGTTTATAAAATATGAAAGCAGACCATCGTTGTGCTGTATGACTACCAAGTACCAGGGAAAAGCGACAGCACAAAATAACCCACAGCCAGCCACTATCACAGCAGCAGAGGGTTTTTGCGCCTTCTTGCTCAAAACCAGATAGGCGCTTGCGACCGGCAGGGGTAGCAGCCCCGGCGGCCCCTTGGTGAGAAATCCGAGACCAATGAACAAACACATCAAAAGCCACCACAGGAAATTCCACGGATATATACGGTCCGAACAGGAAGTGCTCATCCACAAGCAAACCATTGCACCGGTTATAAAAAAAGTAAGGATCATATCGGTGGTTGCAATATTTGCCGCGACAGAGGTAAACGCCATGGTGCTGAAAACAAGGGAAGAGAGAAGACCGACCGTTTGATTCCACATGCGTGCTGCGACATAGCCGGTTGCAAGGGTCGTTAAAATGAAAAAGATGGCATGAAAAAAACGCGCACCCCATTCATTCGCCCCAAGCAATGACATCCCGGAAGCGATAAGCCAATAGGTAAGTGGCGGCTTTGCAAAATGGGGAGATCCGTTCAGCCGCGGCGTGATCCAATCCCCGGATTTGAGCATCTCATAGGCACACCGGACGTAGCGTCCCTCATCAGGCTCCCACAAGCCGCGCGATCCCTGGAACGCCACGGCAACAATACAGGTAAGCGCTATTATAATGCACCAGTATTTTCTGTAATTAATAGTGTTCATTATAAATACTATTGCGTCATTAAAGTTGTTATGGTGTTCTGCGGTAAACGGGGAATAATACTACAAATGCCGGATTTGGGTATCACTCCCTGTTATTATAAGACATACAGGCGAATGAAGCAAAAGAGCCGGCTTTTTGTTTCATTCAAGACGGGGAAAAGGTGGAGTAGCGTGAGCGGTAATGCTGAAACTGTTTGAGGTCATAGGGCCGCCAGTTTGTCTTGCAATTAAATAGTATTTACGATGGCCGATTTGACTTTCATCAAGCACTGTTATGGTATTCTTTTCTTCCGTAGAAGCCTGATCAAAATGCCGTGAGAGGATCAGGCAATACACTGTTTCCGGACTGTTCAGCAGTTCTTTTAATTTTTCATATTCATTAATCACCGGAATGGGCGTTCTGTTTAAAAAATAATTAAACGATTCCGGGTCAAAGCGAAACGCCACCAGCTTATCGTGGGGTTTAACGATGGTGTTTATTCTGTCACAGAAAGGCCGTGCGGACTTCGCAGCATTTATGGAGGGAAATATATTGCGCACAGTGAAAATAAAGCCTGCAAACATCACCATTACGATAATAGAAAATAGAAACAGAGGTCGAACCTTTTTTATCAAACACAGCAGACCGGCCACCCCGCCAATACCGAGAATGGTTAACAGGGGGAAAAGCGGCACTGTTTTAAGATCAATATCGAACTCCCGCAGAAACGCACTGTCCGCGCCTGTCCGCATAAGAACGCCGAAAATTATGCTTGAAAGCACCAGCGCCCCGAAGAGAAGATAGCCGGAAACGGTCAGCAGCGGTGACCGCGAGATCTGCATATCTGGTGCAGGCTTTGCTATAACGTCATACCAGAAACGCCCCATTAGAAGTGCCGCTGCTGGGTATAAGGGCATTAAATAAAGGCTTCTTTTACCGGAAATAAGAGAAAAGAACACCAGCGTCCCTAAAAACCAGAGAAGCGGGAAACGCAGATTCATGGTTTCCCCCCGTCTTATTGTGCGCCAACAATACACGACGGCGCTGGGCACGAAAAAAATCCACGGGTTGAAATCGGCGGGAAAATTTATCAGATAATAGTAAAACGGTTGTTTGTGGCTGAATGAATCAACCGTTCGGCCGATAGTTTGCTTAAAAATAATTTCTCTGGCATATTCACCGCCGCCCGATAGGCAGGCAGGCACCAGCCAGAGAGCGGTAACGCCGGCTATAACAAGCGCGCCTTTGCCCAGAGCAATCGTTTTTATCTCTTTAAATTGTTTCTGCGAACATAGAAATAACACCATCGTAATCAGCGGGATTGCAAACCCCACCGGTCCCTTGGTAAGCACTGCAAGTCCCATGACGCCATACGAGCAAAGATACCATGCACTGTTCCCTGTTTTCCGGGTGTATCCGACATAGAATAAAAACAGCGCGAGCGTGGTCCACAAGGTCAGGGTCATATCAATATTAGCCCGGAGCGCCATCCAGACAAATTGTGTCGTTGACAGAAGAATCAGTCCGGCAAGCACGCCAACTGTTGGATTATACAGTTTTCGGCCCCACAAATAGGTCAAAAGAACCACCCAGAGCGCCGCGATAGCCGAGGGTATTCGTGCAGACGCGGCAGTGACATCGCCGAACGGCTGTGATGCGAGCGCGATAAGCCAGAAAAACAGCGGCGGCTTGTCGGGGTAAATCTCGCTGTTGATATGGGGAACCAGATAATCTCCGGTTTGCATCATTTCCCGCGCAACCTGAGCGTAACGCGGCTCATCCGGATTCCAGAGATCCCAGCCGCCTGCATTGATAAAGAGAATAACGGCTCCCATGGCAAGCAACAGAAAAATGTTTAAAATTTCTGTTGCGCCCCTGATTGAACATTCTGTTTTCAAGTGTAATTTTTCAGATTGGGTTTGGGACATAGGGATCTTCATCTCGCTTGCTGTTTTTTTTATTTACAATCAACATGAGGTTTCTGACATAGACAATCAGTCCTGATGCCTGGCCCAGCATAAACACGGGATCCTTTTTGTAAATTGCATAGATGAGCAGCACAATACCACCGCAAATGCTTAAATACCAGAAGGCGATCGGGACATAACTTTCCCGTTTTTTTTCTGACATAATCCACTGCACGATAAATCTCGCAGCAAAGATTGCCTGGCCTAAAAACCCAAACAGTACCCAGCCGTTAATCCACGTATGCATCGGGAGACTCCTCTATCTCATAGTTTAAATATCTTTTTTTCATCCAGCAGACCGCCAACAGATCTATAAATGAGCGCGCGATCCGGTTGCGGATGTTATATTTCGGTTTTCCAAATGTGCGCGGCCGATGATTCACCGGCACCTCCGTTACCCGGCCGCCTTCCATCTTAATCAGGGTTGGGAAGAAACGGTGCATGCCGGTAAAGAGCTTCATCCGTTTCGCATAGACACTGCGGAATGCCTTCAGCGAACAGCCGACATCCCGGATGCTTTCGCCGCTCAGTGCATTGCGCACGCCATTTGCGATACGGGAAGAAATTCGCCGGATGAGGTTGTCATTACGTTTCTGGCGCCAGCCGCACACGGCATCGTAATCGCCGATTTTTTCCAGGAGTTTGGGAATATCATGCGGGTCGTTTTGCAAATCTGCATCCATGGTTATTAATATTTCTCCGCGCGCAGCTTTTATTCCCGCATCAAAGCCTGCGGTCTGACCGCAATTCTTTCTGAACTTTATTATTCGGATTTCGTGAATTTTTTGCTGCAGCTCCTTGAGTATTGCATAGCTGCGATCGGTTGAACCGTCGTCAATAAAGATGATTTCAAACGACTTATTTAGGCTGTTAAGCACCCCCAATAATTCCGTGGCGAGCGGTGTTAAATTGTCCTCTTCGTTATAAACCGGAATAATAACTGAGAGATATGGTAATCGAGCAGTAATATTGTCCATAAGTTTTACTGGAACTTTTTGATTCTTATATCAACAAAGCTGAGAATTTGCGCTTTGCCTTATATTGTAAGAAAGGCATTGCTGCAAGAGAGAGAGGCTCATCCGGAACTTGACTTTACCATAACACTATAACACACAGATAACGCGAAGATTAAAATAAAATTAAATGTATTTATCAGTTGCTGGCACGTAAATGCCAGACAAGGGAGCAAAAAATATGATAAAAAAAGAAAACATTACAATAGTTATGTATTTGTTCTAATAAATTGTCTTATCTCAAACAATCCCCTGCCTGATTTTTAACACCATCCACATTCCGTTCAACAGTCTTTTAAAGGTAAGTTTTGATTGATCATGTTTGCGGTCAACGAACTCAATCGGCGCTTCACCGATAGTAAACCCTTCTTTAAACGCGCGGTAAAGCAGTTCATGGACGATAGAGGGCCCGGTTGATTTTAATGAAAGGGGATTTATTGATTCAAAGACTTTTCTTTTAAAGCACCTAAAACCGCTGTTGCAGTCAAGAACGTTAAGACCGAGGAGTTTTCGTGAATACCAGTTTGATATTCTGCTCACCCAGCGTCTGAGCGCCGATGACCGCAAATCTTTTCCGCCGGCAATATAGCGCGAGCCAATTACGACGTCATACGTTTTGCTCTGCTCAATCAGCCGGGGGATAAAACGGGGCTCATGGGATAAATCGCCATCCATTTCTATTATCAGATCAGCTCCCTGCGCCATCGCATAATGGAAAGCGTCCTTGCCAGCACTTCCCCGTCCCTTATTTTCAGTGCGATGCAGTAAATGAACTTGCGGATGCAACCGAGACATCTCCGCAACCACCCGCCAGGTGCCGTCAGGAGAATCATCATCTGCAACGACCAGTTCGATATTTTGTCCCAGCGCAAGAATACGCTCAATCAGTTCTCTGATGTTTTTGCTTTCATTATAGGTCGGGATAGTTGCCATCACCTTCATAGTGGCGCCAATAACATTTTTGCACGATTCACCATATCCTCAACACTTATAAGATCAGCGCAGGTAGGATTCTTTTCACAGGTGGGACGATAACAGCTCAAACAGTCAATGGCTGGAAACAGCTTTTCCCCGAGAGAAAACATTTCGATTTCAAACGGCGATGTCGGCCCAAAAAAAGCGACTATTTTTTTTTGCAAAGCCAGCGCCATATGCAATGCCAGCGTATCGCCGGTGATGATCAGGCTGCACTGGTTAATTATACCGGCAAATTCCCTCAGATTATGCGCACCGCCGCTGTTCGGGACGCCGGTCAGGCGGGAAAGGTGGTCATTCTTTTCCTGCTCTTGTTTTCCGCCCAGAAGAATGAGCTGATACGCTGTGCTCAGCTGTTCGGCAAGACGCTTGAGCGCATCAAACGGCAGGCTCTTCATGCGCCAGCGTGAGCCGCTACCAGTATTTACACCAATGATGGGTTTGTCCGGGTTAAGTCCCCGTTGCGCAATAAACGCTCTTCCCGCCGCAATTTCTTCTTCATCAAGTACCAGTTGCGGCGGATAGATGAGATTCTTTGGCAGCTCGCAGATATCGAGCAGGATCTCCTGATAGGACTTTCTGTTTTGACGCTTGCGCTGATCATTGAGCCCAAGAAAGAACCATTCCGCAGAACCCTGATTGAGCGGATAAAGAGCGCCTGTATCGTCAATGCCGAAGCCGCGTTTTATTGTTCCGCGGGCTATGCAACAAAGTGCCGCACTATCTTTGGTTGCATCAAGGCTTACGATGTGATCAAAAGACCGCGCAAGGAGCTGCGGCAGGGCAGTGGTTTCAAATTCCAGGATTTCATCAATCAAGGGATTGCCGGACAGCAGGTCCGCTGATTCACGGCGCGTAATCCACGTGATGACGGATCCCGGATAGGTTTTCTTCAAGGCCGGGAGCAGCGATGTTGTTCTCAAGACATCACCCATAGAGTCAAGCTTGATGACCAGGATGCGAGCGGTAATTGGTTCATAATGGGTGCAGCGCTCACACAACGCGCCGTGTTGCTTATGAAAGACGCATGGTTTGCTTCCGAGAAAGAAGCGACAATCTTTTTTTACGATCACGCTACCGCTCCGTTGTTACTCTGGTTCGGGTCTTTATTTGATATGACCATATGATTGCCTTCACGCGCCACAGAATACAGTGGCGCCTGAAGCGTTTGTTTCAGTTTGTTATACTGTTTAACTGCAATCACACAATATACGGTGCGCGGTGAGTTCAAAAAAGCCTCAAGCTCATCAGATTTTTTGATTATGACACCGCGTCGGTTGATGTAAAATATAACAGATTCACGCAGGTCACGGTAGAAAAAAACCGGCTCGTGAGGCGGCAGCAGGTTTCTCAGTGTGGCCGCGAGGTGCGGAAGGGATTTAAACTGGCTGAATGCAGGGAGCACAAAACTGTTAATCCCCATAACCGCTGATGTCATAAACAACGTCATAATTGTAAACGCCACCATGATTTTTCTTGAAAAACTTGAGGCCAGAAACACCAGTGAGGAGAAAATCATAAATGCGCCGGTTCCCAGCGCAGGGAAGACATATTGCGGATAGGCGGTGTTGGTATAGAACACCCCGCCCATTGCAGCAATGCAGACGATAAGAAAAAAGGCCCAGGACGAACATTTAAAATGCGCTTTCAAACAGGCATAGACCTCAGGGCGCCGTAAGTCCTCAAAGAATTTCCCCGCGAGTAGCGAAAGCGCAGGAAAAATGAGCACAATATAGGTCGCAAGTTTTGAACGGGCAAGGCTGAAAAACACAAACGGCACACCAACGGCAAGCAACAGAAATAAAACATCCGGTGATTTTTTCCGCATGTAGTCTTTTATCTGCACATACAGCACTGAGGGGAGAAATACCGACCAGGGGAAAAATCCCACCAGCACAACAGGCAGATAATAATAAACGGGCTCTTTATGGGGCGCGCCGCGGGAGAAAAATCTCCCCAAATTCCCCTGCAGCAAAAATGATTTTATATAATCGTCATGCCTGAACGCCATCAAAACAAACCACGGCAGTGCTACCAGCAGGAAGATAAGTATTCCGATAAAGAGCCGACGATTAATGACCAGCAGCCACCGTTTTGTGATCAGGACAAAGAACAAGATAATCGTGCCGGGCAGCAGGAGACCCACAGGCCCCTTGCTCAGCACGGCACAACCCATTGCCAGGGCTATGAAAATAACGGCGGAAAAGGGCAGGGTCTTTCCCTCCATCGCACTATGAAACTGGAACAGAGCGAGGTTGACAAAAAAACAGAGCGTCATATCATGGATAATATTTTGCGATAGAATTACATATTCAATGCTCGTGGCTAGTATCAGGCTGGCTAAAATGCCGGCTACTCGTCCATATGCACGGCGCCCCCAGAAATACACCAGAACGACGCCAGCTAATCCCATTATGGCGGAAGGGAGTCTGGCAGAAAATTCGCTGATGCCGAACACAAGGAAGCTTGCCATCACCAGCCAGAAATGCAGGACCGGTTTATTATAAAAGTTCTGGCCGTTGAATACCGGTGTGCACCAATCGCCCCGTTCCAGCATTTCACGCGCCACCTGAGCATGCATGGCTTCATCGTAATCCCAGAGCGGACGCGCCCCCAGCCGGTAGAAGAAGAGCAACAGTGCGCACAGACCTATAACTAATAATGCACAAACGTCGCGCGTGAGAGTATTATGCTGAGGCACAAAAGGTCTCTTTTGCTATGAAAAAATTAATTCCCCGACCAATTCCCGGTTGCAAAAATATTAGCAAGGAAGCAGGGCATTTTGTTATTATGTAGTAGTATAACACGGCGGAAAATTATTGTAATGCATTAGCCGGCGGTTGAAAAGTGTCATTCTGAACGAAGTGAAGAATCTCAACGATAGCAACAGCTTGCAATTCAATACGTTAAGAATGAATTGCGGATCGCAGCCCATATACTATCGCGTTTTAACAACCTGTTAGTGTTGCCCATGATATTTGCAGCGTAATCGCCGCCCGGATGCACCGTGAGAAAATTCATATACAAAAAAGCCCTCGACTGCACAACTATTATCTGCTATCAAAACATTTTTAATCATGATTGCTGCAAAACAATTGGCTTAATTGGATAAACAGTCCTATGAATGAGAAAAAATCGCTGATTAAACGTTTAAAAACTATCATTATTGGAAATGCCCATAGCCCGGAGGATCAACGGGTTTTTCACAAACTTTCCTTAATTGCCTTTTTTGCCTGGATAGGACTTGGTGCTGACGGTCTGTCATCAACGTGCTATGGCCCGCAGGAGGCCTTTCTGGCCCTGAAGGGACATGAATACCTTGCCATCTTTGTAGCCCTCGGTTCCGCTTTCACCATCTTTATTATCAGTGCCAGCTATAACCAGATAATAGAAGCCTTTCCGACCGGCGGTGTTGGCTATATTGTGCCGAGCAAGCTGTTATCCCCTAAGACGGGCATGGTCGCAGGGTGCGCCCTTCTCATTGACTATATCTTGACCGTTACAGTTTCCATTGCCAGCGGCGCAGATGCAATTTTTAGTTTTTTACCGGCAGCATGGTATCCATATAAAATTTGGTTTGCACTGATGATTGTCATGATCTTGACAGTTCTCAACTTGCGCGGTGTGAAAGAATCGGTCCTTCCTTTGATGCCAATTTTTCTCACCTTTGTTGCCACTCACGTGTTCGCCATACTATATGCAATTGTAACCCATTGGATGACCCTGCCGGACGTCTATCAGGCAACAGTTACCGATATCTCAAATAGCCGTGCCGAGCTGGGCATCTTTGGTATGCTGTTTATCATTTTGCGCGCCTACAGCATGGGCGCAGGAACTTATACCGGTATTGAGGCGGTCAGTGATAGTTTGCCTATTCTGAGAGAGCCTAAAATTCAAACAGCGCATAGAACCATGCGTTATATGGCTTTTTCGCTTGGTTTTACAGTGGTTGGTTTGATTATAGCCTTTCTTCTCTATCGTTTGGAAATTCAACCCGGCAAAACATTGAACGCAGTTTTTTTTGAACGGCTAACGGTGGCCTGGGGCAGTTCAGGCACCTTGTTTGTTCTGATAACACTTTTTTCCGAGGCCATGATATTGTTTGTTGCCGCCCAGACCGGATTTATTGGAGGCCCGCAGATAATGTCCACGATGGCCCAGGATCGTTGGCTGCCCAATAGATTTACGATGCTTAGCGATCGTCTGGTTACACAGAATGGGATTTTGATTATTGGGGTGGCAGCATTTTTGATGATGATTTTTACCAGGGGGTCTGTCCATCTTCTGGTGATTCTTTACAGTATAAATGTGTTCATTACATTTGTGCTTTCCCAGCTTGGTATGGTGCGCCACTGGCTGCGGGTTAGATCTGCGGTGCCGGATTGGCAGAAAAAGTTGCTCATAAACGGCATTGGTTTAGCGTTGTGCAGCTTTATACTTATTTCGGTAACCATAATTAAATTTAACGAGGGGGGCTGGATAACTCTTTTTGTTACCGGGTCGCTGGTTGTTCTGGCCATGGTCATTAAACGGCATTACAACCAGACTGCCTATCTTCTGCAACGGCTGGATAATCTGGTTGTTGATGTGGTTGAATCAACAAAGCCCAAGCACGAGCTTGAAACCGTCATGGACCTGAATCTCCAGCCGGGCTTTAATCCCAGAGAAAAAACTGCGGTTATACTGGTAAGTGGTTTTAACGGTTTGGGACTTCACACGCTGTTTGGCGTTCTGAGAGTCTTTGAAGGAATTTTCAAAAATTATGTTTTTGTTTCTGTCGGTTCTGTTGATACAGAAACCTTTAAGAATGCTGAACGGATAGAGCAACTCCAAACGCATATAAAGGACGAAGTAAACCGGTATATTAATTTCATGCGCAAGCAGGGATTTTATGCTGATGGCTACTGTTCAATTGCCGTTGATGTCGTCGAAGAGATAGCAGAGCTGGCGCCTAAAATATTAAAAACATATCCGCAGGCTGTCTTTTTCGGAGGTCAACTGGTTTTTCCAAACAATACATTCTTCACCCGATGGTTGCACAACCAGACTATTTTTGCAGTTCAGGAGCGGCTGTACCAGCAGGGCATACTGGTGGTGATAATGCCGATTCGAGTGTAGGTGAAAAGTAAAGAGGCAAAGTGGTGCGTCGAGGAAAATGGGTAGAGCAACACGATCGGCTTTTGACGAGCGAAAAATTGCTTTTCAATTTATCCTGTTGTTGGGCGCGGTGAGCCTCTGCGGCGATGTCACCTACGAGGGAGCGCGCAGTATTACCGGTCCCTATATGGCAATTCTGGGAGCATCGGCAGGAATTGTCGGCTTGGTAGCCGGTATTGGCGAATTTTTTGGTTATGCGCTCCGTCTGTTGTCCGGGTATGTTGCCGACCGAAGCAAAGCCTACTGGTCGTTGACGATTGTCGGCTACGGAATGATGCTTTCCATCCCACTTATGGCGCTGGCCAACCACTGGGAGATAGCCGCGCTGCTGGTGATTATTGAACGCATGGGCAAGGCAATCCGCTCTCCAGCCCGGGATGCTATTCTTTCTCATGCAACCAAGCAGGTGGGCCGGGGGCTGGGCTTTGGCATTCATGAAGCACTGGATCAGGCGGGTGCTCTCATTGGTCCCCTAATATTTACTGCCGTTATTTTAATTAATGGAGACTATCGCGCGGGATTCACCGTGTTGTGGATACCTGCGTTGCTTACTCTCGGCATTTTGCTGATAGCCCGTTTTAAAGTTCCGACACCGGAAAAACTTGAACATGCCGTTATTGAACAACAGTGTGATAACCCTGAAAACCGGCGCCTTCCAAAAGTCTTTTGGCTCTATACCGCATTTATTCTGTTAAGTGTCTGTGGATTTGCAAATTTTCAGATTATCTCATATCATTTAAAAGTCAAAGCGATCGTGTCTGATGCTCAGATTCCAGTGTTCTATGCTATTGCGATGGCTATAGACGGCGTGGTCGCGCTTATTATCGGCAAAGCCTATGATATGCGGGGGCTAAAAACTATTCTCACCATACCCTTCTTGACAGTTCTCATACCCTTTTGTGCCTTTTCACACAATTATTGGTTTGTGCTTGGTGGCATGATCCTGTGGGGAGCCGTTATGGGGATTCATGAAACCATTATGCGCGCAGCCATAGCTGATTTGATACCCATTGAGCGGCGGGGTTCCGCATACGGTATTTTCAATACGGTTTATGGTACGTCATGGCTGATTGGCGCGGCGCTGATGGGGTTTCTGTATGATTTTAATCCGCAGCTCATTGGTGCTTTTGTGGTGGTGGTCGAATTAATTTCATTACCGCTGTTTTTTCTGGTAAAAAAGGAGCTCATTAAGTGATATGATGAATCAGCCCACGGTCGGGTATGATGGTATTTGCTGACTCGATGCAATCTTTTATACGTAAAGGGGATTTACATGATTGAAATTACCATTCCCGGTTTCGGCATGGCAAAACTTGAGCACCTGGTCTCGGATTTCACCGGCACTCTTTCCATAGACGGCAGGCTTATTCCCGGCGTAAAGGAACAGCTTAACCGGCTTGCGGAAGTTCTTTCCCTGCATATTATTACCGCCGATACCTTTGGCACTGCGCGGGAAGAACTAAAGGATTTGCCCCTCAAAACCGTTGTTATTACCGGCGCAGACCAGGACCTCCAGAAAGAAGACTATGTTAAAAAACTCGGGCAGGATCATGTGGTTGCCGTCGGTAACGGCAATAACGATCGCAGGATGCTTAATAGCGCGCGTCTGGGAATAGCGGTGATTGAAGGGGAGGGGGCTTCAGCACAGGCGATTATGGCGGCAACCGTGGTGGTCAGAAGCATTACCGACGCGTTTGCGTTGCTGCTTAATCCGACCCGTTGCACGGCAACGTTGCGGTTTTGACCACTGTTTTTTAACAATATTCGGGTGCATTGACATGGCACTTTCCAAAAGTCCTTTTAAGGACACTATCACAATGGCTTCTGTTCCGCACAAAGCATCATTGTATAAAAGCCCCGCATTGGGAAAAATCCAGGCTGTTCTCTTTGAAATAGCACAGCAGGGACAGGACATGGCGCGGAGCGTGGATAAACTTTGTGCGGTCCTGCTGGAAAATATTGCCGTGCCAACGGCTGCTCCTCTTGACAGTGCCTTCGGCAAGAGCTTTGCCTTCAAAACGCACCTGGCGCTGATACAATATATCAATCGGCATCTGCTGCAGACCACCAGAGAACACCGTACCATTGCCAACATGCTGACGAAAGCTCTCATTCTTAAAATAAAGGAACAGCAGAGCAATATTTTAGAAAAAAACAAGTATCTGCTGCTGCTCTGGATATTGAAATTTCCTCTGATAGAGCATGCGGTGCGCAGGAAAATGATTCAGTACAAGGAGGATTTATATCAAGGCAGCTTTGCCATATTGCTGCGCTGTATTGAGCGGTGTAACCCGGAACGAGCGGAGAGTTTTGACGCATATTTTGCCAAGGCGCTGTTCTGGAACATACCGCGGCTTTTCTGGCAGATTAAAAATGAAAAAGAAATTCTGATGGATGACCGGGGTATGGATCAAAACCGCGAGCGTACCGAGATCCTTTCCGACAGCTCTGCTCATTCTTCTGCCGAGGGCAAAGAGGAAAAAAGGGAAATACTGGATAATCTTTTGCGCGAATGGTGGCATAAAGTGAAATCAGGGGTTGCACTGCTTACCGGAAAAAGCGAATTTACGCTGGCAACCATCCAGGAAGCTTTTTTTATCCTGCAGGCCGCCCGGCAGAGAAAATCAAATTTGTGGGAACATGCCCGCGTCAATGACCTTTTGGCGGCACGCGAATCTCACCCGGGTGTTGTGGAGCCGGCCGAGTTTATCAGGACTATAACACTGATTTATATAACCTATTGCTTGCTAAAACAGGGCAAAAAGCAGGCGCAAATTGCCCGTGAATTGCAGTTGAGCCGTGAGCGCATCCGGCAATATGTGCAATTCTGGATTAAGCCCCATCTCAAAAGTAAAACCGGTAACATCAGTTTATCTTCTGCCCGCCACGTGGTTGTTAAATCCTATCAACATGCAAAGAAACAGCTCCGGCAGGCGCGCGCGCAGTTACTGAGATTTTTCACCGCGGATCAGTCATTAACACCGCCGCCGCTTCTCACAAAAGTTACGCCCAATAGAAGTATCAAATTATTCAAACTGAACATCCGGTTTCCTAAAAGATTAGTAGTTCAGGGTCAAGTGGTGAGAATATTTGCAGAAGTGTATGGCAAAGAAAATCGCCTGATCTTCAGAACGTTTTCGCATAATGAACGAATCGGGTGGTGCCTGGTGCACTGGGACGCAGGACAGCAGCGTCTGGTTAGCAGTTTAAATAAAACGACGGTGACGGTGATACCGTTCAAACTATCCGAAACGCAACTGCAAAATCAGATATACCGCCATTTTGTCAAGGCGGTGCGACGCGGCATAGCGGTTGACCCGCCGGAGACAAAATTAAAAATAAAAACTGCAGTCAAATATCCCTATATTGCGACCACGATCTTTGGCAAGAGCAGCCCGTTATTTTTGAATCTGACGAATACATGCTACCTGATGAGTATTATAGGTGTGCAGGTGGACGGCGCCGAAAAGTCTCTGCTCGCAAAATTTGAGGCAGTGGAAAAAGAAGGGCACGTTGAATATAAGCACATTACTCTGGCGGGAACGGATGTATGGCACTACCGGGCATTGGCTGCAAAAAAAGACGCTAACGGAAAAGTGCAATTCTATCATGCACGAGAACGAAATGTGCCGGTTCACTTTCAATATGCGTTTGATGAGGCAACCCGGTAGGACAACGGGCTTCGCATAACGGCAATGAGTCTGCGGTAAAAACACACGCCTGGAAAACGCACTGTTTCCCAGGCGTGTGTTATATGTTGGTGGTCCCAACGGGAGTCGAACCCGTGTTATCGACGTGAGAGGCCGACGTCCTAGGCCACTAGACGATGGGACCAGTGCGGATGAAGGAATGATAAACGGACATGCTGTGGCTGGGGGACCAGGATTCGAACCTAGATAGCCAGATCCAGAGTCTGGTGTCCTGCCATTGGACGATCCCCCAGCAATCTGTTAGTGAAAAAGAAAATCAATTTTTAATTATGCCAAATTTCTATTTCAGTCAAGATAAATTATTTCAGGCCATTGCCCACAATACTTTATGTCAAGGAGGAAGAAGCGTCTGGGGGTTTTCTCTGCCGCAACAATGTGCTCATCCGCTGGCATCACTACACCGGCGGCAAATTGGCTTTGACTTCTGAGGACTATTTACCTATAATGATGCGCCAAGGTTCAGGGAATAACGCAGGAAGGTGAGAAACTGGCCATGAAAAAACGCAAGAAAATATCCGGAGAACAAATTCCGAATACTGCTGAACAAAATAGAAACCGCATTAATGCGATACTGGATAGCATGATAGCCGCTACCACCGTAGGTGCGCAGCTTGATTCCTTTTATGAACAGAAGGCTGCTGAACTCCGGAAGTGTGATGGCTGTTTTTCTATAATAAGCAAACGTTTCATGAAAGCCGACGAACGGGAAAAAGAAATGCTGGTCAACTTTTTTCGTTACTGGCCCGGATTGGAGCACATCGAGTTTCTTCAGGAGTTTATTAATACCGAGGTGTTCTGGCCGCGTATTGGAATCATGATCCTGGAACTGTTAAATAAAAGCGACGTTATGGTGCAGCCGGGCATGGCATCCATGCTGCTGGAGTTGGACGACCTGGCTCAGCGGTTGAAGCAGCAGCTGGTTAATCGGGATAGCGTTAATGAACAGACAGCAGCGGACACAGTTGCAGAATTTGTCCAGAAAAGCGACCGGGAAAAAACCGGCATTATCATGCAGCTCGTTGAAGAGGTTGGTGCAGAACTGGGTCCCTTGTTGCGCGCCGTTTACGAAAAGGATCGCGCATGGGCGCTTGAGGCAGCAGCGCTTATCGGTGGGCTCAATTCCGAAACGGCGCTGCAGATACTACGGCAGCTGTATGAACTGACGGCGGACAAGGATCTGGTCAAGGTCATAAAAAAAACCATTCATGCCCTCAAACAGAAGGGCGTTGCAGTCGCGGATTTTGAGCCTCAGGCTGACGAACAGCCGGTATTCAAAAAGATCGTGCTACCGGAGGCGCGGGCATTTGTTTCGGTAATAGATGGAATGGGCGACCGGATTATCATTATGATAAAACCGATTTCAGTCCACGAGACCCGGGTATTTGAAATTTTTATGAATGACGTAACCGGCATCCACGATGTCAGCAGCGTTTGCGTCATCAGAAAAGAAGCAGAACAGCTTATTGAGAAACTTACCGGCGAAGAAAAGTTAGTGTTTGTTGAGACCACTCCGGAACATGCCTGTTTTCTAGTGGAAGAGACATATCGCATCAATGAGCAAACCGGCACCATTGCCGCGGGAAGTATAGCGCAATGGCGCGATGTCTTTGCAGAAGCGGCGGGAAAAAACCACCAACCCATCATCTATGCCTGCCTTGATGCGGCTCTCATAGGCGAGCAGCAGGCGCTGTTATATCAGGCACCGAAACTGTTCAAACAAACGGCGATTCTGTTCTGGTTCATAGAGAGCGATGAAGCAAAGGAGGGGTGGAGAAAAGTTCAGCAGATTAAAAACAGCCCCCTGGTGCTGAGCACCGCACAGGTTGAAGAGCGGCTGAAAGCACAGTATCAGGAAACGGCACGGACATATTTTACCGAGGAAAAGCGGGCACTTTTTAAGAGGCGATTAGAAGAAGTAGCCTATATATATACCCGGAGGGGCCAGGATGAAGATGCCCGCATTGCGTTATGTGCTGCCCTTTCGATGGCGGGAGGCAGTCTCCCGGATAAAAACCCGTTCTGCCTCAGCCTGGTAGAGGAAGGTTTTAACTATTTCGAGTCCGACGCAGTCATACAGAAAAACAAAGACAGTTTGATCATCAATCCCCATGATGTGTCGTTACTGGTATAAAATGACCGCAAGACTCTGCATAGATGCGCGGGATACCGACCCATGGATGGCATAAAATTGCAGATTCCGAAGGGATTTCGCGACATTTTACCGGCGCAGAAAATATTTCGGCAAAAGGTTATAAATGTCATGTGTTCCCTTTTTGAAACCTACGGTTTCAGCCCGCTTGAAACCCCAAGCCTTGAGTACGCCGAAACCCTGGAGGGAAAATACGGAGAGGAAGGGGAGCGGCTTATTTATAAGTTTACAGACCGCGGCGGCCGTGCTGTCGCCTTGCGCTATGATCTGACCATTCCCCTGTGCCGTGTCGTCGCGATGTATCCCCACTTGCCCAAGCCGTTTAAAAGCTATCACATTGCACCGGTCTGGAGAGCTGATAAGCCGCAGCGGGGACGGTTCAGAGAATTTTATCAGTGCGATATTGATATCGTTGGAACTGCCAGTGTGCTGGCGGATGCCGAGCTTATGGTTATTATCCATGCCGTTCTGACGGAGCTGGGCATCCAGGATTTCATGATTCATATCAACAACCGCAAGCTGCTTAATGCTATTACCGGCAGTGCCGGCATTGCGCCTGCGCAGCAGGCAGTGTTTCTGCGTTCACTGGACAAACAGGATAAGATTGGTCAGGAGGGCGTTCGTGCCGAATTGGCAGAGAAGGGATTTTCTGTGCATGCCGTTAACAAGGTGTTTGAGATTTTTAATGCGCTTGATGGTTTGGAACGACATCAGGATAAACTGGCGCGCATCGGCAGCGTGATCCAGGGTAATGCTGAGGGGGAAGCGGGATGTGCCGAGCTGGCACTGATCCGCGAGGCGCTTGCAGCGCAGGGAATTCCGGATTCAACATATTGCTTTGATCTATCCCTGGCGCGGGGTCTTGATTATTATACCGGGCCGGTTTTTGAAACGCGCGTTATCAGTCCCAAAATCGGCAGCATTACCGGGGGTGGCCGCTATGATAATCTTATCGGCCTGTTTACCAATTCTTCGGTTCCCGCCACCGGTTCCTCGTTCGGCCTTGAGCGATTGATAACGGTTCTGGAAGAAATGCAGCGTGTTGATACCCCTGATTCGGCCACCCAGGTGCTGGTGACGCTCTTTGATATGTCGTTGCGCAATGAAACCCTGCGCCTGGCACACACGCTCCGCACCGCGGCGCTGAAAACAGAAATCTATTTTGAAGCGGAGAAGCTCAAAAAACAGTTGAGCTATGCTGCGCAAAAAGGCATTGTACTGGTCGTTATCCTGGGCCCGGACGAGGTGCGCACGGACACTGCAGTGTTGCGCAATATGCGGAGCAGCTCGCAGGAGGTGGTGCCCCAGCGCGATCTTATTCAGCGCATTAAAGGTCTGCTGGCGGTATCCTCATAGTCAGGCGGCGCGGGGGCAGCCACAGAACAACGCGTATTGTGCATATATCAACGCCGGATCAATTCAGATGCCGTATGATGGTATAATTATCAGACCCCCCAGCGAAGCAAACAGTCTTATTCTGCAAATAACCACCGGATGTTCCCACAATCGCTGCAGTTTCTGCCCGGCGTATAAGAATACGGTTTTTCGCATTAAGACGACCAATGAAATCTTCAGAGATATTGACGAGGCAGCCGCAGCAACCGGCGGCTCGGTGCGCAGAATATTTCTCTGCGATGGCGATCCACTCGTAATACCATCTGCTACACTTTCTGCCATTCTCCAGAAGCTCAATGCCCGGTTTCCGCGGCTGCAACGGGTGGGCATATATGCCAATGCCGGAAACATTGTGCACAAGAGCGCTGCGGAGTTGCGCGCACTGCGGGAACAAAAACTCGGCATAGTGTATATGGGGCTTGAGTCCGGCGATCAGACAACGCTTGACCGCATGCAGAAAGGCGCCACTGTTGACCAGATGATAACCGCTGCCCGGATGGTCCGGGAGGCCGGCATCAAACTGTCGGTTACGGTCATACTGGGGCTGGGGGGCACAGAGCGAAGCCAGGTGCATGCAATAGAAACAATGCGGGTTCTCAATCAGATGAAACCGCACCACGTGGGGGCGTTGACCCTTATGGTGGTAAAGGGAACACCGCTGTACCGGGAATGGAGAGACGGCAGCTTTAACGTGCCGGAGCCCTTTGGAATTTTAGAAGAATTGCGCCTGATGATTCAAGAATCACAGCTCGAAAAGTGCCTGTTTTTCTCCAATCATGCGTCAAATTATCTCCCGCTCAGCGTCAGGCTTTCCCGGCAGAAAGACGAGGCGCTGCGGCTCCTTGATACAGTGTTAAGAACAAAAGACGCAGACCTGCTGACACCGGAATACCGGCGCGGGCTCTGAACCGGGCATAACAGCCCGTGCTCTCCGCGCAGATTATGCTTCAAAGAATGGCTTAATCATTGTATAGTAACATATACGGCATGACAAAGCGGAAGGATGGCCGAGCGGTTGAAGGCGGCGGTCTCGAAAACCGTTATCCCGTGATAAACGGGATCGAGGGTTCGAATCCCTCTCCTTCCGCCAGACCGATAGGAGTTCGCAGCATCTGTTCATGAAGAAGTATCAATATTGCCCCGTATGCAAGCGTCGCACCGTGTATGCTCAGGATAATCCCTTTCGCCCATTTTGCTCAGAGCGCTGCAAACTAATTGATCTGGGTGCATGGCTTGACGGCAATTATGCCATTCCGGCCAGCGATGATGAAAGCGACCGCGATACTGCAGAGGAACATGACTGATTGATGCGCTGGTGCGCAAAAAGTCAGCCTATCAGGGGAAACTGTATTTCTTACATCTTACATTATTCAGGCAGGTGCAGACATTTCAGGAAGTTTTAAAAATATTGTATGGGTAAGGATGAAACAGCGCCGGGGTGGTTTCACTTTATTTATCCATTTGGTTTTTCTGTATGCGTGCGGTTTAGTGGAATTTCATGGATGCTTTTTGGGAAAAGTCCAGCAGACATTTTATTTGACACCGCTGGGTTAATCGGGTATAGAATGTGTGACTGGTAAGGTAATCAGTCACTACAACGGGATATGGAGCACGGTATGGTTAAATCAGAACTTATAGAAAAATTATGTGAAAAAGTAAAGATTCAGCCCAAGATCGCAGAGATTGCCGTTAAAACGGTGTTTGACAGCATGATAGAGGCGCTGAAACGAGATGAGGGCATTGAAATTCGCGGTTTTGGGAGCTTTAAGATACGCAAATATCAAGGAAGAACGGGCAATCACCCGCGCACGGGCACTGAGATTGTTATTGCTCCCAAGAAGCGACCTTTTTTTAAGGTGGGCAAAGAACTGCGCGAGCGTGTGAATAAAAAAGCAGGGGCAGAATAACCGATCACCACACGTGTGTTTTACCATCAATGCAGGAATGACCGTTAAGGCCTTTGATGCTGCCGCATCAGGGCTTTTTTTGTTTTGTATATGAAAAACATTTCGCGGCTTATCGGCAATCTCATTATTGTGCTGTGGCTCTTTTTGCTGGCGCTGCTGGCGATAAAACACCTTAACATTCCCGGAAAACCAATGCCGCGGCCTGCGGCTGGGCTCACCGAGATAGCGGGAAGCGAACAATGGTCAGGCATATTTTTTAAGGGGAAAAAAATCGGCTATACCCATGCGCTGCGGCAGAAAACAGACAATGGTTATCTGTTAACCAAACAGGCGGTTATGCAGATAGCCATGATGGGGATGCCGCAACGAATAGTCACGGCGCTGTCCGCCGAAACGGACCGCAATTTTCAGTTGCGCACCTTTACCTTCAATATCAAGACAGGCATACTGAGCTTTATGGCGTCAGGAACCATAACCGGCTCCACACTGCGGATTAAAAGCGGATCCGGCGGCGCCCTGCGCGAGGCCAGCATCAACCTTGCCGCAGTGCCAGCCCTTGACGATTCTCTCAAATGGTCGCTGGTCCGCGACGGATTGCGCGTTGGGCAGAAAACAGCGCTGCCGGTTTTTGATCCCCTGACCATGGCTGCAAAGGAGGTGACAGCAGAAGTAGAAGCAGTGGAAGAAATTGTTCTGCAGGGGAGTCGCACAGTATGCTTTCGGGTGCGGCAAACCTATAATGGTCTGGTGGTATATTCATGGCTCAATCAGGAAGGTGAAACCGTTAAGGAAGAAAGTCCGTCGGGGTTTGTTCTCCAGCAGCAACCGGCTGCTGCCGCTCTTCAGGGAATAGCCGCCGGCACGCCCGTTGATATCATTGAAGAAACCTCAGTCCCCGTCAGTTCCCCTATAACCAAACCACAGGTGGCCTATTTAAAAATCCGGCTCCGCAATGTTTCGCTTGAAGGTTTTACCCTTGAGGGTGCCCGTCAGAAAAAAGACGGCGATATTGTGGAAATTCACCGGGAACAGGTGACAGGTGCTGACACGTTTCACATTCCTGTGCGCACCCCGGGACTGAAGCACTATCTGGCAGCATCGCCGTATGTGCAGAGCGATGACCAAACGATCGTGAATGCGTCTCGCGCCATTCTCAAGGATGAAACCGACGCACAGCAGGCGGCGCGCATGCTCTGCGCCTGGGTCTATCAAACTATTGAAAAAAAGCCAACCATGAGTATCCCGCGGGCTGCAGATGTGCTGCGGCTGCAGCGCGGCGATTGCAATGAACATGCGGTGCTGTTCGCAGCACTCTGCCGGGCTGCAGGCATTCCGGCCAAAACCTGCGCGGGCGTCGTGTATCATGAAGGGCGTTTCTATTACCACGCCTGGACTGAGATTTATTTGCAGCGCTGGATCGCCGTGGATCCCGCCATGAACCAATTTCCCGCCGATGCAACGCACATCAGATTTGTTGAAGGCGAGCTGGACCGGCACCTTCTGCTGCTGAACATCGCCGGCAAGCTCGCGATAGACGTGTTGGACTACTCATGATTACCATCCGCAATCTCACCAAATGTTTCAATACTCTGGTCGCGGTTAATAATTTGAACCTTGAGATTAAACAGGGAGAACTGTTTGGTTTTTTGGGACCAAATGGCGCGGGCAAAACCACCACGCTGCGGATGATGGCGGGGCTGATAAAACCGACCTCCGGCACCATTATTATTGATTCGCACGACCTGGCCTTGAATCCGCTTGCGGCTAAACAGGTCACCAGTTTTATCCCGGATCGCCCCTATCTGTATAATAAGCTGACCGGCAGAGAGCTTCTACGCTTCATCGGCGGGCTGTATCGCCTCCCGGACGAAGAGACTGCCGTTCGCGCTGCGCACCTGCTGAATCTTTTTAGTTTAACCGACTGGAGCGATGAGCTGATTGAAACGTATTCGCATGGCATGAAACAGCGGCTGGTTATGGCAGCCGCGCTGCTGCCGCGACCCAAAGTAATCATTGTGGACGAACCGATGGTTGGACTTGATCCGGCAGGGTCAAAGCTGGTCAAGGATCTGTTTAAAGGATTGTGCGCGCGGGGCGCAACCGTTTTTATGTCAACGCATTCGCTTGAGATCGTGGAAGAGTTGTGCGGGCGAATTGGCATCATTCAGGATGGCCGGCTGATTGCCGTAGGCACCCTGAAAGAGCTGCGGGACATGACCGGCGCGGTGGGGAAAAAACTTGAAGAAATTTTTTTCAAACTGACCGACGAACAGGAGCGGGGCGACCTGACCACGGCCTTAAGAGTGTGAGTATTTCCTATGCGGCACGCGGCCATGCTTTTTTACCCACGGGTGGTGGGGTTAAAAAACAGATTAACAGCGCGCAATCGCGCTGCCATCGTGCGCCTGGTTATTGCGCTGGCGCTGGCAGTGCTGTTCTGGGTGGGCATTTTTACCGTTTTTTACCGGGTGCTGGCGTATTTTAAAAGCATTGAACTGCTCGGCGACATCCTCGCGGCAAAACTTTTGTCCATGGTGTTTCTCAGCTTCTTCTCAATTCTCATCTTCAGCACGATTATCGCCGCGCTGGCAACCCTGTTTATGTCTGAGGATGTGCCGCTGATACTTGCCGCGCCGGTTGCCTTAAGCACCATCGGCATTACCAAAGGTGTTGAAACAATGCTGAACAGCTCCTGGATGGTGCTGCTGTTTAGCTTACCGGTATTTTTTTCCTATGGCATTGTCTATCAGCAGGGGCTGTGGTTTTATGTCGTTGTGATGGCCAGCGTCATCCCGTTTATCATGATCTGCGGCGCAGTTGGGACCGGCTGTGCGGTCGCGCTTACCCTGGTGATTCCGGCCTCGCGCCTCAGAAGTATTATGCTGGCGCTGTCGCTTGTGTTAGGCATTACCCTGTATGCTTTGTTTCGTTTTTTACGGCCGGAACAGTTTGTGAACCCCGAAGCGTTCCGCACCGTGCTGGATTATGTGGCCGCGCTTGAAATGCCGGCTGCGCCGTTTTTGCCCAGCCAGTGGGCAACGGACGCGGTGGTTGCTCTGTTCATGCCCGGAAAAGAGGGGGTGGCATTCAACCTGGCGCTGCTCTGGAGCACCGCACTGGCGCTGCTCATTATCGTGAATCGGTTTTTCAGTCGTGTTTATTTCCGCGCCTGGACAAAATCCCAGGAATCGCGCCCCGCGCTGCTGGGCGCCCGTCGCTTCAAAAACATGCTGCTGGACCGCCTGCTCTCGTGGGTGGCGCCGACGCGCCGCCTTATGGTGGTAAAAGACCTGTCCTGTTTTTTTCGCGACTCGGCGCAGTGGTCGCAGTTGTTCATACTGGGCGCCATTATTGTTATTTATCTTTACAACGTGAGCGTCCTGCCGCTTGACCAGAGTCCTGTTCCTACGCTGTATCTGCACAATGTTATTGCGTTTCTGAATCTCGGCCTCGCCGGTTTTACCCTGGCGGCAGTTGCGGCGCGGTTTGCTTTTCCGGCCGTGAGCATTGAAGGCAATTCCTTCTGGCTCATTCGCTCTGCGCCGTTGCGGGTGCAAGACTTTATCTGGAGCAAATTCTGGCTTTATTGGGTGTTTTTGTTTGTGCTTGCGGAAGCGCTTATCATCTGTTCCAACTATCTGCTGCGGGTGGATGGTTTTATGATGGCGCTCTCGTGTGTGACAATGGCGGTGATGACGGGCGGCATTGTCAGCCTAAGCATTGGCTGTGGCGCCGTTTATCCGCGTTTTGACGTTGAGCATGCAGCCCAGATTCCCACTGGCTTTGGTGGGCTGCTGTATATGATTCTGGCAATCCTGTTTGTCGGCATAGTGGTGATTCTTGAGGCGGGGCCGGTTTATCTGGTGCTCATGGCCCGGTTCACCGGCACTGCTTTAACCGGCCTGCAGTGGCTAAAAATTATACTGGCGGGTGCCGCCGTGCTTATCGTCAACGGGCTGGCTTTTTATCTGCCGCTAAAAATCGGCATCCGTGCACTAACCGCATTTGAGAAGTTTTGAAATCATCGGCCGGTCATACTCCTCGCGTATCTCGCGGAGCTGACGTTTGAGGGGCTGGGGGGCAGCGCTCTCAAGCAAGCGGAGGAAGAGCTGCCCCTCCTGCCAGAGGCGCTCAGGGATCGGCAGCGGGCTGCCGATGCGGGCTGTGTGAAGAAGCTGCACCACAGATACCAGCAGTTCTTGACCGCGGGCTTTAAGTTCCGGATGCGCGGCAAGCACCGATTGGATGGCATCTCCGGTTGCATAGTAGCGCGCTATGAGGGCGCGGCCTGTTGCGCTGCTGTTGAGCACTTCATCTCTGAAGGCGCGCACGGCCGAGAGATGATCAAAATGCGGGGTGTCGGCAAGCAGCCACGTTGCGACACAGGGCGCAGACGGGGCTGGCACCAAGGCCACATCCTGGATGAGATTTTGTCCGGCAGCAATCAGCATATTCGTCATAATGGCGGATTCATAGCCCGCGGCGCGGATCTCAATGGTATGCACGCCGGCCGGCAGAAGCAGCAGGTAGTAGCCATTCACGGACCGCGCGCTGGTTCCGGAGGCGGGAGCATAAATATCGGCGCCGTCAACCGGAACACCAGTGGTGAGCGAGGTAATGATGCCGGTCAGGACGCCGGTGCCCGATGCTGCATATTGGTAGATGCCGCTGGTCGTGCCCGCCGCCACCGGTAAAGATGCGCGCGCCAGGGAAACTGAGCACGAGCTGTGTGCCAATACACTGCCGGTTGCGTGCCCCGCCTGTGCGACATCATATACCAGATGGTCAGAAAGCCCGCACTGTGTCCAGTAATTTCCGCCATCCAGGCTCAGATATATGCCGCCATAAAATGATGCAGCGTAAATCCGCTGATTGTCTTCCGCATCAATGGCGAGCGCCGTGATGGCATATTCCTGTGGCATTCCGCGCGCCGACAGCGCCCAGGTTGCGCCGCCGTCAGTTGAGCGGTAAATGCCCGCATACGTGCAGTCGCTTCCGCCGCAGCCGGCAAACATGAGCCGGGGGTTGGCGGGGCTGATTGCAATGCTGTTCACCACCACATTTTGCAGGGTGGTGGCAGTCCAGTGTATGCCCCCATCGCTGCTGCTGAAAAGGCCCCCGGACGTTACCGGTGCATAAAAACTGCCGGTGCCGGCAAACAGTATGCGTGCATCAGACGGGTGGATAGCGATATCGTTAACCGGGACCGGAGCAGACCAGATGGTGTCAAAGCTATTACCGCCGTCGGTGCTTTTGAGCAGTTCTCCGCGGGCGCCGGAATAAAAATAGAGACCGGCTAACACTAATGCCGGGTCGAGAGGAGAAACCGCCAGGCAGGCGACGTCATGCGCTTCTGGTTCTGCCGAGACGGGCCGGTAGCTCCAGGTTGCTCCCCGGTCAGTGCTTTTGCCGAATTGCTGATAAAAACCGGCATAGACAATGTCATCCTGCAGCGCATGAAAACAAATCGCTTCTGAGTGGCCGGCGTTAATGCGCTGCCACCGGCTGTTTTCATCGCGGAGATATATGCCCCCCAGCGTGCCGGCAAGAATAATCCGCTCGTCGGCAGGGGAAAAATCAATGGCGTAAATCTGATTGGCCTGAATCCCGGCATTGATCTCGTGCCAGCTCTGGGCGCCGTCGGTGCTTTTGAACAAACCCCGATTTGCGTCGCCGCCATACAGCAGAGACCGATCCGCCGGGTCAACCGCAAGCGACAGAAAACGATTGTGCGACGGATAATACTGCCAGGTCGTTCCCCGGTCGGTGCTCTGTGCGGTAGCGTTTTCAAGCCCGGCAAACAGGATGTCAGGATTTTCGGCGGAAATGGCAAGCGACCGGCACAGGGCGTTGGGTTCCAGCGATTCCCAGGCGGTAGCGCGGTTTGGACCGTCCGTTTTGCGCAGGACACCACGCTCGCCGGCGGCAAATACGGTGCGGGGATAGCGGGGATTAATTAATAATTCGTCAAGATACCAGCCAATATCCCAGTGCCGCCATGAAATGCCGCCGTTGGTTGTGGCATAAATTGTTCCTTCCGGGATGCCTAACATAATGCTGGATAGTGCCCATAATTCGCCGCGGTGGACCGGATTAATCGCCAGTTTCAGCACGTCGTTCGCTGCGCTAAGCCTGGTTTTAAACCAGTGCCTGCCGCCGGTAATGGTTTTAAATACCGCACCGTTTTCATCACTTCCGTCCCGACCGCCGGTTCCCGCATACACGGTGTTTCCGGTTGTGTCGTGTATATCTACCGCGACTGAATAACAGAAACGGCTTTGCTGCGCGGCAAAGGTGTAAACCTGCCAGGTGGCGCCATGATCGCGGCTGGCGCTGATATATTGATTATGCGCTATCCAGAGCGTGCCGTGATGGAGCCGGTCAAAGGCAATGTCAAATACCTCGGTGTCTCTGAAACCGGGAATCGTGTGCCAGGAAGCTCCGTAATCGGTTGACTTAAAAAGGCCACCGCCCAGATAGCTCCCTGCAAACAGACACGAACGGTCAAACGGGTCAACGGCTATGGTCTGAAACTGGCCGCCATACAGGCCAAGGTCATGCCACAGAGAATGTTCTTGAGTTTTTGCAACCGGTGGGCTACATAATACTATAATCAACCACACAAGCATCTGCGGTAATAATTTTTTCATGCGTCAGGTAATACTACACTGTCCTGGTTCAGGCAACACAATTCCGTTGCACTCCCGACGCCACGCTTCTGGTTATGAATAACGCGGCACAACACGAAACGCCGAAACAAAAAGCGCTCGCATATGAACAGCTCTTTTTAGCCGAGCCGCATACCGCCCAGGAACTGTTTAACAACCTGTCCGTTGAAGAACAGCTTTCCGTGGTGCTCAGCGCGCCTTGGGAAAAACGGCAGAAGCTCATTCTGCTTGCTCAGAATCCGGATGAATTGATTCAGGCGCTGCCGGAAGAAGAACTATACTGGACCATAAAGGAAACCGGCATCGCGGATGCGCTTCCCCTTATCGCGCGAATATCGTTTGAACAGTTGCAGTACATCCTGGACATAGATTGCTGGAACAAAGACCGCATTGAGATGAGCCATGTCGTGGAATGGCTCCAGGTGATGCTGCGCTGCCATGAAACAAAAGTCCGAGAGTGGTTAATCAAAACCGATGAGCAATTCCTTAATTTTATTTTTAAGAAATTGTTCACTATTTCCAAACTGCGTGAAGATATGGATCCGGTGGAAGTTGCCGATCAACTGTCGTCCTGGACTCTTGATGGTATGTATTACTTCCACTTCGCCGACGATGATGCCCGCGTGGTCTGCATCCCCTTCCTGCACCTGCTGTATAAAACAGACAGCACATGGTTTTATCATTTAATGGAAAATACTATCTGGTCGTTTGAGGCTGAGCTTGAGGAGGAACTGTTGAGGCTGCGGCACAGCAGAGTGGCTGAAAAGGGGTTTCCTGAACTGGAAGAAGCTCTCCAGGTGTATCAATATGTGCGCGCCGAACAGATAGAATCCATGCTCAAACCGCTCGCCGGGGTTGGTATTGCCGGCGGCGCAGAAAAATCGTCGCAGCTCACACTTCGCCATGTTATGGAAACGGGGCGTGAGTCGTTGTTCTTGTGGCAGATGCTGCGCCTGCTGGATGACCGCGCGGCGCTTGACCGTATTCAACGCGAACTAATTCATACCGCCAATCAGGTCATTGTTGCCGACGGGCTTGAAGCACGCGATATATCGTGCTTAAAAAAGGCGCTGCAAAAAGTGCTGGGATACTCCAACATCGGCCTTGAAGTGCTCAGTAAACAGGATGCAGCTGCGGCACAACACCTCCTGGAAACGCTGCCGATGCGTTTTCTGTTTCGCGCCGGCTACAGTCAGGCGCTTGACCTGCAGCGCCGCCTGCAACGGATCCCTGCGACGCGCTGGCGCACCCATGGGGCTGCGCGGCGGCACTTTTTTGACGGCACCTGGGGCGCAACCATTGAAGGGCTTTCCCAGATTCGCCCCCGGTATTATGAAGGCAACAGCAGGCCCGACGGTTTTCTGTTCCGGGACTTTGAATCCCTTGATGAAATACTGGCTACCCGGCGGGTGCTGGACATTGTTGCCGTTGCGGAAAAACTGTTTTTTGACGCGCTGGGTATTCCTGTTGACCAGCTGATAAAACCGCCAGAGCTGGAACAGCCACCTGCAGAGCCGTTTCCCGTGCAGGCGCGTCCGCTGTTTCTCACTGTCCTTGCCCGGCAGGTGCTGAGCGGCGCAACTGCATGTGTTCCGCTCACTGCGAAAGAAATGCAGCGGTTTCTTGCTGCGGTATTTATCAGGAATGAGACCGGCGCTGTTCCCCCGTATGTGATTAAAACGGAATTTTGCCAGGAAACACGGGCATGGGTTAAAAACCTGTTACACCCCTCCGAACAAGAGCAGGCAGCAATGGAGGCGTTTGTGGAAAGCTGTCTGGGGCTGCTGCAGGAACAGTGCGGTGGTTTGGTGGAAAACGAATCCCTTGACAGCCGGTTTATCACCGCCGTTATTTTTAATTCATAGCGGTGCGGTTAGCCGTTCGCCGGGCAACCCGGGATGTTCCGTTACCTTTATGGGGTTTTCCCAGCATCTTTCAATGCTGCGCCTGAAAAACCCTCGGGCGCAGCAGAGGGCGATGCTCCACGTTATTCCCCGGGCGGAATTGTGTGCCCGTGAGGTTCAACGGTATGTGAGGGTTAATTTTTGGGGAACGTCCGGTAAATTTAACTTTGACAACCGGCATAATAATGCTATCATGAATAAAGAGAAACAAAATACCATCAGTGATACCGCATAACGACAGGTAACAAACAGGAAAAGGAGGAACGATATTATGGCACACAAAGAGATACCCCAAATTGCGGCAACACTTCAGGTAGCTTTTTATTTATCCTATCTGGTTCCCGAGTATAAAAATCTGACCGTGGAAGAACGCCGGCAAAAAGTTAAAGACGATTATTTTATGACCCTGAAAATAGCCGATGTCATTTTTGAGGAAGCAAAACGCAAAAAACTCCCGCCGGAGCAGGAACGGATTGTAAAAAAATACCTCGATTAACAACCAGTACGATTACCGTAGCGTCGCCACATAACAGAAATGAGGACTGATCGTTCTGTCCTCATTTCTGTTTCATTTAGGAAACCCTGTGTACGCCAGCATCATCTATTTTATCACCGTCATCCTCATTTATACTACCTATATCCCGTCTGCTCAGCAGGGGGTGGCAGGTGAGCGCGACCTTGCCGGGATTGTGGTCGTAAGCCTCATATTTTTTCTTTACAATAGACTTATTTTTAAACGCTTTGAAACACATTTTGGCCGCAGCACGCCGCTATCAGAAGCATTCGCCACCCGTCATGCCGCACTGGTCCAGCGCAGCACCATTCTTGCCATATGTATTTATGCCATATGGGTCTATGTTTTTGATTTAAAAGTGCTGCTCATGGCTATTCCGTTCACCGCACGCAGCATATTTTTAAACAACATCGTGGGCATTATGCCGTTCGTGTTCCTGCTGCTGATAGTGTGGCTGTGCGCTGCGCCGTCATATCAGAAACACTGCCGCCCGGCGGCACATCCGGCGTCCTATATTTCGTCTCACGTTAAAATCTCTGCGGCCGTGGTCTTGCCCTGGCTGCTGGTGTCGCTGATTCTGGATGCGCTCGCATTTGCCGCGGCCGATTTTTATCAGGCCATAAGCAGCAATCCGCTGGCCGGCATCGGGTTTTTTGCGGCACTCCTGGGGACGGTTGCGCTGTTCTTTCCGGTTATTCTGATCAAGCTGTGGGACTGCATCCCGGTTCCTCCCGGCGCGCTGCGCAGCAGACTGGAAGACTTCTGTCGCAGACATCATTTTGGATACCGGGACATTGTTGTATGGAATCTGTTTGACGGCAGGCTGGTAACAGCCGGTGTTATCGGGTTTATCCGGCAGTTCAGGTATGTGCTGATAAGTCCAGTGCTGCTCCAGATCCTTGATGAACAGGAATTGGAGGCAGTCATCGCCCATGAAATAGGCCATGTAAAAAACCATCATATGGTCTATTATGTTTTTTTTCTTCTGGGGTATGTGGTCGTGGCATACGGGGTTCTGGAACTGTTCACCTATAAGCTGCTGTCGCAGGATTTCTTTGTTGCCTTCATCGTTGCGCAATTCACGGATATAACGGCGCCGGTTTCAGCGCTGCTCACAATTATTCCCCTGGCATTTTTTATTATCTACTTCAGGCTTTTTTTCGGCTACGTGTCGCGTCATTTTGAGCGCCAATCAGATCTGTATGCCCTTGAGCTTACCGGCAGCGGCGCCGGCCTCACCGGCTCGCTGGAAAAAATAGCGCTGGTCAGCGCGCAAAACCGCAACGCGCGCAACTGGCATCACTTTGGCATTGCCGAGCGCATTGCGTTCATTCAGTGCTGCGAGGCGCACCCGGCGCTCATCCAAAAGCACAACCGGCATGTGGCGCGGATACGCGCGTTTGCGGTGATTGCGCTGATCCTGTGCGGCGCCGTGCTGTATGGCGCCGACGGCCAGCGGCTGAGCCGCGCACACATGACGTTTTCGCGAAAAATTCTCGAGCAGCAGATTGCCCGGCAGCCGGACAATTTTCAATATTATTTCATGCTCGGCAATCTTTATTATGAAACCGGCGATTTTGCAGCTGCCGAGATTCAGTTTAAAAAAGCGCTGGCGCTCAATCCCGACGACCCTGAAGCCCTTAACAACCTGGCGTGGCTATATGCAACGGCGCCGGTGGAGGAACTGCGAAAACCGGCGGACGCGCTCCGCCTTGCCGAAAAAGCCGCCCGCATTTCACCGCTGCCGCATATACTGGACACGCTGGGCGAAAGCTATTTTGTCAACGGCAGATACGCGGAAGCGGTGCAGGCTTTGGAGGCGGCGCTTGCCGCCGGCGCAGATAATACCGGCTATTACCTGGCGCAACTGGAGAAATTCCGGCGCTATCGGGATGGGCGGCGCGTTTAGCATGGCGTTGCCGACCGCCCTACCGATATCACTCGAAGAGATAGCCCGGCTTATCCCGTTCAAAACGCAGAAGGAGGAAGGATTATGCCCATATATGAATATCAGTGCAATCAGTGCCAGGCAGTGTTTGATTGTGTGCTGTTGCGCTATGATGAAAAGTTTGTTCCCGCATGTTCGCACTGCGGTTCGGGCGATGTCCGCAAGCTGATTTCGCGAACTCGCTATTTATCCGGCCCGCGCGAAGACGGGCTTGCCGCGCGGCTGGAGAAACAGATGGCCGGAAAATTCGGCGCCGGTCTTTCGGACACCATGAGGCAGGAAATCAAAGAACTGTCAAAAGTAGCGGCAAAACGGGGTAAGAAACGGTTTGAAAAAATGATGGATACCGGATCAAGCGAAGCAGAGGATTATTGATGCAGCGCCCGCCGTCCCCGTCACCCGATTCCTGCCAGTTCCAGCCTTCCTTTCCAGCGGTCACGCAGAATTTTCTTCATAAGCTGGTGTTGCTCAGCCTGTAAAGAGGGATCCGACCGCACCAGCTCAAAAGCCGCGCGCCGTGCTTCGGCGAGAATGCGCGCATCGCGAATGATGTGCGCCACGCGAAAATCGGGCAATCCGGACTGTCGGGTTCCCAGAAACTCGCCGGGCCCCCGAATATTAAAATCCTCCTCAGCAATTTTGAACCCGTCAGAAGTCTTCTCCATAACCGCCAGCCGCCGCCGGGCATCATCGGTTTTGTGATACTGGGCAAGCAGGATGCACTGCGACTGGGTTGCGCCCCTGCCCACGCGGCCCCGCAGTTGATGGAGTTGCGAGAGGCCGAAGCGCTCGGCATGTTCAATAATCATCAAAGACGCATTGGGTATATCAATGCCTACTTCAATGACGGTAGTCGCGACCAGAATATGAATCGCGCCGTTCTGGAACTGGCGCATGACGCATTCTTTTTCCTCCGGGGACATGCGTCCGTGGATCAGGCCCACCCGGTATTCGGGGAAAATATCCTGTTGCAGATGCTGGGCCATGTTGGTTGCGTTCTTCAGATCCATTTTTTCAGATTCTTCAATAAGTGGATAGACAATGAACGCCTGCGCGCCACGCGACAGTTCCTGGCGCATGATGGCATACACGTCTGCGCGGTGTTTTTCATGAAACACTTTCGTCGTTACCGGTGTTCTCCCCGGCGGCAGCTCGTCAATGACCGACAGGTCAAGGTCTCCATACACGGTCAACCCCAGCGTGCGCGGAATGGGGGTGGCGGTCATCACCAGCACATCCGGATTGGCGCCTTTTTTCTTAAGCTGCGCGCGCTGCATAACGCCGAACTTATGTTGCTCGTCAATAACGGCAAAGCCCAGCCGGTTAAACTCAACCGCTTCTTCAATGACCGCGTGCGTGCCGATGACAAGCTGCACGGCGCCGCTTTTGATCTGGCGCAGACTCTCCTCGCGCTGCGATTTAGTCTGCCCGCCGGTCAACAGCAGTATTGACACGTCGGCGTCCCGGGTAAGCGCCTGTATGGTTTTGAAATGCTGGACGGCTAAAATTTCGGTCGGCGCCATAAAAACGCCCTGATAGCCGTTCCAGATGGCAACCAGGCAGGCTATTAAGGCAACCACCGTTTTGCCGCTTCCCACATCACCCTGAATCAGGCGGTTCATGGGAAACGGGCGCGCCATGTCGGCAAAAATTTCATTCAGCACCCGTTGCTGTGCGGCAGTAAGAGAAAAGGGCAGGGAGGCCAGATAACGGTCAATCTTTTCAGCGGGAAGGGAATAGGCAATGCCGGGCAATACGGACACGCCTCTTTTCTTCAGCGCCAGACCAAGCTCAAGAAAAAACAACTCGTCAAACACCAGCCGCTTATGGTAGCGGGACTGAAACGCCTGCAGGGCGGCAACATTGTCATTCTGGTCCGGGACATGAACCCGCGCCAGCGCCTCCTGCACGCCAACCAGGTCATGTTCGCGGCGCACCGCTTCGGGCAGCGCATCAAGTGCATACCGGGCATAGTTTTCTATGATGTGCCGCAGTATTTTTCTTATGGTTTTTTGGTGCAGGCCCTCGCTCAGGGGATATACGGGAATAATGCCTTTAACATCAGGGCTGAGCGCTTCTTCATCGGTGATGATTTCAATGTCGGGATGGTGCATCTCTTTCTGGAAGCGGAACGTTGCGACCCGGCCGGAAAGAATCACCTTCTGCCCGACCTTGAATTTGTTTCTCAGTATGGTCTGATACTGCGGGTTATTATGAAACCATTTTGCAATAAGTATCTGCGATCCGTCATCAACAGCAATCTCAAATATGTTTTTGCGCTTGAATGTGACCGCTTTCGCCGTGGAAATGATGGTGCCGCTGACGGTGGCATCTTCTCCGTCCTTGAGGCGGGAGATTTTTGTAAATCTCCTGCGATCCAGATAAGTTCGGGGCAAAAAGTAAAGCGCATCCTCAATGGTAAAAATCCCCTTGCGCGCTAATATTTCTGAAAGTTTCGGTCCGACACCTTTTACATACTGTATGGGTGATTTTAGAATTTTGATTGATTCGCCGTAGGATGCGGTATCCTTTTTAACCTGGTCCTGGTTAAGTTTCTCTCTGAGCTTTTTTAGAATTGAGAGGGAGCGGAGAATAACTGCTTTCTTATGATCGTCTGCGGCACTGTCAAAGTCAGTAAAATTATCATACAAATTATTAAGTAAATACAAATAATTTTTATTTCTTTCCTCAGAAATAGCATTATGCACAAGAGCGGTAATAACCTCGCTGAGGTTTTTCATATAAGGAAGGCTTGCAAAGTTGTTTTTAGCGGCAAAGGCAAGCGGTTTTTCAATGGATGTCAGTAAATCATCAAGCGGCATAGCTCGTATTCCCTGAGGATATTTTTATGAAGAATTAACAGAATCCGGGAATAGCTTCAACAAAAAAGGAACAGGACTTTTCCCAAAATATTATATTGATGGCGACGAAGAAGCGTCTGGGGGGTTTTTCTTTTATAGGGGTAATAGAGGATATTATAGAGATGGCAATAGCCAAAGCTCTGCGCGTTCACAAGCGAACGTTTTATGATAGCTCAGACGCTTCGTTGGTTAATAAGGCAGATGCTGGTCAAGGATCAGCGATAATGGATGCTCATCTGCCGTCCATTAGAGGTTAATATCAGCGGGTTGCCTTTAAGTTTTTCTGCGACAAGCCGCAGACATGTGGGGGAGGTAATTCTCACCTCGGCATAATACCCTTTGTTCACAGACCGGAACAGATACAACCAGACATCTGAAGGCCGCCACTCCTGGGCACTTTGCAATGGCTGCACCACGTTTTTCTTAAATGTATCCCACGATCCGCCAGCAGCAGTTATTACCAGTTCAATGAACCCGCCCACGGCCGGGTTGCACTGTTCATAGGGATCCGGCGCTCCTGAAACAGGGGTGCAGGATTCAACGTGTTCACGCGGGCAATTATGAAGGATATACGGGAGGTCAGAAACTATTTCTTCAAATGTTTTATCGGTATAATCCAGCCTGATGCGAAACCGGTTCGCAAAACTGCTGTAAAGGGAAAAACGCTGCGTATAGCCGTCGGGCTGGTTAGAGATGGTTAAAACAAAGAGTTGCGCTGTGCCGGTCAGCAGATATTTTCCGGGAACCGCGCACTGTCCAGGCGGTTGCCAGGTCGCTATGATCTGGCCGGTTGAATGCTCACCGATTATGAGACCGCACACTGGTTTGGCCGCTGAAAAATTTGTTTGATAGAGCGGGGCAGGGGCTGTGAGGTCGGATTCATCCGCCGATAAAAGATCAGGCTTCGTCACCACAGGCAGGAGCAGGAGGCCGATACCGAGTATTAATTTCAGCTTCATGGTCAATTTTTAAACAGTTCAATCCCCTGCATCATGCCCAATAACGATACCGACGTGTATTTACAATTATGCGCGAAAACTTACCGTTCAGGCAGGAATCGTTTGGATAGGGATTGCATTATATCCGTAATCCGCACAAACAATTATTTTATCCGCAACAAACCAAAATCCTCATTAGCTGCCAAAACGCCTTTTTTTATATTCAAAAATTTGATTGTCATGGTATTGACAATATGAGTCAGGCCTCATTACTTTTGATTTACATTTTGGAAACTTGCAGCGATATGGTTTATGGTCCTGAATCCTTTTTCTAATTTCTTCCCATCTGAGCATACTTACTTCCCAAACTAATGCTCTGTATTAAGTTTAAAACCTTAATACATTGTAATATCTTTATTTTAATATAGCATATACATTGTCAATGAGCAAGTCTTATTTTCTTATAAGCAACAATACTTAAGACAATCTATAGTAAATACAATGGCTCAGGGAATCAAAATACGCCCCCGACACGACTCGAACGTGCGACCCAGGGATTAGGAATCCCTTGCTCTATCCTTACTGAGCTACGGGGGCAATAGAGTTTTTTAATTATCGCGGGTGATTTTTTCCCCACTGCGGGGCTTGAATGGCATTACCATGTTTACTACTATAAATAACTTTTTTAGACGTTCTCGTCAATTTTTTTATGAAATGTCTATTTAAAAAAAGACCCTTGCAAGCCCAGACGCTTCTTCATGCCCGGCAATAAAATATTTTAGGAAAGTCTGTTAAAAAAACTTTGACAAATTAAAAAATAATGTACTAAAATATAAAATAACAAAGAATATAATTTTTCACGTCGCAAACCAAAGACAGGAGGGTCCTATGCGGAGAAAAATAATTGTTGTGATAATGTCTTTAGTTATGTTAATCGGGTTCAGTGCCCAGGCCATGGCAAAACCATGCTGTGAGAAAGCCGAAGAAGCTTCGGCTGCGGCGATTTTAGCCGACGCGGTTTTTATCAGGCCGTTCTGGTTGGGCTGCACCGTGTTAGGAACCGGTGTTTTTGTTTTAACCTCCCCCTTTACCCTAATCGGGAAAAACATCGGTCATTCTGCAAAAGTGCTCGTTGCTGAACCGGCCATAAATGCGTTTGGTTACCCGCTGGGTTCATATTAACCACATAATTGAAACATTATAAACGGCAGGTTCATATCCAGAGCCTGCCGTTTCTGATATGGTGGCAAAACCGTAGAAGCGCAAATGCCGGATGCTGACCGAACCACAATAAAAACCCGCCCCGGTCATGATGTTCCGGTTTTGTTGCCAAAAGATACTGTGCATTCTGAACAGGGAACCTGATGCGAGCAATACAAAATCTTTTTCTCTCCTTTGGTAAATTTCCCCGTGCCCTTTCTTACCTGCAAGCATTCGATATTGGGCGGCGCCATGCAATAATATTTTCCATCCATAACGGCATGGTATGCGCCCTTGCAACAGGAAATTTTTTTCATTTTTATTGCCATAGTCCTATCCTTTTTAGTATGCACCGCTGATACGTTCTCCCGCCAAACAGTCTCGTCGCGCGCCTGCTTATACATACCATTATTTTGGCTGAGCGTGAAGCATTAACCGGCGCAAAACGCCTTGCAGCACTGCAGAAAAGATGTTACTCATTATACATAATGAAGAATGTAAGGAGAATCGCGGCGTTCAACCCATGCAGCAACAGTTAATAAGCGGCACTATCACCGCTGTCTGTATAAGCAGCAAAAAATCCGTCAGGAAAAAGAATGTCGGCGCCGGTCTGCTGATTGAAAATTTCGGCCTTGCCGGCGATGCGCACGGCGACAGCACGACGCACCGTCAGGTGAGTCTGTTGGCGGAGGAGAGCATAAAGCGGATGCAGGAGCTGGGTTTAAACGTTGGCGCCGGCGATTTTGCCGAAAACCTGACCACTGCGGGCATTGATCTTATTTCCCTGCCGCTCGGAACAAAACTTCGCATTGGTTCCGAAGCACTGCTTGAAATCACCCAGCACGGCAAAGAATGCCATACGCCCTGTGCGATTTACCGCCAGGCCGGCATGTGTGTTATGCCGCGCGAAGGAATTTTTGCCCGCGTTCTGCAGGGAGGCAAAGTCAAGAGCGGCGATGCGATAACGCTTGTCACGTAAACCGAACGGTTGCCGGCGCTGGTGCGGCGGGCGTCTGATTAAGGCAGCTCAGTTGTGCAGGCACATGCCGCAGGTCATCAACACCTATACTTGTAAATGATATGCATGAAACCGCGGAACAGGATCAAGAGCTGAAAGAAAAGATTGCGGCATTAAAAAAAGCCCGCAATGCAATAATCCTGTGTCATAACTATCAGCCGCCGGAGGTGCAGGATTGCGCCGACTTTTTGGGGGATTCGCTGGAACTGAGCCAGAAAGCCGCGCACACCGATGCCGACGTCATTGTGTTTTGCGGCGTGCATTTTATGGCTGAAACGGCATCTATCCTGTGTCCGGATAAAATTGTGCTGCTGCCGGACATTGATGCCGGCTGTCCCATGGCAAACATGATCAATGCAGAGCAGTTGCGGGAAGTAAAACGGTGCCACCCCGGCGCGTTGGTCGTCACCTACGTCAATTCAACGGCGGCGGTCAAGGCGGAAAGCGATTACTGCTGCACCTCCGGCAATGCCCTTAAAGTGATAGAAAAGCTCCAGGACAGCGGCGACATTATATTCGTGCCGGATAAATATCTGGGCAGCTACGTGAGCCACAAAACGGGTAAGCAGATGATCCTCTGGCCCGGCTATTGTCCGACCCACATAAAAATCCTTCCGGAGGACATCGTTGAACAGAAACACGCCCATCCCAAAGCAATGGTCATGGTGCATCCCGAATGTCATAGCTCGGTATCGCAGATTGCAGATGTGGTGCTGAGCACCGGGGGCATGTTGAAATATCCCGGCCAGAGCCCGGCAGAACAGTTTCTGGTCGGCACTGAACTCGGCATGGTTTACCGGCTGCAGACTCTGTATCCTGACCGAACCTTTATTCCGGTGACCGCCAGAGCGCTGTGTCCGAATATGAAACGCATTACCCGGGAAAAAATTGTTGCGGCGCTCAACGAAATGTCTCCTGTGGTCAGCGTGCCGGAACGCATCCGGGAAGACGCTTATGCGCCGGTCAAACGCATGCTTGAAATAGTCTAAATCCTCACTTCTTACGCCGAACAGCCTGCAATTCTTTTCTTTTTTTCTCAATATATTCCATCCGTTCCTTGATAACCTTCTCAAAGCCGCGGTCGGTCGGAACGTAGAACTTCATCCCGGAAAGTTTTTCCGGCAAAAACTCCTGTTCAACAATCGCCTCCGGGAACTGATGGGCATATTGATAGCCCTTGCCGTATTCAAGCTCCTTCATCAGGGCGGTGGGCGCATTGCGAATGTGCAGCGGCACGGGCAGCGCGCCTGATTGCGCAATTTCCTGCTGAACTCTGCCATAGGCGGTATATACCGCATTGCTTTTGGGCGCCGTCGCCAGATACAGCGCGGCCTGCGCGAGGGCAAGCTCGCCCTCGGGATGGCCGATGAAATGGAAGGCATCCGTGGCTGCCACGGTTACCAGCAGCGCCTGCGGGTCGGCATTGCCCACATCCTCGCTGGCGAAACGAATCAGACGCCGGGCAATATACAGCGGATCTTCGCCCGCTTCAAGCATCCGCGCCAGCCAGTAAAGAGACGCATGCGGGTCGCTGCCGCGCAGGCTTTTGTGCAGCGCGGAAATGAGATTGTAGTGTTCTTCCCCGCTTTTGTCATAGAGCAGCACTTTTTTCTGCAGCGCTTCTTCCACGGCTGCTATGGTCAGGACTCTTTTTCCGCCGCGGTCGGTTTGCGGCGGGCTCATCATCACTGCCATTTCCAGCGTGTTCAGCGCGACGCGCGCATCGCCTTGGCAGTAATCAACAATATACTGAAGCACTTCCCGATTAGCCTCCACCTGCAGGCCACCCAGGCCGCGCTCTGCATCGGCGAGGGCGCGCTGTAAGATGGTGTGCAGGTGCTGGTCGGTAAGCGGTTTGAGCACCAGCACTTTGGTTCGCGAGAGCAGCGGGGAAATCACTTCAAAGGAAGGATTCTCGGTGGTGGCGCCGAGCAGGATAATGGTGCCTTTTTCAATATGCGGCAGAAAAGCGTCCTGCTGCGCTTTGTTGAAACGGTGAATTTCGTCAACAAACAGAATGGTGCGGGTGCCGCTGCGCCTTTTGAGTTCTGAAGCTTCCTGAATAAGCTGTTTCACTTCTTTGACGCCTGATACCACGGCGCTGAGCGAGCAGAAATGCGCTTTTGTTGCCTCGGCAATAATAACTGCCAGGGTGGTTTTGCCGGTTCCCGGCGGCCCCCAGAAAATCAGCGAATGCAGCTCGTCGCCGTCAATAATGCGGCGCAGCAGTTTGCCCGCGCCCAGCAGATGCTCTTGCCCCACGAACTCGGCTATGGTTCGGGGACGCATGCGGTCGGCAAGCGGTGCCATCGCGTCAAACGGAGCAGGTTTCTCAGGGGGAAAGAGTTCCATTGTTTAAATGAGTCGTAAGTGAACAGTATTCAGTGAATAGTATTTAGTGAACAGTGAACAGTAATAAAACCGACCATTCAATGCTAGTTTTTAGCTATTCACCATTCACTATCCACTATTCACTCTTCAGAGGCATTTAATTAAGCCGGTTGTCATTTTGTTAAGCTCATCTATGGCAGATAACATGCCGGAGTGTTCTGTTGTTATAAAATTCAATTCTTTTGAAATAATAATTTGTGTTTCAAGTTCGGCTAAAGAACCGAGCGCAATATACAGAAATTGCTTGTACTCTTTATTGTGTCTTCTCATGAAACCCTCTGCAATATTAGAGGGAACTGATACAGCCGAGCGTCTCATTTGGCTAACCAAGCCATATTTCTCGTCAGCAGGGAAAGAGTTTGTTATTACATAGATCAATTTTACTAATTCAACCCCGCGTTGCCAGATTTTCAGATCTTTAAAATTTCTTATCTTGCCTTCGTCCGTACTGTTCACTATTCACCATTCACTGCTGGTTTTTAGCTATTCACCATTCACTATTCACTTTCCACTATCCTCTATCCACGATTGACGGATGATTTTTAGCTATTCACTGTTCACTAAATACTATTCACTGATTTACAATATCATTATCTTATCAATGATCCGCTTAAACGGTTTTGGCCGGTGGTTTATGAATTCATTATACTCTGTTACAAACGTTATGTAGCGATCCGGGTCCACGTTCCCGTCAACGATCAACGGATTATGCCGGTGAGCGCTTTTCTCTTTTCACGTTCCACTAAATACTGTTCACCATTCACCATATTTTTTAATGGTACCTGTTTTCCATACAATATCAAGAATTTTGTTTGTAACAGGCAGGCAGCCGGCAGCGCCTTCGTCACCGGTGATTGGGGACTGCATACTATTGGGATAGAGGCTTGAACGTTTATTGCGTGTATCATATTGGTCAGAGGGAGCAGAATATGATTTGGGTGTTGCTGAAGCCATGCTCAAGGCAGAAAAATATCCTTATGCCTTATTTATGGGTCATCGTGCGATAGAGAAATATTAAAATTATCAGAACAATCTCCAGAACCACTCTGCCACCAGCGGCGCTGCAATGTTGATATGTTCAATGAACAGCATATGCTTGACGCCGGGCACGACCACAAAATCCTTTTCACACCGCAGCCATTGGTAAAAAGCCTGCGTATAGGCAACCGGAAAAATTTTATCCTGCTCGCCGTCAATTATTCTGACCGGCGCCGTTTGCGATTCAACAGTTGGCTTATCATCGGGATTATAGAAGACAGAAATCCACGAGCTGCAGCGGTATGCCCAGGTCATATAAGGATCTTTGACTATGTACTGAAAATTCTCCTTTTTATCAAAGACATCTTTGGGTTCTATATAGGCAACGATGGGGAAGGGCAGCCAGGTGAGAAACGGTGCAACAGGTTTTAAAACTTTCAGCAAAGGCAATAAGAGGAAATGTCTTTTTAAATAAAAAATAGGGCGCACATCACGCAGATCAACCACATTATGACACACAACCGACTTGATGCGTTTGTCTTCAATGGCAGCATAAAAGGAGAGGACTCCGCCCATGCTGGTTCCGGTTATGCCGATGCGCTGGTTGTATCGCTCTAGGGCATAATCCACCGCGCATCGAATATTCCCGATCAAATCCTGATAGGTAAACAATCCTCTGGCGCCGCCGCTGCGGCCATGTCCCTGCAGATCAAGCCCAATCACATTGAATCCTTCAGCAGCGAGCGCCGCGAGAAAGTTCGCGTTTGGAACGGTGAAGGCATAGGCGCCGGCGTGCATGGACATGCCGTGGAGAAAAATCAGGCTGGGGGCGTGACCATCAACCTCATAAACGGTCAAATGCAGAGGAATGCCCTGATAGTCTATGAAGTCGTGTTTAAGCATTTAAGATAAAAAAAGGATGAAGGAGGAAGGAAAAAGGAGGAAGGATGAAGGATAAAAGATGAAAGATGAAAGGTTATGATCGCTTAGTGCCATTTTTCACCTTCTTTGTGCAGGTTACAAAAATTGCCATTATTTCATGCGCTTCACTGTGAAGATCGCGTATCTGCTGCTCTTTAATTATACCTCCATCCGTCAGTAATTCCATCCAATATATTGTCTCCTCCAGTTCTTGCATACCTCCTTCCATCTTACTGATGAATTCAGCATTGGAGCGACTGCGTTGCGCCTCCCGGTAATGTGCGCCTACCGAGGTTCCGGAACGAAGTAATTGCTTGCCCAAAACCTGTGCTTCAACCGTTTTTGGCAAGGTCGTGTAACACCTGATAATTCGCAATGCAAAATTTTTCGTCCTTGTTTTCAAATCTCTTTCAGTCAATTCTCACCCCCTTAGTAGCATGCCGTTTTTTATTTTTTCGCCTTCCGCCTTCAGCCTTTTTCCTTCCTCCTTCCGCGTTCTGCCTTTGGTTCGTCCCCTCGTAATCGGGTCATTGCCAAGGATAAAGGATGAAGGATGAAGTATGAATGTGTTGGGTAACAACTTCTGTTCCGGTTTCTGCCTTCAGCCTTCTGCCTTCCGCCTTTGGTTTGTCCCCTCGTAATCGGGTCACTGCCAAGGATGAAGTATGAAGGATGAAATATGAATGTGCGGGGCAACAACTTCTGTTCTGGTTTCTGCCTTCAGCCTTTCTCCTTCTGCCTTTCGCCTTCAGCCTTTGGTTCGTCCCCTCGTAATCGGGTCACTGCCAAGGATGAAGTATGAAGGATGAAATATGAA
>CAZQKW010000003.1:0-6943 GCA_964594075.1 uncultured Thermodesulfobacteriota bacterium | reverse complement strand
TTTCTCCTTCTGCCTTTCGCCTTCAGCCTTTGGTTCGTCCCCTCGTAATCGGGTCTTAGTTTCCAATTTTTGTATATGTTTGAGCGGTCTGGAAGAAAAGACTCAGAGTCTCAATCCCCTCGTAATCGGGTCTTAGTTTCCAATTAACAACAAAATTTACAGGGTTATCATCAACGATTTTGGTCTCAATCCCCTCGTAATCGGGTCTTAGTTTCCAATCCGAAAAGGCCAAAAAGAAATTCCTTGAAACCGGGGAAAGTCTCAATCCCCTCGTAATCGGGTCTTAGTTTCCAATCCTCCGTATTGACGGGGAAAGGTGCTTTCGCAAGTGGGAAAGTCTCAATCCCCTCGTAATCGGGTCTTAGTTTCCAATTTGAGTATGAGGAGTGGCTCAATTCCCTGGAGGAAGCCGACGGTCTCAATCCCCTCGTAATCGGGTCTTAGTTTCCAATACCATTATAAACAATTTAACCAATTTAACCAATCCCTGTCTCAATCCCCTCGTAATCGGGTCTTAGTTTCCAATGAACCAAAACAGTTCGAACAACGAATGGTGGGTGAAGACTGGTCTCAATCCCCTCGTAATCGGGTCTTAGTTTCCAATCTCGTATAATGAATATTGTTACTCAACTGAGATTGCCAGGGTCTCAATCCCCTCGTAATCGGGTCTTAGTTTCCAATTAAACAGCAGACATTTGAACGGGTTAGCGATGGATATGTCTCAATCCCCTCGTAATCGGGTCTTAGTTTCCAATTAAACAAGATGAAACCGCACGTGAAACCGCTCCCGGAGTCTCAATCCCCTCGTAATCGGGTCTTAGTTTCCAATGGAGGTTTCTTGGTGGGTGTGGTTTTAATGGGTGTTTTAGTCTCAATCCCCTCGTAATCGGGTCTTAGTTTCCAATACAATAATCCCATGCGCGAGTGCACACAAGATGAAAAGTGTCTCAATCCCCTCGTAATCGGGTCTTAGTTTCCAATCTTCCAGAAACTCTTTTCATTACTCATTCTCTCCTTGATGGTCTCAATCCCCTCGTAATCGGGTCTTAGTTTCCAATAACTTCGTTAGAAAAATCCGCTCAATTCTCACAGACAAGTCTCAATCCCCTCGTAATCGGGTCTTAGTTTCCAATAAACAAAGGGAGGTAGGAAAATGAAGGATAAGGAAAAGTCTCAATCCCCTCGTAATCGGGTCTTAGTTTCCAATGAGACCAACTTCTTCGCATAGAACTGGCGCTGAAAGACCACGTCTCAATCCCCTCGTAATCGGGTCTTAGTTTCCAATGATAGATGAATCTATTGAGGTGGCAGAGGAAATTAAATGTCTCAATCCCCTCGTAATCGGGTCTTAGTTTCCAATGAAATAAAGAATTTTGTCAACATTCAGCTTAACCGCGTCTCAATCCCCTCGTAATCGGGTCTTAGTTTCCAATGTAAAACGTCTGCGTGAGTTGCAGGCGGACGTTTTTTACGAATGGTCTCAATCCCCTCGTAATCGGGTCTTAGTTTCCAATGATAAAGGTGTCTCTTTAACGATTAAATCAAACTTTGAGATGTCTCAATCCCCTCGTAATCGGGTCTTAGTTTCCAATACAAGGGCAGTGGTGCTGTTGCTTATGGATGGTATGTGTGGGTCTCAATCCCCTCGTAATCGGGTCTTAGTTTCCAATATTTACAACAGCCCAGTGACAGGGGATGTGGTAATTTTGTCTCAATCCCCTCGTAATCGGGTCTTAGTTTCCAATAAAAATTCTGCCGGCAAGCCGCGGAAACATGGATTTAGTCTCAATCCCCTCGTAATCGGGTCTTAGTTTCCAATGTGTCCTCTCCACGGGTGGATTACACCCGTAGAGATTGGTCTCAATCCCCTCGTAATCGGGTCTTAGTTTCCAATCATTATAGCCAAGAGACACAATAAGAACATAATCAAAGTCGTCTCAATCCCCTCGTAATCGGGTCTTAGTTTCCAATATGTTCTTTACTATAATGTGTGGGGTGGTATTGATAGAGTCTCAATCCCCTCGTAATCGGGTCTTAGTTTCCAATGTCCCTCAACAACTACGTTAAAACTGCCCAAGAGTTAGCGTCTCAATCCCCTCGTAATCGGGTCTTAGTTTCCAATACCACAATTCATGCCGTTGCCACCCGCACCGCAACCACGTCTCAATCCCCTCGTAATCGGGTCTTAGTTTCCAATATCAAGGAAGGAGTAAGTATGAGTAAGAAGAGTAACAATGTCTCAATCCCCTCGTAATCGGGTCTTAGTTTCCAATAACATAGAGACGGGCGATGTCCGCTACTCACCAAAAGCAGTCTCAATCCCCTCGTAATCGGGTCTTAGTTTCCAATCGGAAGAGCCGCATCGTCCTAATGGAGAGAGATACAAGGTCTCAATCCCCTCGTAATCGGGTCTTAGTTTCCAATACCATGTTAGACCGAAACCTTCACACAGAAACAAACGAAGTCTCAATCCCCTCGTAATCGGGTCTTAGTTTCCAATAAACAAAGGGAGGTAGGAAAATGAAGGATAAGGAAAAGTCTCAATCCCCTCGTAATCGGGTCTTAGTTTCCAATGAGACCAACTTCTTCGCATAGAACTGGCGCTGAAAGACCACGTCTCAATCCCCTCGTAATCGGGTCTTAGTTTCCAATGATAGATGAATCTATTGAGGTGGCAGAGGAAATTAAAAGTCTCAATCCCCTCGTAATCGGGTCTTAGTTTCCAATATTAAGAGAAAAGGAGGTAGGAAAATGAAAAAGGATAAGGTCTCAATCCCCTCGTAATCGGGTCTTAGTTTCCAATATAGCACATGCACTCCACGGAAAAACGCGCAAACTGGTCTCAATCCCCTCGTAATCGGGTCTTAGTTTCCAATACGAATTTAAGAATACATTATTCCATGTCTGCCCGTAAGTCTCAATCCCCTCGTAATCGGGTCTTAGTTTCCAATTCAAGCCATAGATGCTGTCCGGTCTGGACAGAAGACGACCAGTCTCAATCCCCTCGTAATCGGGTCTTAGTTTCCAATCCACCAGCTTCAGAGGAGGAAATACACAATGAAGAGGATGTCTCAATCCCCTCGTAATCGGGTCTTAGTTTCCAATCCATGTCAGAGTGGATTGAGGAATTAGATACTCAAAGAGACAGTCTCAATCCCCTCGTAATCGGGTCTTAGTTTCCAATTTCATGATAAGGCAGCTTTCACAGCTTTCTTTATTCATATGTCTCAATCCCCTCGTAATCGGGTCTTAGTTTCCAATAAAGCCCGAAAACTGATTTATGAAAGTCCGGTTACGGGGTCTCAATCCCCTCGTAATCGGGTCTTAGTTTCCAATGATATGTTAACTTGATGAAACCATACCCATATTGCGCAGCGTCTCAATCCCCTCGTAATCGGGTCTTAGTTTCCAATAGGGACGAAATAATGTATGAAGTCCCTTGTATTTTAAGTCTCAATCCCCTCGTAATCGGGTCTTAGTTTCCAATTTTGAACAATGAGGTTTTTGTTCGGCAAATAGCGCACAAAGTCTCAATCCCCTCGTAATCGGGTCTTAGTTTCCAATCCCGTCTATGCTTGGCGGGAACTGTTCTGCCGTTGTTGTCTCAATCCCCTCGTAATCGGGTCTTAGTTTCCAATATCTTGTCTGAGCCCAATTCAAACTACTTCTCTCAGCTTGGCGTCTCAATCCCCTCGTAATCGGGTCTTAGTTTCCAATCCAGCCGATAAGCACAACTCATTATACATCCAAGAACCTAAGTCTCAATCCCCTCGTAATCGGGTCTTAGTTTCCAATTACTTAGCACTACAGCCCAAGGCATCGTCCAACATATGGAGTCTCAATCCCCTCGTAATCGGGTCTTAGTTTCCAATTCAAAGGATTAGGGTGAAAGCAAAGAGCTTGGAGGAATAGGTCTCAATCCCCTCGTAATCGGGTCTTAGTTTCCAATAAGAGTCTTATCCGAAAGTGACGGGTGCGAAATAGGATAGTCTCAATCCCCTCGTAATCGGGTCTTAGTTTCCAATCATAAAAAATGTTTCATTTTCTGGACTCCAAATTTGATAGTCTCAATCCCCTCGTAATCGGGTCTTAGTTTCCAATGCAAAAGTGGGCGAGAGAAGGGAGACAAAATGGTAAAAGGTCTCAATCCCCTCGTAATCGGGTCTTAGTTTCCAATTTGGAGCGCACCAGCGTAAAAAAAGTTTTTCATTTTGAAGGTCTCAATCCCCTCGTAATCGGGTCTTAGTTTCCAATAATAAAGGGCATGTTACGACGCTCGGACATAAGTAAAAAGTATGTCTCAATCCCCTCGTAATCGGGTCTTAGTTTCCAATAAAGAAACAAGAGAAGCAAAAGAAACAAGAGAAGCAAAAGAAGTCTCAATCCCCTCGTAATCGGGTCTTAGTTTCCAATTACGTATTTCCAGCGTATTTACCTTGACACTACATTGGTGTCTCAATCCCCTCGTAATCGGGTCTTAGTTTCCAATCTATCCATGACCGCATCGCTCAACCAGTTTATTTGTCTGAAGTCTCAATCCCCTCGTAATCGGGTCTTAGTTTCCAATCTAAATTAAGGACGGCAGAAAAAGGGAGTTCCAAGAGCGTGTCTCAATCCCCTCGTAATCGGGTCTTAGTTTCCAATGAAAGCAGAAGCAGCAAAAAACCAGCAGATGTTTTTTTGGTCTCAATCCCCTCGTAATCGGGTCTTAGTTTCCAATTCTCTTGAATAATCATTGCCCCATCATGGGCTTTAACGTCTCAATCCCCTCGTAATCGGGTCTTAGTTTCCAATAGCTTCCCTCAAAACCATTGCAAAAACAGCAAGTTTGAGCATCATTTCCGCTAACCACTTATTTTTTCCCATTTGAAAAGATTTTATTAACATAAAATTCACCGCCTTTACAAAATTATTTGAAGTTATTTTGATGAGTTGCGTGATTCCGCTAATCGGCTGCGTTTATACAATATATACTACAGGGTCCTCAGTAATACTGACTTCGCCGTAACTGTTTATTTTTTTCTTACATGCTTCACAAAGGTAATATATCCTCACGCTGTCTTCTTCCCCCAAGAGTGGTGCTATCACCTGCTTCATTTCGTCAATCTTGTCCTGCTCCAAGATACACTCAAAAACGCTAAACTGAACCCTGACTCCGAAATCTTTTAATTTTTTTGCCACCCGCAAGCGGCGTTTATCATCTGAGATGTCGTAACTGACAACAAGAAACATTATTTTAACAGGAACGGTGAGTATTGTTCGTTTTTCAAAATGACCTGCGCCAGTTTCTGTGCCTGCTTCTTAAACAACTGACGGAAGTTTACCTCTGAATCTTCATACTGAAAGTGTTGTTGCAGAGACCGCTCATAGTGGAGAAAAAATGTCTTGCGGGAATTTTCTTTAAGGAAAACCCCGTCTTCCTTTTCTTCAAAGTCCTCTGCATCAAAAACCTCTTTATTAAAAGAGGAGAGCACGAGCCGATCAACAATCGGATGCCTGAATTCTTCAACCAGATCAAGCGCTAAAGACGGTCTGCCGTAATCTATGGCATGCAAATATCCAATATACGGATCAAACCCCATACCTGAAAGCAATGAGAGAATTTCATTGGTTATGAGCGTATATCCAAAACTAAGCAGTGCATTAACAGGGTCTTTGGGAGGTCTGCGAGAACGTCCATCAAACTTAAGTTCCTTGCGAAACATTTTCCCAAACGTCTCAAAATAGACAGCCGTTGCCGCACCTTCGACACCCAGCACCGTGGACACTTTCTTTTTTATCTGGAGCGTATTTATCGCTTCCTGCAGCCGGTCAATACTTAACGTAAAATCAACTTCAGGGTGATTTCGCTGATAGCGCTGAAGCAGCACAATTTGATTTTTTATCTTGCCTTCAATGATGCGCTGTGCATGCCGCAGCTTGAAGTCTTCATTCTGATATCGCTTATATTGATAGAGACGCAGATAAACATTTTTTGTTTCCAGCGGCGTCAGTTTTCCTTTCAGCTTGCCGTTCATGGTAAAAAAACTCGTCTCAATGCCGCTCTCAAGCAAAAAGGCAACCGCCTGGGTGGTAATCTGGATATTGCCAAATATCAATACCCGCTCCACCTTGAACTCAGGCACTTCCAAGAGAACTTCCCCGGCCTTGTCAACGACCAGTGTCTTTGATTTCTTGCGCAGGACTGCACCCTGTTCCGTAAGATAGAGAACCGCCATACATTGCCGCTGGTTTAGAGTTTAGGAAAGACAGCGTTATCCTTTTCCCTTGTCCAGTCGGGGAAATATTTATTCAAAAACTCTTGGGCTATACTCATTAATTTTTCGCAGTCTTCTTTTTCGATGGCCTTGAAGCCATGGGCAAGGATTGATTTATTACGCTGGTTGAGCAGTTTTCTTAATTCGCTTTCCTCCTGCCTGTATTGACTCATAAAATCAACGCCCATGGCATCTTTCAAATCTTCCAACAGCTCATAAACGCGCACCATTGAAAGTTGAACCTCTTGTTTGTGCCCGGCCATTTTTTCATATTTATGCCTCAGGGTTTCGGGAAGGCTTGAAATTTTTATTCGTTCGGTTTCCAATTTGTTGTGACTTTCATAGAGTTTAATTTGAGCCATATATTCAAATAGCCGGTATATGCGCGCCTGCGCATCATCATATTTTCCCTCTTCCATGCGCCGGTTGATATTTTGCAGCAGATCAACCAGCCGGTATATTGAATATTTATTTTCCGTGCTTCCATTCAAAAGCGAAAAGTTTTTTGTAAAACTTTTGTTCATGGGATGTGCGTTAAGAACGCCATCGGCTTTGATTTTTCCAAACAGATGAAGGGCGTCTTTCAGCTTGAAGGTGTCCCACAATGAATACGCATCAATGATATTCAATAAAAAAGGCTTCTTCTGGGTTTGTTGTGCATAAAGAATAGTCTTTTTAAGAGTCCT
>CAZQKW010000002.1:0-132673 GCA_964594075.1 uncultured Thermodesulfobacteriota bacterium | reverse complement strand
GCAACCACTAAATATGCAGCGTGATGTTAATTCTATTTTGAGACGATTAATAAATCACGATATTATAAACAATATGCAATTTGAACCGCGCATTATAGCATTTTGCTGTAATTGGTGTAGCTATGCCGGTGCAGACCTTGCCGGTGGGATGCGTCTTAAATACGCTGCAAACATAATTCCGATACGAGTTATGTGCAGTGCGCGCGTCTCCCCTCATTTTATTATCAGGGCCTTTCAGGATGGGGCTGACGGCGTTCTGGTTGCTGGATGCCATATTGGTGACTGTCATTATCTCAAGGGGAATTATATCGCGATCAAGAGAGTGGCAATCTTACGCGGCATTCTTGATTTTCTGGGGATATCACAAGAACGGCTACGCCTGGAATGGATTGCAGGGTCAGAGGGTGATAAGTTTGCCCGTGTCGCAAACGAGTTTACGGAACATGTGAGGCAGCTCGGGCCAACGCCCATAAAAAAAATACCTTTCAGGGAAGAGGAAATGGCGCTCAGATGAAAAGGCTGTGAGGTTTATGTCAAAGATGATAGAAATATTGAGGATAAAAGTGAGAGGGATGCTGGACAGTGGAGAAATTGCCGGTTTCCTGGGATTGAGAAATCGTGGCTCGGAGCCATTCCCCTTTCTTTTTACCCGCGATGACCTCCAGGCACTTGATCAGTTAACGACGGGGGCAGTGCGCTATCCTCTTTCAAAAATAATTATAAAAATCTCAGCAAACCATCCAGAAGAAAAACTCGGTATAATGTGCCGCGCCTGTGATGAACGAGCGCTCATAGAACTTTGTAAAAACGCAAAGATACGTAGTGAAAAATTTGTAACCATCGGGATTCCCTGTACTGACGAGCTTATAAAGGCATGTTCCTGTAATAATCCCCATCTGTCAAATCCGATAACAGAGCTCTCCACAACTTCATCAAAATTTGATCGGTCTGATGTTGAACATATTATGTCAATGCCTCTGGAGCAACGATTTGAATACTGGACAAGACAATTAGGAAAATGCATTAAATGCTATGGGTGCCGAAACATTTGTCCGGTCTGTTTTTGCGATGTCTGCACGCTTGAAGACGAGCCGCTGGTAAAACGGGGGGAGATCCCTCCAGAGGTGCCTTCCTTTCATTTAACGCGCGCCTATCATATGGTAGGCCGGTGTATTGATTGCGGCCTATGCGAAGAAACGTGCCCCATGGATATACCGCTGCGGACTCTTTATCGGAGAGTGCGTGAAATTGTAAAAGACCTTTTTAATTACGTGCCCGGCGAAGATCGCGACACAATACCGCCGATTCAGATTTTGGGAGACGGATCATTTGATATTAAGGATTAACGGCATGGTTTATGACGTTATGTGGCTGCATGTGTTAATTAATAGATTGTATTTTTTAAGCATCGGCCAAAAAATGTTTACAAGGGAAATAGGCCGTGAAGTTTGAATGTATTCCAACGACCTGCATATATTGTGGTTGCGGCTGTTCAGTAGTTTTGAACGTTCTGGATGGTCGGATCATTGGCGTTTGTCCCAGCAAAACAAACGCGATAAATAATGGCAGTCTCTGTATAAAAGGATGGACATCACATGAGTTTATTTATAGCGAACATCGGTTAACATGCCCGATGATAAAAAAACAGGGAACATTTGTCAGGGTAAGCTGGGACGAGGCGTTAAATGAAATGGCGCGTGTCTTGAGCGCAATAAAGGAAACAACTGGCCCTGACAGCTTTGCGGCGCTTGCTTCTGCAAAGTGCACCAACGAAGAAAATTATCTGCTGCAAAAATTTGTGCGGGCGGTGATGGGCACCAATAACATAGACCATTGTGCACGGCTCTGACATTCTTCTACGGTTGCCGGGCTGGCAGCAGTGTTTGGCAGCGGTGCCATGACTAATTCAATTGCAGAACTGGAAGAATCGCGGTGCATTTTTATTATCGGCTCAAACACCACTGAAGCGCACCCGCTTATTGCAACGCGCATTATGCGGGCCAAGGCAAAGGGGGCGCAGCTTATTGTCGCGGATCCGCGTAAAATTCACCTTGCGCATTTTGCCGATATCCATGTCAGGCAACGATTGGGCACCGATGTTGCCTTGATCAACGGCATCATGCACATCATTATTAAAGAAGGATGGCAGGCGCATGGATACATAACGGACCGCACGGAAAACTTTGAAGAGCTCAAGAAAACAGTTTTGAACTATCCGCCTGATCGCGTGTCACAGATAACCGGCGTATTGGTTGCGGACCTGCACGCTGTTGCTAAAGCATATGCCACATCTGCATCATCATCAATAGTCTATGCCATGGGTATAACTCAGCACACTACCGGTGTTGATAATGTGAAGTCACTGGCCAACCTGGCACTTCTGTGCGGAAAGGTTGGCTACGAAGCATGCGGCGTGAATCCCTTGCGCGGTCAGAATAATGTTCAAGGCGCGTGTGACATGGGAGCGCTGCCCAACGTTTATCCCGGATACCAGCGGGTTGATGAGGAAGAAATTGCCCAAAAGTTTGAAACAGAGTGGGGAAGGCCGTTATCGCGCAAACCGGGACTTACGATTATGGATATCATGCACGGCATTGAAGAAGGCTCTGTCAGAGCTTTGTATATTATGGGTGAAAATCCGGTGCTCAGCGATCCGAATCGGGCACACGTGGAATCAGCGCTCAGGAAACTTGATTTTCTGGCTGTGCAAGACCTGTTTCTAACGGAAACGGCGCACTATGCCCACGTAATCCTGCCAAGCGTTTCATTTGCCGAGAAGGATGGCACGGTTACTAATACGGAACGGCGCGTGCAACGGGTGCGTAAGGCTATTGAACCCGTAGGGGAGTCTCTTCCTGATTGGCAGATAATTTCAACTTTGGCAACGAAAATGGGTTATTCCATGACATACCATGATGCCTGCGCAATACACGAAGAAATTAGAAAAGTTACTCCCAGCTATGCCGGCATCAGCTATGAACGTCTCAATGGTCAGGGTTTACAGTGGCCGTGCCCTCACGAAGATCATCCGGGAACTAAATTTTTGCATAAAGACCGTTTTACCAGAGGCAAGGCGCTGTTTACGGCTATTGATTATAAGCCGCCAATTGAGACGGCTGATACAGAATTTCCGCTTATGCTTACCACCGGCAGGACTTTTGTGCATTATCATACGGGCACTCTTACCCGTCGGTCAAAGAGCCTTGACCAGGAACAGGCCGAAGGCTACGTGGAGATTAATCCGGTTGATGCTGAGAAATATGGACTGAGAGAAAATAACAAGGTGCGGGTAGCTTCTCGAAGAGGTGCGATCGAAATATGGCCACTAATAACGACACGGGTGCCTGTAGGAACGGTATTTATCCCGTTTCATTTTGCAGAAGCAGCGGCAAATGTGCTGACCATTGATGCTCTTGACCCGCTCGCAAAAATACCAGAGTATAAGGTATGTGCGGTGCGTGTTGAGAAAATAGATTAAGGAGAGTTTGTAATATACCGGCTCTAACTGACAGTCGGGTGAGTGCATGGGACGGGCGTTGAATTGATTTAAAAAACGGACGGTAACAAGGAATTGCCATGGCGCACATTGGTGTTTTTGTTTGTCATTGTGGAACGAATATCGCTTCAGTGGTTGATGTGCCACGAGTTGTTGAAGCGTTAAAAAATCTTCCCGGCGTAGTAATGGTGCAGGATCTCAAATACAGTTGCTCGGCAATGGGACAAGGCGCTATTAAGGAAGCAATTAAACAGCATCACCTGGACACGGTTGTTGTGGCGGCGTGTTCACCGCGCATGCACGAACCGACATTCATGAAATGCATTGAAAGCGCGGGCCTGAATCCCTACAAATTCGAGATGGCTAATATACGGGAGCAGTGTAGTTGGGTTCATTCGGATCAGCAACACGCGACTGCTAAAGCCATTGCAATAGTGAAAATGGCTGTTGCAAAAGCACAAAATCTGACGCCTCTTTCGATAACCAAATTGCCGGTAACCAAGCGCGCTTTGGTCGTTGGTGGCGGTATATCCGGCATTCAGGCTGCGCTTGATATTAGCAAAGCGGGTTACAAGGTTACACTGGTTGAAAAAACTCCGAGTATTGGTGGCAGAATGGCGCAACTGGAAAAAACATTTCCGACGCTTGACTGTTCTGCCTGAATACTTACACCGCGGATGACGGAGTCATCCCAAGACGAAAATATCACACTGCTTACCTATGCTGAGATTGAGGAGGTAAAGGGATTTGTCGGCAACTATGAGGTGACCATTCGCAAAAAAGCGCGGTGTGTTGATATGGCAAAATGCACCGGCTGCGGCGAATGTAAACAAAAATGCCCCAAAAAAGTTAGCAGTGAATTTGACATGGGGCTGGGAACCCGCACGGCAATTTACACGCCCTTTACCCAATCAGTCCCCAATATTCCCGTCATTGACCGCGAAGCGTGCCTTTATTTCACGAAAGGGAAATGTCAGTTGTGTTCAAAAGTCTGTCCAACGGGCGCCATTGACTATGAACAGCAGGATGAGCTCATTACTGAAAAATTCGGCGCCATTGTTGTGGCAACCGGCTTTGAGCAATTTGACTGGACTGTTTACGGCGAATATGGCGGCGGCCGGATAAAAAATATTATTACCGGGCTGCATATGGAACGGATGCTTGAGACATCGGGGCCAACCGGCGGTCATGTCATTCGTCCTTCCGATGGCAAAGAGGCACGGGTGGTCGTTTTTGTTCAGTGCGCCGGATCGCGGGATGAGGCAAAAGGCATGCCTTACTGTTCGCGCATCTGCTGTATGTACACAGCGAAGCACGCACTGCTGCTTAAAGACCACCACCCCGACAGTCAGGCTTATGTCTTTTATATTGATATTCGTGCCGGGGGAAAAAATTACGAAGAATTTGTCAAAAGGGTCCAACGGGACCATGGGGCCATCTATATTAGGGGCAGAGTTTCAAAGATTTATGAAAAGGGTGAAAAACTGATAGTCTGTGGTGCCGATACCCTAACGGGGAAACCAGTCCAGATTGAAGCAGACCTGGTAGTTCTTGCGACTGCCATGGTTCCTCAGAAAGACGCTACCGCACTTGCGCAGAAATTAAATATTCCGTATGACGCATACGGGTTTTACACCGAGGTACATCCCAAGCTGCAACCCGTATCCAGTGTCACCAAGGGAATATTTCTTACCGGCGCCAGTCAATTTCCCCGGGATATACCTGATACTGTTGCCATGAGCGGGGCTGCGGCGGTCGGGGTGTGCGGGATATTTTCACAGGATGAAATGGCTCTTGAGCCGCGCATCGCATGTGTTGATACTGACCGTTGCGTATCGTGTTTTAACTGTCTTCAGGTATGTCCGTACAATGCCATTATACAAAAAGACATCAATGGAAAATTGTGTGCGTTTATTCAGGAAAGTTTGTGTGCCGGATGCGGCAATTGTGCCTCAACGTGCAGGGTGCGCGCAATAAAAGTGCACGGTTTTACTGATGAACAGATATACGCGCAGATAAAAGCTGCATTTCATTGATGAGAATTCACGCGAAACAGCTTCAGGTAGCATAGGGAATGATTACTTATGAGCAAATGATAGGATATTCAAACCGTCAAAAGCTTTGGGTTAAACATATAATAAGATATGAGCGCTCATAAATTAAGAGAACAGATAAAAGAGTTATCCGGCGCGGATGTCGGGAAATGTATTCAGTGCGGTAAATGCACCGCAGGCTGTCCGGTGGCGATTGACATGGATTATGTTCCTAACCAGGTCATGCAGTTAATCCGCATGAACCAGCAGGATGAACTGTTAGCAGCAAATTCTTTCTGGTTTTGTGCCGCGTGCCAGACTTGTTCGGTGAGATGTCCGGAGGAAATAGATATAGCAAAGATTATGAATACCCTGCGACGACTTGCTGGTGGGCGCACGATTAAACCGGAAGCTCGCACGATACCGGCGTTGAACCGTGAATTTCTGGGATCAATTAAACTCTTTGGCAGGGTGTATGAGCTGGGAATGGTCTTGAAATATAACCTGATGACCGGTCAACCCCTCAAGGATTTTTCTTTGGTGCCGGTTTTGTTTAGAAAACGTAAAATTGGTTTATTGCCGCACCGGGTAAAGGGTATCGATCAGGTGAAAAAGATTATTACCGAGGGCAAAAAATTTTTAGGCCATTCGCCACATAGTGTACGGGTTGAATAAATAAAAGTATAAAAAAGTACATGTGGGTACGGAAATCGGACTTGATTAACATTAACCTACTGATGAAACAATTCGTCAACTCTCCAGAGGATGATTAATGGACTATGGGTATTTCCCCGGCTGTTCACTCAAAAGCACCGCAACTGAATATGATGCAACGGTGCGGGCTGTTTGCCGGAGTTTTAATATTAATCTGATTGAAATAGATGACTGGGTTTGCTGCGGCGCGACTCCGGTGCATGCCATCAGCGAAGAAATATCATTAGCCCTGCCACTGCGCAATCTCGCAAAAGCTGAAGCGCAGGGATTGAAAAAAATTTTGTCTCCTTGTCCTGCTTGCCACAGTCATATGCTGTGTAGTCATGGCGAAACTGGTAGCAATGACGAACATAAACATCGGCTTCAGGAATTGACTGGCTGCCAATATAATAATACACTGCAACTCCGGCACTTTGTTGATTTGCTCTTTCAAGAAGTTGGCGTTGAGGCCATTAAAGCGCAGGTGACCAAACCGCTGGAAGGTATTAAAACAGTTTCATATTATGGTTGTCTGACACGCTTTCCCGGTATCGCATTTGAAGATAAAGAGATGCCGACGATGATGGATGAAATCACTGCGGCGACAGGTGCAGTGCCTCTGCGCTGGTCTCATACCACGGAATGCTGCGGAGCAAGCTTTGCTATTTCTAAAAAAGATATTGTCATTCGTCTGGTGAGAGAGATTCTATCTGCCGCGAAGCTCTGTGGTGCAGAATGTATTGTGGTAGCTTGTCCTCTCTGCCAGTCAAATCTTGACATGCGGCAGTTGGAAATTCAGAAAAAATACCAAGATAGTTTTAATCTGCCCATAATCTATTTAAGCCAACTTATTCTCATGTCTCAGGGATATTCCTACCAGGACCTGCAATTCTCTAAACATCTTATTGACCCCAGGCCATTATTAATGAGATAATTAGTAAGGATCAATGTTGTCCAAAATACGAATCGCCATGTCCCGCTCTTCGGGACTCGCGATGACCGGTTTCATGCTGCGCACGCCCTGCATTGTAAGCGGGGTCAAGAGGCATGTATCGGAAACGGATAATTAAGCTCCGGGAAGCCCCGCCTTGGAGGCGAGAAGCTTCACAACCTCCGGTACAATAATCATAGTATGCTCATTGCGTGCATATGACCCCGGTGCTGCGCTTCGTGGTTGTTCAATGAACGAAACACGTTGCGTAAACGCTCAAGAGAAACGATTGCATTAGGCACCGTTGTCGCCCGCGCACTGACCGCGCAAGAACGTCGCTGCGCGGGACGCGCAGTCTCAGCGTACAGTGCTCATAAAAGAAAGACGTTTCTTAGGAGGATTCCTGCAGAGCTGAATGACGAAGCACTGCCGTTTTTAGAAATTATGATACAACAAAATGGTAATTGCCGGATGTTGGACAGAAATTAGCTATAATTAATAGTTAAAAGCCTTTGGCAACGAGTTGTGAGAAGCTGTTTGATAATAATAAAAAATGTTTATATAATAAGATTAATTTACATATATTTATAAGTATAATATGACAAATAACATTAACACAAATAAACGATCCACTCAGCGGCGTCGCAAAGCGAGTAGCGATTATGCCCCGGTTCTGTACGGCGCACATTTTAACCCACGCGTGGATCGAAAGTTAAGAAAATTTCTTGAAGGCATCGGTGTTCCCGAAAAAACCGTTTTTGTCCCGGATAATTTTCAGATTGAAGCACTTGAAAAAATTAAAAACTCGGACGTTATCGTGAGCGCACCGACGGGAAGCGGTAAGACCTGGATTGCAGCTCAGGCAATAAAGGAAATGCTGGGCTATGGCAAGCGCTCCTGGTACGCGTCTCCATTGAAGGCGCTTTCAAATTCTAAATATCAGGAATTTTGCGAAGAATTTGGCTGTGAACAGGTCGGAATTTTAACCGGAGACAGAAAGGAAAATACGGATGCACCGGTAATCGTAGGAACGACAGAAATTCTTCGTAACCATTTATACGATTCCATGCATGTGGGCGAGAATTTTCCGGCTGACCTCGTGGTAATGGACGAAGCGCATTATCTCGGCGACATTGATCGGGGTGTGGTGTGGGAAGAAGTCATGATTTACTTGCCGAGTCGCGTGCGCCTGCTCCTTCTTTCTGCAACAATCCAGAATGATAAGGAAATTGCCCAGTGGCTTTCTGCGATCAGAAAGACTGACTGTCAGGTAGTGCACCACGAAAAACGTCCAGTGCCCATTTATCCTCTTTATCTGTTTCCTAATGGTGAGATTGTTCCCCTGTCAGGTTTTGACGGTATTTCTCCAAAAATCAGAGATTTTCTCATCCACTCTCAGGAGAATAAATTCAGACGCTCTTCCGGTCGGCTTCCGTATGGCAGGATACTTGATGCGATGGAGGAATTCAATTTTTTGCCGGCAATTTTTTTTCTCAAATCCCGTGATGACTGTAACAGTGCATTGTACACCTGCAGCCATCGGGCACTACGCGAAAAGCGACGCCGGGCGCTTGAACGCAGGGTAACCGAATTACTGGCAGAGTATCCGTTTTTGACAAGCCACCCGCAATTAAACTGGCTGGTTAATCATGGCGTTGGCGCACATCACGGCGGTCAGATTCTGCACTGGAAAATCGTCATCGAAAAACTCATGAACGAAGGCCATTTGGATGCTATTTTTTCAACTTCAACGGTTGCGGCAGGCGTTAATTTTCCTGCGCGCACCGTTGTACTGGTGCAAAGTGACCGCTTTAATGGCAAAGAATTTGTTGATTTAACCGCACTGGAATTGCACCAGGCGGTGGGCAGGGCAGGGCGCAGAGGAAAGGATAAAATCGGTTTTGCACTGGTGGTGCACGGACCTTTCCAAAATCCGCATCTTATTGACGCGCTGCTTGATTCCCATCCCGAACCGATCAAAAGCCAAATAAAAATTAATTTTTCCATGACTCTTAATTTATTGCTGAGCCATTCACCCTCTGAGGTTCGCGAACTGCTTGCCCAGTCTTTTGCAACATTTCAAAACATTGAGCAACTGCGTTCGCTCGAGGAGCGACGCGAGGAACTAATGCAACGGCTCTTGGAAAAAATGTCCGGATGTCGCTGTACCACTCATGATGAAATTCTGTTCCGCGTAAAAAAGCGCAGAGACGGGTATCAGCTTCTTGGCCGTCTTGAACGCAGGCGCCGGCTGTTTGCTGAGGAACTCTTTAAGGAGCAGCACCTGTTCCGCGGAAAGTTGTTTTCGGACACCAAGGGAAGACTGTATTGTTCGCTTGGCATCAAAATGGAAAATGGCGTTATGTTTTGTGAGTGTTTGAAAATCAAGGGTTCTATTAAAACCAGAGCCGCTGACATCAGGCCGGTAAAAATGCCGTTGTCGAGGATAAAGCATGTTCTCAATGGCGCGCTGTTGCTTCCGGATAATTTGGGAGTTGAAGAATGGGCTGAAATTCGCAAAGGCATTGACGCGGAACAGTATTCTCCGCTCCTGTATCCCCGACACATAGAAAAAGAACATGAGCAGAAATTTGCGGCGCTCAGCGAAGAGATTAAAACGCTTGACAAAGAGCTCAGGGAATTGCCCTGCAAAGGATGTTCTCATTTTGCGTTGTGCCACGAAGGCAAAAAAAACCATTTTATTAAGATGGTTGATAAAGTGCGCGAGGCAACCGAAGCGCTGGAAGAAGCGCGCACTGCTTTGTGGAAGGAATTTGCAAGACACCTGAACTTTCTTGTATTGAATGGCTTTGCTACCGATGCAGGCACTTTAACTACTGACGGCCGGTGGGCCGCGCAGCTTCGCCTTGACCAGCCGCTGCTGATTGCAGAACTCATACGTAAGGGCATATTAAATGATCTCAAACCCGAATTGTTGTGCGGCATTATCGCGCCGTTCGTCAATGACAAGTTCAGGGATTTAGATATTGACGATTCTGTGGCATGGGACCGATCGTCGCTTGCCGCAGCGTTTGCGCGTATGAAACGGGCGCTTGAGGATTTAATCGCCTTGAAAAAAAAATACGGATTTGAAGTTCCTATCGTGCAATTCTGGCCGGCTGCAGCCTTGTATGCATGGGCCTGCGGCAAATCCTGGGAGGAAGTGCTGCAACTCACCGCAGTTGATGAAGGCGATATGGCAATGCTGGTGTTCCGCACTGCTGACAATCTGCGGCAGATTATTTCGCTTGAAGAAACGCATCCAGGGCTGGCAGGAAAGGCGCGCGACGCATTGCAGCTTATTTTACGGGAGCCGGTGATTATACCGACATGAGATGGTATAACATCCAGACATATAGCATGAAGTCAGGGGCTTTACCAGTTGCGGTAATACAATTTTTGGGGAAATGTTTTTTCTCCTGCTGATTGACGCTACATAAATTATATGATTATAGTGCTGTTATTAACGGCGCATTTGTGTTGCTGAGGATACGACTATGAACATACTTTTTTATATTCTCATTGCTGCAATATGTTTTGCATTGGCAAGCCGGATATATGCCCGGTATATCGGCAACGCCATAGGAGAAGACGCAAAACATCCCACACCGGCACAGATCTATAATGACGGCAGGGATTATGTTCCCACCAAGCGATATGTGGTTTTTGCTCATCACTTTTCGGCAATTGCTGGGGCCGGGCCTATTATTGGTCCGACTATGGCCATTATCTACGGTTTTATACCAGCATGGCTCTGGGTTGTTTTTGGCGGCATTATAATAGGCGCAGTCCATGATTTTACCGTATTGTTTGTTAGCCTGCGCGAGGGTGGAAAATCAGTTGCCGAAATTGCCCGCAAAACGCTGGGGAAAACCGGTTTTAATCTGATTATAATTTTTACTATTCTGATGCTGGTGCTTCTTACCTCATCATTTCTTACCGCAACAGCCATGTCGCTGACCTCGCTGTGGCCGCTCAGCAAAATCGGCCTCACTGAAGGCGAAACCTTTCTAAAAACCGTCGTAAAAGACGGCGTGGTAATGGGAAAAATCGGCGGCATTGCTTCCATGTCAGTAATCATTATTACACTCTGTTCGCCTGTTCTCGGCTGGCTTATTTACCGTAAAAACATACCCACGGTGTTTGCATATGTTTTAGCCGCTCTGATTTGCATACTGTCCGTCCTGCTGGGTATAGCATATCCGATTACGCTGAGCCCTACGGTATGGATGATGATTCTTTCAGTGTATGTGCTTTGTGCGGCAGGGGTGCCGGTCTGGGTCATTCTGCAACCGCGGGATTTTATTAATGTGCAAATATTGTACGCGGGGATTGGGTTGCTGGTGGTTTCAGTATTTTCTACCGGATTAAGCGGGATACCCCTCTCTGCGCCGCGTTTTAATATTACAGACGGTATAAATCAGCTTGGGCTCATCTGGCCTATGATGTTTATCACTATAGCCTGCGGCGCCATATCGGGTTTTCACGCGCTGGTTGCCGGAGGCACTACCGGCAAACAGCTCTCATGTGAATGCGATGCCCGCAAAGTCGGCTTCAATGCCATGCTGCTTGAATCGCTGCTTGCTGTTTGCGTTCTGTTGGCGCTGGGGACCGGCCTTAATTTTGTGGATTATAAGGCAATTGTATGGCCCAGTGATCCGGGTATTAAATCAAATCCAATATTAGGGTTTTCATTAGGTGCCGGACATTTGTTCAATCAGGGCATTGGTATTCCAGTTGCACTCGGAACGGTGTTTGGCATTCTGCTGGTAGAGGGATTTGTCATCACGACACTTGATGCAGCCGTGCGTCTCAACCGGTATTTGTTTGAGGAGCTTTGGTCAATCATGTTTAAACGCCCGCCCCGCATCATGCAACATTACTGGTTTAACTCAACCCTTGCTGTCGTCTTGATGTGTATTCTCGCCTATACCAATGCTTTCAGCGCACTCTGGCCAATTTTTGGCGCAGCTAATCAGCTTCTTGCTGCCCTAAGCCTGCTTGCGGTCTCAAGCTGGCTGTTAATTCGCGGTCGAGCATGTTTCTTTACGGCGATTCCTGCCGTGTTTATGATGGCAACCACTATTACTTCTCTATTTATTCTGCTCAGAAATTATCTGCATAGGGGTAACTATATTCTTGTGGTTACTGATCTGTTTCTGCTCAGCCTTTCTATCGGGGTAATTGTCCTGTCATTTAAAATTTTTATGAAACCTGTTTCATCAAAGCTTACTGAAGGGGTTGTGAGATAAAGATTACATCTATATATCATCGTTACCGCGCGTTCCGGCCCTTCAGGAGACAGCGGCCTGGTGCGTAAACTGGTCCCGCCACAATAGCGTCATAAAAACCGTGTTGATCCGAATTGCTCCACATTTATGGAGAATCTGAAAGGAATAATTGCTGACCAGATAAAAAGAGCAGGTGCCATTTCATTCAGGGACTTTATGGAAATGGCGCTTTATTATCCAGGGTATGGGTATTATACATCAGCTAATACTAAAATTGGCAGGATCGGGGATTTCTATACCAGTGCACATGTTCATCCGGTGTTTGGCGCACTTATTGGGAAACAGATCGCCGAGATGTGGGAAGCGATGGGAAAGCCCGGCAGTTTTTATATTGTTGAAATGGGAGCCGGCACTGGATATGTCGCACATGACATGCTTGCATACCTTGAGGGAACGGATTTTTTTGAAGCGATTCATTATGTAATAATAGAGATTAATAGCCATCTGATAAAAGAACAGCAACAACTGCTTGATCGTTACCAGGATAAAATCCAGTGGGTGTTATCGCCTTCAGAGATAACGCCCATTACGGGGTGCCTTTTTTCCAATGAGCTGCTTGATGCATTTCCCGTTCATCTCATTTATAACAATGGTGGCAAAATTAATGAAATATATGTTACTATTAAAAATGATGATTTTTGTGAAGTGTATGAAGAATGCAGGGCGGAGATTTTAAGCTATCTCGAAGAATTTTCCATTTTTCTTCCTTCAGAATATCGCACCGAAGTCAATCTCGACATAAGAAAATGGCTTAGTGATGTAACGCCAATTATTGATAAAGGCTTCATTTTTACCATAGATTACGGTTACCCGGCAGCAGAATATTACAGTCCGCGCAGAAAAGCGGGAACGATTATGTGTTATTACCGGCACCAGCTTAATGATAATCCTTATCAGCACATTGGTCATCAGGACATTACCGCCCATGTTAACTTCTCTTCTGTGAAGAAATGGGGCGAAGAATATGGATTTGAATGTGTGGGTTTTGCAAACCAGGGAACATTTCTGGTCTCTTTACGAATAGATGAGGTTCTGCAGGAAAAATATGCTACAAACAATATCAAGCGCAATAGTGTAAACACGGTAAGCAAACTCATTTCCCCTGAGGGATTGGGAGAAAACCATAAAATATTAATACAATATAAGGGCACGTTAAATCAAATACTGAGCGGTTATTCGCTGCGCAACAAACGTAATATTTTGTAGGAGGACAATTTATGCGACAGGTTAAATTTCTATTTTTACTTGGTGCAACACTGGTAATGTCGTTATCCTTTGCCGGGAAGGCCTGTGCTGATAAAGCATCAGTAACTGTTGACGTTCCCGAGAGTGCGGCAAATGGATCGGAGATAACCATAAAAATTACGGTTTCACATAATGCCGATAATTTCATTCATCATGTTAACTGGGCATACATAATGGTCAATGGAAAGGAAGTTGAGAGATGGAAATTTAAATGGAATGATTTGCCGCCAGCATCTACATTTACTAAGGAAATAAAATATAAAATGGAGGGACCTGCAGAGATAAAAGCAGATGCGAATTGCAACATCCATGGCAGCAAAGGAGCTGTGATAAAAACAATTACCCTAAAATAAATAAACTTAAAACGTATTTACAGGGGGATAAGCTATGAACATAATACTTATTCTTGGTATTATAAATTTTATTTTGGCGCTATTTCAGGTCGCATCCGGGCTGCGCTACATAAATTTTTCTTTTGTTGTTCATAAAAGAGTCGGTATAGTGCTTCTTATAAGTGCCACACTTCATGGGGCCATTGCAATACTTGCTGGTTAGATTGTTGCTGATGATGGTTTTTTTTAATTCGGATTGAGGAATAAATCAGCATTTATTATGGCGCATTGCACTCGGTGCAGGTTTCATCTTGAAGTAAGGAGTGTTGCAAAATGGGCATTGATGTAACGGTAAAAATTGGCGGTGAAGCGGGACAGGGAATACAGACGGTTGGACAGCTCTTAGCGCTCACCTGTCAGAAAGCAGGTTTATATGTGTTTGCTATAAATGATTTTGAATCGCGCATACGGGGAGGACACAGTTTTTTTCAGATTCGGATAAGCGATAAGCAGGTGAGAGCACCCCATCATCAGGTTAATATGCTTGTATGTCTTGACCGTAAGACCCTTGAAATCCACCGCGCTGAAATGACGGCTGATGGGCTGATTATGCTGGCCACAAAAGATGCTGTTGATGCAGCACAAGGCGTTTTACCAATACCACTATTTGATCTGGCCAGCAAAGCGGGCAGCCCTATAACGGCAAATACCGTTGCTGCTGGAGCAAGCCTAGCGTTGCTTGGCGCACCCTTGGATTTGTTTGCTGACATTATTACCCGGCAATTTGCCGGAAAAAGCGCCGAGCTAAGACGACAGAACCTGGCCGCAGCGCAACTTGGTTATGAAACGGTTAGGGGAATCACTTTTAACAGTGCTTTTTGCTGGACGGGAAGAGAGCCCAAGGGAAAGTTGATAGAAGGTTCTCTGTCGGTAGCATTGGGCGCGCTTGCTGCAGATGTGCGTTTTGCCGCTTTTTATCCCATGTCTCCTGCCACCAGTATCATGGGACACCTGGCAAATTTCGCAGATAAATTTCCCCTGGTAGTGGAACAGGCAGAAGATGAGATTGCAGCTGCAAACATGGTTGTTGGGGCATCATTTGCAGGTGTTCGGTCAATGACCGCAACATCCGGTGGAGGCTTTTGTTTGATGACCGAGGCATTGGGACTTGCAGGCATGTCAGAAACGCCGATTGTTATAGTCAATGCCCAGCGTCCCGGTCCTGCAACCGGATTGCCCACACGCACTGCGCAAGCGGATTTGCACTTTGTCATACGCGCTGCGCAGGATGAATTTCCGCGTTTTGTTTTTGCTCCCGGTTCGCCAGAAGATGCGTATAATACTGCAGCCCGGGCCTTGCATTTGGCGGAAAAGTATCAGGTGCCAGCACTGATACTCGTTGACCAGTATCTGTTAGATTCACTCTATATCATTGAAGAGGAGTTCCTCGTCCCGGATACTATTGAGCGGTTTATTGAAGAGGCTGGCGATGATATTTCCTATAAACGATATGCTTGTACAAAAACCGGAGTGTCCCCCCGCCGCATTCCCTGTTTGGGGACATCACTGGTTCTGGCAAACGGCAACGAACATAACGAAGAAGGGCACTCAATTGAATCTATAACAGAGCGCACTAATATGGTTATTAAACGAAATGCAAAAGTCCCCTACATGAAAGCTGAAATGCGTCCGCCGCAGATTGCGTATGGCGATGCACAAATATTGCTGGTTGGCTGGGGATCAACAGCTGGTGCAGTGTATGAGGCTGCCGGGATATTGAGGAATGGTGGAATGGATTGCGGCGTTGTGCATTTTGCCGATATCTGGCCGTTTCCTGGAGATGCTGCGCTCAGCGCGCTGGGCAATGCAGAACAGTTTTTTATTGTGGAAAATAACAGTACCGGCCAATTTGCCCAATTGCTCAGGCAGGAAACCGGACTTGTTCCGACTGCGACCATCCTTAAGTTTGATGGCAGGCCCTTTTACCCCATCGAAATTGTTAAGAAGATTAAAGAGATGGCGAGGTGATACATGATTTCAATAAGCGACTTTGACGGGCAGTATGAAAATAAATGGTGTCCCGGCTGCGGCAACTTCGGGATACTGGCTGCAATGAAGGATGCCTTGGCAAAACAGGGTATTGCACCCCACGACATATTAATTATTTCCGGCATCGGTCAGGCTGCTAAAACTCCTGAATTTATGAAATGCAACATGTTTCATGGTTTGCATGGCAGGGCGTTGCCTCTTGCCACGGGCGCCAAACTGGCTAACCATCGTTTAAAAATTCTGGTGAATACCGGTGATGGAGATTGTTACGGCGAAGGGGGCAATCATTTTATGCATGCAATCAGACGCAACATTGATCTCACGGTCTTGGCCCATAATAATATGGTCTACGGGCTGACCAAAGGCCAAGCATCGCCGACCTCTGAACGCGGTATGGTTACACGCATTCAGAACCATGGGGTTATTCAGGAGTCGTTTAATCCACTTCTGGTTGCCTTGGCGCTTAAGGCTGGATTTGTAGCGCGTGGGTTTTCCGGCAACATTGAGCACTTGAGTATGTTGATTCAGGAAGGGATGAAACACAGGGGATTCAGCCTCATAGACATTTTTCAGCCCTGTGTGTCTTTTAATTCTATCAATACCCATAAATGGTACAGCGATAGAGTGTATGAGGTAACGCAGGATAATCATGATCCGACCGACTACGATGCAGCGTTTAAAAAAGCTCGCGAGTGGGGTGATCGGATACCCATTGGCATTCTGTACAAGGAAGAAAAACCGTCGTTTACGGACCAGATTTATGGGCTTGCTGAAGGACCATTGGTTGAGAGAAAATTCAATCCTATGCCACTCAGAGAAATTTTGCACAAAATGTAAATCGTGACCCATGACGCCGGGCACGTGCGACACGTCACGAGCCGCAGATGATAAACAACCCGCACAGAACACGACCGCTTTATAATAGACGAGGAACATCATGGGATTTCGCGAGGAAGTAGACAGCATGGGAACGGTAAAAGTTCCTGAAGATGCGTATTATGGAGCTCAGACCCAGCGTGCCATAGAGAATTTTCCCATCAGCGGCCTGACATTTCAGCCGGTATTTATAAAGGCGGTTGCGCTTATAAAAAAGCATGCTGCACAAATTAATCAGGAATGTGGTCTTCTTCCGCTTGATGTATCAATGGCAATTGTTCAGGCTGCACAGGAAGTAATGGACGGCACATTTGACGACCAGTTTGCAGTGGATGTTTTTCAAACAGGCTCCGGCACCTCAACTAATATGAATGTTAATGAGGTGATAGCGGGCCGAGCAAATGAAATCATCACCGGCAACATTGGCGGAAAATCTCCCGTTCACCCGAATGATCATGTCAATCTGGGGCAGTCAAGTAACGATGTCATTCCATCAGCCATTCATATTTCCGCGTTCATCTCCATCAAAAACCGTCTCCTGCCTGCCTTACAAAACTTGCACGAAAGCCTTAAAAATAAAGCCGATGAATTCAAGGATATTGTTAAGATCGGCAGGACGCATCTCCAGGATGCCGTGCCGGTAACCCTGGGACAGGAATTTGGCGGTTACGCACGGCAGGTAGAACTGGCTATTGAGCGATTGCATTCAATAGAGCCGCGGCTGGCTGAACTGGCTCTGGGTGGCACTGCCGTCGGTACCGGCATGAACACCCATCCGGAATTTGCACGCCGGGTGATTGCGTGTATTGCACAAGAGACAGGCTGTCCGTTTGTTGAGGCAAAGAACCATTTCGAGGCGCAGGCGGCACAGGATGCTGCGGTAGAAACAAGCGCTGTGCTGAAAACGGTAGCAGTAAGCCTTACGAAGATCGCCAATGACATCCGCTGGCTTGCTTCCGGGCCGCGCTGTGGCATAGGGGAAATAGTGCTTCCTGATTTGCAACCCGGCTCGTCCATTATGCCGGGAAAAGTCAATCCGGTTATGCCTGAAGTAATACTGCAGGTTGCTGCTCAAGTTATTGGTAACGATGCCGCCATCTCGATTGGCGGGCAGGCAGGCAACTTTGAGCTGAACACCATGCTCCCGCTCATAGCCTATAATCTACTGCAGTCAATTGAAATGCTGGCTTCTGCGGTGAATGTATTTACAGAAAAATGCGTTGACGGTATTATTGCAAACAAGGAGAAATGCGCTGCAACGGTAGATAAAAGCATAGCTCTGGTCACCACGCTGGTTCCGCTTATTGGTTATGATAAAGCTGCAGCTTTGGCGAAAGAGGCATGGGAAACCGGGACAACCGTTCGGGAGATCGCTTTAAAACGTAATATATTAGCTGAAGAGGAATTAAATAAGCTGTTTGAAAAAGTGCATGAACATTGAATTGAGATTAAAACAGGAACTAAAAAAGCTTTTTAACAAGCAGCGATTAGCAGTTCTGGCGACGCAAAAAAATGGTCAGCCCTACAGCAGCCTGGTTGCATTTGCGGCAACCGATGATCTCAAGCAGATTATATTTGCAACATCCCGCGCCACGCGCAAATACGATCATTTTTCAAACGACGGCAGAGTAGCGCTGCTCATAGACTCCCGAACCAACAAGGTTGCTGACTTTCATAAAGCCATAGCGGTAACCGCTGTTGGAACCGCCGTTGAGGCTGACCAGCGTGTTCGGCAACACTATGTTAAACTCTACCTTAATAAACATCCCCATCTTACTGAATTTGTTCAATCCCCCGCCTGCGCACTCGTCCAGATATCAGTCAAAACGTATTATGTGGTGCGCACATTCCAAAATGTTGTGGAACTACATGTCGCATAATGAAACTGATTATTCCCCTCGATAAAGTAAGCAAACAGGACACCGCGCTCGTTGGCGGCAAAGCGGTTGCCCTTGCATTAATGGCTCAGCATGCCGGTAACGTTCCTCATGCACTTTGCATCACAACCACCGCTTATAATGTTTATGTTGACGCAACCGGACTGCGGGAACGTATTTATTTCGAGTTATGCCGCAAACCGTTCACGGACATGCGTTGGGAGGAATTATGGGATGTTTCATTGCGCATTCGCAATATGTTTCTTACAACGCCTCTTCTTGCAGACCTTGCGCAGGAACTGCAGGCCGCTGTTGCCTCGGTATTTTCCGATAAGGCAACTGTGGTGCGTTCTTCCGCCCCTGGAGAAGATTCAATGCGCAGTTCTTTTGCCGGGTTACATGAGTCGTATGTAAATGTCAGGGGGACCAAATCTATTATTGAGCATATAAGGCTGGTCTGGGCATCACTGTGGTCTGATGCTGCTTTGCTGTATAGACAGGAACTCGGCTTGAATGTAGAAAAAAGCGTGATGGCAGTTATCGTTCAAGAAATAATTGAAGGGGACGTGTCAGGCGTGGCGTTTAGTAAAAACCCGCTTAATAATTCAGAGGCAGTCATAGAGGCAGTTTACGGGCTTAATCAGGGACTGGTGGATGGAAGCATAGAACCCGACCGGTGGATAATTGATCGTAAAACCGGCGCCATTCTCTCCCATACGCCGGCGTTGCGCAGCAGAAAACTGGCGGCATTTTCTGAAGGTGTGCGTTTTGAACCATTGTCTGCTGAACAGGCTGAAGCACCACCGCTTTCTACAGAACACATTAACCGTGTATATGCACTTGTCAATACAGCCGACAACGTCTTTCACGAGCCGCAGGATGTTGAATGGACGATACGAGAAAATCGCTTGTATGTATTGCAGTCGCGGCCAATTACTGCTCAAAAGACAGACGTGTCAGATGATCAGCGGTCCTGGTATTTGAGCCTGCGAAGAAGTTTTGACAACTTGAAAGCACTGCGCGTTAAGATTGAACAGGAACTGATACCGGCACTGATTGCCGAGGCATCGCGATTGGCGGATACGGATTTAAGCCGGCTTGAAGACCATGAGCTGGCTTTTGAAATAGCAGATCGGAATGAAATTCTTCAGAAGTGGACGCATGTTTACTGGCATGATTTTATCCCCTTTGCCCATGGTATGCGCTTGTTTGGTCAGGTTTACAACGACATGGTTAAACCGGCTGACCCATACGAATTTGTAGACCTTTTGAGATCAGACAAGATGCTCAGTGTAGAAAGAAACCGTTTGCTGCAGCACATGGCATCCATAATTCGGCGCACTGAACATCTGGCGGCAGCGTTACGGAATGGATGTGAATTTCAGCATAATGCGTTTAATAGCATGCTTGACGCATTTATAGAAAGATACAGTGGCGAAGCGAGTGGGACAGCTCAGGCAGAGAAGCACAAGCAGGCGCTTATAAGGCTCCTGCTGGAAATGGCAGATCATTCTGCTCCTGATAAACAAGCTGTTCGTGTTCATCAGGCTGAACTGGTAGATAGGTTTTTGGAACGTTTCCCGGCAGCGCAGCGTGAGCGTGCGCATGAGCTGCTTGATTTGGCTCGCGCCAGCTACCGCATGAGAGACGATGACAACCTGTATCTTGGGAAAATAGAGCAGCAATTGAACCGAGCGCTCAATGAGGCACGAAGACGCATAGGCGCGCGCGCGATATCTGATACCGATGCGCTTACCGTTGAAGAGCTCTGCAAGGTATTGCACAATCCCTCTTATGTTCCTGCCAGAAAGAGCGCCCGGCATGAGAGACCAAAAGAATTTATTGTTCAGCCTCGTCAATTAATCGGACAGCCGGCAGGTCCGGGCATCGGAGTGGGAACAGCACGGGTCATTATTAGGGATGCTGAGCTGTTTAATTTTAAGGCCGGCGAGATACTGGTGTGCGACGCAGTTGCTCCCTCTATGACATTCGTCGTTCCGCTTTGCGCAGGTATTATTGAGCGCCGTGGCGGTATGCTCATTCATGGCGCCATAATAGCCCGCGAGTATGGGATTGCCTGTGTAACGGGAGTTCCAGATGCCACAAACCTGATTCATACGGGAGACCGCCTGACGCTTGATGGTTACCTCGGCATTGTGACGGTTGGTGAACATGCTTTGTGAAAGGGATGTCTATGCCGCCGGTCATTCGTATCAACAATGTATGGAAATATTATCAAGGTGACAGCACCGGCACGGCTGCACTGCGTGGTGCCAGTCTTGAAGTGGATGCCGGTGAACGTATTGCGCTGTATGGCAAAAGTGGTTCAGGCAAGACCACATTGCTTAATGTAATAGCTGGCCTTGATCGCATTTCGCACGGCATAATTGAAATCGAAGGCAACAACATTAATCAATTGGGGGAACATTACAGAACCATGCTGCGGCGAAAGCGGCTGGGGTTTGTATTTCAATTTTTTAACCTCCTGCCGACTCTTACCGCTTTTGAAAATGTTTATCTCTCGCTTGAGCTTGCCGGAGAAACTGATAAACAGGCAGTCTATGCGTATCTCAAAGCTGTTGGTCTTGAAGGAAAGGGTAATCGCTTTCCCCACGAACTCTCCGGGGGCGAGCAGCAGCGCGTGGCTATCGCGCGAGCGCTTATAAAAAAGCCTGCCATTGTACTTGCCGATGAGCCAACCGGAAATTTGGATTCACAGACCGGAATGCAAATTCTTGAGCTTCTCACCTGCACCTGCCGAGAACAAAGGACTACCTTGATTGTCGCAACACACAGCCCGCTAACCTGCCGGTTCGTAGATAGAACCATGCGCATGGTGGATGGCATTCTGGAAGAAAGCCTCTCTGTGCCGGATACTACTGCATGAAAATAGTGACAAAGGCATTTCTGCGTTATATTCCACGGCGCCCGGTGCTTAGCATGCTCCAGGTTTTTGGTGTTGCCTGTGGTGTGGCAGCGGCTGTGGGTATGGCATTTTCCTCCCAGGCGTCGCTGGCAAGTTTTTCCCGCGCGGTGGCATTCTTTGCAGGACGCGCAACGCATACCATCATGCGGCCAGCCGGCCCCATGGAGGAGAAGGTTCTCGTGCAACTGATGACAGACCCTGACGTAGAAAAGTTTTCGCCGATTATTGACCGGAGAATTCAGCTTGAGAATGGCGCGTTCCTCAGAGTGTTTGGAATTGACCCGTTTCTTGACCGAAATGTGAGGCCAGCTTTTGTCACGATTTCTTTTATTGCACGGCGGCGGGCAGCAGAAGCGGCGAGTTTTTTGTTTGATCAGAAATCAGTTTTTATTGATTCCGGGGTTGCGGAGCAATTGGGGCTCACGCAGGGAGCTACCATCAAAACCAAGCGCGGGGACTTTACTGTTGCCGGTATATTTCTTAATCCCTCGGGAGACCCACTGATGCTCATGGATATTTCACACGCGCAAAATATCTTCGACCTTGCCGGCCGGGTTGATCGCATTGAACTCATTCTAAACGATGAAAAAACGTTTCAATCCCGTTGGGAAAAAGGCTTTATTGTTCAGGCACGCGAACAAAAAACTGCGGTGCTGAATGATATGCTGACTGCCTACCGGCTAAATCTTGAAGCGCTTTCTCTGTTTGCCCTCTTTGTGGGAGTGTTTCTTATTTATAACACCGCCATGTTTGGCGTAGTTAGCCGCAAGAGAGATGCGGGGATTCTGCGCAGCTTGGGCGCACGGACCGGGGAAATCGTTTTTGCCTTTCTTGCTGAAATTGTTTTATTTGGTATTTTAGGTGGTGTAATCGGCGGCGTGCTGGCGTATTTCCTGACCCAGATTCTCACCGTCTTGATCGGAAAAACAATCAGCAGTTTGTATTTTTTCGTAGCACCCGAGGCCCCGTCCTGGAGTTGGCTATTTATTGTTTATGGTGCGGCGTTAGGGTGCGGGGCAAGTATTGCAGGGGGAATTTTTCCACTGGGTGAATTGTCGCGCATTGACCCGGTAACTGCGCTTCAAGGTCGCGTTAGAAGCAGAAATGAAGCCGCAGCCATGCTGAAGGCCGCAGCAGGTGGAAGCACCGTGCTGTTCTTGAGTCTTGTTTTTATGTCGGCTGCACGCAGTAATGTTTATTGGGGATTTGCCGGCGCTTTTTTACTGCTATGCAGTGCGTGCATTATTACCAGTTTGGTTCTTATAGGTATCAGTCCTCTTTTAAAGATGACCCTTTATTATATGAGCGGCATTACCGGCAAAATTGCTGCCGCCAATATCCGTGCCAACTTGAGCCGCACGGCTGTGGCAATTGCAGCATTCATGGTTGCTCTTTCAATGCTGGTTGGGCTTGGGTCGATGATTGGGAGCTTCAGGAGTTCTGTGCAATGGTGGATGAACAGCCAGCTTGCCGCTGATTTATACATTGCGCCGTCCGCCGACATTGAGGTGCCTGAAGCATTTTATAATGAAATTAAGCGGATTAGAGGGATCGGCGGGATAGATACCTATCGCAACGTTCAATATCTGTACCGCGGGGTCATGATCCGCATAGCGGCTGTTAATGCCGCTGTTCTTCAAGAGTTTGCCCGTTTTGGCTGGCTTGAGGGAAGTAATGAAAGTTGGCATTCAGTTAAAACCGGATGCGTTATAGTATCAGAAAGTTTTTACCGCCGGTTTGGATTGAGATCGGGTGATACGATCACCCTTAACGGTGTTGACGGGCCTGCGGAATTAACCATTGCCGGAATATTTTACGATTATACCAGTGAACATGGCCTGATCATGATGGACCGATCAACGTATCTCCAACTGTTCAATGATCATACCATTGACAGTGTCGCCGTTTTCATTACTAAAGATAATCCGCGCCGTGCGGCGGTCATAGAATCTGTAAAATTGCATGCCAATCGCGCTAATCTTCCGGTGGCAACCCAAAAGGAGATGCACAGCAGTATCCTCAGCGTGTTTGATAACACCTTTGCAGTTACCCGCTCCATGCGTATTATCGCAGTGGTTGTGGCATTTTTTGGCATTGCGAACGCCCTCCTCACGCTGTTTATTGAGCGCCAACGGGAGTTTGGCATCTATCGCGCTCTTGGTTTCTCCACGCTGCAAGTGGCAGGCATGACGGTAATGGAAGGCGCTGCGATGGGCATTCTCAGTTTTGTGTTATGTTCAATTGTGGGTACCGCCCTGGCGTTTGTTCTTATTAAGGTTATCAACCTCCATAGTTTTAACTGGACGGTTTTTTATCATTTTGAATTTAATCCGTATCTGCAAGCCGCGATCACTGCGCTGCTCGCAAGCTTGGGGGCAGCACTATATCCAGTCTGGAGAATTTGCAGGTTATATCCTCAGATGCAGATACGCGAGGAGTAATGCTGTCGCATGAAGCTATTTTTCTTGAAGCGCATACTTTTCCTTGTTAGTTTGCAAACAGTGATGTTGTTGCATGTGAGTGCAGGGTTTTCAGCGCAGGGAGATGAAAACGCTCAATGGCAGGTGGCAATTTCTCCGCGTGCCTGGGATTTTCCGCGAGACCACGGAGCGCATCCGGAATACCGCACGGAATGGTGGTACGTTACGGGAAACCTTGCGGATAGCTCAGGTAGGCACTATGGATATCAGCTCACCTTTTTTCGGCAGGGCCTCCGCAACCACGTTGCCGAGAGCGCCAATTCATGGTCTATTCGGGATATTTATGTTGCACATTGTGCTATCACCGATATTGATAAAAAAATATTTACAATGGATGAACGCATGTCTCGTGCCGGTCCCGGATTGGCCGGCGCTATAACCGGGGGTATGGAGGTTTGGCTTTTTGATTGGAAAGCGCACATGGCGGGAACTGATATTTTTCTTGAAGCACGTAACAAGGGGATGCAACTCAAGCTTCAATTGACGCCGAGAAAGCCGCTGGTGTATCATGGCGCTGGCGGTATCAGCAAGAAGGGCGCTGGAATGGGACAGGCTTCTTATTACATATCGTTTACCGATCTTGACACCACAGGGAGTATACGAACCAGTGCCGACGGCCCGCTCATTAGGGTGCAGGGCATAAGCTGGTTTGATCACGAATTCGGATCCGCGCAGCTTGCCCAGGATCAGGAAGGATGGGACTGGTTTGGTCTGCATCTATCTGACGGCAGAGATTTGATGATTTATCTGTTGCGAAAAACCAATAAAACTTTGAATCCTGAATCTTCGGGCACGATGGTTGAACCTGATGGTAGGCATCGGCACATAAGCCTTTCTGAAATTTCCGTTACGGTGCTGGATACCTGGAAGAGTCAAAAAACCGGAGCAAACTACCCAAGCAGATGGCGAGTAACTATTCCCTCAGAGCACATTGATATAACGCTTGCACCCCTTGTTGCTGACCAGGAACTTGATACGAGCCAGACAACGGGAATTCTTTATTGGGAGGGAGCGGTGGCTGGGCAGGGTATGTCACGCGGGAAACAGACAAGTTGCAAGGGTTATGTTGAGCTGACCGGATATGCAGGCAGCATGGGCGGTTTGTTTTAAATTCCAACCGTTATTTGAGCATGAGCTGTCAATTTTTCAGTGCTTAGTTTTAAAAAACCCCTTATTAAAAAACAAAGGATTTATCGGTGTTACTAATTTCCGTCATCGCATGGGTTCCCATGGTGCTGATAGCGATTCTAAATGGGATATTACGGGAGTACTGGTTTGCAAAAAACCTTAATGAGCTGCAGGCTCATCAGCTATCTACTGTAACCGCACTCGTGTTATTGGGCATCTACATTGGGACGCTTATGCTATTATGGAAGATTGATTCATCCCAACAGGCGATTGCGGTTGGCCTGATATGGATATGTCTTACCATTGGCTTTGAATTTCTTTTCGGCCATTATGTCATGAGACATCCTTGGAACAGGCTTTGGTCGGACTACAATATTTTTGCCGGACGAATCTGGATTGCGGTGCTTTTGTGGATTGGCGGTGCGCCGTTTCTGTTTTATCGTTTGTATAACCAATAAGCGTTTCAGCGTGCGCGATTGCATTTAAATCTTTTTAACGAAAGGAGAGGCAATGAGTGAAAAACGATCGTTTTCTGCTCGGTGGATAGGGTATGTTATTTTTATTGTGCTGCTTATTTTTATAGGAGTGCCGCTTATGATTAAAAATATTTACGGGGTTGAACAGGCATTTAAAAAGACACCGGCGGGCAGTATTGAAGTAAAAGTTATTCCCGAATCAACAGTGCTCGTGGCTGAGACTCCGGGGAATTATTATGGAGAGCGTAATTACCTGTTTAGAAGGCTGTTTAATTATATTAGCCAAAACAAAATTGCCATGACTGCTCCCGTAGAAGCACGTATTGAGAATGCCCAGATGAAATTTTACGTAGGGGCACAGGATAAAAAAAAGGTGTTGACTAATCAGGGAAATGTTCAGGTATCAACAGTTCCTGCGCGTACCGTAGCAAGCATTGGTATCAGGGGAGCCTATTCCCACGCCAGCTTCACTCAAGCAAAGGCAAAATTAGAACAATGGCTAAAGGAAAATAAGCGGTATCGGCAAACAGGGGACGCCTACGCAGTTTTCTGGGATGCGCCCTTCATGCCGTGGTTTTTAAAGCGATCCGAAGTTCACATTCCCGTGGAAGAAGTTATGCAACCCTAAAAAAATCTCATCAACGGGAGTAAACAGCATATTCGTGTTGAGGTTATTTTTTTAATTGGTCCCTTTGAATCACTTTTTTGCACGACAGGCATTTGCCCTTATTTTCGTCAGACCATATCTCAACGTCGCCGCCGCATTCAGGGCACGCAAATAATTCCGGCACCGCTTTCTTAGTGGGATCAGAACCGGGGCATTTAGGATCCACAATTTTATCCATAACACCTCCTGTTACCTCTCGTTTTATCTCCGCAACTCATACCGGTATTTATTTACTAATATAGCACGTCCAGTAGTTATTTTTCAATCCGCTGCAGTTCTTGTACGGTTTCCCTTAGTTTATTGAGACTGTTAAAAATTATTGCTGACGTCATCGTTGCCATGGAAACGGCATCAATTTTCGGATTAAACTGGAGATGATTCATAACCGATTGCCCCACCAGCTTTTTTTGCATAAACTGGGTGTCAGTAGCACTCCACAACGCATTGCCGTACTTGGTCAAATGCAGCGGCACAAAATCTTTGATTACACCTAACAGGTTAAAGACGACAATAAAGTGAATCCCGTGGCACACATCGCAAGTTGGTTTTCTGCTTATTACGGTTGCATACAGCGTTTCCGATTTCCCATTGTTTTTTGAAGTGCCTTTAAAGACTGTTTTTTCCCCCGGCAATGTAATTTTTGTAATGGTTATGTTGGGAGTATGCGCATCCACCTGAAAGCTGGTCTGCAGACAGTGCCGAATTTTTTGCCCAATCTCTTTTTCGGTTAATGAGAGGCGCAGCGCTCTGCTGTCCCCAAGGGGCACCACCGTTTGTGCAGCTAATGCTTGAAGCGAGGCAGGATCGAGCGTTAATGCATTGTGTATATCTTTTAAAAGGTCTTCTGCTGAATTGATACGACCAAGATGGGTTGAAAGAATGATGCAGCGATTATCAACTTTTCGAACCAGTATCGTAAACGGTGTTCCTCCGGGGTCTCCAATTGCGTCATAGGCAATAAATTCCGGATCGTGAATTAAGGGAAATGGTATTGATTGTTCTGTTTTAAATTCTTTTAGTTCTTGATCATTATTTCCGGAACCTACACCGAGAATTTTCACCTTATGTTTGAGCTCAGGGTTTTTTTCAATAACAGCATAGGCCGCATTCATAATAGGCATCTGAGCCTGACACGAGGGGCAGTAGCGGTTTAAAAATTCTAATACTATTAGTTCTGCAGTTATATCTGTGAGAGTAAATACGTCTTTCTTAACGCTTGTGGCAGGTTCTGGCAATAATCCGAGGTAGTTTTGATCATCCGGCTCGGGCGGCCGGTTCAAGTAAAGTAGTGGAAATCGGTCTCCTGGCTGTACCACTCCTGCACCTGCCGGGGCGGAAAATAAGGACATGAGGCAGTAAATACATACTACCAGCGGCAGACGGCAATTTTTTAAAAAAGCCCATGCGCTACTCTTTAAAATAAAGTGGTTCACCGGGATTTCTGCGATCAAGGTTTAATTCTTCATAACGCGCTATCTGCTGTTCCGCGGTCAGCTTTGGGCTCTGTTGTGGTCGCCGGCACGCAATACAGCGGACTTCTGCGCAGAATTGGCAAAAATGACAGTCGGGGCAGGGATATTTTTTATTACAAATGGTATTTTTCATAGATAAATTTAGTTGTCTTTTAATACCACTCGGTCATACTCACTCTCCAATCGCTCCTTATGCGCCTGTTCCCACTGTAATAAATGTTTAAATACGTGCTGCAAGTCGGTTCCTTTGACGACTGGTATTTGGCTTGAATAAAAGGCTATAGCCCGGTCTTCTCTTTTGATGGCAATAATCATGATATCCTGAGGCGTGCTGTGTGTGCTTATCGGTTCGGAGACAAGATATTTGCTGAGGTCCATGGTGGGTGGGAGCCGTTGTGCGCCGATGCTCTCTAAGGTTTTTCCTGATTTAATGTCGGTAAGCATAGCAACGTGTTTCTGTTCTTCTGTAGCCAGCTCTTTAAGCATAGCTTTGGTACCCGGATTTCTAACTATCTCGCTGGCTTCTGTATAAAACTGAACCGCCTCTTTTTCTTTGTCTAATGCCAGCGTTACGATGTCCTCTAAAGTTGTAATCGTTGTCATAAAATACCCCTGCGCTCCGATGGTTCCACAGAAGCTTTTGTGCTCTGATTTAAATAACTTAAACCAATTTGTATATTATTTTTATATAGCTTTTAATTTAATTATTCACAAGAAAAATTATAGCAGGACATTTTTTAAATTGCTTGTTCATTGACTGTTAAGAAAAAAGCGCTTCAGAAAATTATCTGAAGCGCTTTTACGGTAACGTGATTTTTTACAGCTTCTTTACTTTTGCTGCCTGAAGTCCCTTTTGTCCATTCTGGATTTCAAGGCTTACCATATCGCCTTCATTCAGGGAACGGTAACCGTTGCCCTCGATAACGCTGTAATGGACAAAAACATCACCTTGACTCGTCTCAATAAAACCAAATCCTTTTTTCTCATTAAACCACTTCACTTTACCTTCAACCATTGCTCTCAACCTCCTTTCTTTATGATTCTCGTACTGCTTGAAAGGAGGTCTCTCTGGCAGATGCATTTAAAATGACTTTTGTACTAATCACCACATTAAATCTACTACAAGAAATACCAAACCTTACAGCGTACCGCATAAATAAATAAGATAGCGCCGTTACCAGCGCGTCAATCACTTCACAATATTTATACTGTTTGTTACTATATAACTGTTTCTAAAACGAAAATCAAGTTTTTATTTGGAGAGGTGGGAAAAATATTTAATCAAAAATAAAGCTCAAGCAGACCAAGGTTTCACCAGAAATTCTTCTGCTATAATTGACAAACAACATAGCAGCAAGAAAATGGCAACACAGAGCAGTTGCACCGCGAAGCACCATCGCAGGGAAATTAAGTAAATAGTATATTGTGGCACAGCAAAACCCCAATGCGCTCTAAAACCACCGCAAACCAACTTTTTAAAGGAATCTCCAATAGAGCAAGTTCTTGACAAAAACTGTATTGAATAATAAAAAGACCATAATAAATCAGGAGTTGGATATGCAGTTTTATTTGTGCATTTCATATTGAAGAAATCTCCAGCCCAAAAAGGAGAATTCATGGCGCCGCAAAAATTGACGGTAAATTATTCCATTGAAAATATTGCTCAATCCATTGTTCGCGACCATCCGGTCAGTAAAAAATATTCAGCGCAGGATAAGCAGCAGCTTTATCAGAAAGCGCATATACTGCTCGACGGTTTTCCCGAACTTAAAAGATTGCTTTCTCTTGAGCATATTCGAAGCATTCGTCTTCCTTTTGCAAAAAGAATATCCCGGTGCGGCATTCTTCCGCCGGCAATTGTCATTGTTGATAGCCGTATCCAAGATATGTGTTCTTTGCCGTACTGGCTTTTTTACGGCTCTGGTGAAGGAACCTTTGGAAAATGTGCCGGTGTTGGCAATTTTTCATGTTGTCCGCCATTCACACCTTCAGCGGATAAGGTTCAAGAACTATTGAATCAGTCGGACATCTTTTTTGTATTACAGACACGACCATCTATCAGTATGAGCAGCGGAAATCCAGGAGCGCAATTTCATCTGCTGAACAAACTGGCTGATGAGGTCAATGCGCTATGCGGCAGAAAGGCGGTGATTCAGAAGTTTGCCGGCGGCCCTTGCTTTGCCTGTTATCCTGAGGCATGTTTAGGCGAGGGAAAATGCCGGGCACCTGAGTTGAAAATTGCGTCACTCGAAGGGATGGGTGTTTGTGTAGATCAGCTTTGCAAGGATTTGGCATTTCTCACAGCCGATGATCAATGGAAAATTGTGTGGATTAAAGGATTTAGCGCTGATACCCAGAAGCCAAAAACGTGGAAAGGCACGATGGCGCTTGCTATTCAGTTGATCGAAGACAAAGCAATATCTTAATAATATTCAGCACGGAACATTTCTATGATTATAGACATACATACCCATATTTTTGGCAAAGGGTGGCTGCCGAAAGAATTTTTTTACGGGATAGCACGGTTTCTAACCTATGATTTTGCCAAGCACGGCATTCAGCAGTCAAACGAAGAAGTGGGTGATGGACTTATTGATGCCAGTGATGATCCTGAGGCGGAGAGTCTGCTTCGCGAAATGGATGATGCGGGCATTGCATTGAGCGTTCTCTTGCCGGTTGACTTTGAGTATGCTTTCCCTGGGCAGGAAGTTTCTATGGAAGAAGTGAACCGACTGCACGCCGAGCTTGCGCGGAAGCATCCGCAGCGACTTGTCGCCTTTGCCGGTATTGACCCGCGGCGCAAAAATGCTGTAGATCTTTTTCGGCAATGTGTGGAAGATTGGGGAATGAAAGGTCTTAAGCTTCACCCCACTGCCGGATTTTACCCCAACCAGAAGGAAGTCTATCCGTTATTGGAAAAGGCGTGTGAATGGAAAATTCCCGTTATTATACATTCAGGTTCTATGATGGTGCCCCTCAGAAGCAAATATTCTCAGGCGATTCATTTTGATGATCTTGGTGCAGATTTCCCTGAGCTTCCCGTTATTGCCGCCCATAGCGGCGGTATATTCGGCTATCAGCAGATGCTCTCGGTCATGACCACCAAGCTTAACATTCTTGCAGACATTTCCGCCTGGCAGCTTATCGCAATAAAAAACTATCCGCGGTTCTGCAAATCATTGCGGGACCTTATTGACTTTGCAGGATCTGAAAGAATATATTTCGGCTCTGACAGTCCTTCTTTTCGCTCATTTATGTCTAATGCCGACTGGGTGCAGATGATTAAAGATTTACCCGTCAAATCCCCTGACGGTATAAATTTTACGCAGGAAGAGGTCTCTGCAGTGCTGGGGGGGAACGCGCAGCAAATAATGAAACTTGGCGTGTAAGCCGTAACCAGTGAATTGTTCGGCAGCCTCTTGCGGCACACGCGAGGAGCCACGAATACCCGGAGGAGGTATTGGATGAGAATAGTAGAATTTGTTGAAGAAATGAAAGAGCGGGCTGTAAACGAACTGCTCAAAGTTTCAGGCGGTGCAGCATATACCAGTGAAATTACGCCGTTCGGAAACCATCAGGCAGAGGTGCGAACCATCCGCGGCGGGGCATTTGAAAAAGCAGCTATAACCCATTTAACATTTAAAGGATTAAAACCGCCGATAGGCGATAAGCCGGTAGATTATATGGTGTATCAAATGGAAATTTTTCCCGAAAATCCATTCTGCCCTATGGGCCATTTTAATACCGAATGGTCTTTGGAAGGGCCCGGTCCCTATCACATGAATCTTGATTTGTTTCCGGCAGTAAAAGTTGCTGCTGATTTGGAAAAAATGAGACAACTTATGGATGGTGTTGCCGACCAATTTTCGCGCGATCGGGACAAAATGCGGGAGGGGCTTGATGAACATTACGGCATGGCACACTGGGACGTCCCGCTTGCTGCTAAAGTCGGATGCAAGCTGCTGAGCCTTACGGGTGCTGAAATTGAGCTTTTTATAAAAGCATACCAGACGTTTTTTGAAGGGTATCTGAATATTATAGCCAACAGAAAAAGTACGCCTTATACCGAAGAAGACCGTAAGCTGAAGCTTCGCCGAAATAGTAAATGGCTGGAATATATTACTATTAAGGACAAGGCGGTTCGCCTCGGGCTTGAGGCCGGGATACCGCCCCAAGTGCTCATAGCTCTCAGTTTTCCGCCTTCAGCAGAGTTTTAACAACAGGCGAACAGTCTAATGGTGCAGAGGTCAAAAGACAAAAAGGTCTGGTGCGTTTTTCACCTTGGAACAAGGAGGGAACATAGATGGTAACTAAAGAAGAATTAAAGAAAATGCTTTTGGGCAAGCGCGTGTTATATACTATGACCCTGTCAACACAGGTGCCGCCTATTGAGGCAGAAGTTCTTGAAATATCACCGTCAGGCAACTATATAAAATTGCAAAAAATTGACGGACAGTGCAGTTGGGAGATAGTCAGCAGCATTTATATAGCAGATGTGCTTGATGAAGAAGGATATCTGGAGGTGAAGGCGCGCTGGATTCCGGCTTTAAATGAAACCTATTGGTATATAGACGAATTTGGGGAAGTTCGATCGTTGGGATGGAGCGACAGCAGTGATGACCGCAAAAGGTTTGCCTATGGCAATGCGTTTAAGAATTACCAGCAGGCCGAAGGCTTCAGGGACAAATTTAAACGTGCCCTGTTTAACTTCCACCGCATGGAAGCAATGAAAACCATTGTGAGCAAAGAAAGGGAAGCCGTAAATCATAAACCTACTGCCTGATATATTTTCAGGTAATAATTCTCAGGAAAGGGGATACAGAATGGTTACTATTGATACAAACAAATGCACCGGTTGCGGCGGATGTATTGATTTATGTCCGGTCATTGCTATCAGCATGATTAATGACATCGTGACGGTTGACAATAAAATGTGCACCGAATGCGGCATCTGCATTAAGGTATGCCCAGTACGTGCCCCGCAAAAATCTGACAATTAATTTAGAAAGCCGGATGGTCATAGGGTATTACATATGCCAAGTCGCTATGATGTGGTTGTGGTTGGCGCCGGGCCGGCAGGGTTAATGGCGGCAAAAGTATTGGGAGAAAACGGATTTGCCGTGGCGCTGCTGGACAGAAAAAGCAATATTCCCAGAATTCGCCGTGCTGATGGCGGGGCGATCGGCGTCAATGAATATTTATACGACCGTCTGGTTCTGTTCAATGCGCAACGCCGGAGGCTCAGCTTTGCCACCGATGGGTTTTCAGTGTCATACACGGGGCCCTATGCGAACATATATGGGTTTCAGCTTTACAGCCCGGGGAAAAAGCGCATTCTGTTTGGCGACTGGGAGACCGCACAGAAAAAGGGCGATGAAGTTCGGGTGGGGATATTCATAAGCAAGGAAGCGTTGCTTGAGGGATTGCTTAAAGAATGCGAAAGATGCGGAGTTGAAATTTTCCCCGGAACAAATTTGACTGCTATTCGTAAAGACGGCGACCGGGTGTTTATCACGGGCAAAGATAAAATTTTTGAAGGGCATTTTGCAGTTGCCGCCGATGGCGTTAATTCCCGCACGGTGCGCCTTTTAGGGCTGAATGGCGAGCGCTCGTTTAGAGGCACCTATCGGTATCTCACTTGGATGCTGAAAGGGAATATTCCCATAGATCCGGGCAGTTTCAATTTTATTATTACCGAAAAAGACACCTATGCGATTTATGACACCTATGAAAAGGGCATGTATCATGTCAGCGCGTTTAATTCAAACCCAATGTCAGATCTCAATGAAAGCCTGCAAGACCTTATTTACCGCAATGACGTCTATTCTCCCTGGTTTTCTGAATGTCAGAGAATTGACGTTATAAACTGTGTTTCCAACATTCTCTCGCCCATTCAGATACCTTTCAAAGATAACATTTTAATTATTGGTGACGCTGCCTGGACGATGGAGTTCAGCAACATGGCATCCCTGTGCACTGGGTGGAAAGCGGGTAATGTCCTTACGCTTGCGCTCAAAGATAGAAAATATAATCAGGATGGTGTTGCAAGCTATCTTGAATGGTGGGAAAGGAATTTCTACAAACCCTACGGTTCATACGAATTTGGACCGATGGGAGGTGGAGGCACTATTCTTCAATCATACCTTTCAACGGAAGAGATTGATTATCTTGCCGCGCTTATTGACAAGCCGTTTCCGGCAACTATGAATTTCTTCACGCTCTTTAACACCTTGGGGAACACTTATGCCGAACTGTTTCCGCGAATTTATAATGAACGGCCTGAAGTAATGGACAAACTGTTTGCCCTGCGCAGCAAATTTGATGAAATTGGCGAAAGCATCCGCCGTGCCGGGTTTCCAAATGTGTGAAACAGAATTGTTTGCGGATCCCTGGTGAGGGGAGGCAGTTTTTATTCAATTGTTGTGCCGGCTTTTCTGCAGCAGGGTTTTAAATGGCACTGTAAAGTAGGTGAATTGGAGAGTCAGTGAAAATGCAAATAAAAAAAATACAGACAGGAGACAGCATACTAAAAAAATCAAGAAAACAGAAAATACCAGAAGCGATAGAGGTGTAGGGATATAGTCCGAAAGACATTGCAGATCATTTGGCCATGCACTACTCTTCGATTAGCAGAATTTATAGAATTTAGACACTGGCAAAAAGCAAGACCTGACCCCATTGCCTTACAGCTTTTTAAAAAGGCGGGGTCAGAAATGGCCCCGCCTTTACGTACAATTGTTTATGCATTACGGCTCGTTGTCGCTTTCCTCTACCTTCTTTCTTATCTCCGGCAGCATGCTATCTATAACTTCTTTAGCCCTTTTCTTTAACAACGGCCTCTGTTCTAATAACTTTGTTACAGTCGGGGAAAATTTATAATAGGTATTTATAAGCTCCAGCCCCTCGGGAGTTTTACTCAATACCTTGTCCCGGTACTTTCTCAGTAACTCTGTCTGTTCAGCGCTCTCACCATAGATTGCCTCCGCGGCACATAGGGATGGTTCTAATATTGTAGTCGTGGTCGTAGGCACCGAAGTCATGCTCGTAGGCACTGAAGTCGTGGTCGTAGGCACCGAGGTCGTGGTCGTAGGCACCGAAGTCGTGCTCGGTTCTGCACAGGCTGCCGTAGGATAGCCACACCAAGAAGGTGTGGTAAACCCTGTTCTCCCGGGAATATAGCAAATGATAAAATTAATTGAGCAACCGTCAAAAACACCGTCCCCCATATAAGGTGCATTTCCAAGAAAATATGCGGTAGTCAAAGCAGCGCATTCATAAAACGCACCATGCCCAATGCTAGAAACGCTTTCGGGGATGGTCACGCTGGTCAAAGCAGTGCATCCAGAAAACGCATAATCCTTAATGCTCGTGACACTGTTTCCGATGGTCACGCTGGTTAAAGCAGTGCATCCTTGAAACGCATAACTCTCAATGCTCTTGACACTGTTTCCGATGGTCACGCTGGTTAAAGAAGTGCAGTCTTCAAACGACCCAGCCCCAGTAACGCTGCAGAGGATGGTCACGCTGGTCAAAGCAGTGCATCTTTGAAACGCACAAGACCCAATTTTCGTAACGCTTTCGGGGATAGTCACGCTGGTCAAGGCAGTGCAATAATAAAACGCACTAATTCCAATTTCCGTAACGCTGGCGGGGATGGTCACGCTGGTTAAAGCAGTGCATCCATAAAACGCATCATCCTCAATGCTCTTGACACTGTTTCCGATGGTCACGCTGGTCAATGCAGTGCATCTTTGAAACGCACAATCCTTAATGCCCGTAACACTGTCTGGGATGGTAAGTGCGCCAGGCTTTCCCTCAGGACATAGAATAAGCACCGTGATAGCTTTGTCATATAGCACACCATCCATACTACTATTGCTATAGATTCTATTATTTGGGTCAACGACTATGCTGGTTAAAGCAGTGCATCCTTTGAACGCCGAAACTTTAATGCTCGTAACGCTGGCGGGGATGGTCACGCTGGTTAAAGCAGTGCATCCAGAAAACGCATAATCCTTAATGCTCGTGACACTGTTTCCGATGGTCACGCTGGTTAAAGCAGTGCATCCTTGAAACGCATAACTCTCAATGCTCTTGACACTGTTTCCGATGGTCACGCTGGTTAAAGAAGTGCAGTCTTCAAACGACCCAGCCCCAGTAACGCTGCAGAGGATGGTCACGCTGGTCAAAGCAGTGCATCCTTGAAATCTATAATCAATGTCAGTAACGCTGTTCCCGATGGTCACACTGGTCAAAGCAGTACATCCTCTAAACGCATATCTCTCAATGCTCGTAACACTGTCGGGGATGGTAAGTGCGCCAGGCTTTCCCTCAGGACATAGAATAAGCACTGTGATAGCTTTGTCATATAGCACACCATCCATACTACTATTGCTATAGATTCTATTATTTGGGTCAACGACTATGCTAGTCAAACGGGTACACCCGTAGAAAGCTTCATCCCCAATGCTCGTAACACTGTCGGGGATGGTCACGCTGGTTAAAGCAGTGCATCCAGAAAACGCATAATCCTCAATGCGGACTACAGGCTTACCTTCTATGGTAGATGGGATTATAGCAGGTCCACCAGGACATTCATAACCGATGATTACTACAGTGTCGTCTATGATGCGATATATAAAACTTCCCGTGGGTGTTGTTGTGCTGTTGATGGTGATGCCATTTTCAGCAAAGGAAATATCCGGTAAATTAATCTCCTCAGCATACGCAGCGGTTGCAAAAAGAAGTAGACTTAAACTTACTGAAAATAACATTTTTTTCATAAGCCCTCCTTTTCTGTTTGTCGTTTTTAAAATTAAAAACCCCCAGCACACAAGCTGATAAAAAGATAAATTTATGATATCGAACGTGTCCAAAACAACTTTTTCATTTGGACAGCATTTTGCGCATATTCAAATCATTAGATATAAGTCCTGACACAAAATAGCTCAATGCCGCTTACTTTTAGCCGTTTTGAGGCAATTTGGGGAATATAAAAAAGCTTGTTGCTGTCATAAGTAGAAAATATTATATATAGAACCAATTAACTGTCAATAGCCCAAAAAGGTTATTTTTTATATTAATTTTATGTTAATTTATCATGTAAAGATAGTAGTGACATAGGGTTGCTTCTTAACGGGCTGTTGCCCAATGGCTTATTTTGAAAGCAACATAAGAAGCATACACCCTAAGCTGCAAACTTTTCGATGTCTTGATACTGAAACCAAAAAGAAATAATAAGATTGTTGCAGCTATTGTACACATGGATTTTGCACCTGCTGCAGCAACTTGTTTATTCTTGGCATATATCTTCTATTGGTAATAATTAGATCGCATGGCACGTCCATTACGGATAAAATTCAGTGGCGCTCTCTATCATGTTACGCCCTCGCGGGAACGCAAAGCAAGCGATCTTCAAAGATCATTCTCATCGACAATGCCTCTGCCTTTGCCCAGCTCAAGCGGATTGCCTACTCCTTGGTTAATTGCTTTTTGTATTATCTGCCGATATGCCTGGCGACCCGTTCTGGTATCTCCTGCCATATCTTATAATGAAATCGGGGATTAAAATAATAGTGAAGCTCCCCGCCTACATGGCGGGGCTTCCCGGAGCTCAGTTATTTTTTTCAGATACATGCTTGACCTCGCTTACAAAGCGCGGCTTGCGCGGCATGAAACCGGTCAAAGCTTAAAATACGTCAAAAAATTGACCGCATTCAATTTTTTAATTGACATGGCGTGTAAAGTAGCATAGAGATAAAAAACAGCCAAAATTACGGAGAAGGGCATAATGCATGGGCGGCCTTCGCGAAACAAAAAAGCAGGACAAAAAGAAACGGATTCTTAATGCGGCCATTAAGCTGTTTATAAAAAAGGGATTTGATAAGACGAGTATCGAAGACATTACTTCGCAGGCAGGGGTTGCCAAAGGCACCTTTTATAGTTTTTTTGAAAAAAAGGGAGATGTGCTGCTGTATTTTGTTGATCAGGAGATAGCTAACAGCAGAAGAGAGATTCAAGAAAAAATCGCATTACAAAAAACACTGTTTGATCAACTGGAATTGGTTATATTTACCTACCTGAAATACATTTTTCGCAATAAAGAATTTTCGCGTGTTCTTGCCAAAGAGCGCTTTGATACCATCGGCACACGCAACAATAAAAACGAATTACTCCTCATTCAATCACTTTCCCGCCTTATTGATGAGGCGAAACAGAGGCATGAAATTAAGCGTTGTGTTGATTCCCGGTGTATGGCAGATATGATATTTGCCATATATACTATGTATGTCATTTACTGGTTAAACGGGTTTATTAAAACAAAAAAAGAATGTATCAGCAGAATTCGGGAGGTTATACACCTCATATTTGAGGGGGTTGGCGCGAATCAGACATTGGACAGGAGGAATTGATAATGGCGAAGACGTATGATGTTGTTGTAGTAGGAGCTGGTCCCGGCGGTCTCATGACCGCGAAAGTTGCTGCGGAGAGCGGACTAAAGGTTGCGCTGATAGAGCGAAAGGAACAGATTACAGAGGTGCAGCGCTGTTGTGCCACAATGTTTGCGGTAGAGAGCGATTATTATTTTGGCGAACGAATGTTCTTTAACGAACGGCAGAGCCGTTTCATATTTCCGGTTACGGGCTTTTCTTTAAAATATGACGGTCCTTATCAAAATTTTTACGGCTGGCACATTTATACCTCAGATGCAAGCCATTACATACGGCTGGGAGATTATGATGCGAATGTGGCAAAAGGAGACCAGGGCCGTCTTTCCATGGCTTACAGCAAAACCCATCTCCTTGCCAGTCTCTTGCGGGATGCACAAGCTGCGGGCGCAGAGATTTTTAACGGTGAGAATGTCGTTGACCACAGAAGAAAGGGTGCCGTGAATGAAATATATACTGCCAGCGGCAAAGTTTTTACCAGCATTTTTTCTGTTGCCGCAGATGGGGTTAATTCACGCCTGGTAAAAATACTTAGCCTGAATAAACAGCGCAGCTTTTTTGGCACCATGAAGGGCATAAACTATTATATGACCGGTCTGCAGCTGCCGCATCCGTATGTGCTAATCATGCCCACTCTGTATGAAAAAAAATCAGGTTATCCAATTTCCTATTTTCTTAAACCAAGTCCATTTGCTCAAGATGAATACTGGGTTTATGTCGGCGGCGCTGCTCATCCTGAGATTGATTACAAGGAACGCCTTGATTATTTTATCTACGAAAGCCCTTTTAAATCATGGTTTGTGGCGCCAAAAGTGCGCAAAGAATTGGCGCATGTGCATAATATTTGGTCGCCGGTCCCAACGCCCTATAAAGATAATGTGTTAATTGTCGGCGATGCCGGGTGGACGATTGAGGCGGAGTGCACCGGTTCCATGATGGCTGGACTTAAAGCCGGTTACGCCCTTGCAGAAGCGTTTAAAGAAAAAAAATTGAATCAGGAAGGGGTGCAACACTACATTGACTGGTGGTATCGTCATTTTCCTCAGGCACAGAATTATAGCGAATTTTTGCAAATCATGGTTAGTCCACTGATCGGAGAAGAAGAGTCAAACTATCTCTTCAGACTGGTCACAGAAACGCTGCCCTGCACCCTCAACCCTTTTAATCTTTATAAATATATAAATGGCGCCATTGCACAAAAGGTTGATAGAATCCAGAAAGAACGGCCTGATGTTTTGGCCAAGATGATGCAGATGAGCACCCTCCCAATTGACGTGATTATGAATCCATTCAAGCGAACCGGTTTTCCGAATTGCTAATGTATTAGCAATTAGTGTGAGCGATAAGAGTTGTCATAAAAAACTTAACAGCAAGAAATGCCAGTTCCATAGCAAAAAGGGTTAACACATGGCAAAACACTATGATGTGATAGTCGTTGGTGCCGGTCCGGCGGGCGCAATGGCAGCAAAGACTGCGGGTGAAAATGGTTTGAACGTTGCGCTTATTGAGCGTAAACAAAATATCGGCACTATTGGTCGTTCCTGTTGCATGATGCTGCTGGTTTTGAATGAATATTATTTTGGCGACCGGATGGGTATTAATCAACGAGACGGGCGGCTTAATTTCCCGGTGAACGGGTTCAGCGTTAAACTGTATGGCGGTTATAAGGACCTTTATGCCTATCACATCTATGCCCCCAATGGGCACCGCATTGCCCTCGGTGATGCTGATAACGAGAGGACAAAACAAACGCCCCGCCGGATTGCGCTGGTGCATGACAAGGGAGCATTGATAACAGGTTTGGTAGAAGAGGCTGTGCGTGCCGGTGTTAACGTGTTTGCCGGGACTAATGCAATGGGTATAACGAAGAAAAAAAACGGTGCATCAGTCATTACCGATAAGGGTACCTTCAACGCCCCTTTTGTTATAGCTGCAGACGGCGTCAATTCGCGTATCGCCGAAACGCTTGGTTTCAATAAGAGCCGTGAATATCTGGGGCTTTTTTTAGTGTACGGCAAAACAGTTGCAAATGTATCCGGTTTCGATACTAACGCCTTCAGTCAAATTCTTTACGGGATGCCTGATCCGGCATTTATTGGTATTTCCCCGCTTGCCGGTCGTGACCAGGCATTTCACGTGGTGGCCATCTGCCTTGATCCGCACATTAATCTGGAAGACACCATGCAGCGGTTTATGCATAACAGCACTTTTGCATCACGGTTTAACGAGGCAACCGTCATTGGTCAGCATGCTGCCGTGGAACAATTGTATTCCCCCATTCGTGATCCGTATAAGGATAATGTGCTTCTTATTGGCGATACCAGTTGGACTCAGGAAGCGGAAAATACCGGCTGCCTCATGGCCGGTTGGAGAGCTGCGCACTCAGTAACCGAAGCGCTTATTGACGGAAAAATAAACCGCGATGGTGTGAAAACCTATCTGGACTGGTGGAAGTCTTCCTATTGCGATTCCTACAATCATGCAGCCTACATAAAAAATTTTATTTTAAGCTACATTATGACTACTGAGGATATTAACTATTTTCTCAGCCATTTTGATAAACCCTTTCCCGGCAAACTGAATGCATATACTACCTTTGATATGCTGGGCGCCGAACTTCCCCACATTTTGCCCAAAATGGCGGTTGAACGGCCTACCATTATACCAAAGATACTGGCTTTTAATATGGCTCCGCTCAATGTGTTATTTCACGACTTGGCACAGGCTGCTCATGCTATTTTAAAACAATAGAACCATCATTATTTCGCTGATTTCTCTGAGAATGCTGCATGAGAAAGGAGGGATGTGCATGGTAAAAATCAATACTGAGCTCTGTACTGGATGTGGCGGGTGTATCAATATTTGTCCGGTGTGTGCGCTTGTTTTAGGTGCGCAGGACAAGGCGCAGGTCAACCAGAATTGCAATGACTGCAAAATCTGCGTTCGCGCGTGTCCAGTAAATGCCCTTTCCCTGTAATTAATCCGTTAATAGATTCAAATCAGTACAGGAGGTTTCCATGGCACAACATTATGATGTGGTAGTAGTCGGCGCAGGGTTTGCCGGCCTTATGGCTGCGAAGACAGCCGGAGAAGTTGGACTAAAAACCGCGCTGATTGAAATGAAGCATGACATTACTGCACAGCGGCGGGCTGATACCCAGATGATTCTTCCCATGGGGGAAGATTATCTTGATGACCGCATACTTTTTAACAGCGCCACCGGCCTCATGAGTTTTGCCCATAATGGACTTTCTTTTAAATATGAAGGCCCGCATCGCAATATTTATGCGTTTCATCTTTATTCTGTGGACGGCAATTGTCTGCGATTTGGTATTGCTGCCGAGCAAAAAAAACGGGGAGACAGAGGGCGCATTGCCATTGCGCTGGATAAATCAAAAGCATTCGCCTCTCTGTTACATCAGGCACAGGCTGCTGGCGTTGACGTGTTTGCTGGCACCACGGTAAAAGATATCAAAAAGAGCAATGGCGCAGTAAACGTCATCGCTCACGACAAGACATTCATCGGCACTTTTTGTATTGCCGCTGACGGAGCAAATTCGCGTATTGCCCAGGTATTGGGTTTTAATAAGAACCGGGGCTATTATTCAAGCATGAATGTTCTGGGCTACTATATGCGGAATCTTCAGGTTCCTGATCCCGACACGGTCTATTACGTAATAGCGCAGTATGAAAAAACAGGTGTTATTACTGCGCTGGTGCCGCGGCCTTATGAAAACGAGCATGCGGTAGTATTTATATGCCTCGATTGCCGCGTTGACCTATTTAAATTTTATGAATACTTCACCCGTGAAACTAATCTGCCCTGGTTTAAAAACGCAGAGGCAAAACTGGTCAATTCGTCGTGCGGCAATATGTGGTCAACAATAGAAAAGCCGTTTAAAGACAATGTGCTGCTCGTCGGGGATACCATCTGGTGCCAGGAATCGGAAAATTTCGGTGCGCTTCTTTCAGGAGGCAAAGCAGCAATGGCAGTTGCCTATGCCCTGGATGAGGGAAAACCGAACGAGGATGGCATTAGCAGCTATCTTGAATTTTGGAACAAACATTTCTTTAACAGCCCTCACTATAAGCGGGATCAGATCATGGGCAATTACATGCTGGGCGCTATTCTTAATAATCAGGAAATAGGCTATCTTTTCAGCAAGCTCAACATGGTATTGAAGGCAAGCATTCACCCTTATACGTTATTCGGCGAATTGGGACAGGCATTGGGCGGTGTTGTGCCCGAAATTCAAAAAGAAATGCCGCAGGTGCTTGCCGGCCTGGGGCGCATGCAGCAGGAAAGCCCGGCGGATATTTTGCGCGATGCAGCGTCGGCTGGTTTCCCCAATAGATAATGTACATTTAAACCCCACAAGGAGGAGGATTTATTATGGCCAACAGAGTTAAAAATAAGGTTGTCGTCTTAACAGGCGCGGCAACCGGCATTGGGAAATGTTTTGCCAATGCGCTTGCCGATGAGGGAGCACAGCTCGCCATTAATTATTTTGATAAATCGTGCGACAAAACAATTTCCGAGCTTACCGCAAAAGGCGCAGATTTTATTGCAATTAAAGGCGATATTTCAAGCGAAGCTGATACCAAAAATATTGCCGCAAAAACAATGGAAAAATTTGGCAAAATTGATGTGCTTATTAATTGTGCTGCGATATTTGGCGATTTAAAGCTCATGCCGTTTATGGATATACCGGTAGAAACATGGCGCCGCATTATGGATGTGAACATTACCGGTAATTTTTTAATGTGCCGCGCGATCATACCTGAAATGGCCAAGCAAAAAAAAGGGGTTGTTCTTAATATTGGTTCAACCATCTGGCTTTATCCCAAATTGCCGCTGCTCCCTTATATAACCGGCAAGGCTGCGCTTGTGGGTTTTACCCGTTGTCTGGCTGCCGATCCTCTGTGCATTGAAAATAACATCCGGGTAAATTGTTTGATGCCTGGGGGAACCTGGGATGAAGCGACAATTGGCATTCTGGGGAATGTTCCGGGGGCTGAGGAAGCGGTTATTGGCGGGCAGATCATCAAGCGGCGTGAAATGCCCGAGGATTTGGTAGGACCGATGCTGTTTCTAATTACTGATGACAGCGGGTGCATGACCGGTAATTCGGTTGCCGCAGATATGGGCCTGACCGTTTGGTAAAATGATAGGGTATGGGGCTTTACCGCATTAGCGGAGTGCTGTCAATAAATGCAGACATGATAATATTGACCCAGGGGAGCGGGTAATGAGGAAAAAGGGGATGGTGGTCAATCATCCCCTCATTCCTCAGGGGGATACCTACAATATCCGCAGGTTAAATGTGAATAGTGGGCAACATTACAGCAAGAGGTGAATATGGCTTTGTTAAAGGGATATACTGGGAATATTCTTCGAGTTAATTTATCAAATAAACGTGTATCTATAGAACCGTTGCGAGAAGACGCCGCAAAATCATTTATTGGCGGTAGGGGGTTAGGAGCCAAATATCTTTTTGATGAAGTGCCTGCAGGCATTGACCCGCTGGGTGAACACAATAAATTGTTATTTCTTACTGGTCCGTTATGCAGCACACTTTCCCAGGCAAGTTCGCGCTGGATGGTGGTTACTAAATCGCCGCTTACCGGAACCATTGTGCGCTCAACCGGCGGCGCTGATTTTGGCCATGAAATGAAATCAGCCGGCTATGATATGGTTATTATTGAGGGTAAAGCCGAAAAGCCGTTAACCCTTTGCATAAAAGATAGTGCCGTTGAATTCAGGGATGCCTCGCATCTATGGGGAAAGGATATTGACACGGAACGCGTTCAGGAAATCATCCGCGCGGAGCTGGGCGATGCCAAAGTCCAGGTTGCCTGCATAGGAACGAGCGGAGAAAACGGAACGCTGTTTGCTTCTATTCTTAATGCGCGTCGCAGCGCCAGCAGAGGCGGTGTCGGGGCTGTTATGGGTTCCAAGAATCTCAAGGCCATCGCAGTCAGGGGCACGGGAAGAGTGGAAGTGGCCGACAAGGATAGGCTTAACGACGTGACAAAACAGATCGTCTCTGACGCCACTAAAACACCTATGTATGAGAATTTCAGCCATCTTGGTACGCCGGGCGTTACTGCTTTGTTGCATGAAATGGGAATGCATCCAGCTAAGAATTTCCAGTTGGGTCAGGTGAGTGATTTCTCCGGTCTCACGCCTGATAAACTGCAGGAGATATTTTTAAAAGATGAGGGGTGCTTTCGTTGTTTTATTCACTGCGGCAGCTTTTTTCAAGTAAAGGATGGTTTATATAAGGGAGCACCGGTAGTAGCGCCTGAATATGAGACCATGTGGTCTTTCGGTGTGCATATAGGTAATACAGACCTGGGGTTTATTGTCGCAGCAAATAAAATTTGTGATGATTACGGCGTGGATACCATATCAGCGGGAAGTGTAATCGCATTTGCTATGGAACTCTATGATCGGGGCATTCTTTCCCAGAAGGACCTTGATGGCATTGATCTTACGTGGGGCAATCATCAGGCGGCATACCGGCTATTGTTGAAAATTGTTACGCGCCAAGGTATTGGCAACATACTCGCGCTGGGAACACGACGCGCTGCTGAAAAAATAGGCACAGGAGCTGTAAAATATGCCATGCAGATAAAAGGACTGGAAATTCCAGCTTATGAGCTCAGAGGCGCAAAGGCGCATGGTCTCAACATTGTCACGTCAAATATCGGCGCCAGCCATATGACCGGTTACTGTCCCCACGAGCTTTTCGGCCTACCCGAGCCGGTTGATCGTTTCAGCGTGACGGGCAAGGGGGCTCTTATTAAATCAATACAGGATATAACTGCGACCTATGATTCACTTATTGTGTGTGGATTTCCCGCTACATTTGGCTGGATGGTGCCGCCAACATATGCCCTCCTGCTGGGTGCAGCAACCGGCATTTCAGAATTTTCAGATGTTGGGTATCTCATTCAAGCGGGAGAGCGGATATATAATATTGAGCGCGCGTTTAACACCCGCGAGGGGTTTGGCCGGAAAGACGATTATGCGCCTGAACGTTTTATCAAGGAGACGGTAACCAATGGCCCAAGCCAGGGTCAGATTTTTGAAAACGATGTGCTGCTGGATGATTATTATCAAGCCCGTGGCTGGAATACCAAAATAGGAATTCCGACCAGTCAAAAACTTGAGGAACTGGGTCTTAAACAGGAAGCCGCAGAACTTAGCAGGACAAACATTGAATCCTAAGTTCTCCATACCATTAAAATCTTAAATTAGCATTCGTGAAATGAGCCTTAAAGCGCAACTTGAACAAATAGTGGGTCCTTTATATGTTATTGACGATCCGTTAATTTGTGACAGCTATGCCCAGGACCAGAGTTTTGTAAAGGGTATAAAACCTGATTTTATTGTCAAACCAAAAACCGCAGCAGAAATCCAGGAGCTGCTCATCCGTGCCAATCACCTCAAGATACCCATTACCCCCTACAGTTCAGGTCTCAACCTGCACGGTGCTGCGTTGCCATCCCGGGGGGGTATTGTTATCGATATGACTCGGATGAAACACTTTGAAATAAATAGGGACGACTGGTTTGTCATTGTCGAGCCGGGTGTTACCTATGAAGAATTGCAGAACGCCCTTAATGCCCACGGTTTGCGCCTTATGGTGCCATTTGGCGTGCCGCCGCAGCGATCAGTTCTAACCAGTTATTTAGAACGAGATACGATGCTTGCCGGAGCGCATATTGAGTACGGCAATGCCCTCATTCTCGATACTGAAATGGTATTGCCTGATGGCGAACTTTTTCGAACCGGCTGCTGGAATCTTGGCGGCAGGCCAGGCGGTTTTTACGGCCCCGGGTTTAATACACTGTATCGTTTATGGACTGGCGCCCAGGGAACCCTTGGTATTTTTACTAAAATGATTATCAGCGTTCAATATCTGTCAAGTAAACGCAAATGCTTTTTCATCTCTTTTGAAAACAGCAAAAAAATTCCGGCGTTTATTAAAAGAATTCAGAGAAAAGAAATTGGCTGGGAGTGCTTTGGCCTCAATCGTTTTAATCTGGCGGTGATTCTTAATGAAGAATGGCAGGTGCCGGATAAATTTCCTGCCCCTAAAAAGGAGTCCCCCAAATTTTCGTCGCTGCAGGAATCTTTACCAGCGTGGGTAGTTATTATTGGTATCAACGGATCTCCCTATTATCCTGAAGAGAGATTCGCGTATGAGGAAGAAGCACTGAAAAACATATGCCGAGAAATGGACATAACCATTGATTCGCATATGCCGCAACATTATGATCTTAATGATATATTTACCAGAGAATGCCTGAGACCATGGAGCGTGTTAAAAAAGTTCAATTTTAAGGGCAGCGTGCATGACCTTTCATTTAAGGCGCCGTTAAGAAAACTTCCGGACATTGAGGATCTAATATGTGCGACTACGCGGGAATACAATTACCCATATCGCGACGTCGGGGGCTATTTTGTTGTTTTAGAACGGGGGAGGGCTGTTCATTGTGAATTTGATTTGCACAGTGAAAGTAATGGTTCCGTTGATAGAGAACGGGTGAATAACGCCTGGCATGCCGCAAGCAAAATTCTCATAGAAAATAATGTCCTTTTTGACCGGCCCTACGGGCAGTGGGCAGAATTAGTGTATGCCCGTATGCCGCAGTATGCACAGAAACTTAAGCAGATAAAAAATGAAATAGACCCTAACGGCATTATGAATCCGGGAAAGTTGTGTTTTTAATATAACCCTGTAGCTGATCGCCGTCGGTATTCACCATGGTACTAATGCCTTTTTTGGGTAATAATCATGATGCAGAACCAGCGTGTTGTTCCCAATAAAATTCCTCAGGACGTATATCAAAGTCTTGAAGCCATTGTCGGAAAGGAAAATATATCGGCTGATCGCGCTATTATTGAAACATATAGCCGCTTCGGTATAGACATTACTGGATTTTTAAAGAAGCACGCAAAAGATCCTTCAAACATACCTGCCTGTATCGTATTGCCTGCAACAACAGCAGAAATACAACGTATCGTGAAGGTTGCCAATACCTTCAAGATACCTTTCATTCCCATGACAAATGGCCAGCTCGGCATTGCAAATATGCCCACGACGCAGGATCCAACGATCTGCATTCATTTCAGTCGGATGGACAAAATTCTTGCCATAGACGAAGAGGCAATGACCATGCGGGTGCAGCCCTATACAGATTATGGCCAGGTGCAAGCTGAAGCCATGAAGCGAGGATTATGGAATGGGGGGACGCCACTGGCGACCTCTCTGTGTAAAATAGCCTCCCAGGCGGTTCTTGCGGGTATCTGGCAGACCAGCAAAAAATATGGAACTTTAGATAAAAACATAGTTGGTTTTACCGTGGTGCTTCCTGACGGCGAGATACTAAAAACCGGCTCGCATGCGAATGAGGGTATGGATGATTTCTGGGAATATGCGCCGGGTCCAGACCTTTTCAGCCTTTTTCGCGGCAGTGCCGGCAGTAATGGTATTCTGGCCGAAGTTTCCATTAAGCTGTATCCTTGGCCTGGTGGTGCGGCCCTTCCAGAACCTGAAGCAGGAAGGCCATGCATTCGCAATTACCGCGATGATCGGTTTGACCATGCACCACCGCCTGAAAACCACCGCCTCCACTGGGTCGAATTTCCTGACATTGATCATCAAATAGCGGCGTTGCGCGAAGTCTCCCATGCCGGAATTGGCATTGGGTTAAATGCTACCGGTATTTACAATGTGTATTATTGTTCTGCAACACAAGAACAGACGCTTAAGTGGGTTGCCGATAAATTTTTCCCGCCATACAATCTTTATATAATCAGTATGGGTATTACTTCTGACAAACAACTTGATTACGAGGAGAAAGTCATACGCGACATTGCCCAACAATATGGAGGCACGCTGCTCTGCGCTGATTATAAATCAGAAGTACTGGAAGCGCTCAGCCCCTGGAATCTTGATTGCATCAGACATGTATGCGGTTATCGGATGTCGCGGCATTTTTATCTTGATACGTGGTTTTGCAGCGGGGTAGCCGAGATCGGTAAAGACGCACAAAATATCTGGACTGCAGCAATAAATGCTATTGGGGAAACCTATGTAACTGATCGCGGGGGTGTTGACAATACGCCCTTTATGTATGCCTCTGACCCGGTTGGGAGAAATTTCTTTACCGAAGCCGATGTGTATCCTGACGGCATGAATCCTCAATTATTGCAGAAGGCCCAGCAACTCATGATGTTTAGCCATGGGCAGACCTTCGCCCAAAAGATTGGTCCGGGAGTTACCGGATTTGGCGCCTCGCTGGAACCGCTTACCTCATTTTTCCCCGAAATGGGTCCCAACGTTCATCTTTTGCTGAGAAAATTTAGAAAGGTGCTTGACCCGAATGGCGTCTGTGCGCCTGGGCGTTCGGTTTTTACCCAAGAAGAGCTTGAAAATATGCCTCAGCAAATTGCAGATGCGATTAATGGATTACGGCAGATGTGTGGTATGGCACCGGTTGATGTGAAAAAAAAATAAGGAGTAAAAGGCGGTTCATGCACATTTTTACCAATTATGTTGCACTCAGTATTCCGTCATCTGCCAGTTAAATAAAATCCTTTAGCCTGGCCTTTCCCCACCCCTGCTTATTTGGTCGCTTTAATTTTTCGCGTAATTCTTTTTTAGCTAATGGCGGCTTGGTGGCATCTACGGCAAGTTTTCCCCCGGTTCGCAACGGTGGCGCTTCCGGTATCAATGGAAGTGAAAGATCATACGGGATGCCCTGAGTACTATGTATCTGCATTATATCTTTCACTGGATTTACCCTGGTCCCCAACGCATAGATAATGTCTTGCGCATCATAAATATCAATATCATCATCAACTGCTATTGCAATTTTGGTAAATAACAGTGCCGGGCTAAACAGGGTCGTCAAGAGGGCTTCGCGAACCTGCTCCTCAACAAGTGCCTTCATTTGAATGATTGTTACAAAAAGACCGCCCCAGGGAGGAATAAACACGTCGTTAATTTGATAACCTCTGCGCGTGAGCTGATCAAACAGGCGTGCCTCGCTGGGCAGGACTGCCAGCGGTTGGTGGTCGGTGTAAGGTGTTGCGTTGAGATGGCGGTAAATGGCATCTTGGCGCATGGTAATTGATTTAAGGTCAAGCCGCGGCTTTGGGGACGGCTCTGATGCATAATAGTTGTGAAACTCAGCAAATGGACCTTCCATTTCAGTAGCACCAGGCTTAATTTCACACTCAAGTATTATTTCTGCGTGTGCTGGAACGACAATATCAGAATGTTCGCAGCGCACCATTTCAATCGTCTCATCAAGCAGTGTTGCGGCAAGCTCGTGCTCATGCCAGGTGTCGTGCGGTCCAAAATAGTTCGTGGCAATTTCAAAACATGGATGATGCCCGATCACCACTGCCATTGGGGCTGATTGCTTTCTTTCAGCGTACTTCTGCAGTATTGCTTTACTATGCGGCGAGAATAATGACACCGCAGCGTGCGATGGCCCTTTAATATGAATTCTATGTATTGCTACATTCTGGTGGCCGGTGTCCGGATCTCTTACCACACACATACCAGAGCCGATATACGGACCGCCATCATACGGGCTGTGGATGCAAATGGGAATTTTTGTGAAAAGAGCCTGTTTACCGCTCAGCTTTTTTGCTTTAACTGGCCCTGTTTTAACTAATCTGGTTTTTCCCGGACCCTTGTTTATCATTTTTGCAAGATGGGCAACAACATTGCCTGGGGTTGTTTTTAAGGCAATAGCCTGTCTATGCCGGTCGCATACTAACAAATCACAAATTTTCCACCCGGGATAGCGTTGGATATTTTCAAACATTACAGGCTGTTTGATCTGGGAGCATAAATCGCCTACTTGAGTCAGCGGATCAACCGGTTTTGTGATGTGGAGAATATGTTCATTGATTTCTTTAAGGAAGGTCCTGAGTGTGCTTTGCATATATTTCCCCATGTTGTCGTATTGGAAAAAAATTCTTGACCCCTGTTGCTATCAAATGTCTTGTCAAAACCTTGTTAATCAGCATACAATAGCGCCATTGAGAATGCAATATGGATAACGTCACGGAATCAAAAGCCTGATGTGCAACCTATGCAAAAAAGAGCAATGGGTGCGGTAAAAATGTTTTAAAAAAAAACGTAAATGAATATGAAGACCAAGCGTTTCCCAGAGGAATCGCATGTAATCTCAGTTGCTAATCATTGCCGTCAATATTGAGGACAGAGGAAGGAGATTCATTTATGAAAGAACGTTATGATGTCGTGGTTGTAGGTGCCGGACCTGCAGGATTGTTAGCTGCACGGGCTGTTGCAGAAAATGGATTCAGTGTTGCGGTGCTGGAAAGAAAGGAAAAAGTGTCGGTCATAGGGCGAACATGCGGTCAATCGTTATTACCGCCCAATGAGTATTTTTTTGGAAATCTTTTCCATTATAATGAACGCGACAGAAGATTTTGCTTTCCCAATGTAGGGCTCAGCTTCCCCTACAGCGGTCCCATTAAAAATCTTTATGACTGGTATCTTGTGTCACCGCTCATGAATAATATTCATTTTGGCTACCCTGAAGGATATGCGCCACCTCTACCTGGCATGGTTAAAGCGCCGATAGCACTGGTGTATGATAAGGAAATGTTACTGGCAGATTTGCTCAAAGAGACCCAGAAATATGGCGTTGATATATGTGAAAATACTGAATTCACTGACATCACCTGGGCTGGTCCGGAAGTAATTACCATTGCCGGAGGAAAACAGATTCACAGCTCATTTGTGATCGCGGCTGATGGGACCAACTCGCGTGTTGTTCAGAAGCTTGGTTTTAACCACGACCGAAAGCACATTGCAAATATTTATGTAAAGTCCTTTTTTGTAAAGGGATTTGATCCGCGAAAAACGCGGGATGATGTGATCTTGACCGGAGTCGGCTTCGTTGATGAGATGCCGGTGTACATATTCTGTCTGCCCCGGCCAGAAGGAGATGAATGGAATGCGTTGTTTTTGACTTTTGAAAGCTCCCTTGATTTAAATGTCGCCGCAGAGAAGTTGATGACTGATTCCCGGTTTGCCATCAGTTTTAAGAAGGCGAAGAAGACACGGGAATTTGCCGCAATTGAGCATATTTATTCGCCCATAATAAAGCCGTTTAAAAACAATGTTCTGGTGCTGGGTGATGCTGCTTCCTGCCAAGAACTGGAATGCCTGGGTGCGATGATTACCGGATGGAAGGGCGGTCTTGCAGTCGCAGCAGCGCTTAAAGAGTATCAGCTTGGCGTTGCTCAGCGCGCGATAGATGAATATTGCGACTGGTGGCTAAATACGTATATTAAACAATATGATTATCAAGGGTATCTGGAAGTTTTTGGCGTTGCGTATATGTTTCCGCGTCAGGACATTATTGATTATATTTTCGGGCTTCTCAAAGATCCATTCCCGCCCACTTTCAATCCGTATACCGCCGTCCGGCTCATCGGTGCTGCCATGCAAAAAATTATGCCCCAGGTAATGGCTGAACGGCCGGACATTGTGCAGGAATTAATTCCGAGGCTCTTTGCCTTTCCCTCAGAGATTCTGGCAAAGACCTTAAAAGAAAAAGGCTAACGCTATGCTGCACGCAAAATAATCACTGGTAACGATACAGCACCGGATTTTTTGCTTGAGCCTAACTAGTGGATATGTTATCAATAAATATAATGAGTATACTCATAAATTATCAATGAATTTTACGGTTGTATGATATGGCCTGAAATAGGTGTGTATGTTGGTTCCGGTGCTTCACATTCCTGGACTTGGTTTGCGGATATATTTGAACGTAACAGCATTTATTCTGTCAAATTTGTTGATACTTCCTATATAGCCCAAAAAGGTCTGGATCAAGTTGATGCGCTGTTGGTATCAGGCGGCGATACATTTGCCATAGCTGAAGGACTTGGACAAGAGGGGGCGCAGCATCTTAGAAATTTTATAGCATCAGGCGGTGTCTATATAGGTTCATGTGCGGGAGCCTATTTACCACTCAAGTCATCTCGCGCGCCGTTGAACCTTTTCAATTTTGTCACATCGCGTATAACAAATCTCACCAGTAACGTGCCGGCTCCCCGGAAAATGGCGGAAAAATATTGTACTCAATACGGCTGCCAGTATATATTTCATCCGGTAAGAGAAGCAGTGATGGTGAGGGTAGTTGGCGGTTTTTCCTGTGCAGGTGATGAAATAGCAGCGCCTCTTTATGGCGGGCCGGCAATGACTGCTTCAGATGATATCGAGGTGCTTGGTGTCTATAGCAGTTTTACTCGAGAGACAGAATTTCTGGTTGATAAAACGCTTGCAGTCAAGACCCTTATCGGCAACGTGGCAATAGCGCGCAAGCGTATGGGAAAGGGAGTCTTATATCTTTTTGGTCCGCATTTTGAACATCCGCATTATGCTGCAGCGAATAGGATAGTATTTGAAGCACTGTGCTCTGGCAGCTACAGGCAACAGCCAACCCGGTTAATGCAAGACTCCTGTCCCGATGCGTGGTGCAATGTAAGGCAGATTGAGAAATTGCGTGGCGAAATTAGCAATGCGCGAATTGTTGCTCTTGCACTTGAGCGCCTACCGTGTTACTGGCCTATTGGCCGAAAGGTTTACGATCCGGGGAAAATAAGAGTTTTTTTAGAAGCAATCTGGTCGCGTATTCGCACGTCGGAGTTTGATCAATACATCAGCTCTGTTTCCTCATGGGAAGCAGAAGATTTAATAAATTCAGCGCAAAGGGTCACCACGCTGCTGCGAAATGTAAAGAAAATCTCCTATATGAACGAAGACGCAACTGCAGAAGCAGAAGAGTTATTTACCTATCTAAAAAAGTTAACGGCTGACTATTTATCAATTTACTTTAGAATTAAGGCTAACAGATTAAATGTCTCATAGATCGTGAATAAAATAATAATAATAAGAATTTAAAAAGGGGAGGTCGCATGAAACATTATTTATATTTTGAAGCGACATTTGCATTGTATATGCTGACAGTTATCACCTTTATTTTCTTCTTTGGCGGCGTTTTTGTAACGCTTTCGCTCTGGCGCAAAGGTAAAGCCAAAAGCTTGTACCACAAAGTGAGCGTTGTGGCATTGGTGAGGGCATTCATAATTAATGTTATCCTGCAATTGCAGATTATTAAATTCAGCTTCATTCGGTGGGTGATGCATTTCTGCATTTTTATTGGTTTTATGGGGCTTTTTGCGTTGACTGCCTGGGAGGCTTTTCTCGCAGATATTATGCCTGCTGATTCTGAATTGGTGCGGATATTTTTTAACAACGGCGGCAAGTTGATTTTAGATGTCTGGGGCGAAGTATTTGGCACTATGCTTCTTATTGGACTGATAATAGCATTCATACGCAGATATGTTGTTAAATCAGCACAGCTTGATAATATTTTAAAAGACACGGTCTCTCTAACCTTGCTGTTGATTATTTCATTAAGCGGTTTTATTGCCGAGGCGTTTCGTCTTATGGCTTCTTCTGGTTCGCCTGATGCAATATATTCATTTACCGGCCTCCTTTTTGCCAAACTTTTTGCGGCGCTGGGAATACCGGCTCTGAATTACAGGCTGTTTGTCTGGATTCATGGTCTGGTGGCGCTGTTTTTGATTGCCATCATCCCGTTCGGAAAAATGTGGCATGCATTCGCAAGTCCGATTGAAATACTGCTTGATGCCTCTGAGAAACGGGGAAGGCACGAATCCGACGCTTCTGCTCAGTATTCATTATCCCGCAGTTAAAGTAATTCTGACAAACGAAAAGGAGAAAGCTCATGGAGAACGAGGAAAAAATAGATAAGCAGTTAACTGCACGAGAAATTAAGGTGGAAAATCTCAGCATGAGACAATTGCTGGAACTTGATGCCTGCACACGCTGCGGAGAATGTGCAAACTGGTGTCCGGCATATGAGCAAGATAAGCGGGAACCTATTAACCCGCGCGGCAGAGCATATGATTTTAGGAGTATTGTGAAACGACAATATGGATTGTTGAGGCCGGATGGTTTTTTAGGTAAATTATTAGGCAGGAAACCGCTGAAGGAAGAAGAGATTAAGCGGATAGTTGCAGATCTGTATGAGTGCAGCACCTGTAAACAATGTCATTTTGTATGTCCGGTTGGCATTGATACCGTTGAGCTCTGGGAAGCTATCCGGCGCTCTTTTGTTGAAGCAGGTTATGGGCCTCTTGAATCACAAAAAGATCTTGTTACGAGCGTAAAGTCGTATGATAATCCGTGGCGGCAGCCGCGCAGCTCGCGGGCGCGGTGGACGAGGGTTGCCAAAAAGAAGAAGAGAATTAAGGAAGAACCAAAAGATTTAAGCAGGGACAAGGCTGAGGTGCTCTATTTTGTAGGCTGTACCGGTTCTTATGATGTGAATGTTGAGGAAGTTGCTATAAATACCGTCAACATTTTTGAATATTCCGGCACTGACTTTGGCATTCTGGGCAATAAGGAGCGCTGCTGTGGAAGTGTGCTTTTGCGCATGGGAGATTATGGGTCGTTTGAAACAATCGCCAAAGAAAACATCAAGCAGTTTAATGAGCTGGGCATTAACGTGCTGGTTACCTCGTGCGCTGGCTGCTTCAAAACCATTAAGGAAGACTATGCCAAGATTGGCGGCATGAACTTTGACATTAAGCATACGGCTGAATATCTGGTAGATCTCATCAAAGCCGGCAAACTTGAATTGAAACATGAAGTTAAGATGAAGGTTACCTACCATGATCCGTGTCATTTGGGCAGACATGGCGGTGTGTTTGAGGCGCCGCGCCAAGTATTGAAGAGCATTCCTGGCATACAGTTTGTTGAGATGGAACGTTCCCGAGAGTTTTCGCGTTGTTGCGGCGCAGGCGGTGGACTGAAGGCCGGCTATCCAGACATGCAAAATAAAATATCCCAGAAGCGCATCAGCGATGCGCTGGCTACAGGCGCTACTGAACTGGTATCAGCCTGCCCGTTCTGCTATCAGGGACTACAGGTAGGCATTCAGGCGATGAACGCACCGCTTACCATGAGAGACATTACCGAAATTGTTTATATGGCATTGGCAGGTACTGTTCGCAAAGAAACCACTGCTGCCGCAGAAGAGGCAGTTTCTGAATAAATAACATTAACTCTTGTTTAATATGGCTTCACTTTTCCACTGTCAGAGAGTTTATGCTGGCATTGTAATCTCTACAACAACAATTATTCTTTGCTTGAGCTCAGTTTTGTTATGTTCCTGCCCCCAGAGGCAATTACATTCAAATAAACTACGTCTCGGGTATTTGCAAAGCGATCTTCATCATCTGCCTGCCTTTATAGCCTTAGAAAAAAATTATTTTAAAGATGAGGGCTTAGTCGTTGAAATGACGGGCGCATTCAAGGCCGGCCCAGAACTTATGAGTGCTTTTCCAGCGCACGCGCTTGATGTTGCCTATGTGGGGTTGTCACCTGTCTTAACAGCAGTAGCAAACGGAACAGCAGCAGTTAAATGCATCGCTCAGGTAAATCAGGAAGGGTCTGCCATTGTAGTAAAGGATACGGCAGCATATAATAAGGTCGCGGATTTGCAGGGCAGGGTGGTTACGATTCCTGGCCATGCGACAATGCAAGATTTTCTTTTGCGAAAGGCGTTTAAACATGCTGATATTCCCTTTAATAAAATAAAACTGCTGGTGCTAAAGCCTCCGGAGATGATTCCCGCACTTAACCAAGGCGATATAGATGCGTTTATCGTCTGGGAGCCCTATCCTGCAAAGGCAATTACCAGTGGTTCAGGAAAAGTTGTTATGACGTCGCATGATATCTGGCCGAATCACCCCTGTTGCGTCATGATAGTTGCGGATGATTATTTGAGGGAACACCCGGATAGTATAAAAAAACTTCAAAAGGTTCATAAACGTGCCTGTGATTTTATTGCCAACAATCGTGAAGAATCTATAGACATTGGCGTCAAATATACGGGAATGGACCGGAATACGGTTGTCACTGCATTATCAGCTATTGTGTATGACGGGGAACTGAGCAAAGAAGACGTTATGGAGTTTGTTAATTTTTTAAAGGAACTTCAATATATAAAGAATGAAATGTCACAAAATGATTTAATACAGAATTTCATTCCCTGATTAGTTTTGTCGATGTGCCTAAAACAACAGTTCCGGGGAATTTAGGAACAATGAATTATATTACAGAGAAATTGAAAATCATTTTTCCCCTTGTGCTGCTTGTTTTATGGCAAATAGCTTCTTCATGGGGCTTTTTCCCGCCGCATAAAATCCCTTCTCCCATTCAAATTCTCAATGGCGTGAGAGAACTGATAGTTTTCGGACTTCCACCCGGCAGCAGTCTTTTTCTGCATTGCTTTGAGAGTCTTTTACGGGTTGGTTCAGGTTTTTTAGCCGCATTGGTGACTGCTGTTCCTCTGGGGATTGTGGTCGGCAGATATGCCGTTTTAAGAATAATGCTTACTCCCGTTATTGAAGTAATTCGTCCTATACCGCCTCTTGCCTGGATTCCGCTGGCCATCATCTGGTTTGGTATCGGTTTTCAATCTGCTACCTTCATAATATTTTTAGGTTGCTTTTTCCCAATATTATTAAGCACTATTTCAGGTGTGCTCTCGGTTGAAAAAAGGCTCATTGAGGCGGCAAAAACCCTCGGGGCGACAGAGAAGATTATCTTTTTAAAAGTATTAATACCCGGCTCAACGCCGTCAATCTTCACCGGAGCACGCATTGGCTTGGGCATTGGCTGGATGACGCTGGTTGCTGCCGAATTTACGGGAGTAAAAAGTGGCTACGGGCTTGGCTATATGATTATGGTTGCCCGCGATATTCAGCGCCCCGATTTGGTAATAGCCGGTATGGTAGCGATCGGGCTGTTAGGGTATCTTCTTGATGTCGGCGTGCGGCGTTTTGAATCGAAATTGCTCAGATGGAGGTAATAGAGGTAAGAGGCAGAAAAGTAAATGCCATTTCTTTTGACCTTTGATTGAGTTGCCTTTTAACCCTTGATAATGATCATGGTTCTTGAACTAATAAATCTTTCCAAGACATATATTGATCCTGAGACCCAGCAAACTATTCAGGCACTAAATAATATTAATCTGGCGGTGCGGAACGGCGAGTTTCTGTCCATCATCGGTCCCAGTGGTTGCGGTAAGACAACCCTGCTCAGAATTATTGCCGGTTTGGAACAACACTCAGCGGGTGAAATGTTGTTTAACGGGGAACAACTCGCCGAACCATGGAGCCGCGTCGGGTTTGTTTTTCAGGAGTATGCGCTATTCCCGTGGCGGACTGTGAGCGAGAATATTGAATTTGGACTTGAGCTTAAGGGGATACCTAAATCAGAACGCAGGCAGCGCGCCCGGAAATACATTCACAATTTTGGCATGGATGGGTTTGAAGATAAATATCCTAAAGAACTGTCCGGCGGCATGAAACAGCGAGTCGCAATAGCCAGAACGCTTATTACCAATCCTGCAATTATTTTGATGGACGAACCATTTGGTTCTCTTGATTCACAGACCCGCAATACACTGCAGGAATTTTTGCTCAGTGTTTGGCAAGATTCAAACAAAACAGTATTGTTTGTTACCCACAATATTGATGAGGCTGTGTTCTTAAGCAATCGAGTAATAGGTTTGTCGAAACGACCTGGCACCATTAAATTTTCACAGGAAATTGCCATCCCTTTGCCCAGGGACCGAACCAGCACTGAATTCAACCAGTATCGAAAAGAAATATTAGATTTTTTGCATCGCGAAAGAACCTCACCGGACAGATCTGAAAAGACCGGTCCTTTCGCCTAAGGCATTGATCAATTATTTTATGAATTATCTTCATGTTGAACTGCAAAGTCTGGGCGTCAGAACACCGCCGGATCTGCCACGCAGGAGAGGTGGAGCAGGGCCTGCCGAGGGTGTGGTTATAATTTTAAACGGCCGATTTCTCAACGTCCCCACGGAAAGCAGCTATGTTGCCAGTTCGCCCTTTGAAATAAAATCAAGTAATGGCTCACTATTTCTGTTTCGTGATGGCACAGTAATAGAAAAAGTTTATTTACCGCGAAGACCTTGTTTTTATGGTTTAAAGACGCCTGACGGAATTTTTTTTGATAAACTTGCGTTGGTTCACGGAAAGGATTGTTTTGCAACCACCGTATATCAGGATTGTTTATACTGGCAGAGCAAAGATACATGCGCTTTCTGTGGAATTGGTATCTCGCTGAGAAACCATCATACGGTTTTGGAAAAACATCCTGAAGCCCTTGCTCTCGTTGCGAAGCATGCAAAGCTTCTGGATAACGTCACTCACGCAACCCTTACCACAGGAATACGCATTTCCGAGAGAGAAACAGTTTGCCATCTTGCACGGTGCATTGCGGCAATTAAAAAGGAAACCAATTTACCGATTCACGTTCAGATCTGTCCGCCTTCCAATATGAATTATATTGAGTGGCTGAAAAATGCGGGTGCAGACACAGTCGGAATACATATTGAGAGTTTTGATCGCACCGCACTCAAACGCTTTGCACCGTCTAAAGCAGCGTTTGGATTTGATAGTTTTATATCTGCCTGGAAACATGCCGTCTCAGTTTTTGGAATGAATCAAGTGAGCAGTTTTATTATTGCCGGTCTGGAAGAAGATGAAAAAAGCATTATTGAGGGCGCTGAACTACTGTGCGAATTAGGTGTATTTCCCTATGTGCTGCCATTAAGGCCTGTCCCCGGAACCCCCCTTGAATCAGCACGACCACCGGACCCTGACGCCATGGTCCGTGTTTATCAACAAACAGGTGTATTGTTAAAAAAATACGGCTTATCCACCGATGCTTTTAAAGCAGGGTGTGTCAAATGCGGTGCGTGCTCATCAATATGTTTGTTTGCATGAATATGCTATGTAGTACTCAGCTTTCAGCAATCAGCCCCAATAAATAATATGAAAGACTTGTCCCAAAAATTACATGTTAACTTTGAATGTGTCTAAATCTTTGTCTGTATTTTTAATAGAATAAATCTATGGGCTCGCAAAACAGATTAGACATTCATGTGCTTTTATTACTGCCAATATTGCCGAAGGCGGTTGTAGAAATGGCGATGCAGAGTTGGTACACGTTCTTTAAATAGCTATGGCTCAGCACGTACATTGTAATACCATTTGTTGTTGGCTTATAATGTAAAATTATGGAAAACTTCAGCGTTTCGCGAAACCGAACATCGATTGACCAAAATTACTGAATATTTATGAAAAAACTGAAGGCCGACCGCTGATAGTTGAAAGCTCATTATGCGTGAAATAATTTGCCGTCCCGTTAAAAATAGAGAAGAATTGCTGGAGAGTTTTGCACTTCGCAAGGAAATTTTTGTCAACGAACAAAAGTTGTTTAAAAAAAATGACCGTGATAAATATGACCGCTGTGCAATTCACATTGTGGCCCTCTATAACAATAAAGTTGTTGGCACGGTACGAGTTCATAAAGCGAATGATAATATATGGTTTGGCAGTAGATTGGCGGTGTTAAAACAGTATCGGGGAAGAGTTGGAATGCTTCTTATACGGAAAGCTATGGAAATTGTCAAAGAGAATGGCGCTGAAAAGTTTATGGCGCGAATCCAAAAGAAAAATGTTCCATTATTTAAACGTTTGAAATGGACGCCGCGAGGGGAGTGTTTTACTTATCATGGCGAACCACATCAACTCATGGAGGCAAAACTAAACTGAAGCTATGAGCCGTCAACAGCCAGTCAAAGCTTTATACTTAAGGCTGAGGGCTGAAAGCTGGTGGCCATTGAGCTTCTGGGGAAGAATGCGATGCTTACTGATATTATCAATGATATTAGAAACTACCCCGGACTGACACGCAAGAGAAACATTTACCGTGCTACTTCTTTGCTTGCGCCGGTTGCTGACTTTGGCTTAACCATAGCAGATTTTGGTGAAGATGCTGCAGTTATTCAATATAAGGATGAATATCTATTGCTGGCTGCAGAGGGCATCTGGTCTGGTCTGATTGAAGCAAACCCTTACGCAGCCGGCAAGGCATCGGTCATGGCGAGCGTTAACGATATTTACGCAATGGGCGGACGGCCGCTTGCAATGGTCAATGTTGTTGGCATTAATGATTCAAGATATTATGACGAGATCATGCGGGGAATCCAAAAAGGCTGTGAAAAATTTCGGGTTCCCATGGTTGGGGGACATGTGCATCCGGATACACGCGAGGTTTCTCTTTCTGTTGCCATACTCGGCGTTGCTAAAAAGCTACTGTTAAGCAATAACGCACGGGAAGGGCAGGATCTTATATTCGCCGTAGATCTTGAAGGGAAGGGATATCAGTGCAAGCCGGTCATAAGCTGGGATACCAATTCGGGGAAAAATTCACAGCAGGTGCTTGATCGTCTTGAGATATTGCCGCAGCTTGCAGCAATGTCTTTGTGTGAAACCGCAAAAGACGTAAGCAATGGCGGCCTGTTAGGGACAATTGCGCTATTACTGGAAACATCACACAAGGGCGCCTTTGTAGATATTGACAGAATTCCCAAACCACAGGACTTTCCTATCATTGACTGGCTTAAGGCATTTTTGAGTTACGGCTTCATACTCTGCGCTGATAAAGGAAAAACACAATCAATAATCAATAGGTTTGCAGACACGAAAATTGTTGCAACTGTTATTGGGGAGGTAACCGCCTCACAGCAGATGATTATAGCGTGTGCAGGCAAAGAAGGAATCTTATTTGATTTTGAAAATGAAGCGATAACCGGCATAACGTCAGGAATTGATGTTCCGGGATTCAGCTTTGGATAAGATAACATATGCAGGTGCAGCTTTAGCCGCAGACTTTCGAAAAGAGGCGAACAGATATTCAGCGGTAATATTATTCTATTTTTTCTATTGCCTGCCGAGAGTTAATCAAAACTAAAGAGTTTCATGGCATTATCGGTGGTTACTGATGCCACTGTTTCCAAGGGAACTTTTTTAATCTCCGCTATTTTTGCGGCAACATAGCGCACATATGCCGGTTCATTACGCTTGCCACGAAATGGAACAGGGGCAAGAAATGGTGAATCGGTCTCGATGAGGATGCTTTCTAAGGGTATTTTTTTTACAACTTCCTGTAGAATTGCAGCATTCTTGAACGTAATAGTTCCGGGGATTGAGATAAAAAATCCCATATTAATACAGCTGGCAGCCATTTTATAGTCGCCGGAAAAGCAGTGAATAACCCCGCCGGTTTCCCATACCCGTTCTTCCCTTAAAATCTGCAGCGTTTCTTCATGAGCATCGCGGTCGTGAATAATTACAGGGAGCTTTAATTCGCGTGCGAGAGCAAGTTGGTCATGAAAGCACTTGATCTGGTCATTCCGTGGAGACCAGTTTTTAAAAAAATCCAATCCCATCTCGCCAAGAGCCACTACCTGTTTGTGCCGGGAATGTTTTTTTATAAAGTCAAAAAAGTTGTTATCACTTTTTTTAGCATTGTGCGGATGCAGACCAAGGGCAACAAAAATAAAAGAATAGGCAGCGGCGAGTTCCAGCGCCTGTTCACATTCTTTTTTGTCAATGCCAACGGTTATTACTTTTTCAATCCCCTGATCCAATGCCCGCATAATCATTGCATCACGATCATGATCATAGTCGGGCATCTCAAGGTGAGTGTGGGAATCAATGTACATAGGCTAAAAAAGTGAAGGCAAAAAGGATAAAAGGCAAAACCTCAACAAAGGTTAAAAGGTTCGTCGTATTTCTACTGACAATAAGCAGGTCGCTTCCAACCTTCCAAATTTTCAAATCATTGTTTCTCAACCATGCTTTTAACCTTTTGACCTTTTTCTCTTTTTACCTATTCACTTGTTATGATTTTCACCCACACCTTTCTATGGCGTGGGCCGTCAAATTCGCAAAAGAAAATCGACTGCCAGGTGCCGAGCTGAAGACGGCCATCTTCGATTATAATTGCTTGAGAACAACCGACAATAGTGGTTTTGATATGCGCAGCTGAATTGCCTTCCACGTGCCGATAATTATCCTGCTGCGGAATAACTTTACTCAGTTCGTCGATAATGTCATGGATGACTGCAGGATCAGCATTTTCATTTATGGTAACAGCAGCAGTCGTGTGGGGAACAAACACTATACAGATTCCCTGTTGAAGTTTGCTTTGGCGCACAAGCTCTTGAATCTCTCGGGTAATATCAATCATTTGAATTTTGCTGCTGGTCTTTACTGTTAGTTCTTTCATTGCTTAGCCCAATAGGGAGGAGGATTGTTTAAAAAAAGAACTGCTGTCCCGATTATAATCGTGGACATAAAGGCTCCACTTTTCCCATAATTCTAATTAGCTCTGCGTGCCGGAAGTATTTCCACAGCAATTATTTGTTGTGGTTCTAAAATAAGTCTGCGCTTTCTATGAGCTTTGAGATTAAGAAATTATGCGGAAAGCTTCTTGTCAGGATATTGGTGGGCAATCTTATCAAGTATGCCGTTAATAAATGCGCTTGATTTTTCAGTGCCATATTTTTTGGCCAGTTCGATAGCTTCGTCAATTGACACTTTAATCGGTATATCGGGGCAATACAGAATTTCAAATATTGCAGCACGCAGAATACTGCGGTCAACGGGAGGCATGCGCCGTAATGACCAGTGATTGGAGGTTTTACTGATTAGTGAGTCAATCTCTTTACGATGGCGAAATACGCCTTTTAAAATATGGGAAGAAAATTCTTTGAGATCTGGTGACGGATCGTATGCGTCCCAGTATGTGGAAACCGCGTCGTCAATATCAGTTTCATTAATTTCGAGCTGGTAGAGAATCTGAATGGCAATTTCTCTTGATTTTCTTCTCGTTCCCACCAAACGCTCCTCAAACAGAACTAACGCATCTCAGCGATCAAATTTACCATTTCGATGGCTGACATTGCAGCATCCCAACCTTTATTACCCGCTTTACTTCCTGCGCGTTCAATTGCCTGTTCAATATTATCAGTAGTCAGGACGCCAAATGTTACCGGCACCTCGGTTTCAAGATTTACCATGGCTATCCCCTTGGAAACTTCTGCAGCCACATATTCAAAATGCGGTGTTGACCCGCGGATGACTGCCCCCAGACAGATTACGGCATCATACGTGCCGGACTTTGCCAGCTTTTTAGCGATGAGCGGTATTTCAAATGCGCCGGGAACTTTGATAATTGCAATGTTCTTATCTTCGGCCCCATGGCGCTGGAGCGCATCCAGAGCACCTTCAAGAAGTTTACGCACGATAAAATCGTTGAAACGGCTGACAATTAATGCAAATTTATAATCCTTTGCGATTAATTTTCCTTCATATGTTTTGCTCATACGATCTCCTTTTTAGTATAAAAGTTCCGGGCTTTGAGGATACGAGAGTGCACGTGCAATGTAACATCCACACGGGAATCCGTGATCCCTTGAATCCTCAGTCATTTTCTTAATCAAAATCAAGTATATGTCCCATTTTCTTCTTTTTCGTTTCAAGATATTTTAAATTATGCTTTTTTGGTTTCGGCTGAATGGGGACGCGCTCGGTAATTTTAAGTCCATACGCCTCAAGGCCTATTATTTTTCTGGGGTTGTTTGTCAAAAGCCGCATTTTTTTCACGCCCAGATCGCGCAGTATTTGGGCGCCAATTCCATAGTCGCGCAAATCCTCCTGAAACCCAAGATCAAGATTTGCTTCAACCGTATCTTTACCCTGATCTTGAAGGGCATACGCGCGCATTTTGTTAAAAAAACCTATCCCCCGGCCTTCCTGGCGCATATAAACAATAATTCCCTTGCCCTCCTGCTCAATGATTGACATTGCCGCATGCAGTTGTTCGCCACAATCGCAACGTAATGATCCTAAAGCATCGCCGGTTAAACATTCAGAATGGACTCGCACCAGAACCTCGTCATCTTCATCCCACTCTCCTTTGCACAGCGCGATATGGTGTTTATTATCAACAAGATTTTCATAAATTATGGTTTTGAACTCGCCGCCATATTCGGTGGGAAGGACAGTTTCTACAGCACGTTTTACCAGAGACTCCATATTAAGGCGGTAGCGGATTATGTCGGCGACGGTTACGATTATCAAATCATGTTCGCGGGCAAACTTTTCCAGGTCGGGCATGCGCGCCATAGTTCCATCCTCATTCATTATTTCACAAATTACACCGGCCGGCTTCAGTCCGGCAAGCCGGGCAAGATCAACCGATCCCTCCGTCTGGCCGGTGCGTTGCAGGACGCCGCCTGATTTTGCCTGGAGCGGGAATACATGGCCGGGGCGCGCCAGGTCTTCTGGTTTAGTGCCGTCAGCAATCGCAGTAAGAATGGTAACTGCACGGTCAGCAGCCGAAATGCCGGTAGTCGTGCCTTTTTTTGCATCAATTGAAACTGTGAAGGCAGTTTGAAACGATGATGTGTTATCGCGCACCATTAGTGGCAGATCAAGTTCTCGTGCCTTTTCTTCAGTCAGGGATAAACAGATAAGCCCCCGAGCGTATTTTGCCATAAAATTAATGGCCTCGGGTGTAACTTTTTCAGCAGCCATGGTAAGATCGCCTTCGTTTTCACGATCCTCATCATCGCAAAGAATTACCATTTTGCCTTTTTTAATTTCTTCAATAGCTTTTTTGACGCGTGTTATCTGCATAATATGTATAGTCCTTTTTTTAAAAAATCAGACCGGCATGTTCATAATTAGGTAAAATTAAATTTATCTAAAAAATCCCGTGTGATCGTTGTGGGAGATGCGGGGTTTTGAGAAAGAAATTTTGCAACATATTTTCCAATGATGTCACTTTCTATATTGACTTTATCGCCCAGCTTTTTGTATGCCAACGTCGTATGTGATGCAGTGAACGGGACGATCATAACATTAAAGCCCGTATCAGTACACTGATTTACCGTCAGGCTTATGCCGTCTATGGCTACGGACCCCTTTTCCACCAGGTAGCGCAGAATTGGAGGAGGCGCAGAAAAATCAATTTGGGTCGCATGGGAATAAGGGACGATGGACTTTATGACGGCAATACCGTCTATATGGCCCGTAACGATATGCCCTCCCAATCGGTCGGAAAACTTCAGTGCCCGCTCTAAATTTACTTTTGCGCCAATACGTTTTGTTCCCAAGGTTGTGCGCTTCAATGTTTCCGGCGAGAGGTCAGCGCAGAATGTGTCGTCAGTGAGCGCACAAACAGTAAGACACACGCCGTCAACGGCGATGCTATCGCCCCGCGATACCCCCATCTGCACCAGTTCGCACGTAATAAAAATTTGTGCAGACTGAGGCCGGTGTTCAATTTTCGTTATTGCCCCCACATCCTCAATAATGCCGGTAAACATATCATTAGATTGTAATGAATTTAATAACTGGTGCTGTTAGTAGTTAGCAACATACCCTTCTACAAGAAGGTCATTGCCTACTTTTCTGCAATGCATATTACTCAGCCGAATTGCATCTGCAATTTTTCGCACCCCGTCACCGCCAATCATGCCGCGAGCATGCCGGCCGCCGATTATTTTAGGAGCAAAGAAAAAAAGCACTTTGTCTACAATGCCATAGAGCAACGCCGCAGCTCCCAGTTCTGCGCCACCTTCTATAACCACAGAGGATATTCCGCGCTCTGCAAGGAGTTTCATTAAGTGTTTCAAATTTACGTGTCCATTATGTGCTGGGGCAATAATGACCTCAGCTCCTCGTTGTGTTATTTTTGTAATTTTGTTTTTTGGCGCACGTTGCGTTGTGGCAATAACTGTTTTAACTTCAGGCGCTGTTTTCAATAGTCGGCACGATAAGGGAATTCTGAGCCTCGAATCAATAATAAACCGTTGAGGATTTCTTTTATGCGATGTTTTATAATAACGATTTGTGAGCAACGGGTTATCAGCAATTACCGTGCCGATTCCTACCATCACGGCGTCTGCTTCATATCGCAGCCGATGCACACACCGTCGCGCAGCTTCACCGCTAATCCATTGGGAATCCCCTGTTACGGTTGCTATTTTGCCATCAAGGGTTGCTGCTAATTTAAGCGTCACAAATGGTATTTTGTACGTTATATATTTTATGAATGTCTCATTAAGCACGCGGCATTTATCGGCAAGTATGCCGGTCTCAACTTCAATGCCGGCTTTTTGCAAAGCCAGTAATCCTTTGCCGCCGACTAGTGGATTCGGGTCTTGGATGCCGATAAACGCTCTCTTAATGCCACACTTTATCAAAACATCCGTGCAAGGCGGCGTTTTTCCAAAATGACAGCATGGCTCAAGATTAACATACAGATCGGCTCCCAGCGCGTTTTCACCGGCTTCTTGTAGAGCAGAGACCTCTGCATGAGGACCGCCGTAGCGACCGTGATATCCGCGGCCAACAATCTCATTATTTTTTACTATTACCGCGCCTACCAAAGGATTTGGGCTGACCATCCCCGCGCCTTTGCGCGCCAAGCGGATGGCTTCTGCCATAAATCGGTTCTTTTGCGTATGAGTTGGCTGGGCATGGCTTTTCATCGTTTGCTGCTGAGCAAAGTTTTTACCTCAGCCATAAATTCGCTGATGTCCTTGAATGACCGATATACCGATGCAAAACGCACATATGCAACTTCATCAAGATCATGCAGTTCCTGCATCACGCGCTCGCCAATTTCTGACGCCTTGATCTCTTTTTGTCCGCGCTCCTGGAGCTCTCGTTCTATCTTATCCACTGCTGCATCAATTGCTTCGGTGCTGACCGGCCGCTTTCGGCAGGCTATGCGCATTCCCTTTAATATCTTGTCTCTGTCAAAGGGCTCGCGTCGCCCGTCTTTTTTGATGATTGAGGGAAGCGTTTCTTCTATCTTTTCGTGCGTGGTAAATCGTTTTTTACAGGAAGCACACTCTCTTCTTCTTCGTATTGAGTCGCCATCTTTGCTGCTGCGTGAATCAATTACCTTATCTTCTATTTCTCCGCAAAACGGGCATTTCATTGTTTCCCCCTTTAAAAAACGGCATTGTGAAGCTCCCCACCTCCAAGGCGGGGCTTCCCGGAGCTTAATTATCCTTTTCCGATATATGCCTCTTGACCCCGCTTATAAAGCGGGGCTTGCGCGGCATGAAATCGGTCAATTATTAACTACGCGGTTTTTTATGATGCGTAGTTTCGCCCAGAAAAAACTACCAAAACGCACTATTAAATGGCAAAAAAACCACAGAACACCAACCGAGTGATCGTAACAGGTTTTTTTAAAATGATTTATTTTAGCTTTATTTTAATAACTTATTTGAATTTTGTCAATGTAAGGTCAGCGTCTTTCAATAACTGGTGCGTCAGCGCATCAGGGTAGCCCTGCTCATAGACGATCTCTTTGATACCTGCATTAATGAGCATTTTAAGGCAGATACTGCAGGGTAGGGTGGTGCAAAACAAGATACCGCCATTAATGCTAATGCCATGAAATGCAGCCTGAATAATGACATTTTGTTCGGCATGGAGGCCTCTGCACAGCTCATGCCGCTCTCCCGAGGGGATGTTTTGCTGGTCGCGGATGCAGCCAACATCTTCGCAGTGGGGAAGACCGGTGGGAACACCGTTATAGCCGGTTGCCAGAATCCTTTTATCCTTTACCACTATCGCTCCGACGTGGCGTCGGATACAGGTTGATCTGCGCGCAACCAGGTGGGTAATGTCCATGAAATAATCAGACCATTCGGGACGGTTAATTTTATGTGACATGCGCTTTGTGTGGGGAACTAAAAAAGCAGGGAGAAAGTGTCAGTAAGCTGTTAAAACGTGTTTTTAAAATTTTCAAGCTCTATAGCGCGTATTTGGTCAAGTCGTCGTTGGTGTCTCCCCCCTTCAAAGGGTGTTTCAAACCACACCCTCAGTATGTGTGATATGGTTTCCTCGTCTATATCTTGCCCTAATACCAAAACGTTAGCATCATTATGCTGACGGCTTTTGCGTGCATTCTCAACCGACGAACACAACGCAGCACGAACTCCGAAAAACTTATTGGCTACAATGGACATGCCGATTCCGGAACCGCAAATCAATATACCCCGCGAACAGGTTTGTGTGGAGACGGCGTGCGCAACATTTTTTGCAATAATCGGGTAGTCAGCGGCATCATCGGTAAATACGCCCATGTCATCTGTCTCTATTCCCATTTTGTCAAGAATTACAGAGATATGTTTTTTTAGTGCTAAACCGCGATGATCTGAACCAAGCGCCGTCTTATTCCCCATGGGGGCTATTCCTCATAGGCTTTAAAAATGAGGGTTGCATTAGTTCCGCCAAAACCGAATGAATTGCTCATCGCTATTCGAACGTCTTGTTTTCGCGCAACATTGGGGACATAATCAAGATCGCATTCAGGGTCAGGCTCATCATAATTGATGGTTGGCGGAATGATGCCGTGAGTAATAGTGAGTATGCTAAAAATAGCCTCAGCTCCGCCTGCAGCGCCAAGCATGTGGCCGGTCATTGATTTCGTAGAACTAACTGGTAGCTGTTTTACGTGCTCCCCGAAGACGGTTTTCATGGCAATGGTTTCAGACAGGTCATTCATAGGAGTAGATGTGCCATGCGCGTTGACATAGTCAACGTCCTCAGGCTTTATCTCCGCATCATCAAGCGCAATTTGCATACAACGTGCAGCCCCCTCGCCGTTAGGAGATGGCGCGGTGATATGATAGGCATCGGCGTTGCATCCAAATCCGATAATTTCAGCAAAGATCGGCGCACCGCGCCGAAGCGCACATTCCAGACTTTCCAGCACTAAAATACCGGCACCCTCAGCCATAACAAATCCGTCGCGGTTTTTTTCAAATGGACGGCTGGCTTTTTCAGGTTCATCATTTCTGGTTGAAAGCGCCTTGAGCGCGCAAAAACCGGCAACTGCAAGCGGCGTAATTGTTGACTCAACGCCGCCGGCTATCATAGCATCAGCATCCCCGCGTTGAATAATGCGAAACGCTTCGCCAATAGAATGATTGCCGGTAGCACAGGCTGTTACCACGCTGCTGTTAGGGCCCCGACAACCAAAATAGATAGAAATCTGGCCTGGTGCTAAATTTACAATAAGCATGGGGACAAAAAACGGGGATATTTTTTTGGGACCGCTCTGCAAAAGCATGGTGTGATATTTTTCAATTGTCTGCAGGCCCCCCAATCCCGATCCGACCAGCACTCCAACCCGGTCAGCATTACTTTCATTGATAATAAGACCGGATTGTTTAATTGCCATACTTCCTGCCGCCAGAGCATACTGAATAAAAATATCCATTTTTTTCAGATCTTTTTTATCCACATACTCTTCAGGATTAAAATTTTTTACCTCGCCTGCTATTTTTGCCGGATACTCGGTGGTATCAAACCGCGTGATAGGGCCAATACCTGACTTGCCCTGACAAAGAGCCTGCCAGTTTTCCTCTATACCGATACCGAGAGGCGACACTATGCCCATACCGGTTATAACAACTCTTTTTTTCAATGCTGCTGTGCTCCGTTTAAAATTGCTGGAAATTTTGCTCTAAACTACCAGAAAAATTGTGGGTATGCCCCTTATTTTTTCATATGGGCTTTAATGTAGTCTATTGCATCCTGCACAGTCTGTATTTTCTCTGCCGCTTCATCGGGAATTTCCTGCCCGAACTTTTCCTCAAAAACCATTATTAATTCAACCAGATCCAGAGAATCGGCGCCCAGATCGTCAACAAAAGAAGCTTCAGGAACGACTTCTTCTTCGCTCACAGAGAGCTGTTCCACAATAATTTCCTTTACCATTTGTTCAATCGATTTCTCTTCAGCCATGATCTATAACCTCCTTTTAAAGATTGAATGTTAGTAGCTTTCATTCATGATATTCATCTCTTATCCAAGTATAAAATCGCCCATTTTGGACGTCCGTGCGCTGTGTGATGCTTACATATAAAGCCCGCCATTGATATGTATTACTTGGCCGGTAATGTAATCTGCATATTTGCTTGCCAGGAAACAAACCATAAATGCGACATCATGTGGAGTGCCGAGGCGTTTTGCAGGAATTTGCGCGATGAGCATATCGCGTTCTTTCTGAGGAATCGCATCGGTCATTGCGGTTTCAATAAATCCTGGCGCCACGGCATTTACCGTGATGCCGTACTCTGCATATTCGCGAGCAACCGCCTTAGTGAACCCCATAACACCGGCTTTGGAAGCTGAATAATTTGACTGGCCCGCATTGCCCATTGAACCGGTAACAGATGCTATATTAATAATGCGTCCGCTTTTTTGGCGGAACATATAACGAATTGCCGTTTTAGTACAATTAAATGTGCCTTTTAAATTTACACTTATCACATCATCCCACTGTTCTTCTTTCATGCGCAACAGCACCGTATCACGGGTAATACCGGCATTATTGACCAGTATATCTATTTTGCCAAATCGCTCTATAACCGTTTTCATCAGATCTTCGCATTCCGGCAACCGCGCGACATTTACTTGCTTTGCATGTGCAGAACGGCCCAAGGCCTCAACCTGATGAGCAGCCTCAGTTGCCAAATCGCCGTTAACATCAGCAATTACTATGTCCGCGCCGCGTTCTGCAAGCGCAAGCGCAATGGTTCGGCCAATTCCCTGTCCCGCACCAGTAACCACTGCTATTTTTCCCTCCACGTTCACGCCATCACTCCTCAGACAAACGTTACAATATCATACTTTTTTGGTTAATTCTTTAATTTGTTCTGTTTTTTCAACGCTCTGGATTGCGCTGTGACGGTTGATACGTTTCATTAATCCGGCAAGCACTTTCCCCGGACCAAGTTCGAGAAACTCGTCAATGCCCGACGCTATCATTTTTTCCATAGACTCCTGCCAGCGCACGGGATGATCAACCTGTTGTATCAGTAATTCTTTGATCCGGTCGCGTGACACATAGTAATCAGCTTCAACATTGGAAATAACCGGAATAGTAATGTCATTGACCTGAACAGGTTCAAGCACCTTTGCCAGTTTTTCCGCCGCCCCTTTCATAAGGGAACAGTGAAATGGCGCACTTACAGCAAGCATTATGGCATCGCGCGCGCCCATTTCTTTCGCCCGCTGTGCTGCCCGGGCAACGGCTTCAGTATGACCAGAAATAACAATTTGTCCAGGACAATTATAGTTGGCTGGTGCAAGCACCTGTCCATCTGCGCACTCGTGGCAGAGTTGTTCAACCTGCGCCCGTTCAAGACCAAGAACCGCTGCCATTGCCCCTATGCCGACGGGTACCGCTTCCTGCATAAATTTCCCCCGGTAGCGGACTGTGGTTACGGCGTCAGGAAAAGAAAGAGCACCGGCTGCAACGAGCGCTGCATATTCCCCCAGGCTGTGTCCGGCAAGCACGGCCGGTGTAATACCGGTTTCAGTGCCCACTACCCGCAAAACCGCGATGCTAACGGTCAATATCGCCGGCTGTGTATTTTCTGTCAATTTAAGGTCAGATTCTGGGCCATCAAAACAAAGCCTGGAGAGGTGAAACTTAAGTGCTTCGTCAGCCTCCTCAAACGTATCACGCGCAATTTTAAAATTGTCGCACACGTTCTTTCCCATGCCGACATACTGCGAGCCCTGTCCTGGAAAAAGAAATGCCCTTGCAGCCATATGATTTATTCGATCCTGCCAGCAGCGCCTTCTTTTATGAGAAATTGACCGATAACATTTCTTTGAATCTGATTCGTGCCTTCATAGATCTGAAGGATTTTAGCATCCCGCATCATTTTTTCAACAGGATAATCCCGCATGTATCCATAGCCGCCAAATATCTGCACAACATCAACGGTGACTTTCATGCAAACATCCGAGGCAAATAATTTCGCCATGGAAGCAAATTTGGCAATATCCTTAGCTCCAGAGTCGGCGTAGCGCGCTGCTGCGTATGTGAGGGCGCGAGCGGCTTCAATTTCTGTTGCCATATCTGCAAGCATATGTTGCACTGCCTGATGGCCGATAATTGGCTTGCCGAATGTTTTTCGTTCGCGCGCATAAGCGATCGCTTCATTAAGCGCTCCTTGCGCAAGCCCAACCGCCTGGGCAGCAATTCCTGGCCGGGTTTGATCAAATGTTTTCATGGCAACTATAAATCCCATGCCCTCTTTGGCCAGCAAATTGTTTTTATGCACTTTGCAATCGTCAAAAATGAGTTCCCGGGTTGCAGAAGCGCGGATTCCAAGCTTTTTTTCTTTTTTTCCGAAGTCAAAACCGGGCGTCCCTTTTTCAACTATGAATGCGCTGGCCCCTCGGGCACCGCGTTCTTTGTCGGTTTTAGCGATAATTGAATAAATTTCCGCTTCACCCCCGTTGGTGATCCATTGCTTGGTACCGTTTAAAATATAATAATCTCCATCGCGACGTGCCGTAGTGCGAATAGCGCTGGCATCACTTCCTGCCTCTGGCTCGGTAATGCCGAATGCGGCAAGTTTTTTGCCCGAGGCAATCTGTGGTAAATATTTCTGTTTCTGCTCTTCATTGCCGAACAACAGGATGGGATAGCAGCCCAATCCGCTTGCCGCGAATGTAACAGAAACGCCAATGCAAACTTTGCTCAATTCCTCTACCGCAAGACAATTATCCAGATTCCCGCCGCCCAAGCCGCCGTATTTTTCTGGAATGTAAATGCCGAACAGCCCGGCATCCGCAAGAACCTTCATTATGCCCCAGGGAAATTCCTCCTTTTCATCAAGTTCCGCCCTCACCGGCAGTATTTTTTCTTTTGCTATTTCCCGGCACAAATCAATTATATGACGCTGTATTTCTGTGAAGTTATAATCCAACATATGTTAATACCGACCTTTCTATTTTTTTATTACCAGCGCACCAGTGCTGAGCCCCATGTGAAACCTGCACCAAAGGCATTCATCAGCAGCAAATCGTTTTTATGAATTTTATTCTGGCGATTTGCTTCATCAAGCGCTATGGGAACAGATGCGGAAGATGTATTACCATATTTTTCAATATTTACAAAAACTTTTTCCTCTGGCAAGTCCAGCCGTTTGGCAATTGCCTGGATAATGCGCATATTAGCCTGATGGGCAATCAGCAGGCCAATATCTTCGCCGGTAAGATTGTTTTGCGCCAATATCTTTACGACGCAGTCCTCCAGGGATTTTACTGCTGTTTTAAATACCTTGTTGCCGTCCATTTTCAGGTAGTGATACCGTTTTTTAATGGTTTCAGCAGACGCCGGATGAGCAGATCCCCCGCCAGGCATATAGAGCAGTTTACCGTAAGACCCGTCAGCATAAAGCAGTGTTGACAAAATACCATGGTTTCCCTGCTCCTTTGAAACAACCACAGCACCAGCACCGTCTCCGAAAAGAACACAGGTTGTTCGATCAGTATAGTCTGTAATTTTTGATAATGTTTCAGCGCCAACCACTAAAACTTTGCTGCAATTTCCAGCGCGGATTAAGCTGTCGGCGATAGATAATGCATATAAAAAACCGGTGCAACCGGCGGACACATCAAATGCCGATGCGCGGTATGCTTTAAGCTTATCCTGCAACAAACAGGCGACTGATGGTGTCGGCATGTCAGGAGTTACCGTGCCCACGATAATCATGTCAAGTTCAGAGGCAGAAATGCCTGCCATATCCAGCGCATTGAGCGATGCATAATACGCAAGCACCGACGTTGCCTCTCCATCCTCTGCAATATGACGTTCTCTGATTCCGGTTCTGGTAATAATCCATTCATCAGAGGTGTCAATAAGCTTTTCAAAATCACGGTTGGTCAGGACCTTGGTGGGGGTGTATGACCCTGTGCCGACAATTCTTGCTTTAAACATGAGGCAATACGTTTATCTCAGATTATAAAAACAAAAAAATCTTACCTCGCCAGTTAGATCAGCCTGAATGAGAGGTTACGGAGCACACGGTATGTCCTAATCTCGTTTAACCGTAATAACCTCCCTGTCTTTGTAAAAACCGCAGTGCGGGCAGACATAATGAGGCAGCTTAGGTTCTTTACATTTTGGACAGACCGTAAGAGCCGGCGGAACAAGTGTATCATGGGTTCTTCTTTTTCTGCTTCTTGATTTAGAATGTTTTTTTGGGGGTAATGCCATAATTGTGTACCTGCTATTACTTGCGGTTAACGTTAAACAGCTATGCTTATCATCAGGCAATAATATTTGAGGTTTAGAAAGCTGCCCGGTTTATTAAGCTATTTTTTTAGTTTTTTTAAAATTGCAAATGGCGAATCTTTTGCCTGCTGTTTTACTGAACAGGTGCATTGTTTTTCATTTAAATTAGTCCCGCAGACCGGGCAAAGCCCGCGACACCCTTCATGGCAATGAGGGTTTAGCGGTAGGGAAAGGTAAATCTGTTCCCTTATAAGGGACAACACATCAAGAGAGTCACCATGGTAATACCCAATTTCCATATCTTCCTGATGTAATTCAAGTTCTCGGTCTGTGCTGGCTGTTGATTGAGGCCATAGAACATATCGAAAATCAGCCTGCAGCGGTTGTATATATTCAGATAGACAGCTTACACACTCAACTTTTATTTCAAGCTGTAAATTGCCTTCAAAGATAACTTTTTCGCCAAACAACGAAAAGGAGAGATTCAGCGATAGGGGTGTGCGGGGCTTATATATGGCGCTATCTTTATGTAAAATTTCCTCGACTGTTTGAATATCCCACTCGTTTTGTATCCGCAACCCGTTGGGGGGAATATTCTCTATTTTGACAATGAACTGTGGTCTCATGAAAATTTAAAAAAGACTTAAATGTATAATAGATTATAGAGCAGTTTGTCAAATAAAAAAATAGCTTATTCATGGCGGACCAAGTTATTTATGAATACAATATATAGATAATTCTGCCCATAATTGCAACTATATTTTGTTAAAAAAGCCATTTTTCCAAAAGGTGCTTACAATTTATTGCACTTCTGCTCAGGAAAAATTACAGGCAGCACCGGTGTTCCATTAATGTTTAGTTTTTAAAACGGTTTTCTTATTAATTTTTTTAACGCAGTTTTAGGGTGCTGTTGATACAGTTTTTATGATTTGTTTTTAAGAACGGCGAGTCTCATACCGTTTAAGATTACCAGCAGTGATGTTCCTGTGTCTGCAACAACAGCCATCCATAAATTTGCAGTCCCAGCAAAAACGGCCATAATAAATATGATTTTAACCAGAATAGAAAAGTAAATATTTGTTTTAATAATTGTCAGTGTTTTTCGCGCAAGGTGGATTAGAAAAGGCAACTTGAGAAGATCATCCGACATGAGGGCAATATCTGCGGTTTCAATGGCAGTATCAGTGCCAGCAACGCCCATTGCAATGCCAACAGTAGAGGCGGCAAGAGCAGGTGCGTCGTTTATTCCATCTCCAACCATTGCGGTTTTGCCGTAACGCGTCATTATTTTATTAATAATTTCAAGCTTTTGTTCCGGGAGCATGCCTGCATAATATTCAGTTACGCCCAGTTGCCGAGCCATGGCGGCTACAACCTGCTCATTATCGCCGCTCAGTAGGCTTATGTATTTGATTCCGCAAGATTTTAATTCATTAACGCATACTGCTGCTTCGTCTCGCAATGTGTCGGCAACCCCAACAATACCTTGAATATTTCCCCGTTGCACCAGTATGGCTGTTTTGCCTTCGGCTTCAAGCTGTTGCAGATGATTCTTAAATGCGTCTACGGGGATACCCTGCTCAATGAAGAAAGCAAGATTTCCAATATAGCCCCAGTCACCGTTGATACGTGCTTTGATGCCCTTTCCCGGATATGATACAAACTCAAGGGGCTCACAATATTTTATTCGTTCAGATGCCGCTTTTTTTATTACCGCTTTACTCAAGGGGTGTTCGGAGACCAACTCAAGACTTGCGGCTGCACTGAGAATATCTGTTGATGAGGAACCGTTAATTGGGATTACATCGGTGACCGCAAGCCGTGATTTAGTGATAGTTCCCGTTTTATCAAATGCCATTGCATGGATTCTTCCCATCTCTTCCAGATATGCGCCGCCCTTTATCAGTATTCCGTTTCGTGATGCGCAGAAAATTGCGGAGACAATTGAAACAGGTGTGGAAATCACCAGCGCACAGGGGCATGAAATTACCAGAAGCATCAACCCGCGATAGAACCATTCTATAAAAGGCAACGAAAAAATTAACGGAGGTAAAACCGTAATTAATAGTGAACATAACATTACGGTCGGCGTATAGACTTTTGAAAATCTTTCTACCAATTGCTGTGAGGGAGCCTTCTGGGCCTGGGCTTCTTCAACCAGGTGAATAATACGGGAAAGAGTGGAATCTTCAGCTCGTTTTTGTGCTTGTATTTCCAATAACCCTGAACCGTTTATTGAGCCGCCCAGGACCATTGTTCCTGGATATTTTGCAACTGGAACTGATTCACCAGTAATCGGGGATTCATTGACCGATGAATCCCCTTTTATAACAATCCCATCAACGGGGATTTTCTCGCCCGGTTTTACTACCACGACATCATTAATCTGCAGCGCTGAAATAGGAACTTTTTTAAGAGTTCCAGAGGCCTTAAGGTGGGCCTCTTGAGGTGCAAGATCCATTAAAGAGCGAATTGCATTGCGTGTTTTATCAAGTGTATATGACTGCAGGAGGTTGCCGAGTGAAAAAAGGAATGAAACTATTGCTCCCTCCTCAATTTCGCCAATCGCTACGGCACCCATGACCGCGATCGTCATAAGCACATTCATGTCAGTGGATTTTGCCAGAATGGTGTAAAACGCACTGCGTGCGGCATAATATCCACCAAAAAATATCGCAATGAGATAACATATATTGACAAGCGAAAACGAACTGAGACGATAAGCAAATACCGGTATAGAAAAATTAAACAGCGAAATAAAAAAACCGCAAAAAATAAAAACCGCTGAAACGACCGTAAGGACAAGGCGTTGATTTGCAATATTAAAAAAGCCACTCGCGGCCGATTTATCTTCTGTAGTTTGCACTAATGCCGAGTAACCAGCTTCGGACACAACTCGCAAAATGTCCGAACGATTGATGACGGACAAATCATGTCGCACGGTCAGTTTTGCTGTCGGGAAATTCACTTCCACGTGGTCTATGCCTTCGCAGTGCGCTAATCTGTTGCGCAGTTTTACCGCGCACTCAGGACAGTCAAGACCCGCAAGTTTAAAGACAGATATGGTCGGTTCATGTTTTACCTGAGCTATTGCAGGTTCAATATACCTGTATCCGGCGTTAATGATGCAGGAAAGTATGGTTTCAAGAGGTGTCACATCGGGTTCATATTCAAACCAGATGGTTGACGTAGCAAAATTTAATGATGCCCACGTGACGCCCTCAATTTTTGATATTCGCTGCTCAAGTTTTAACGCGCAATCAGGGCAGTCAAGATGTTCGATAATATAATGCCGGTGGTCGTAATGACTTTTAATGCGCAGACCTTGGCGGATAATATAGCTTTCGATACTTTCTAAAGAGGTAAAGTTAGGATCATACGTGATATCAAGGCGGCACGGTTCGTTTGCGACCTCAACGGTCTGAACACCCTTAAGACGCTTGATATCGTCGATCAAACGGGTTGTGCAATTAAAGCATTCACCATGTGCCGTTATTGACAATGGTATATTTATTGTTTTTTTATCAAACATGGGTAATACAGCCGTATTGCATTCAAGGGGGTGCTACATTCTATTTTTTTCCTGGACGTGCAACAATCCTTCATTAAACAGGTGCCTGATGTGATTATCATCAAGGCAATAAAAGGCATTCTGCCCCTGGCGCCGAACTCTCACTAATCTCAAATTCCGGAGGACTCTCAACTGATGCGACACTACAGAGGTGGTGGTATTGAGCAGGGCAGCAAGATCGCAAACGCATAATTCCTGTTTTGACAATACGTGGATAATGTTAAGGCGCGTAGGATCCCCCAGAACTTTAAATGTTTCAGAGAGTTCCTGCAGCAGTGCATGTGGCAACAATATGCGCTGCAGAGATTGTACGTGCCTTTTGGATAGATGTTTTATTTTACATTTAGTCGCTGCCATAGCATCTCATCAATGATATATTAATAGTTGAACAATTATTCAATAATTAACGTATGCGTAACATTTAGTCAATAGCAAAGTTCCAGCATCAAAACGCGCAAAAATTTAAGGCGAGATCAATTAAAAAAAGGATAGGCATGGGACAGATTTAATTACTGTCGGGATTGGGAAGATAATACATGCCGCACATTGTCTAATCAATATCAAGACGGTTAAAAAGAAAAGCGCCGGTAACCATCACTACACTGCAGAAGCCAATTAACGCGATATAATCAAGTAAAACCGGCACTATACTTATGCCGATAAGACTGTATCGTAAACCGTCAACACCATAAAAAAGCGGGTTCACATAACACAAGTACTGCACCCATCGAGGAAGTTCCTGCAAGGGAAACAGCGCGCCTGACAGCAAAAAAATCGGTACCATTACAAAATTCATAATAATACTGAAACCCTGCATATCGCGCATCAATGATGCGATGACCAAACCCATATTAACAAAAGCACACGCTATTAAAATCATAAATAAAAAACAGTTAATAACTCCCTGTATGCTTGGTACTTTTAATCCAGCAAACAAAGCCACACAAAAAAATAATAAACTTTGTAATACCGCTGTGGTTATCCCCCCCATTGTTCTCCCTAAGACTATTGAAATGCGGGATACCGGAGTTACCATAATTTCCTTAAGAAAACCAAACTGGCGGTCCCATAAAATAGACATACCGCCAAACATTGAACCCAATTGAAGAACGATCGCCATAATACCAGGAGCAACAAAATTGAGGTAATCAACACTTGTGGGAAAATGGGGAGATCTGAAATTCTTGAATCCGGTGCCTAAGAAGATGAGAAAGAAAAAAGGCATACCCAGGGAACCTATAATGCGGCTGCGCGCTCTTATATAGCGCTTCATCTCGCGCAGCCACATAACATATATTGCTTGCATATTAAACCAGCGGGTCATGAATGTCCCCCGCGTCTATTGGTGCGCATCCGAGCCCGAATGCGGTCAATATTCGACACTTCTTCTTCGCGAATTGTTTTACCCGTGTAATGGAGAAACACGTCTTCAAGTGTTGGTTTTCGTATTGACAGGGCAGTAACCCGAACACCCACTGATTGTGCAAGATTAATAGTCAAGGGAATTTTTTCCTCTCCTTGACGCACACCGGCATAAATACAAGAATCAAAGCGCGTAATTCCCTGCACCCATTCCTGTTTTTCAAGTTCTTGGGCAAGGAGATCAAGATCGGAAGCTTTGATCTGGAGCAGATCGTTGCCGATGGAATTTTTAAGCGCATCAGGGGTGTTAACGGTGCGAATTTTGCCATAATCAATTATGGCGATGCGTGAACACAACGCATCGGCTTCTTCCATATAATGTGTGGTAAGAATAATGGTGACCTGCTGTTTACTATTTAAATTGCGTATGTATTCCCAGATGTGGTAACGGGTTTGTGGATCCAGCCCCAGCGTAGGCTCGTCCAGAAACAGAACTTTGGGATAATGCATAAGACCGCGCGCTATCTCAAGCCGCCGCTTCATACCGCCCGAATAATTTTTTAGCAATATATCTGCTTTATCTTCCAGTCCGACCAGAGCTAAAACCCCCTGCATTCTGCTGTGGCGAGTCATTTTATTCATGCCATACATGCGCGCATGGAAATCAAGATTTTCCCTGCCGGTCAGTTGGTCATCAACTGCCGGATCTTGAAAGACCATGCCGATCGAGCGTCGCACTTCGTCTCTTTCATGCCGGATATCATGACCCCACACACGGGCACTGCCTGAAGTCGGGGAAAGCAGCGTGGAAAGCATTTTTATTGTGGTCGTTTTGCCGGCACCATTGGGACCGAGCAATCCGAATAGCTCACCCTGTTCTATCGAAAGAGAGATGTTATCGACGGCAGTTATTGTATCAAAAGTCTTCGTCAGGTGGTCTGTGTATATAGCATCCATATTAGTATACAAGAAAATTTCTCTTTTTATGACACCGGACAATATATTTTTCAAGTTTTATATTAGCCCCGCCCCCTGTTGGTCAATATCAGAACAGGCAGCGCTTCGGGCTTCGACAGCGGTGTTGCTGCATATATTTACGGAAAGAATATCAAGGGTAAAATATCTTTGAACCATTGTTGGTTTTATGATACGAACAAAAGGAATAACTGCTGTGCATTAATGAGGAAATTATAATAAAAACTTTTACTTGGAGGCCCTGCTATGAATCAAGTTATGTTGAGCTCTGATGCAGAACAGATTTTGCAAAAAATTTTGTCAATTTGGCCGCGTATTATGCAGCAACAAAGAAAAGAAAGAATATTGTTCATGCTTTCATTGCTTATGGCATGGCGAAAAGTCCGTATTGCAGATAGAAATCTTTTGATAGAAGCAACCAAACTTGTGGTTCCAAAATCGTATGATCCTTTTTTTCATATGATGGAGGATATGAAAAAATTCAAGCGTCTCACTCTCGATCCTTTTGACGACATGAAGGCATACAATGCATTGCCCATAAAAGTAAAACGGTGGAAACAACCGCCGAAAAAAAAGATTGTAAAGTCGGAAAAGCGAGAACAAGTCATTGCTTTTTGCGCCAGCCCACGAAAAGGAGGCAATACCGACCTGTTGCTTGATGAAGCACTCAAGGGGGCGCGAGAGGCGGGCGCAAAAACTGAAAAAATTATGCTGCAAAGTATTAAACTTGGATATTGCATAGGATGCAGAAAATGCAAGGATAAAAATTATGAGGGGATGTGCACGGTCAAAGATGATATGGCTCCCATATATGAAAAAATCATAAATTCTGACGCAATAATTATAGGATTTCCTATTTATACGGGCCGCGAGTGTGCACAATTATCAACGTTCCTGGATCGTTGGGATTGTTTTGAGCGTTTTAAATTTGAGGCAAAATTGCAGCCCGGTAGAATTGCTATGGTGGTAGGCACATGGGGTTACCCGTACCCCGATACCTATGATCATATTATTGAAAACATCATGGTTATTTTAAAGCTTCATAAAGTTGAGACCGTTGAAGCTCTTTCTGCCTGTGGTTTTGAAGGACTGCTCCATGGTCTCGATGAGAAACGGAAAGGGGTAATTGCAAAATTTCCCAAGGAATTAAAAAAAGCCTATGAAGCAGGTGCCGCCCTGGCACAATATTAATAATTTTTCTGACAAAACGTTCTGAAAATTAAAAATTTATTATTTATAAAAGGGGAGTATTATGAGCAATCCAGAACGGGCAGAAGCACTTTTTAAGCAGGGTTTTAGCTGTTCTCAGTCAGTTCTTGCCGCCTTTGGAGAACAATTTGGCTTGAGCCGCGAGCTTGCACTGCGCATCGCCGGAGCCTTTGGCGGCGGTATGGGTCGCATGGGCGAAACCTGCGGTGCCGTAACCGCTGCAATTATGGTTTTAGGCTTAAAATTTGGCTGCACCACGGCCGGCGATTTAAATGCGCGCGAGAATGTGTATGCGGTTGCGCGAGAATTTATACACCGTTTTAAGGGGCGGAATATATCGGTTTTGTGCCGTGATTTGTTGGATTGTGATATTAGCACCAGTGAAGGAATGAAACGGGCCAGGGAGGAGGGTCTTATTAAACAGCACTGCCCTCGATTTGTGAAAGACGCAGCGGAAATTCTTGATCAGTTACTTGAACTGTGGCAACCAAGACAATGAAATATACCCATACCCCACTCGGGTTGCGGGTTAAATAGAAACGGCATGATATGGTTTACATTACAATCCTGATTGCCTTTATTGCTGGTTTTATTTTAGGAGTAGGCTTAGCGTTAGTTTTGCTGTTTGTGCAGTCAAAGACTGCACGGGAGCTTGCAGATGAGTTATTCCGCGAAACCGAAGCGCAACGAAAAGCTCAGGTTGACAGTGTGGTAGAAAATATAAAGGCAATTTTCGGCAGCCTCTCTCTTGATGCCCTTTCAAAATCAACCGAGGAATTTCTTAAACTGGCAAAAGCCCGGCTGGATTCTGAACGCGAAGTTAATGTCAAAGAGCTTGATGAGAAAAAAAACCTTATTGACCAGCAGCTTCAACGAATGACCAGCGAGTTAGAAAATGTTTCTCATATTATAAAAGAACTTGAGAAAGACCGTATTGAAAAATTTGGCGAGCTTACCAATCATCTTAAGGTAGTGGGAGATCAGACGAGACTTTTGACCCAGACTACCAATACACTGCGTGAAGCTCTTTCAAGTTCCCGTGTTCGTGGCCAATGGGGAGAGCGAATGGCAGAAGATGTCTTGCAACTTGCCGGTTTTATTGAAAATATAAATTATTTAAAACAAAAGGCTATTGAAGGAGGCTCGCGGCCTGATTTTACGTTTCTACTTCCCCAGGAACTCAAGTTGAATATGGATGTAAAATTTCCCTTAGACAATTACCTCCGTTATCTTGAGGCCCAAACCGAGGTTGATAAAGCAAAATTTCGCAATGACTTTTTACGCGATGTAAGAAATAAAATTAAGGAAGTAACGACTCGCGACTATATCAATCCCGAACAAAATACCGTTGATTATGTGCTTCTGTTTATTCCTAACGAACAGGTATATGCGTTTATTCATGAACAGGATCATACGATTCTTGATGAAGGCATAAAAAACCATGTTGTTTTTTGTTCGCCTCTCACGCTGTTTGCAGTTCTTGCCGTTATCAGGCAGGCGGTTGAAAATTTTGCGCTTGAAAAGACCAGCAATGAAATACTTTCAATATTTGGCGCTTTTAGAAAACAGTGGGATGAATTTATTAAAAAAATGGATGTGCTGGGCAAACGCATTGATGATGTGCAAAAAGAATATGATGCGCTGCGCATCACCAGGAGGAAACAACTTGAAAAGCCGTTGATTAAAATTGAGTCATTGCGAACCCAGCGCCAATTGCCCGTAGCTATTGAAAGCACAGAACTTGAGCCGGATGACTCTGCTGAACGCAATGAAAGCAAATAAAAAACAAAGGCACTTGGAAACAGCGCAAGTGCCTGGGAGGGGATGGTGAGCCGCGCGGGGATCGAACCCACGACCTACGGATTAAAAGTCCGTTGCTCTACCGACTGAGCTAGCGGCTCGAGATTTAATAGGTTAATGTAGTTTTGGATTTTATTATGACAAAAGTTCTTAAAATTTACAAATAATAATTTGTGTAAACAGGAATGAAATTGTGAAAATCATCATGATTTGAATGTTTGATAGCTCAATCTTTAAAAGGATTTTCCCGTATTATAACCTGGTCTCGGCGATTGCCAACTGAAAGGATGGTAACGGGTATCTCTGTCTGCTGTTCAATAAAATCGATATAGTTACGGGTTGCCTTTGGCAATGATTCTAAGTGCTTAATGGCCCCGAGGTCTTCAGACCATCCGTCCAATTCCGTATATACGGGTTCGCTATTTTCAAGAACGCTGACATCGGCTGATAATTCATAAATGAGCGTATTTTTATATTTGTATCCGGTGCATACCTTAATGGTTTTAAGTCCGCTCAGCACATCAAGTTTTGTCAGTGCGAGATGCGTTAGGCCGTTAATTCGTATGGAATGTTTGATCGCCACTAGATCAAACCAGCCGCAGCGACGCGCTCGTCCGGTGGTTGCTCCATATTCGCCGCCTTTTTCACGCAAATAGTAACCCACCGAGTCCTTCAATTCAGAGGGGAAGGGGCCTCCGCCCACACGCGTGGTGTATGCCTTTGAAATCCCAATAATACGATCAAGATGTTTGGGTCCAACACCGCTGCCAATAGCAGCTTGCGCGGCAACTGTATTTGAAGATGTCACAAAAGGATATGTGCCGTGATCAACGTCCAGCAATGCGCCCTGCGCACCCTCAAAGAGAACCGATTTGCCACGCTTGAGTTCATCATTTAGGAAAACTGATGTATTTTTTACATATTGTTCAATTGATGACCTCACCTGCACGAACTGCTTAATCATTTCGTCGAGGGAGAAAATATTTTCCTTAAAAAACTCCCGCAGATACCAGTTTTTTTCTTCAAGAATTGTTTTTAGTTTGTACTCAAAAACCCTGTCATTAAAGATATCAATCACTCTAATGCCGCGTCGCGCAGACTTATCCTCATACGCCGGTCCGATGCCTCTGCCCGTAGTGCCGATTTTATTCTTGCCGCTTTTTATTTCACGAGCGACATCTATCTGTTTGTGATAGGGCATAATAAGATTTGCCGCTTCGCTGATGAGCAGCGCTGCGTCATTTTGAAAATACCCGTGGGCTTTGAGATTCTTAATTTCAACGAGCAGTGTTTCTATATCGAGGACTACGCCATTTCCGATGACACATCGTTTTTGGGGATGCAGTATGCCTGAGGGAATTTGATGTAAAATAATCTTCTCATCGCCTACGACAACGGTGTGCCCAGCATTGGGTCCGCCCTGAAAGCGAACAACAATATCGGCATTCTCTGCAAGTATATCAACAATCTTGCCTTTTCCCTCGTCGCCCCACTGTGCCCCGACAATGACTGCATTCGGCATATTTATTTTGATCTAAATAAGAGTATTAAATTATGGTAAACAAAATAAAACCCGCTCTTGCAGCGGGATTATGATTGATTGTTTTGTTTCCCTGAGCGTTAACATTAATTACATATTGTTTAGATGCAGTAAAGCAGCTGGATTGAAAGCAAAGCGCTTACGAGGAAATGGTGCCGAGGCACAGAATCGAACTGTGGACACAGGGATTTTCAGTCCCTTGCTCTACCGACTGAGCTACCTCGGCGCCATATAAAATGTTTTATTTTCTTACATCTGTCAGCGGTTAAAAATTTATTCTACTCAACTGCAGAAGTCAAGATTTAATTTAAACTTCATTTCTGTCCAACATACGGCATTACCATTTTGTTGTTACATAATTTCTAAAAACGGGAGTGCTTCTTCATCCCGCTCTGCGGGATTCCTCCTAAGAATCTTCGTTCTTTTATGAGCACTGTACGCCGAGACTGCGCATCCCCCGCAGCGACGTTCTTCCGCGGTCTGTGCGAGTCCCGCAGCGCGGGACGTGGCGATCTCGTATTTTGGACAATATTGTTTAAACTTTATATTGAAAGGGTGTTTAAGAAGTGCTATGAAATTAAAATAAAAAGAAAAAACACAAAATTTTAAAAGATGCTGCATGAAACCAATTAAATTGTGTCTGATATTATTTATTTTTGTTATTAATGTGACTGCTTTCTTGTTGCAACCCGCGCTCGGGAGTTATCTTGCGGTTATCGAAATTAACGGTCCCATAAATCCTGTTGTGGCTGAATATTTTATAAAAAGCATAGATGAAGCAGAACAGGATGGTGCTGAGTGTCTTGTGGTTCAGATGGATACTCCTGGGGGGCTTGATCTATCAATGCGTGCAATCATCAAACGCATGTTCTCGTCTAAAATTCCGGTTATTGTGTATGTCGCGCCAAGCGGAGCTCGTGCTGCATCAGCAGGTGCGATTATTACGCTTGCAGCGCATATCGCCGCCATGGCCCCCAGCACTAATATTGGCGCCGCTCATCCGGTCAGTATTGGGGCTGGCGATATGGGCAAAGATATGGCAGAAAAAGTTGTGAATGATGCTGCTGCCTATGTTGAAGGCATCGCCATAAAGCGCAATAGAAATAAGGAGTGGGCGATCAAGGCGGTGCGCGAAAGCGTTTCGTTAAGCGAAAAAGAAGCCTTAAAAAGTAAAGTAATTGATCTTATCGCTCCGGATCTAAGAGCACTATTAACTGAAATAGATGGACGAACTGTTGAAACACGTGAAGGCAGCAAAAAACTCTTAGTGCGTGATGCTGAAATACGCTACAAAAAAATGGGCATTCGGGATCTTATTCTCAATACCTTAAGCGATCCGAATATCGCGTATATTCTCCTGCTTATCGGGCTTGCCGGTCTCTACTTCGAATTATCAAATCCCGGGGTGATATTGCCGGGCGTGATTGGCGGTATTTCTTTGATACTTGCCTTTTATTCTCTGCAGACCCTTTCGGCAAATTATGCTGGCATATTGCTTATCCTGCTTGCTGTTATTCTATTTATTGCAGAAATAAAAGTTACCAGCTATGGTGTTTTAAGTATTGGCGGGATCATTTCATTAACCCTCGGTTCGCTTATGCTTTTCCAATCCTCGGTTCCGTATTTGCGGATTTCATGGAACGTGCTGGTTCCATCAATAATTATTACCTCGGCCTTTTTTCTTACCATTGTTGCCCTCACCATTAGGGCGCATCGGCGAAGGCCGGCAACAGGGATTGAAGGGTTGGTTAATATGCAGGGAACAGCTTGCACCGATATTTCACCAGAAGGCAAGGTTTTTGTCCATGGAGAATACTGGAATGTCCGCAGCATAAAGCACATTAACAAAGGCGCTGCGATACGTGTCGTAAATGTAAAGGATATGATTCTCGAAGTAGAGGACGTTGAGAATAAACAATAATTTTATTTTAGAGGAGGAACTGACATGAGCCTATTTTTTCCTGTATTGATTGTTTTTTTAATTATGTTTCTTGCCAGCGCAATCAGGATACTTAATGAGTATGAACGGGGCGTAATTTTCCGACTCGGGCGTCTTATTGGCAGCAAAGGGCCGGGACTTATCATTTTGATTCCCATAGTGGATAAATTACAGAAAATAAGCTTGAGACTGATAACCATGGACGTGCCGCCACAGGATGTTATCACGCGTGATAATGTCTCAGTCAAAGTGAATGCAGTTGTGTATTTTAGAGTAATGGATCCCAACAAAGCGGTTGTCGTGGTAGAAAATTATCTGTATGCCACCTCCCAGCTTGCACAGACAACATTGCGAAGCGTGTGTGGGCAGGCAGAACTTGACGAGCTTCTTGCAGAACGAGAAAAAATAAACATACGCCTGCAGGAAATTCTTGATAAGCAAACGGATCCCTGGGGGATCAAGGTTACCACCGTTGAGGTCAAGCATATTGATCTACCGGATGAAATGAAACGCGCTATGGCAAAACAGGCAGAAGCTGAGCGGGAACGGCGTGCAAAGGTTATTCATGCGGAAGGAGAATTTCAGGCTGCCTCAAAACTGGGAGAAGCTGCGGACATAATTTCGGACAAACCGATTGCATTGCAACTCAGATATTTGCAGACGCTCACGGAAGTTGCTTCCGAAAAAAATTCCACTACTATCTTTCCGATCCCGATTGATCTTTTTAAACCGTTTTTAAAACTTATGGAAATGAGCGAAAAAAAATAAAGCGCGTGGCTGTAACGCAGGGCAGGGTAAAATTTAGACGAAAGGACCTTTGGGAATTACCACAATACCGCTATCAGTAACCGTAAAACGTTTACTGTCAGCTTTAGCATTATAGCCAATATCAGTGCCATCAGGTATATGGACGCCTTTATCAATAATTGCCCGCTGAATGCGGCAGTTCCTGCCGACGGTAACGTTATTCATGAGGATCGAATCGGTTACTGTTGAGAACGAATCAACAGTAACACGGGGTGAAAGAATTGAACGCTCAACATATCCGGTGCGAATTATACAACCGCGGGATAGTATAGAATTATAAACACTGCCATACATAATTCCGTCTTTTTCAGCATGTCCCTCGATTCGAGACGGCATAGCGCTTTCCTCATAGGTTAGAATGGGCCAATCAGCATCGTAGATATCAAGGGGCGGTTCTGGTGCAAGCATGTCCATGCTGGTTTCCCAATAGGCCTCAAGCGTCCCAACATCTCTCCAATAACCGGGCTTCTTAGTTTTTTTATCAATAAAGGGAAACGAGAAAACTCGATCCTTTTTTATCATCAAGGGAATAATATTTTTTCCAAAGTCATGCTCTGTATCCTTGTTTTTTGCATCTTCTATGAGCCGTTTGACAAGTATTTCGGTATTAAAAACATATACACCCATATTGATGAGCACCGCATCTGGATTATGAGGAAGTGATTTGGGGACCGCGGGTTTTTCCTGAAATCCAGTGATTTGTCCGCGATCGTTTATCTGAATAACCCCAAATTCTCTGGACTGTTTTTTGTCAACTTGTATGGTAGCGATAGTAAGATCAGCTTTCACTTTCAGGTGGTAGGCGATGAGATCGCGGTAATCCATTTTGTATACATGATCGCCCGAGAGCACCAGCACCAGGTCGGGTCGCTCCATCTGCAACGTATAGATGTTTTGAAAGATAGCATCTGCAGTTCCCTGATACCAATTTTCATGAATACGCTGCTGGGCTGGAATAACATTTATAAATTCGCCCATGCGCATGCTGAGAAAATTCCAGCCGGTTTGGATGTGACGATCCAGAGAAAGGGATTTGTACTGGGTGAGAATATATATCCAGCGGATGCCAGAATTGATACAGTTACTGAGGGTAAAGTCAATGATGCGATACGCAGCACCAAATGGAACAGCAGGTTTTGCACGGTCACGAGTCAAAGGGTATAATCGTTCACCCTTGCCTCCGGCCAGAACCATTGCTAAAACTTTTTTCATTAAGACGCTTTTTTCTTATCAAGAACTTCGCGAATAGTGGTTTTGAGCTGGGTCAGATCGGATGACTTAACCACGTATGCGTCGGCTGCCCAACTCATGAAATCATCTTTATAGCTGGGATAAGCGGTATTTAAAATAATGGGTATATCCTTTTTAAGGCCTAATATTCTACCCAGCGCTTCAAGACCATCCATAGCCGGCATGCGAATGTCCATCACCACCAGATCAAAAAATTCACTTTTAATTTTATCAATTCCCTCGCGTGCGTTTTGCGCAGTATGCACCTCATAGCCCTCTTCAAGAAGTTCCTGCTGATAGAGCATCAGTATGTGTTCTTCATCATCAATAAGAAGGATTTTTCTGTTACTCATTGACTGTTAAGCCGCTGAAATTGAAAAAAACTAACGGGTGGATAGCCCTTCAAAAAATAATTAAAATTATGGCCATACCATCTGCGACATTATCAAGATTGCGACGCGCTTAAATTGTTAGAGGTCTATCCTTACATTGTGAAACCTCCATCTTAAACATATAATGCTAAAAGAATTTTTTCAAGAAAATACTTTTCAGAGCTTTCTTTCAAAAAACAGTGTTACGAGTTAGATTCATGGAATTAACGCTGCTGAGGAAGGGAGCTTTGAGGCAATTCATGCAATGAATAGGTTTTCACCCCGGCAGGGGGTGTTATAGCAAAAAGCTGTTTTTTAATGTGTTGCGGAATTTCAATATGTTGATACCGAATAAAAATACGAGTATTTGATTGGTGTAAAATCAGTTCGATATTTAATGGAATTAAGTAATTTTTGATTGATGAAAATTCATTAAAAGTAAACTCGCGTATTCGCTTCCCTGATTTATCATAAAGAATATATTTTACAATCTTTTTATGTTTGGGTTCTATCCAGACGTGTTGCCGCCAGTGATCATAAGAAAGTAGTTCAAACTCATACAGCGAACTGTCAGAAGCGTTAATGGGAACTATCTGGTCAAACGGTATGATCGGAGGCAACCCACATAAGAAATTAACTGCCTCTGCAGAACTAATTTCATCGCCCAAAACAAAAGAAAGATTTTTATCTTGAGCTGACCCGGAATAAAAAGAGGCGGTGTGAGGATAGTAAATGGCCATAGTTGTTCCATCAGTAGAAAACAGCAGAAAGAGCTGGTTTAGAAAACCGTATAGTTCAATACGCAAGGATGAGACAGCATGGGCAAAAATTGTTGCCCGCATGGTCATGTTGCCGTGTGGCGATTGGGTTTTCATTTGTGCTGATGCCACAATTCGCTCAGGAAGTGATTTATCAATAGCTGCCTGCAAAAATGCTTGCGGATCAGGAACAGGGGGGAGGGGTTTATGTTTTATAAGGAGGGGTGCACAACTACCGCACGCCAAAACAAACAGAAGGATATATAGCCGCGATAATATTTGCATGGCGTCATTCTGTCGTTGGATGATGCCGTCTGATTTGTTGCAGCTTTTTCTTTACTTCCTCTCTGGCAGGATCAAGTTTTAAGGATTTTTCGTAAAGTTCAATTGCTTTTTCAAACATATTGTTTTTTAAATATGCATCACCTAAATGTTCCGCGATAACAGGATCTTTTGGAGCAAATTTCATAGCCTTTATTAACTCTGCTATCGCCTTTTCATACAAACCCTTCTTAAAATAGACCCACCCCAAGCTGTCGGTGATGTAGCCATCATTTGGTTTCAGTGCAAGGGCTTTTTTTATTAAGCGCTCTGCTTCATCCAGATTAATGCCGCGGTCGGCATAGGTATAGCCAATATAATTAAGGGCATCTGCATTCTGAGGATTAATTCTTAATACTGCCTGCATCGCTTTAATGCTTTCGTCATACATTGAGGCCTTGTCATACACGATGCCTAAATAATACTGCGTTTCTTCATCATCTGGTTTGATTGAAAGCGCCTGGTTCAGAACTGCTATGGCATCGCTATAATTTTTCTCTTTTTCATAAAGGGAAGCAAGGAAACGGTATAAACTAAGCTCTTTATTTTTTATTTTTAGCGCATCCTGAATAATTTTTTTTGAGGTAATGCGGTCCCCTGCGATGTCGTACAGGTAACCCAGATGAATCTGTGCCTGGGGAAACAGCTCCGAGTCTGGCGGAATGTGTTGAAAAGCCTCCTGTGCCTCAGCTCGTTTATTCAATTCCTCATAGACCGTCCCCAGATAATACCAGGCTTTATAGTTTTGGGGGTTGCTTTGAACAAGCTCAATAAACTCTTTTTTGGCCAATGAAAACTTTTTCTGTTCAACATAAATAAGACCGATTTTAATCCCAATTTCACCCTGTTCGTCTCCCGTTTGTTTTCGTAAAATGACCAAATGATCTAATGCCTCGTTATATTCCTTATTTAAGATCAAAAGATATGCAAGCCGGTTGCGTATTTGCTGGTTATGTGGCCGGAGTTCAAGTATTTTTTTATATATTTCAATTGCAGTTCCCGGTTTGTTTTGCGTCTCGTTTACAATCCCCAGATTAATCAATGCAGATTCAAACCCGGGATTAATCTCAAGAGCTCGTGCATAATTTTTTTCTGCTGTTGGATAATCTTTTAAAGACATATAAACATTACCCAGATAAAAATGTGCCATTGACGATTCAGGATTTATTGCTAAAAGGCGTTGCAGCGTCTCAATGGCCTTTTGGTGCTGGTTTGATTCTGCATACAGCGAGCCCAGATACAGATACGCATCCTGTTGTTTGGGATCTAATGCAATGACTCTTTCATAGGCTTTAATTGCCTCAGTCTTATTGTTTTGCCCCGCATAAATGCCTGCCAGCAGCAAATGAGCCTCAAGATACTGGTTATCAACCGCAACCGCCTTTTCGCACCATTTAATAGCTTCGTCAAAATTGTTTTGCATGAGATAAATGGTGGCGATTTGGGCATGCAAATAAGGGGAGTCAATGTTATACTGAAGTGCTGTTTTGTACTGATTGATAGCCTCATCCCAGTCGCGCTCAGCCAGATACAAACCGCCTACCAGAATATGATAATAAAATTCCGACGGTGGAATCTTCTGTACTTCGCGATATTTTTTTTCTTGAATCGCGACTGGTCGCTTGGTTTTAATGAGGGCACAGGAATTACCCAGCACAAGCAACAAACTGGTAGTAATTAATATATATAGTAATTTCATAATGTTAAGATAATTTAATAAAGTTATTTGTATATATAATGTCACAATTTTTCAATTATGCAATCTTGAAACTATTTTATGTCTGAAAAAACTCTTTGAACCGGGCCAAACCATGAAAGTGGCTTATCAAATGATTCTGCATCGCCCACGATCAAGCTAACAGAGTGGTCGGGATTAAGATACATCTGTGCGACACGGCGAACATCGCCTAATGTAACACGCTTAATATTTTGTGGATACTGTTCCAGAAAATCGGAAGGCAAATGTTCATATTCAAGCACCATGGTTTGCGCTACAATCTGGGCGCTGGAAGTATAGCTAAATATAAAACTGTTTATTAAAGATTCCTGAGCTTTTTTTAACTCCTCATTAATGCTCATGTTATCTGTGCGTTTCATTAGATCACGCATAAGTTCATATACCTCGGCAGTTGAAGCCGACTTGGTAATAGCGTACGCAGCAAAAACTCCATAATCAACATCTGCCCGATAAAAACTTCCCACGCTGTAGGCAAGGCCGCGATTTGAGCGAATTTCAGAAGTGAGGAGCGAGGAAAACCCTCCTCCGCCAAGAATATAATTCAATATTTCAAAGGCATAATAATCAGGATTTTGTTTCGGCGGAGCCAATTTCCCTATAAGGATTGTAGATTGGGGAACTTTTTTCTCCAGATAATATAGCCTGCGGCCTGCAACCGGTGACGGGGGCGCAATTGCAGGAATGGCACTATCGTAACTTTTCCAATCGCCAAAGACCTTTTTTATTGTGGCAATCATCTGCTCAGACGAAAAATCTCCTGAAACGCCCAAAATAATCCTGTTTGGCTGGAAATGTGCTTGATAAAAGCGATACAGGTGGTGAGACTCAATCCGTTTTATCGTATCAATAGTTGGCAGATTACCCCGCGGGTTCGTCCCGTATAAAAACTTTTTAAATTCACGAAATGCAAGACTTTGCGGATTATCATTAATCTGACGCAATGCAGAAATTTTCTGCTCTTTAGCTATTGCCAGCCGCTCGGGTGCAAAACGAGGTGTTCTAAGCATTTGAGAAAAAACATCAAAGGCAAGGTCAAAATCTTTTTTTATGACTGACAAGGTTGCACTCCCAGATTCAGTGTCAATTGAAAATGCAATCTGGGCATCTATATATTCCAGAGTCTCATCAATTTTTTCGGGCGCAAGCGCTTTGGTGCCGCCGGTTCTCAATACCTCTCCGGTAAGTGAAGCAAGGCCAGCATATTCAGCCGGTTCGTATATTGCGCCGGTTCGAATGAGCGCAGAAACTTCAATGAGCGGCAATTCGTGATCCTCAAGGAGATAAATCACCATGCCATTGTCTATCGCCAGTCGTTGCGGACGAGGCACTTTATGCTGTATTTGTTTGAAAACTAAGGTGTGTGGATTTTTCAGTAGAGGATCATGTGAAATATGCGCACAAGAAGCCAGCCAGAACACTGCGATAATAAGCAACCATATAGAGAAACAATTTTTTCTCATACATCCTTACCGAGCTGTTTTATCTGAAACCAGACGGGCAACAGTTCTATTTTTGTGATGCAGATACCGAATTGCAGCCTGTTGAATATCACCGGGGGTTATTTTTTCAATTGTAGCAATATGTTGTTCAAGATAGCGCCAGTTATTGCAGATGATTTGAAAATACGATAACTGGCTTGCGAGGCCTTCATTGCTTTTAAGACCCCGGATAAAATCTGCCTCTAATTGATTTTTGATTTTTCGCAGCTCGTGTTCCGCTACGGCAGCATGTTTAAGCAGCTCAATTTCCTCGTAAATAGCCTGCAAAACCTCTGAATCTGAATGGGGTTTTTTCGGCACTGCTTCTATGACAAACAGATTGGGGTATCGCGCTCCCGGCAACCCATTGCCCGTGCTGATGCTTGTTGCAAGCTGCTTGTCTATAATGAGCGATTTGTAAAGACGCGAAGTTCTGCCGCTCGCAAGGAGTGCCTCTATAACATCAAAAATGTAATCCTCAAAGGAGAGAATGGTTGGCTTGTGATAACCGATTAATACCCGTGCTTCAGCGTCAAGATGCACCTTTATCTCTCGTTCACCCAATTGCTCTGGTTCAGCGGTTATGGTGCGAACTGGCAGAGGGCGTGCTGAAATGCGGTTAAAATAATTTTTAATAATTGCCAGCGTTTCAGCGGAGTCTATATCGCCCACAATTGCAACGACCGCATTATTCGGGACATAGTAAGTTTGAAAAAAAGAAAGAACAGTATTTTTGCTTAAAAAAGGCACGTCAGATTTCCACCCGATAATAGGATTACGATACGGATGTGCAATAAAGGCGGCTGCAAGAAAAGCAGTCATGAACATGCGCGTTGGATTGGATTCGTAACTCTGTCTGAGTTCCTCCATGACGACCTCTCGTTCAGAATAAAACTCCCGAAAGACCGGGTTAGTAAGACGATCGGATTCAATTCGTGCCCACAGTTCCATTCTATTTGACGGCAGGCTGACTTGGTATGTGGTAATATCATTGCCCGTTGAAGCATTAAACCCGACTGCACCATTGCGTGAATAAATGCTGTCAATCTCATCTTTAACCACATAATGTTTATGCTCTTTTTGCAACCGGGCAAGCTCCCGTTGCAGTTCATTAATCCGGGGCGAGGATGCTCCGCCCGCCCGTTTCAGTTCATCGTCAAGCTGTTCACCAACGCGGTCTATTTTAGCAAGAATCTTTTTTTCCTCAGAATAATTAGTCGTACCGAGGGTTTTGGTTCCTTTGAACAGCATATGCTCAAGCAAATGCGCGGTTCCGGTATTTCCGCTTTCTTCATCAACAGAACCAACTTTGAATCGCATATAAATAGAAACGGTAGGCGACTGGTGCCGCTCCATGAGCAGAACTTTAAGCCCGTTATCTAAAACAAACTCGTGTACCCGAGAGCCAAGTGATACCGCGTATCCGGATGAACAAGAAAAGAATAATAAAAAGCATAATAATGTGGTCTTTAAAACCAGTCTTTTTATACTGAACATGTATGAAAACCGCCTTATGATTTTGATGTGAAGCTCACCGTCTACAAGGCGGGGCTTCCCTGAGCTCAATTATCCTTTTCAGATACATGCCTCTTGACTCCGTTTACAAAGCGGGGCTTGCGAGGCATGAAACCGGTCAGGAGCATGGGAATTATCCATGCGTGCTGTTTGACTTTTTATATGTAATACTTTATACAATAAAAAAATAATATTGCCACCTGATTTTATTCCCTTTGAAGATGTTACAATTAATAAAAATGAACATGCCAAAGCTTATATTTATCCTTGCCGTATTAGTTATGCTGCTCGGGATTTTTTTACAAGAGCCCATGAAAGTATTTGATCAGGCCATCCGCATATGCCTGTCATGCATCGGGATTATTTAGCGGATAGACCACAGGCCATGAAACAACGAATCTCGCAAATTTTGTCAACATTTCTTTACAATGCGTATCTTAAGGGTTTTATTATTGGCACTATTTACCAGGGCAATATCAAGTTTTTAAATTGTCCAGGTTTTAATTGTTATTCCTGCCCGGGCGCTGTGTCTGCGTGTCCTATTGGAATAATACAGTTTTTTGCGGCTCACGGCGCATACTATATAAGTTTTTATACCTTAGGATTTTTGAGCCTCGTCGGCTCAATTGGCGGCAGATTAGTTTGCGGGTGGGCCTGTCCGTTTGGACTGTTACAGGACGCGCTGTACAAAATAAAATCACCCAAATGGAACATACCGGCTTTTTTCCATTACGCAAAATACCCCATCCTGATAATTCTGGTTCTTATTATTCCTTATTTAACCAAGGAACCATGGTTTTGTAAGCTCTGTCCGGTGGGAACGTTTGAGGCCGGAATTCCTCAAGTTCTTTACAATGCCGATCTCAGACAATTAGCGGGGCGATTATTTCAGATTAAAATTGTTATTCTGGCAGTTTTGCTTTTGTGGATGGTCGCGAGCAAACGACCGTTTTGCCGCACCATGTGCCCGCTTGGTGCCATTTATTCTTTGTTTAACAAGGTGAGTTTTCTAAGAATTGAGGTAGATATAAATCGCTGCATTAAATGCAATAAGTGCTATGCAGTGTGTCCCGTGGCGATTAAAGTTTATGAAGAGGGAGGAGCATCACTTAAATGTATCCGTTGCCTGCGCTGCACAGATTGCCCAGTAAATGCGGTTTCATACAAATTGAAACTTACATTATAAAAAATATATCCCTTCCCGCGTGAGGGGATTGTCTAGCTATACATGTAAGGCGGGAGTTTTGTGCGACTTCCGCCTTATTTTTTTACTCAGTTTGTTTTTTATTGCAATTTAATGGTCAATCTCCTATAAATTAAAGGTTGAAAAGCACATTGTCTGGCGGTGACATCTGATTGTAAAGACATTTCAATCACTGAGGAAGGAATATTGTTATGAAAAAATATGAATCAAAGGACATTCGAAATGTTGCCCTGGTAGGCCATGGAAAATCGGGAAAAACTTCTCTGGCAGAGGCATTGCTGTTTAATGCTAAAGTGACCGAACGTCTTGGCAGAGTTGACACTGGTGAATCAGTGTTGGACTTTGATCCGGAAGAACGTGCACGACAACTCACGATAAATAGCAAGTTTCATCATTTTAACTGGAAAAAATGCATGATAAATATAATTGACACGCCGGGCGATGCCAATTTTATTACCGATACCTATAATAGCTTGCAGGTTGCCGATGGTTCGCTGGTAATAATAGATGCTTCATCCGGGGTCCAGGTCATCACAGAAAAAGTGTGGCAATACCTCAATGAGTTTAAAATTACTCGGATGATTGTTATTAATAAGCTTGATCGGGAGAACACTGATTTTTATGCCAGTTTGGATAACGTAAAAAAGACGCTCAAAATAAAACCATTGGTTATGTTCATACCGATTGGCAAAGAAGCAGGCTTTAGGGGAATCGTTGACCTGGTCAAGATGAAGGGTTATATTTTTGCCGCCGACGGCAGTGGAAATTACAGCGAGACTGAAATACCCGATGATTGCAGGGAAACCGCTGCAGAATTCCGTCAGAAGCTTATAGAGGACATCGCAGAAACAAACGAACAATTAGTAGAAAAATATCTGGAAGGGCAGGAATTGTCTCCCGAAGAAATCATAGGCGGCATAAAGACGGGCGTTACGAGCCAATCATTAATACCGCTGGTGTGCGGTTCAGCCACGCAGAATATCGGCATTAAATTGATTATGGATGCACTGGCTGACCATTTGCCATCGCCGCTGGAACGGAGCGCTATTACCGTTTTTGATGCTAAAACTAATGAGCCAAAATCCATAGAACCTAACAACAACGCGCCGCTTGCTGCATATGTATTTAAAACCATAGCTGATCCGTATGCCGGGAAACTTACTATCTTTCGGGTATTTTCAGGCATACTGAATGCGGACAGCACAGTATATAATGCGACCAAGAAAGCCAAGGAAAAAATAGGCCAGCTTCTTGTGCTTGAAGGCAAAAGTCAAAAACCAGCCGAATCAGCTATCACAGGTGATATTATGGCGATTGCCAAACTTAAAGAGAGCACAACCGGCGATACCTACTGCGATGAAAAAAGCGAAATCTATTTTAAGAAGATACAGTTTCCCAACCCGGTTATCTCCTGCGCGCTTCATCCCAAGACCCGCGGCGATGAAGACAAAATGAGCAATGCACTGGCTCGATTGTGCGAAGAAGATCCGTCATTGACGCTTAAACGGGATGAACAGACTAAAGAATTTATTCTCTCCGGCATGGGGCAGATACATCTTGATGTGACAATTGAAAAACTAAAAAGAAAATTCGGGGTAGAGGTTGAAACCAGCGTTCCTAAAATCCCATACAAGGAAACCATAAAGGGTAAAACACGGGTCCAGGGAAAATATAAGAAACAGTCCGGGGGCAGGGGGCAATATGGCGATTGCTGGCTGGAAATAGAGCCGCTGCCACGAGGCGGTGGGTTTGAATTTGTCGATAAAATATTTGGCGGCGCCATACCCAAAAACTATGTGCCATCGGTAGAAAAAGGCGTCGTTGAAGCCATGCAAGAGGGGGTGCTTGCCGGCTATCCAATTGTGGATATACGAGTCCTGGTTGTTGATGGATCGTATCATGAAGTGGATTCATCAGATATGGCATTTAAAATAGCTGCCTCTATGGGTTTTAAAAAAGGTTTTATGGAATGCAATCCGGTGTTACTTGAGCCGATTATGAACGTGGAAGTAACCGTGCCTGAAGACATGACCGGCGATATTATCGGCGATTTGAACAGCAGGCGGGGAAGGGTGCTTGGTATGGAACAGGGAGTAGGCGGCCAGGTAGTCAAGGCGATGGTGCCCATGGCAGAAATGCTTCGTTACGCATCAGATTTGACATCAATTACCAGCGGCCGAGGAATGTTCACTATGGAATTTGACCATTATGAAGAGGTGCCGGCGCATATTAGCGAAAAAATAATTGCCGCAGCAAAGGCTGAAAAATAACCCTGTTTTTAAAACAATGGTTAATAATCAAATTGATCCTGAAGAGGTATCGCAATTCCCTAAAGAACTAATAGAAGAAGGGGGGGAACAATCAGAGCCGTCAGACGAAATAAAAATATCAGAGTCTCTCTATGCGCAAATTTTAAAAATGAGCGTAAGTGAAAAAATTAAACTGGCAACAGTCGGCAATAGAGAGGCGAGAAACATTTTAATTAAAGATCCGAATCGTATAGTGGTAACCGCTGTTATTAACAGCCCAAAACTGAAGGAAGAAGATGTGTTATCGTTTGCCACAAATAGAAGTCTTTCTGATGAAGTCGTTAAACAGATAGCGCTTAAAAAAGAATGGCTTAAAAATTACCGGATTAAGCTTGCTGTTATCGTCAATCCCAAAACCCCTCCGAGTGTTTCTTTACGGCTCCTGGGCCACGTCATGGAAAAGGACCTGCGGAATATTGCGAAGGATAAAAATGTTAATCCGCTTGTTGCGCGTCAGGCGCTTCGCGAGCTGGGTAAACGCGGAAAAATATGATAGTGTCCATACCGAGCGAAGCGACGCAATATTCGTGAAATAAAATGAAAAATTACGGCACGGCCCAATTAAATGGTTTCTTTTAAATTGTGATTATGCTTATGAAAGCAGGAATCCTCACCATTAGCGATAAAGGCGCCCGCCACGAGCGCGAAGATGCCAGCGGGCCGGCGGTGGCATCGCTGTTATCGGACATTGGTGCCGTAGTTGAGAAATATGACATTATCCCCGATGAGATTGACATTATAAAAGAAAAGCTTGAGCAATACGCTGATGCGTTTCATCTTGACCTGGTTGTTACCACCGGAGGTACCGGCGTGGCACCGCGAGATGTTACTCCTGATGCGACAAGGATGGTCATTGAACGGGATATTCCGGGCATGGCTGAAGCAATGCGGTTGGAAAGTCTTAAAAAAACACCCCATGCAGTAATTTCGCGGGCGATGGCAGGCATAAGAGGAAAAACGCTGATAATTAATCTTCCGGGAAGTCCAAAAGCAGCGCAAGAAAATCTGGCCGCCATTTTAAAAGCAATTCCTCACGCTATTTCAAAAATTCAGGGCGATTTATCGGAATGTGCCTCATCATAAAACATCATGTAAGCTGTCTGTCGCTAAAAATATATCAGTTAATAGAATTACGGGCAGATTAATGAATCTGCCCGTAACAAATTTGACAAGTGGTAATGCTGGCAGGTAATTACTTTCCTGCTAATTTTTTTGCTTCCGCCCACATTTCACCAAAGGCTTTTTCGGTTTTCTCACTCATAACCTGCCAGATTGCCACAGTTTTAAAATAATCATTATTACCCACATTAAACAGCACTTTTTCTTCTGGCGTCACAAGGTCGCCAACATTATTCACAACCGGGGATACGCCCTGTTGCTTTACAACTGCTGCCTGGAATTTCGGCGACAGTTGCAGATTAATCCACTCCTCACAGAGTTTTTTCTTCTGACCTTTTGCCGCCTGGGTGATACACCAGTAGTCTATCCATGCGGTGCCTCCCTCTTTTGGCATAGCCAGCTTCCAGTGCCCGCCTTTTTGATTTGCTTTGACCACTGCAAATCCCCAGGTAGTGGCAAGGGATAATTCAGGAAATTCATCCGCATTTGCTTCTCCATCCCAGAGGCTTTTTGCGCCTTTTACCAGTTCGTTCAACTTTGGCTGAATTTTGTTCCGGTCAAGCTTGTCAATATTAAAAATATCTTCATATTTATACCCAAGTGCAAGGGCAGTAATCCAGATATTGACTTTGTGGAAATTATTGTTGATGGTGTATTTGCCGGCATACTGGGGATCCCAAAAAATGTTCCAGCTTGTGGGCGCTTTTTTGACCACATCAGTATTATACGCCAGTCCGTAGGGGCCGCAATTATACGGCAGGCCGTAGCGTTTTTCGCCCTTGATGAGCGACTTGTCTTCTTTGAAAAATGGCAGCATGTTTTTCGCATTGGGAATATTTTTCATATCAAGAGCAGAAAGCAGTATGTTGCCTTTCTTAAAGCAGTCAAACCGCGGCGTCTTAGCCATGTCAGCAGGAGGCGAAATCATGTCTGCCGTCCCTTTCTTGGCGGCATTATAAAAGTCTTCCTGTCCGGTAGCATATGACGGCTTAACCTCAACATCAATCTTATATTTTTCTTTTATGAGGCTTTTAAAATCATCTATAACCGCTTGGTCAGCATAGCCTTCCCAGCACATAATGTTGATTGTTTCGGAGGCAGCTATTGCTGAACCGGTTCCTGCCACGACAGTTAATGACAGCAGCATAATAATGAACAGAATTAATTTTCTCATGGTAAATTCCTCCTGTCTTAATGGTGTGTTGCTTATTCTCTTCTATTACCGCATCATGCACCAATAGAAGATGAGCGGAGCGCAATCCTTTTTTACTTATAGCCTTTTGGCCTTTTAAAAAAAACATCACCTCCTCTCTAAGATTTGAGGTTTCACTCAGTTTCATAATAGCATACTATAGGACCGTTGCCACGACAGAAAAACGGCCTTAAGCGCCTTTCAGCGCCCCGTAATGAGGCCGATTGCAAAAAATAACAAAGCCGCACACAGTAATAGGGGCGAAAGATAAAACCATGCGGGCTCGATTATTTTTGTATATTCGATGGTGCGTGCGCGGCTTACGATTGCATCAACAATTTTGTCTTCGCAGCGTTCATCCTGAACGCGAAAATAATTGCCGCCGGTAATAGCAGCAATATTTTTTAATGTGTCCGGTTCGAGCCGAGTTTTGAGATAGCTGCCATCTTCATCCTGGTAATAGTCAACTATGGTTTCCCCGGTAGCGTCCCGGATGGGAATTAGGACGCTTCGCCCCATGCCCGTTCCAACAGTATAGATAAAAATCCCCTGTGTTGCGGCGCGCTGCGCCGTTTCATAAATCGGCGCTTTATCATCGCTGGTATCTTCGCCATCAGATATTATGATGATTGTTTTTACTGTTTTGCGTGATGACTCGTCAAACAAAGACATGCCGGTTAATATGGCCTCCGCCAGATTGCTTCCGGGAATGGTGATGGCGGTGTCGTTCAAGTGCTTGAGCATATACCGGCAATATCCATAGTCAGCGGTCAGGGGAATTACCATAACACCTTTGCTGGCAAACATAAATACGCCGACCCGTTCTCCACGGAGTGCAGAAATTATATTTAAAGCACAAAAACGCGCGCGATTGAGCCGGTTAGGGATGGTAAACAGCTTTTTCCCTTCCTCAGCAATCGTTTCATCTTCTGCCAGCATTGATTTTGATACGTCAATACCAATCGCGATATCAATTCCGCTCCGGTTAAAGACCGTTTTGTTATAAAGAACTTTGGGCTCTGCCAATGCAAATATCGCTGCGGCCAGCGCCAGACTAAAAAAAATGGTTGAAACAATTGCAGGAATGATCGGTTTTTTTATCCGGGCAAATTGATAGAGCCATTGTCGCGCGGCATTGTGGGAGATAAGCGCGCCATACATATATACCGGAATACACAGAAGAAGCCATGCAACGTGGCTATTTTCAACGTTCATTCCCTATGACTATTTTTTAATTTTTGTTTCTATCGGCTCGCCAGGCGCATATCCGCCCATTTCCGGGATGAGTGTTTCAAGGTTCTCTTTGAGCGCCTGGTTTTTTTCCATATCAGTGCGCGCAGCTTCGATTTTTTTTATATATTGCTCACCGTTAAGAAGTTCAAAGTTCCAGCGGGGGATATTTCTCTGCAATGGCGATATGCCCGCTCTATCCGCCGCTTCAATTGCGGCCTTAAAATCGGTCAGCGCATCGCGGATAACACCCTGCACCTTGTCTGCGCTCTGCTGATCATCAAGCATGAGAAACGCATTCATCAGTTTAGCAGCCCCCGAGGCATTATACACTTGCCACAGGATATCGGCACGCAGCGAGGCTGCATCGACAAGCATGGTACTGCACTGATCAAGCATTTCGGTTAAATGGCTTTTAAGCCGCGCGCTGGAGGCTACTGTCTCGTTCTGCAACTCGCCATGGTAGCGTATGCGTTGAAGGGATTGTACAAGTGACAGAGCACTGCGCCATTGTCGCTGCAGGATGCGCAATTGAATTTCAGGGAGTGACGGCGTCAGCTTTTTGTAGGCAATTATTGCAGCAGGATCATCCGCGATAGCATCGGCGGTTTGCAATTCGTGCTGGAGAACTCTATACTGTTGTTCCTGAGCAGCGCTGCTGCGATACTGTCTGAAGCTATATACGCTGCACAACAAAAAACCAACCGACAGAAGAATGATGGCAACGGTAATGCGGGAATTCTTAGTCATGTTGCTAAATCTTTCTCAAAGATGGCAGCGTTGATAAAAAACAGTAGCCTGCTATCAGGCATGCGGCACAAGCTGCAAGAAACCATCGGGTATCTTTTTTTCGTTTCTCTAAGGTAACCAGTAACCGATTTTTTTCCATTGTATTAATTTCATTATATACGTCAGTAATTTTTTTTATGTCGAACGTGCGAGGCATATAAAATATGTGGCCTGCGGACACATCGCCTGCAGGTCCTTCAAGGGCAAGACGCACTTCGCTGTTAACCTCGCCTCCCACGACAATTAGATACAGCTTGATGCCCAACCGTTTTATGAGATTTATTACATTGACAAAATTAAGCAGCCCTTTTTGCGCGTCCTCAATGGTTTTATTCGCTTCAATTCGGCCGTCGGTAAAAAGAACGATAGCCATGCCCTGGCCAAAATTTATTTTTTTTAATTTTTCAGGAATGTCTATGTGTTGCGCGGTGTGTCCCATCAACGAAAACCGCAAATCGTTAATTTGTTCGTACGACGGTTGATTCTCCTCAGGGAGCAACATAAAAAACACGCAGACGGCAAGCCATGCCGCATAGGAAGCATTGGTGGCGCCTCCTACCGTAAGCGCCCTAAAAATGAAAGAGTCGCGTTTTCTGCTCAGCACTTCAAGTTTTTTGGTGAGAATCTCCTTGTCAAACGAAGGCGGCGCGATGACCTGGGCTAAATTAGAAAAAGCAATAATGCCAATTAAGTCGTCTTCACTGCGCATGTCAATAAATGCATGTGCGCCTTCAAGCGCCACGTCGCCCAGGGTTTTACGGCCAAGCTCATCGCTGGGGCGCCCCATTGATCCGGACAAATCCTGAACCAGCATAATCCATTTTGATTCGAGGTAAGTTTTCTTCCAGTAGCTTGAATATTGAATATTGGCAATCGCCAACACGAGAAACACCATAGCCGCACTTGCCAGCACCGGGGCCCCGTATTGTTTTACCATTGCCGGCTGCATCTGCTTATTGATGACAGAAACCCACGAATAGCCGGTTCTGCTTATATATTTTTTTCTTATCAAGAGCACTGCCGGGATACATAACAAGAGCAGCAATGCCCATGGGTATTGAATACTCATACACGGTTAGCCGAGAGCTGCAAATTGAGGCGCTGTCAGATCGATGAACTTAAGTACTTCATGTTGAAGCTGTTCTATGTCTGGATATGTCTCACTCTCAAGCGAAACGCAGTTATCAATGGCCGCAAGGATAATGTGCAAGGTGTCGACACACTCAGGCGGCAGAGAGCTTTTGATGGTCGCCACAAATTGGGCGCTGCTGCCACCGTTATATTTTAAATCAATTCCGTAGCGTGCGATGAGAAACTCGCGCAACAGTGAACCCACGCCGGCCAAATAGCTCCAATGGGGTTGGGCAGGAGTGGTTTGCAGCACCCGTCGCAGTTGTTCAGCAAGAAGATCTTCTTTTTTTCTGACGTTGCGGAGCGTTCGCTCTCTTCTGACATTATATAACAAATAACAGAAAAGGGCGGCACACACTATAAACCCGGCACACGAGATCACACAAAGCCATAAATACCGTATTGTGCGTCCATGAAGCTCTGCCACATTATAGTTCGGGGCAACGGGCTCGGAGGGAACAATCAGCCCGGTTTCTGATTTAGACGGCCTTATAGAAGCAACTTTAAATACCACAGGATTGGTTTCAAAGGAACGTACGGTGCTGCCCGAACAGCCCGGACACGTATAGTTTATAACAATGGGCGGCAGGGTGAATTCGCCGGGCGCAAAGAATTTTAAGTTGCCGGTAATAACAATGGGGCTTTTCGTGACCGCCTTGGAATAATCGTAAGGGTCAAAGGTGCACTCAAATAATTCCTTCTGTAAATTTGATGGCCGGAGGTTAATCAGAGCAATAGAGCTGGGATCAATAGTCACCCGATCGGAAAAAGAAATGGTAAATGTAAATGGTATGCGGTCTCCAATATTTCCGCCGCTCATATAAAGAGATAATTGTGCTCTTATTGACGGTTTAATTTCAACCAGATACGGAGTTGCCCTGAGCACCCTGATATCTTCTGCTAATAAATTGAGCACCTTGAAAAAGGGGATAGCCGTTACATCAACTGCGAAATAGTTTTCTATCTCATTGAAAACCGCATGAACATCATTGAGCAGAGATTCCCGCTGAGCTTTGTCCGTGCTGGTTTTCCATTCCATGTGAAACACATTGAAAAAGGCAAACGTTTTATTGTCGATCACAAGCGCGGGGTGCACATATTGCACCGCCTCGTCCTGATTTATCTGCGCGATAAGCTCCCGCACATCCTGAAGATTCAAGCCGGTACGCATTCTAAAAAAGCAGGCATTTTCTGCAAGGTTGCGATCGCAAAAGAACTCGACCAGACGGTTATTGGCATCAAGTAACGTTTTGGACTTTTCCCGGATAAAACTGTCATAGGTTGTTTCAAATTCATTATCACTTGAACTATAACGGGGATCATAAACAACCGTAAGCCAGTGGAGGCTTATTTCAGGGATGACTTTTACACCTTCATTATAAAACCAAATACTGTCAAAAGAGAACACTGCCGCGGTCTTTTTTTCGTTTGTAACCGGGTTGAAACGAGTTACTGCATCTGAGACACTTGCCGTTACAATAAAAACCAACACACATATAACCGCTCCATGACGGAATTCATTGAACCATTGATTCATTGTGCAGGTGCCTTTATTAATAGCTTGATGGGGGTCTTTTCATAAAGGTGTTTATGGTAAGCGCAAAATCATCTGCCGGGCTGATGGTCACCATGTCAATGCCCGCCCGATTAAGCTGATTCTTGGTCTCAGCGCGCTGCTGCCGCATAATATCATTATACGTCTGCCAGGTGCTGAGATCAAGCACCGCCATGCGGCCGCTTTCATAATCAAAGAGCGGCAAAATTCCTGCAGCATTCTCCGGCAATGCAATTTCGCATTCCTCAAGCACCTGGATTGCCTTAACCTCATGTTTATTGGTGCCGTGAACGGTATGGTGAAAACTGTGGCGAATATCAAGCGGATACATGAAATCTGATAGAATAAACGTCAGGCTCTCCGGCACTTCATTGATGAGCTTGGTTAGCGCTATGTTCAGATTTGTTGCACGGCAGGAAACCGGCTCAGCATAAGCTATCGCATGCAATATTTCCATAAAGTGCGACTTACCCATGCGCGGCGGAATATACCCAACGATATCGTCGGCAAACAAAATAAGCCCGCAGCCGTCATTACTGGTGATTGCGCTGTATGCCAGTGAAACCGCAATATGCGCCTGCAACAGCTCTTTTCTTCCAAACTGCACTGACGCGCTGATATCATACAATAGCATAACATTGAAATAGCTTTCGGCAAGATATTCGCGCACAAAATACTTGCCGGTCTTTGCAGTTGCTTTCCAGTCGATATTTTTAAAAGGATCGGTCGGCTCAAGCTCCCGCAGGGACCAGAACTCATATCCCAGCCCTTTAAAAATGCTTTCCCAGTCACCCGGAAAGGGAGAATGCACCCGATGATTGATAAAAATCTCCAACAGTTCTTTTTTTGCCAGCAGGTTATGTTCTGATTTGTTCATGCCTGTCAATACGGTTCCACCATTTTTAAAATTTCCTGAACAAGCATGTCAGCGGTGATTTGTTGCGAAAGCGCAGTGCTGTTCAACAGTATGCGATGCCTGAGCACATGCACGGCGCAGGTTGACACATCATCAAAGTTGACAAAGTCCCGCTGTTGGCAAAAGGCAAATGATTTTGCAAGCGCCAGAAGCGATTCTGTTGCCCGCGGAGATGCGCCAAGCCGTATATATTGATGGATATCGGAACTCAAGTTCTGCGATGCATAGGTATCACGGGGGCGCGTGGCAATGCATATATTCAAAATATAGTTCATGACTTTCTGGCTCACGCGAACATAATCATGAATAAGTTGCTGGATAGCCGGGATATCGTCAAGCGTCAAAATTGTTTTAACATCAGCTTTGAGCTGATCAAAATTGGTATTTTTCCTTAAGATAAGCTCAAACTCTTCGTCTTTTTGAGGGTAACCGACATCATATTTTACCATAAAACGGTCAACCTGCGACTCAGCCAAAGGATATGTGCCTATCTGTTCAATAGGATTTTGCGTTGCGAGAACCATGAATGGATTCGGCAGGTCATAGCGCATGCACTCAATGGTCACTTCTTTTTCCTGCATTGCCTGTAATAAAGCAGACTGGACTTTAGGAGAGGCGCGGTTTATTTCATCAGCAAGAAAAATATTACAGAAAATAGGGCCAAAATAAAAATCAAATCGTTTGTCTTTTTCATTCCACACCATAGTTCCGGTAATATCGCTGGGCATTTTGTCGGGCGTAAACTGAAAGCGCTTAAAATTGCCGCCAATGACTTTGGCAAATGTCTCAACAGCAAGACTTTTCGCCAGGCCGGGAACTCCTTCGAGAAGAATATGCCCTTTTGAGAGCAGAGTATAAATCATGAGATTAATCATTTCATCCTGACCGATAACAACCTTGCCGATTTCAGCCTTTATGTGCCGCACTTTGTGTGCATACCGGTCAAATAGTTCACTGGTATTTATGTTGGATTCCGTGCTATGTTGCATATGTCAATTTCTTATTTAAATAATACGTTATCTGGGGTTGTTTAAAGAGGTAACCATGTGCTGAAAATCACATATATTCAAACCGTTTTCGGTGCTTCACGATAAGATACAGAAAAAACGGTCCGCCGAGCATTGAAGTAATAATCCCAATCTTCAGATCAACAGCTATAATGAGCCGCACAAAAAGGTCTGCATAAATAATAAAAACCGCTGCGAGCAGACCCGAGGAAAATATCAACTTGCGGTTATCCGGTCCCACCAGACTGCGCATGATATGTGGCGCTACCAGGCCGACAAAACCGATTACGCCGGAAACCGCAATGGCACCGCCGGTTTCAATGGAAGAAAAAAGTAGCAAACCATTACGGGCACGTTTGATATTGACGCCCAAATTGGCTGCTGTTTCCTCTCCCAGCATAAGTAGATTTAAATCTTTGACGAAGAACAGCGTCCCCAGCAATGCGATTATGGTCGTCGGGAAGACTATATTCACATGCTCCCAGGATCTGTTATTCAGATCGCCCATGAGCCAGTTCACAATTACGCGCCCCACGTCAAACTCTCGGGTGCTGAGCGTAATAATAAAAGAGGTTAATGCGCCAAAAACAAGGTTCAGGGCAATCCCAGCCAGCAGCAGCGTTGATATTGAGGTGCGTCCCCCTGATGTTGCAATAGCAAAAACCATAAACAGGGTTAACAGCGAAAAAATAATTGCTGACAATGGTAGCGCTATGAGAGAACCCGAAGCAAATCCGGTATAAATTGCAAGCACAGCACCTAATGCAGCTCCTGAATCTATGCCCATAACACCTGGACTTGCCATAGGGTTTTTGAATATACCCTGCATGATCGTCCCGGCTCCCCCCAGAGAGAAACCAACCAGGAGTGCAACCAGAAAACGCGGCAGTCTTCCATCCCATACAATGGTAGATTCCACGTCATTGATCTCGCCGGAATACAGTCCCAGTTTAAAAAAAATAATTTTAAACACATTAAGCGCAGTTATGGGCCAGGAACCTGAGGCAAGCGAAAAAAATCCTCCTAATAATATTAAACATATTAACATTATGCTTAAAACAACATTCTTATTTATCATATGAGTGGTTATCCTGGCTGACGGTAAATAATACCAGCAAGTAAATTTGCGCTTAAAACCATGAACTGGGAATCAACACGCAAATAGACTCCCGGCACATAATAAACAGCATTGTTCTTTATGGCGCGCGCATGGGATAAAATCCGATTTGAGATAAGCTGTTCCTTTAACTTGCTGCGCGCAGGAACAATGATTATGTCAGGATTCCATTTAAGAAGTGTTTCATAGTCAATCTGCGACCATGATTTAATTCCCTGCTCGGCACCGACATTGACAGCGCCAATTATGCGGCAGATAGAATTGAAGTTAGAGGATATGCCGGGGACATAGCCTCCTTCATCATAGTAAAGAACGCGTATCGCTCGGGCTCTGCGGGGAAGTTTGCTTTGCAACTCCCCAATTTTTTTATCAATGAGTGTTACCAGGGCCTGGGCATTATTTTCCTCGCCAATAATGGTGCCAATGAGCAGAATCTGTTCTTTAATGGATTCAATCGTTCCAAAATAGCCAAGATCAAAGTAAGGAATATGTGCCTGATTGAGCTTTTCTTTGAAATCTGCGCCAGAATAAAAAACCGTAAAAACCAGGTCTGGCCGGAATCCGATGACCAGTTCCGTTTGTTTGGATTTAAAAATCGGGCCTTTTTTTTGTACCTCGTCAGCTATAAAACTGGAATCAGGATCTGCGGAAAATTCATTGAATCCGACCAATCGCTCGCGCGGGCAGATCGCCCAGAGAATTTCTGCAACTCCCACTGCATGAGGAATGATACGCAGGGGTTTCTTTTTTATCATCCAGGTCTTTTTTTCTTCCCTAAACGAGTCGGTTTTAAAATCATATATTTTAAACGTATAAGAGATCTCCCGCGGCCAGCTTCCTAAAGGCTGCGCACCGCTCCTCACACAACTGAGATCGTTTCGCAATCCGTCCATATCAAGCGGAGTTTGCGTCGGCTGCGCATCGCGTTCAAAAGCAAATGCTGCAAAGGAAACAAAACAGCAGATTAAAAAGATTACCGTCAATGAAATACTCTTAAACATAACCGATGTGGTTATTAAGCTTACAGATAAAAGTCAAGAAAGGTGGTTGCGTTGTGTTTATATTCCCGAACATTTACTTCAAAGACCTGTTTAATGTTATCAGGGGCAAACGCGCCATCCGGATTACCCGTGTAAAACAGTTTTCCCTGCCAGAGAATAGAGATGGTGTCACAAAATTTTCGCGCCAGATTTAAATCGTGAATGGTGACCAGAATGGTCTTTCCCTGCTGTTTTAAATCATGTAATATTTTGAGAATCGCGAGCGTATGTTTGACATCAAGTTCAGCGGTCGGCTCATCAAGCAGAATGAGAGATGCCTCTGTGACAAGTGCTCTGGCGATAATGGCAAGCTGGCCTTCTCCGCCGGACAACTCATTAATATTTCTATCTTTGAGCGCATAGATGTTTGTTTGACGCAAGGCACGCTCAATTATGTCTCGGTCTTTGTGGCCTATGCCTTCAAAACGACCCAGATGGGGATTGCGTCCCATAGCCACCATGTCAAATACTGATATGGGAAAGCTGACAACAGTGTTTTGCGGGACAAGGGTAACAATGGTACTCAATTCTTTTCGAGGTATCGTCAAATAATTTTTACCCTGTATCAGAATTGTGCCGGATTGTGGCTCCCATATTCTGCAAATATTTTTTAACAGGGTAGATTTTCCAGAACCGTTTGGTCCGATAATGCCGTGGATTCTCCGGGGTTCAAATGATAACGATATGCTGTCAAGAATCTTTTTGCCGTCTATTGAAAAGTGAATATTGTTTATGTCCAGCATGAGCATGCAAAGTCGCTACATTATGAGCAGAGTTTTAATTTATAGGCAACTGGCAGAATAAATTTTGATACCAGCACACATAAGAACCCAAAATACACAGTTGCGCTTATTAATGGCGCGGTGAGATCAGGAGAAAACCTGGTTGTCATGCCTAATGCTGACCAGATAAAAACCTGACCCAGCAGAAGTTGAAAATTTTGTGCCAGGGTATAAATTACCCAGAAGTTTTGCGATAATTTTAAATTTTCTCCTCTGCGGATTTTAATCTCTATGATTTTAAACCAGGTTCGGCCTTCTATAATTTGAGCTGATCCATCGCATATATGATGTAATAAATAAATTATCACCAGAAGATAGGATTTAAATGAGACATCTCTAAATAATGACATAAAAATAGGAGGATAACACAGCACCAGGCATATCGCGCCAATTGACTGGCCAACAGCGATGCCAACGTGTGCTCTTATTAGCCGCACGATCTGAAACTTGATATCGCGCACTGCCTCAAGATGATCAATAAATCCCGACGTATAGGTACTGGAAACCATGGTTATACCAGGATACGCATACTTTACCACAATGCCCAGAATCGCTGCAACTTTGAGCTCGCGTTCAGCCATTGAAAACATGGTGTAAAGAATAACGCCGTCAAGGATGTTTTTCCCAATAGTGTAGCAAATATTACCGATCTCGCCATAACGGTAAAATGGAACATTGATGAGGGCAAGGATATAAAGCTTGATTTTTTGGGAGAGGGAAGGGGTTACGTACTCAGAGTGCGTTAGCGAGTGCTCTCGTTCCATGCATAACGGCCTGAAAATATTTGGTGATTTTAGATTTATAGCTTAACCGGGGAGGAGCAAAAGAAAGCCCCAAAGAGGCCGCAGCTATGCCTCTTTGGGGCTATTAGTGTTAGATTGACATCATTTCTTTGAGTAATTTAACGGTTTGTTTTGCTGCATCTTCAGGCTTTGTCGCCATGGTGGAAATGCCGCATACCACTTTTACGATATTGTGGTCGCATTTCTTTTCAGCCCATACTTGAGCTTTTGGCGCAGCGATGTAAACTGAAAAGGCATTCTGGCCGGTGCCCGGCCGCTCGCCGATTATATGCAGGATAGCCTTGTGTTTGTTCGGATCGGATTTTCCAAAAAGTATGTCGCCAGCCATGTAGCCCGCTCTGACACGGCCACTGTTAACGACAATATTTTGTTCGCCAACCGTTAACCCGGCCTCTTTTAACTCTTTTCTGACTTCTTCAATGTATGGCATCAGATGTCCTTTTGCCATAATAGAGTTTGCATTTAAACCATCTGAAATCACAATCTGCACGTCAGGTTCCTTACCTGCCCAGGAATCTCGGAGTTTTTCCAAGGTGGCGACTGATTGTTCGCTGAACTTTTCACCCGTATCAGGATGCACAATGTAATTTTCCCGGTCTTTTGACAAGGTAGATACCTGTACGGCATTGGGAATGGTTTTGATAAAATCCGGCGTGAACTCGGCCCAGATTGCCTTTTTAGCATCAGCATACAACTCGCCAATCTTTTTATCAAGGGTCGGATTTAAGTCCCAGAGATTTTTGCCATAACCGGCAGCAAGAGGAACCTTGTTTCCGGTTTCAAGCCAGGTGTTATGGATTGAATCAAACTTCTTTTTGCCTTCAGCATAAATCTCCTGTTCCGTGCGTGTGTCGCCTTTGGCCAGACAGTATTGATAATATACCCACACCGGATCGCCAAAATGTTTGGTGGGTTTGCCATTATTGTCAATCACCTTGATCCGCTTAAAGAATTCCCACATGGCGTCATTTACTTTATAGCCGAATTTATTCCGGATGCGGACATGATCCTGAAATGCCGTAGTAAGATAGCTCAGCATTGGGTCATTCTTGGTGGGGAGCGCCATGAGATAGGCCGGGTTTGCCGGCATAATTTGATCTATGCACCAATCAAGATCATCAAGGCTTACCGACATATGCAGAGTGGAGCAAATATCAAGACCCGCAGGCAAGCCCTGTAGCTTACCCATCAAGATATCTTCCAAACAACAGCGAACCAGTTGTTCCCTGGTTCTGAATATCTCTGGACCAATAAAACCGGCCACATCATTAAAGTGCGTCCAGGCGCCTTTCGGTTGAACTTCCGCAAGAATTTTTTTCAATCCGCGGGCAAAGCCATACTTGCGGGATTCAAGTACAACCATGTCAACTCCTTCTGCCGCTCCGTTGGTGAAATCAGCGCCCTGACCGGTCTCATAATAGAGTCCAAACCGTTGCCCTTTCCGCGATTTTGCATGATCCACCATTTTTTCTACTGATACGTCGAAGACCTTGTTTGCGGCATCAGTGCCAGCAAGACTTTGGAACATAAATGCCACCAAGCCCGGATTTTCATTAAATATTTCCCGCTGGACATCGATATGCGCCAATACGCACCACGGAATGGTATCTTCTAATTTGAAGGTCACGACCACATCTCTGAGTGCTTTTTCTATGTTGGTCACACTTTCCTTAGTCCCATCAACCGGATTGGTTCCTATAACTAAATCGCCGACCGCATATGAAAAACCACTAAAAACCTGCCAGACAATTTCATCCGGGTCATCGGTGGGGGAGTTGGGCTGAATTCGAGCACTCATGTAACCTTTTGCTCCGAGTTTGCTTCCCGGCAATGGATTAAAGATTTTTTTGTCCACCGCAATCAATTCCTGATTGCTCATAATTTTGGGCAAACAGCCAACCACTTCGCTGTTCATACCGTACATAATGGATTTTATTTGATCTTCGGTTTTTGTCAGCAGATAGGCTTTCATTTGCCCCATGGTCCAGTCCTTTATCTTGTCATACTGGGCCTTATCAACGGCTTGGGCGATAAATTTATACACACTGTCATCAAGAAGCGGGTGCTCGGTGATATCTTTTATTTTAGTGTTGGTTAATAGTTTGCGGGCATTTTCCCTGCTGGCATTGTCATCAGCGCCAACACCAATTGCCTCGTCACCTTCCTTAAAGGCATTTGCAGCCCCAATAACCTGCTGATACAGTCTTTGATCAAACGCCCCCTTAATGCGTTGAATATATTGAAAGACATCTTCTCCGGGTTTTACATCTTTAATGGTTATAGCACTGCAATATGTGCTCGCCGCTAAAACCCCGAGGGCAATCATCGCAATGATTAATGTTAATCTCTTCATACACTTTGCCCTTTCTTAATAAATAGCGTGTTTGGTTGGTTAAGTGATTGAAACATAATCATTTGCTTATAAACAGCTCGGTTGTTAGGTTATTATCATATGTTTTCTAAGTAAACGCCCCACCGAATCAGGTGGGGCGTTTACTTAATTGCTAAAATGATAACTTCAGGGCAACTCCTCCATAGACCCAGCTTGAATTGGTATTGGCACTGGGACCGCGATTTATATAATTGAAGTTGCTTTGCCTGATATTGGTTTGCGCGGTATTGCTGAGCGGAAACGAATAATTGATTGAAGGAACAACGGTCAGGTAACTGGTAATAGGGATGTTGTATGCCGCCCAGATATTCCCGTCATGCATGGCCTCATAGTCATAATCACGGCTGTTGATGCTCATATAGCTGATCCAGCCACCGACATCCAGAGACTGTTCGCCGCAGAACCCAAAAATTTCTCTTTTAATCGTCGGGAATGAATGTGAAATGCCCAGGTTGATATACCAGCGTTCGCCGGCAAGCGCAATTTCCCGGTAAACACTGAGGGTGGGTTTAAGAAGAACATCTAAACCCAAAGTAGTAAATAGTTCCTGGCTTGCGCGGTCATAGGTTGAAGGGTCTATGTCATAATAAATCCACCCTAAGGTGTAGTTCAGTTTTTTCCAACTGTTGCTATAGGTCAATATCCAGTCAGTTTCCCACCATTTATTGGTTGAATCTTCGCCAGGATTTCCCTTGTAAGAGGTATCAAGATCGCCCCACATATTCAGAGCAAATCCCTTGTAGCTGACCGTTATGCTGGGAAACATAACGAGACTATCTTTGCTTAACTCATAACCTCTCCACACATATTTTGAATAAAATTGCCAGGAGAGGTCCGCCGTAGGCCGGTCTTCTTTTTCCTGCTCTTGGGCAATAACCGGCAGGCTTAAAGCAAGCACCATAAATAAAATCAGAACCCCGGACAAAATCTGTTTCTTTTTCTTCATCATGTGTCTCCTTTCTTTTATTGGTTGTTTTTTTTGTAATATTCTCAATATTCTCAGGAACTGATAATTAACCCTTTATTTATATTAAGGTTCCGGTGAAAAAGAACAGGTACGGTCCCTCTCTTGTGCCTTCTACTTTAAAGAAAGCGAAGCCCAGACCGAACAGGCTTTGTCCTTCGCTTAAAACCGTTCCAATAATATACATGGAAAGATCGCCGGTTGCATCGAAAATAGTAACGCCCAACGCGCTGTAGCTGGCGACAAACGCCGGCGGAAATTCGTAGTAATTTCCATCACCAGCGCCAATGCCGATTAATAAAACTCCGTTATCCAAAAAGCTGGCATCAGCATTTAAACCGGGTTGCCCATACGGATAAATAGAGAGCCTGTAGGTTGTTCCGGCAAGTTCCTGCGCACTTGCAACCACAGAAGTGGCGCCAATCAGAAGTGCGCAGCAAAAAATAACCGCATAAAGTTTTTTTGTTTTCATAGTGTACTCCTCCTTTTAAATGGCGTTAGAGTTTACAGTGTTACCGGATTGTTACTCGGCAACAATAATTGTTCCTTCAAAATCTTTGGCTGTCTCCATTTTGCCTTTCAGTCGGTCAGCTTTCATTTTTGTCTCAGCAGTTACCTTGTATTTATAAGTTCCCTTCTCTATAAAACAAATGCTTGCCACAGCGCCAAATTTAACTTTCTTGGCGGTAAAGCCGCCCAATTCATTTTTGGTAAAATTAACGGGATTTTCACATGCTGCCGTAATTTCCTTATCGGTGAACACGATAGATACAGGCCGTTTAGCTTCATTAATCCAAATGACGGTCGTCCCTCGGTTTACCGTAAGGGTCTCAGGTTTAATGCCAGTATCATAATGCACTGTAATTACCTGATGACCTGACAAAGCTTTTTCCGGAGCTGCTGCGGGCTCCTGGGCATTAGCATTAGGTAATGAAAGAATCAATAATGCTAACACAACCAATGATGTTTTGATTGATTTCATAGGCATACCTCCTTTTAAAATTGTTTATTTGGTTTTTTGTTTAGGTTTTTAATTGCCAGACTTTTTCTCCCTTCTCTATATAATCTCACTTATAAAAGTGTTATAAAAATATTGGGTTATTTATCACAATATAAAAATACTAAATGCCACTATCTTGCATAATGGCATTTGTTGAGCGACGATAATTACATTTCAATACTAATAAAAATTCCGGCAACTCTTTCCTGCTCAGCATTTTAATCTCCACTGTTTCCGGCTTATTTGTAATACACTTTAAGCACTATATTTTAGATTGTCAAGCTCTTTATGCTCTAACTTACAACCTGCATTCTATTCTTCTTATAGTATAATGATTTCTTAACTGCAAGGAAAAAATAATAAAAAATATATTTTTAAATTATATTAATTAGATAAATTTAAATATAAAAATAATATATTTATTAAGCATATCTTATTGACTCAAAAAGTTTTATGATATAGGTTACAGTGAAGCTCCCCGCCTACAAAGCGGGGCTTCCCGGAGCTTAATTATTTGTTTCAGATACATGCCTCTTGACCCCTGCTTACAAAGCAGGGCTTGCGAGTCATGAAACCGGTCACAGTAAATTTATTGATTTTCTTACATGTCTGAAAAATTTTTTTTAAGGAGGCAGGTGGCATTATGAAGGAAAGAATTTCTATACGGCCATTGTGTGCGTTACTGGTAATCATTTTAAGCGGGTGTTCTGCAATTGAAGTACGCTCTCCCATTGTCATACATACACAGAGAAGTACTTCTGAGAATAAGGCAGCTGTTGCATCACCCGAGCAATCACCAACATCTGCATCAACATCACCTGAGGAAATTAAAACATCTGCGTCGCCGGCAGATATACAGGTTTTATCTGATAGTGATCTCAGGACAACAGGGTTATCATCGTTAGGCAGAATAGCCGTTAAGTCTGATGATAAAAAGGGTTTTACCCCCGCACAGGCTGTACAGGAACTAAAAATAATGGCGTTTAAACGTTATGGTTCTTTAGCACAGGGGTTAGCGCATATTGAATACATGGACAAACCGGGTTTTTTTGACTCTTCACTAAATACGTTCCGCCAGGCATCGGCTGAAGTGTTTACTGCGTCATCAACGAAACAACAAACGGTGCTCGAAGGTAAACCGTCTTTGGAAACGCATGAAACAATTCCCCCGCTTGAGAATATAGCCATTGTTTCTTCTGCGGAGCTGTTCAATCGCAACTTTAAAATACTGGGTATTGTTCAGGCACGCGATGCAACGCCTCAGGGGATGACCGAAGAACAGGCGGTGAAAACGCTAAAAATAGAAGCCTATCGTTTGTATGGCACACGGGCAAAAGCCTTGACTAATATAAAAATGAAAAAAGAATATCCCATTTATTATTATAAAAAACCGCAATACAGCCCTCCGCCAAAGGCACCCGAAGGGTATGGCAAGGCAACAGCAGAAGTTGTGTATTGGCCATGATTCAGAAGGTCAACAAGCCGGATACATTTACCTCATGTGCTGACTGCCCCGGAAGCGTTAAAACCGCGTTCCGTGGTTGTTGATTATGATTGCACACATTCTTTCATTGCTGTTCATGGCAACTCTGTTTTTAAGTTGCAAAACGTGCACAAATCCAGCGACCGACGAACATGGCCCTGAACTTATAAATTTCTCGGCAGAACTGGGACCAGTCTGTTTTCCCCATAGAAGTCATCAGCGGCAGTTGAACAATAACTGCATGCAGTGCCATCATAAAGGAAGTGAGGTTAGCCATCACTGCCGGCTCTGCCATAAAAGAAAAGTTGAAACTGGAGAAGAAGATGCCATTGCTTTTTTTGACGTAAAGATGAATTTATGCAGGGGCTGTCATCAGCAATTGCGCGATGAGGAAAAATCTAAAAAGGCGCCTATTCATTGTACCGAGTGCCATAATGTAAAAAAAATGCAATAGCAACATTAAGTCTGAACTGTGATGGGACAATAAAAATATTTCTTTACTTGTGTTCAAAACCAATGTAACGTGAGAATCAATGCAAACAAAGAATGCTGATTAAGCATTAATAAAAACAGCGTCAAAAAACAAACCAAAAACCAACATTAACGGAGGGACAATCGTATGGCTACTGTAAAACCCATGACCAAGTCGCAACTGATTAGTGAAATGGCAAACAAACTGAATGTAACAAAAAAAGACGTAAGCAATTTTCTTGATACGCTGTGCGCCGTTGCGTATAAGGAGACAAAAAAGACCGGAACTTTTGTTCTGCCGGGTTTCGGAAAATTAGTGAAAGTTCAGAGGAAGGCGCGAACCGGGCGGAATCCAGCTACCGGAGAAGTTATCAAAATAAAGGCAAAGACGGTCGTTAAATTTAGGGTGGCTAAAGCGTGCAAGGATGCTGTGCTGTAATTTTGCATAGAGCGCTGGTTTATAAGCAAAAAGCACTTAGATTTATTTCTAAGTGCTTTTTGCTTATACAGGATTTCGAATTCCACAGTTAATGTTATAACCCTCATCAAGTGGCTACCGTTCTTCAGGTGTTGCATTAATACCAACAGTGAGCAGCTCTTCTTTGTGACTTTCTGCTCCGCGCCGCGTTGTAAAAGCCCCCACATATAGCCTGAGTGTGGCAGCAGTATCTTCAATTACATAGGGGAACTGTCCGGCGCGTTCGAGTTTTTTGATCATATCTGCCATTTCTTCATGAGATGTATAAACCCCAACCAGATTTGCGAAGGGCGTTTTTGTTACTAGTGCGTCGTTTAAGTTATTTAATCTTCTAAACCGTTCCGCTTCTTCCCTTGTTCGATAATAGCCGCTATAAATGACCCAATAAACTTCTCCTGTTTGTCTGGATAGACTTCTTGTCAAATAAGGGGAGAGACCAGCATCTTTGAATAACGCCATTCGTTCCATTGCACCAGGAAGCGAATTGTAGCTGGCAAGCTGAATTGAGTAGGGGTATCGCACCGTTTTTTCGGGGAGCGCAGGGGCTGTAGTTTCTATTATAGTTTTTTGAGTGGTTGTGCTTTCTTCGGGCGTATAGGGCGGAGATAGTGCAGTCGTTGGCTGAACATCTTCGTGCGGTATATACTGCGTATTAGCTGGGGCTGTTGTGGGTGCCGCTTCGGAGGTGTTATTAACTGAGGTAGAAGCAGGCACTGGAGCAACGCTTGAAAAAGAGCGTTCCTCAAATACTGGTGGTTTTTCTGCAGGCATTGTTACCGGGGGGAAATACCGTGACTTCCCGTCTGGAACAGGGGGGCTTGCCGGTTTAACTTCAGCAGCGATGTTTTTGAAAGAACTAATGAGACGGTATTGATAATAACTCATCACTGCAAGCGCACTGCAGAGGAATATCAGGACAAGGATAAAAAAGGCAGTCAGGCTGTGGAGGGTGGACAGCATTTGTTGATTGCTAATATTGCCGGCACCTTCAGTTCCTGCGTGATTTACGTCAATAGAGGGCGCCGCAATGTGGGGTTCTTGAATAAGATTAACCTTTGTTTCAGTCTTTTCCTCCTTATAAATTCCCCCATCAAGAACCTTCTGCGCCTCAACAACTAATGGCAACTCAATTATCCCCGCCTTCTGCTCTGCGCCGAGCATGAGACAAACGTCACATATTTTATTTATGAGCAGTGGAATTCCCTTGCTTAATGAATGAATTTCTTTAATGGCGTCTTCGGTAAATGCCGGTATGCCGGGCGCTTCAGCTTTCAGGAGTCTGAAATAAATATATTCTTTTGTTTCCGGAAGATTCAATCCGGTTAACAGAAACGGGCGTTTAAGTTTATATTGTAAAGACAGTAATTCGGGCTTCCGGAGTTCATCAAGCATCGAACAATGGGCAAATAAGGAAAATTTAACAGGAAAGAATTCATGGTAATTAAAGTCTGCAAGCAGCAATAATTTGGTGAATACATCCGGTTTCATCGTATGAACATCATCCAGCAATATATAAATAGAACTGCCTCTTGCCGCGAAGGTGAAATGCTGAAGAACCAGGTATTGAATTGCTGCTTCGTCAGTTGTAGTAACCGGTATATCAAGCTGTCGAGCAATTTCATGTAACAGAAATTCATAGCTGTAAACAGGAACCGGTATATAGACGTAGAAACAGTCATTTTTCTGTTGAAGTTTTCGCAATAATTTGAGGCACAACAGCGTCTTGCCTGTCCCGTGATCACCCGTGATGAGGAGCAAGGGTTCCAGGCACGAGAGGCCGTGTTCAAGATATTGCCAGGCATCTTGATGGATACCTGAGTCATAGAAAATGTCAGGCGAGGGTATAGTGCTAAAGGGTTCAAATTTGATGTTATAAAATGTTCTATACATACGTAAGTCTAAAACAAAGATCTTTGCAATTTATTGGGCTTCTGATTCATTTGTTCAGGCTCAGTGCCCGCTGGAACAGGTCGTTGTGTTTGCCACAGCAATCGCTCAAGCCGTCCGTAACTGCTTGCATCAAAATCCACACGATACAAATAGGAGACCACAATTCTCAGATTTCAACGGGCATGCATCTATCAGTTTTAAAAACGTAATAGGACAAGCGCTGTGATTCAGGAATTATTCTTACCGTGGTGAATTGACGAGTTATTGCTACGTTGAGATTCTTCACTTCGTCCAGAAAGGCACTTTTTAAATAGCCTGCTAAATCCTTCGAATGTTGTATTAATGTAGCCCAAAAGAAAAAGGTAATCAAATCATTAAATGTTTTCGACTTTGAGGGAAAAAACTTAATGTTAGATATAAAGGGATTGTGTTGAACCAGGCAGGGTTTAGCGATTGTTACCGTAATAAAAGACAATTAAGTTTTAAGTAGTTTATTAAATTCTGCTTCTGAAAGTATTGTAATTCCTAATTTTTGTGCTTTATCATACTTTGATCCTGGATCCTTTCCAACCACCACAAAATCGGTCTTGCTGCTAACCGATGAGGCAACATTTCCGCCCTCTGCTTGCACTATTTTTTCAGCTTCATTACGGGTAAAATGTTCGAGAGTTCCGGTGAACACAAAGGTTTTACCTGAAAATTTTCCCGGTTTAATCATACGTTTTGGTTCTACAGACACACCGGCTGACCGTAATTGTTCAATCAGCGACCTGTTTATTTTTTGGCTGAAAAACTCCACAATACTATCGGCAACCTCGGGGCCGATCTCGGGTATTTCAATGAGTTCCTCTTTTGTGGCATTTTCAATACGATTGATAGTTTTAAGATGCGAGACGAGAACCTGTGCCGTATGTTCGCCCACATGCCTGATGCCCAGGGCATATATGAGCCGTTCCAAGCCTGCTTGTTTGCTTTTTTCTATGGCGTCAACAATATTTTGAGCCGATTTATCGGCCATTCGTTCCAGTTCAGCCCATTGCTCTTTTGGTATGTGATACAGGTCTGCAACATTTTTTACCAGCCCTTTGTCAACAATCTGTTCGACGAGTTTCTCCCCCAGTCCATCTATATCCATAGCGCGTTTAGACGCAAAATGTTTAATACGCTCTTTTAATTGGGCCACGCATTGGCGGCCGGAACAGCGGTAAATTGCTTCATTTTTGAGCTTAATAATCGCAGCGCCGCAAATAGGGCAGGAGAGTGGCATTATAAATTTTTTTTCGTTTCCCGTGCGCTTTTCTGTTACGACCTTGACTACCTGCGGAATCACATCGCCTGCCCGTTGAATAACGACCGTATCGCCAATGCGAATATCTTTCCTTTCAATTTCATCCTGGTTATGAAGCGTAGCGTGACGCACCATAACGCCTCCCACGTGCACCGGCCGTAAAATGGCAACTGGCGTGAGGGCGCCCGTTCGTCCAACCTGAACTTGAATATCCTCAATAACGGTCGTTGCCTGATGGGGTGTAAATTTAAAGGCAACGGCCCAGCGCGGACTTTTAGAGATGGCGCCCAGTTGTGCTTGCAAGGCAAAGCTATTGACCTTTATAACTGCGCCATCTATTTCATAGGGGAGTGAATTGCGTTGCGCTTCAAGTTCCTTGCAGGCGCATAACACCGAATCTATGGTCGCACATTTTTTAACGAAAGAATTCACCTTTAATCCCCAGGACTTGAACGCGTGCAACATATCCCACTGGGTTTTTATGTCAACGCCTTCTATCAGGCCAACTCCATAGCAATAGAGATCAAGTCGTCTTTGAGCGGTGATGCGCGAGTCAAGCTGTCTGACCGATCCGGCTGCAGCATTTCGGGGATTTGCAAACAATTGTTCACCCTCTTCAGCGCGCTTTTTATTGAGCCGCTCAAAATCTTTAATAGTCATGATTACTTCGCCGCGCACCTCTAATCGAGACGGAAGGGGCCTGTCGGTGGTGGAAAGAAGCGCGAGGGGAAGCGATTTAATGGTTTTAAGATTTTGGCTGATGTCCTCTCCGGTAAACCCGTCGCCTCTGGTTGAACCCCGTATAAAAATGCCGTTTTCGTAAATGATCTCCACGGCAAGACCATCAAGTTTTGGCTCAACCACATATTCAACAGGAGAAACTGTTTTAAGGGTTCGTTTGACCCGATCGTCAAAGGCCCGTACCTCCTCCTCATTCATAGCGTTTGCAAGGCTGAGCATGGGAACCGTGTGGGTTACCGATGAAAAACTTTTGAGGGGTTCTGCGCCAACGCGCTGGGTAGGGGAATCAGGAGATATGAATTCTGGATGCTGTCGTTCCAGGGCTTCGAGCTTGCGCATCAAGACATCATATTCTGCGTCGGAAATTTCAGGGTCATCCAGAACATAATAGCGATAGTTATGATAATTAATGGTTTTTCTCAGTTCCTCGATCTGCTCTTTAACAGACATGGGATATTTATGCCGTGCAGCAACAATTTGGGTTTTGGTTTGAAATTAGCGCCTGATACCGGAAAAGTTTAATCTATGTAAACTGATTTCTTAAGCTCCAAATTTTGCCAGACGGTTGGCATTAGCAAGCGCAACCCAGATGAGGTGGACTGAGCGCATGCGTCCCAGACCACCCTGAATACAGCTTATTTCATCAAACGTGTCAACGTGATCTATGCGGCAGAACGGCGCATTGAGCACTACCGGAACTGGATGCCAGCTATGGCTTTTCAAAAGGGCTGGCGTTGAGTGATCCCCGGTAACAACCAGAACGTCAGGATTAAGTTCTCTAATCTGGGGAATAAAACGATCAACTTCCTCTATGGCTTTTACTTTCGCATCAAAATCGCCGTCTTCGCCGCGCGAATCAGTCGGCTTAATGTGAATAAAAAAGAAGTCGTGTGAGGAGAAATGTGTTTTGAGCGCAGCAATTTCATCCGCAATAGTTGCAAGGTTGTCAACTACATTCATGCCTAATAATCGCGCAATTCCCTTGTACATGGGATATGATGCAAGAGCAACCGACTTAAGCTTATAGCGCTCCAGCATGGACGGGAATGTGCGGTGTTTTGCGAACCCGCGCAAAAGCAGCATATTTGCCTTTGGCTCATCGGAGAGGATATGCGCGACTTGTTGAATAAAATCGGCGACGATGTGCGCAGTTTCAGTTGATTCACTGTTCAGGGCTTTTGGAGGCAGCGGTTTCAATCCGGTTTTCTGCGGATCTGTATCATCAATGTCACCGTACAGCTCCTTACCCCGGAACACAACAACCGCTCGATGCTCTTTAACAGGCTTAATTAATAGTTCCCGGAGCCGTTTGTGTTTTTTTATGTTATGTTCAAGCTTCTCGCAAATTCTGATCGTATCGCGGGTTTCAATGCGCCCCGCTCTGCGGTCTGTAATGACACCGTCCGAATCAACAGTACAGAAATTTATCCGTGCGACAACATCATCTGCCGTCAGCGGAAAATCAATGCCTGCCGCTTCAAGAACCCCTCGCCCGATGCTGAACTGTATGGGATCGTAACCAAACAGCGCAAAATGCGCCGGCCCGCTTCCCGGACTTATTCCGGGACTAACCGGATCAAGAAGTCCGCATATTGATTCGCGCGCAAGCTGATCAAGATGGGGGGTGCGTGCTACCTGAAGCTCTGTTCCGCCTTTTTCTTTATCCTGAACACCGCCCAAACCATCCATAATTAGAAATACTATCTTGGAAGTTCCTTCCGTTACGATATCCGCGAAGGGATGTTTTTCCATGATGACTCCTACTCGCTGATTTCAGTATTCTTCCTTCCAGCCATACCTGCCAATTAATGGTACAAAAACGCACCCGGTAACTTCTTCGGTAATAAAATCATTTCCGCGACGCGTTACTTTAAACAGATCCTGCGAGTAGCGCGGGCCAACCGGTATCACCAGCCGACCGCCGTCTGAGAGCTGATCTTTAAGAACTTCCGGAATAGTAAGCGCCGCCGCTGTCACGATAATGGCATCAAACGGTTTTTCTTCAGGCCAGCCGCATGATCCATCGCCGATTTTAATCTTGACGTTTTCATAACCCAGTGCTGTGAGATTATCAACGGCGAATTGAGCAAGTGTCGGAAGCCGTTCGATTGAATAAACATGGGGAGTAATTGAAAGCAATACTGCCGTCTGGTATCCAGAACCCGTTCCAATTTCCAGCACCTTCTCATGGCCCTGCAACTGAAGGCACTGGGTCATGAGGGCAACCATGTAGGGCTGGGAAATCGTTTGTCCCTCGCCAATGGGCAGCGGTCCGTCTTTATACGCTAAATCGCGATACTCGTGCGGCACAAACAGCTCGCGGGGAATCTGCGCCATGGCAGTAAGAACCTTTTCATCATTAATGCCCCGGGCTTTAAGCTGGTGTTCAACCATTACGGCTCGTTCGTGCTGCCATTGTTTGTTCTGGGTGCCGCCTTTAAAAAACACCATCCTATTTCACGATACTGTAAAAGACCTGCCGTTGCAGGTAGCGCGCAGAATCGCCAAGCTCTTCTTCTATGCGAAGCAACTGATTATATTTGGCGATGCGATCTGTGCGGGAGACCGACCCGGTTTTAATCTGGCCGGTATTGCAGGCGACGACAAGATCGGCAATCGTCGTGTCTTCAGTCTCACCGGAACGGTGGGAAACAACCGCGGTGTAACCGGCCTTTTTCGCCATATCTATGGCATCAAGGGTTTCGGTAAGAGTGCCAATTTGATTCAATTTTATGAGAATTGAATTGGCAACACCCTGCTCAATACCCTGTTTGAGGAGCTTAATGTTGGTAACAAAGATGTCGTCGCCAACGATCTGAATTTTGTTGCCTAAGCGCTCGGTAAGCGCCCTCCATCCTTCCCAGTCATTTTCATCAAGACCATCTTCAATGGAAAGTATGGGGTATTTAGCAACTAATGCCGCATAGAAATCAATCATCTCGGCTGAGGTTTTTTGGGGGGTTTTTTCCGCCTGCAATATATATAGTCCATTCTCATAAAATGCGCTTGCAGCGGGGTCAAGGGCCAGGGCGATCTGATCGCCCGGTTTATAGCCGGCTCTTTCAATAGCCTGCATGATAACCTGCAGCGCCTCTTCGTTTGACTGCAGATTCGGCGCGAAGCCACCCTCATCGCCGACTGCCGTGTTGAGGCCTCTTTGCTTTAAAACATTTTTTAAATTATGAAAAACCTCTGCACCCATTCGCAGTGCCTCGGCAAAGGACGTTGCGCCAACCGGCATAATCATAAATTCCTGAATGTCCACATTATTGTCTGCATGGGTTCCTCCGTTCAGAATATTCATCATGGGCACCGGTAATTGTTTGGCATTTATTCCGCCGATATATCGGTATAGCGGTAATCCTAACTCAGCAGCAGCAGCTTTCGCCACGGCAAGAGACGCACCTAAAATTGCATTTGCGCCCAGCACCCGTTTGTTTTCAGTTCCGTCGAGCGCTATAAGCGTTTCGTCTATGCCAATTTGATCAAAAGCTTCCATGCCGACAAGTTCTTGATTGATTTTTTCATTTATATTGCGTACTGCCTGGGTGACGCCTTTGCCCAAATATCTGCTTTTATCGCCGTCGCGCAGCTCAATAGCTTCCTTTTCACCAGTAGATGCGCCAGAAGGGACCTGTGCTCTGCCTTGGGCTCCTGATTCAAGCCTGACTTCTACTTCCACGGTCGGATTTCCCCGCGAGTCAAGAATTTCCCGGCCGTGAATTTGAATAATGGTGCTCATCGTGAAGCTCCTTTCCGCCTAATAGAGGTATATTTTTTATGGTTTAACGGCAATATAGATGGAATTTTTTCCGCGTCTAACATAAAATCTAATAGTTTCTCCCTCTTTTCTCTTTTCCAACGCCTTTAAATACTGAGCCATGGTTTTTACCGGTTTGCCGTTAATTTCCTTGATAATATCGCCCCGTTTTATTCCAGCTTCGTCTGCCGGACTTCCTGGATCAACCTGGGTAATGAGTATGCCTTCATCTTCTGACAAACCATAGCGACGCGCCAGTTCGGGGGTTATTTGTTCGGCCGTTAGGCCCAGATTGCGTTCCTCTTCCTCAGAAGATGCAACCAGTTCCTTATCCCGTAGTTCACCAACAGCAACGGTAAACTCTTTTTCGTTGCCATCCCGAATTACTTTTAACTTTACCTTTTTACCCACTTCAGTTTCGGCGACCATCAGCGGTAGGTCAGACATCTTTGTTATCTCTCTGCCATCAAACATTACAATCACGTCGCCGCTTTTTAATCCGGCATTATCTGCAGGACCGCCTTTTTCAACATCGGCTACCAGCGCGCCCTTAACCTCCTTCAGCCCAAAGGAATTTGCCAGCTCGGGGGTAACTTCCTGAACCACAACACCCAGCCAGCCACGAATAACTTTGCCCTTTTCTTTAAGCTGTTTGACAATTTTTTTTGCAAGATTAATCGGGGAGGCAAAGCCGATGCCGATATTTCCACCGCTGGGAGTATAAATTGCCGTATTGATACCCACCACTTCGCCATTGAGATTGAATAAGGGCCCGCCACTATTGCCCGGATTAATTGAAGCATCGGTTTGAATAAAGTCATCATAAGGGCCGGCGCCGATTTTTCTCCATTTTGCGCTGACCACGCCGACCGTGACTGTTTCTTGGAGACCAAACGGATTGCCAATAGCCATAACCCACTCGCCCACTTCCAACGCATCAGAGTTCCCCAGTACAGCGACGGGAAGGTCACTTGGGGCCTTGGTTATTTTGATAAGGGCGATGTCGGTTTTTTCGTCGCGACCGACAATTTTAGCATCATATTCTTTTTCGTTGCTCAATTTGACTTTTATCTCATCAGCCTCTGCAACGACGTGATTATTGGTAAGAACATAGCCCTCGCGGTCTATGATAAAACCCGAGCCTAAGCTCTGCTGCTTGAAATCGCGCTGTGGTATGTCGCCAAAAAAACGGCGAAAGAAATCATCGCCAAAAAAGTCGCGAAATTGCTCATCATCGCCAAACGGCGGTTCAAATCGCCGGAATGATTTTCTGCTTTTTATAATCTTGGTTGTGCTTATGTTAACCGTTACCGGCGTTACCTTTTTTGCCAGCTCGGAAAAACTGGGAATCGTGATGGTCTTTCCCGACATATCAATTTCTTGTGCGCCGGCAATAGCGCCAGGTACCATAATAATTAATGCCAGTATCAAGATTTTTAACCAAACAGTGTTGCGCCAAGTCACGAACTTATGTCTATTCATAGATCCTCCATAATAAATGATTGTGATCATTTTCTAAAATAAAAATACTGCCGCAGCAAGCACGGTGGTAAATCCATTTTTAGTGACAATTGCCGACTGCGTAATGTTAAACGATCTGACAATTTTATTGCTAATGCGATAAACCTCTTTATTTTCGTCCCAGCTTTTATCCTCATCAAACTCAATGCCGAGTGTTGATGCAAGCATGGCGGCTGCCATATCTTCGGCATGGTCTCCTGACTGTTTGTCAGTTACGCCATATGCGTGATATTCAGACAAATAGCCGTAGCATTTTTTATCGGTGGGCACCGCACACCCAATTGATGCAGCAATAAGACGGCGCGGTTCGTTGCTTGAGCATCTGCTCATGACGGCAAAGGTAATGGCGCCGGTCTGAAGTTTGGTCAGCCCAACAGACTTGGGGATTATTTTACAGCCGGGGGGGAAGATACTGGATACAAGCACCAGGTTCATTTTTTCAATCCCTGCGTCGCGCAGCGCAAGCTCAAAGGATCTCAATTCGTCCTTATGAGTGCCAACTCCCTTAGTAAAAAAAACTTTTTTAGGTACCAGTTCCACGCATAAAACTCCTTTCAACACATTGGTATTATCTGATAAACTATTGCCGGCAATGTATATAACCCAGAAGCTTGTAACATAATTTTGCGGCAAGGAAATCTGCACCGGCGTTCATCGGCTGTGGACACAGTTCAACAATATCGAACCCCACTACGTGCCGCTCTTTCGTGACGGCCCGCAGACAGCTAATAATCTCATGCCAATTTAGCCCCCCTGGCTCAGGAGTCCCAACCGACGGCATTACCGCAGGATCAAGCACATCTAAATCAATTGTAATATATATATTTTGCGGGAGATTTTCAATAATCATTGCGACCCATCGTGGGTCATTCTTAACATGTCGGTCGGAAAAACTTATCACGTTTGACTGTGATAAAAAAGAAAATTCTTCTGCGCTCATGCTGCGGATGCCAACTTGCACGAGAGGGCACAATTCCTGTATGCGGCGGGCGACGCAGGCATGATTAAAGGGCGAGCCTTGATAGGTGGCACGCAAATCAGCGTGCGCATCGAATTGCAGAACCCCTATGCCCGGTGAGCTTTTACAGAGCGCCTGGATCATGCCCAGCGAGAGGCTGTGCTCGCCTCCCAGCATAACGGGAAATTTACCCGCCCTTATAACCTTCTCAGCGGCGATTTTAACGCGCTCAATCATTTCGGACGGCCCGGACGTAACCACCGCCAGTTCCGGCAGCGTATGTATGCCAATGGCTGCAATTTCCTGTTCAAGTTCGTCGTCAAAAAGCTCAAGCTGTTGCGAGGCTTTTATGATTGCATGCGGCCCCAAACGTGTACCCGGCAAATAGGTTGTGGTCAAATCATAAGGAACAGGAATAATAACGATACGGGACGATTTCCATGCGGATTTGTTGCTTTCAAGGCCGCAAAAATTGAAGGGCGAAGAAAATATATGCTGATTCACGTTGTCCCAACCATTTTGCGCAGGTTTTAGGAACGCTTGTCAACAACCCGCACTGCTTTACCAGGAGTCCGGGGAATGGTTCCTTCGGGCAGAAAATCAAGTTTATCCACATGAAAGCCGAGCAGGTCATAAATTTCAGTGTGAATTTCTTTTTCCAAAGAAGATTCTACGCGAACGTGGGTCTCGATCATGACCGTGAGCGTATCCCGTCCTCTTATTTTCTCAAGAACAATCTGATAATGGTTACCCAGTTCTCTGTGTTTCATGAGAATGCTTTCAAGCTGTTGCGGGTAAAAGTTAACGCCTTTTATTTTCAGCATATCATCATTTCTGCCTTTAAGGCGATTGACCCGCAGCGACGTTCTGCCGCACGAACATTTTTCAGTTGTGATAATGGCGGTTATATCCCTGGTTCTGTAGCGGATGAGCGGCAAGCCCTCGCGGTTGAGAGTCGTAATAACCATTTCTCCTTCGCGGCCCTCAGGGAGAACATCTCCCGTGTCAGGGTCTATAATTTCTACGAGATAGTCATCTTCCCATATATGAATGCCATTGTGTTCTTTACAATCAATACCCAGCCCAACACCCCCGGTCTCAGTCATGCCGATAATATCAAATGTTTCAATTCCCATTTCTTCCTCGATGCGTTTTCGCATTTCATTGCTCCATACTTCAGCGCCAAAAATACCAACCCTCAATTTGGTTTTACGAAAATCAAACTGTTCCTGTTTTGCAACTTCAATCAACCTGAGCGGATATGATGCAATAGCAGTAAGAGCGGTAACGTTGAAATCTCTAATGAATTGAAGCTGCAATAGCGTCCGGCCAGCGCCAATAGGAATGATCATCGCCCCAAGTGTTTCAGCGCCATAATGAAACCCAAACCCGCCGTTAAACAGACCAAAAGACGGCGTTATTTGAACAACATCCTCCCTGCCGACACCTGCTGCGGTGTAGCAGCGGGCCATCATGGTTCCCCACTGCTTTATGTCATGGTGCGTATATGGATTAATCAGCGGCGTGCCGGTTGTGCCGGAGCTCATGTGCAATCGCATAAATGAAACAGGGTCTGCGCAGGTGTATTGGTAAGGGTATCCCAGCCGCAAATCCTCTTTAGTAAGAAACGGAAATTTTTGAATATCCGCAGGGTCTCTTACGTCGTGCGAAGTTAGCCCGTGCAGTTTATGCGCGTAGAATGAATTATGCGAAACAATGCGATCAAGTGTTGTTTTAAGACGCTGGACTTGAAGTTCTTTCAGTTTGGTTCTGTTCATTGATTCAAGGTCGGGCTGAAACATGTGCTGATCCTCGCTTTGTTAATATTATGATTCTGAATCGTCATTACGACAAACACTGTTTGCTGCTTTAAAGCCTTCTTCAAATGCTTGGTTGTTAAGCGAAAAAACTTTATCAGGACTAATATATCTAAGAACTTTTTTCAGTAACTCATAATCAAGCGGGAATGATTTATGCCCGGCGGCAAAGCCCAACAACACCAGATTCGTAACGAGTGGTGTTCCAATGTCACGCGCGATGCGGCTTGCGTTTACTGAATAATATTTTTTCGGGCGGGGCATGTTAACATAAATCTGGCCGGTGTCTTTTAAGAGATATGAATAGAGATGCAGTTCGTTTTCCGATAGCGCCAGCATTATATCAGCTTGGCCTGCCCTGATAAGCGGCGAACAATAGGGACCAATTCGAATATGAGAAACAACAGATCCGCCTCTCATTGCCATGCCGTGCGTTTCGGAAGATATGACATCCTGTCCCGCGAGGGATGCGGCTTCATTAATAAGGCGGGTAATGAACAGAACCCCTTGACCGCCAAGGCCGCAGATAATCATCTGACTCTGTACCGCCGTTTTGAGCATCAGGTTAATCCTTTTATTTTAATCGCATTAACGGGGCACACATGAATGCAGACTGCGCAACCAACACACACCGTTTCATTAATAGATACTTTTTTTTTGCTAACGTCGAATTTAAGCGCCGGGCATTCAAAATTTTTGATACAGTACTGGCATCCCGTGCATTCTAATGATACCCACACGTTTTGTTTATGTTCAGTTTTTAATTTATCACGGTTCATCAGGCAGCCATGGCGAGCAATGAGCACTGCGATACCGCCGTGTGCTGAACGGGTAAACTGCTCCGCTTCCGTCAGTGCGGCGATAAAGGCGGGTATGTCATACGGGTCAATAACACGCATGAAAGTGATGCCGCATCCGTTTAGTATTTGCTCAAGCGGTACACTCACGCCCGAAGCTCCCTCAGGGAGTTTGCCGCTCGCTGCAGTTGGTTGATTGCCGGTCATAGCCGTTGTGCCATTATCAAGCAGAACGAGAATAAACCGTGCTTTGTTATACACGGCATTTATGAGGGCCGTTACGCCAGAATGGAGAAATGTTGAATCGCCAATGGTGGCGACGATTGATCTGCCTTCGCTGCCGCTGACTTGAAAGGAATGGAAGAAACCGGCTGCCTGATTAATTGACGCGCCCATACACAGACACGTGTCCACCGCCCCAAGGTTTATGCCGAGAGTGTAGCACCCGATATCGCTCGGCAAGAGAGCTTTTGGCAGGGCTTTTTTAATGGCAAAAAAAGCTGCGCGATGCGCGCAACCTGCACAGAGCGTTGGGCGCTGGCCAGCTTCTTTCGGAGGTTTTATCGTCCGACATGATTTTTTTAAAAACTCGTTGATAATTGGAAATAGAACATCAGGCGTAATTTCTCCCTGCGCGGGTATAGTTTCATCAAGACGGCCCTTTATTTTTTTGCGGTTGCCTATCTGCATTTCAATAACTGGCGAAGTTTCCTCTACTACTAAGATATTTTCAAAAGCGTCAACCATCTGCTGGAGCTGTTTATAAGCAAGAGGGTAGGGCATGAGAATGTGCACGAGGGGCACCTCGGCAAGCAGCTTTAAATCTGAAAGAATATCGTAGACGTATGCGTATGCTGCTCCCGAGGAAATGATACAATGGGTGAACGCAGTCGGATTTTTCATGGTCATTCTCGGCAGCAGAGATTTTTCATGACTGACCGCCTTAAGCTTGCAGTTGAGTTCCTGATGCAGTTTTAGTCTGAAATGGGGCGTCGCTGCCCAGCGATTGGGTTCGCGGATGAATTTTGATTTTCGTTTCAGGGTTCGGACAGGTCCGAGTGCCACCTTCTGCCGTGCATGACAAACGCGGGTGGTGGGACGCAGCATGACCGGAAGCTGGTACTTTTCAGAAAGCTGATAAGCGGATGCAACCAATGTCATTGCATGTTGCGGCGAGATTGGGTCAAGAACGGGAATTTTTGCAGCCATCGCCATCATGCGGCTATCCTGCTCGGTCTGAGAACTATGTGGCCCCGGATCATCTGCAGAAACGACAAGAAACCCGCCAATTGTTCCGGTATAGGCAGAACTAAACAGGGGATCTGAGGCAACATTAAGGCCCACCTGTTTCATTGATACCGAGGCTCTTCCGCCAAGGTAACTATGGGAAAGCGCAACTTCAAATGCTGCCTTTTCATTAACCGACCACTCTACATGAATTTTAAGATGTTCCTCCTGCATAAAGTGAACGATTGAGGAAAGTATTTCTGATGCCGGGGTGCCCGGATATGAAGTCGCCACCGTGCAACCCTGTTCTACTATTGCCCTTGCAATAGCCTCATTTCCCATCAAAATTCTATGTTTGTTCATCGCGCCAGCAAATCAATATGAACAATTATATGTTTTAAAACTATTACATTCATCAATTTTTATAAATGTAGAAACATAATACAAAAGGCATAATTAAGCAATAATGAAATATGTGTGGGAGTTTCCTGAGTTTTGGTTAGGTAAGTGCATCCAAGAAATCAAAGCACAAC
>CAZQKW010000001.1:0-141019 GCA_964594075.1 uncultured Thermodesulfobacteriota bacterium | reverse complement strand
TGCAACCACTAAATATGCAGCGTGATGTTAATTCTATTTTGAGACGATTAATAAGTTCAATCCGGGAACCGGCATGCGATTCGGTTCAGGCAGCACGTATCAGAAACAATACGGTATTTTAAATGCCCAAGGCAGCCAGAGCAATTCCATTATCTTCACCACGAATGTTCCGGGTCAGTACTGGGACGGAATACAGTTCAGATGGAACTCCTCGCAGCAGTGCAGCGGCAATCCTTTGAGCATGCTGAAGCACTGCATTATTGAATATGGAGGCACCGGGGACGCCACGTATGGGGGCCCGGCGAATCTGTCGCTGTTTAGTGCTGATGTTCGTTTAGAACACTGCACCCTGCGCGCCAGTTTTCATGACGGCCTTTATGTTGCGCGTGCCGACAGTAATATAAGCTGCTTGGGTTCCGTTATAAGTTGCCTCATCACGGGCAACAACGAACATGGCATAAATATATATACTACCAGTACCGGAAATGGAGCATGTTTTCCCAGCATAGAGGGTACGGAAATTTCTCATAATGGCAACTATGGGATATATTGTGCCGGATACAACACCAACCCTTTAGTTGGCGCCGGAAACCGCTTTCTTGAAAATGGAACATACCCGCTGCGTATTCTTGCGATCATGCGTATTGACGGTGACAACACATTTGCCGGCAACGGCCAGCAGGCTATTGAGGTTATCGGGCGCGATATTTTTGAAAACACGACCTGGCATAATTTTGGGATACCGTACATTGTGCGGGAAACGGATGTAAAAGTTCCGGATAAAGAGGGAAAAACCTTAACGCTCACCATTGAGCCAGGCACCATAATCAAATTTGATCCTGGAATTGGTCTGAATCTTGGCGGAGGAAGCACGTATCATAAACAATGGGGCATACTGAACGCGCAGGGAACAAAACAACAACCCATAATCTTTACTTCTGTTGCTCCCGGCCGGTACTGGGATGGCATTACCTTTACCTGGACTCCCAGCGCTGAGAACAGCCGTCTCAACTACTGCGTTATAGAATCTGCCGGCGAGCATAAAGAGCAGTATTCAAACTCCCACTTGGATGCTGGGGTCGTTTTTAATGAGTGCCTCCCTGCTGCAGCCACTATACAGAATACCACCATTCGATACAGCAAAAGCGATGGCATCAAGTTTTATGGTGTAAATCCAGATACTGCTTCAATTCGTACCTGCAACTTCTACGGTAATGCTCTTTACGATCTCATTGATCAGAATAATAACAAAACGATTGATGCAACGCTCAACTTCTGGGGCACCCCGAACGGAGCAGGCGATGATGTCTGTTCTTCTGCAGTTGTTTCAAACACCGTGCGATACGATCCCTGGCTTGAAGAAGAATTCACCGAGCCGTTTCAAATTACCGCTGCAGGCGCAAACCCCAAACAATTTGAACCGCTGACCGGTCACACGTCAATTACTTTTGCGCTTTCTCAATCGGCAACCTGGAAGTTGAGCATTGTTAACCAACAATTGGAAACTGTCTGGTCAAAAACGGGAGAGGGAACCGCTAACACGGTTATATGGAACGGTGTTGCAGCCAATGGCGGCGTGGTAGGCGGCACTTGTTTTTACCGGATTGAAGCGGAAAATAATACAGGAACGGCAGCACCGGTGCGCGGTATGCTCACCCTCGGTAATCAGACGGTGGCACGTATTGACCAACCTGTTTCAGGAAGTCTTTTTTCCCCGGGCGCTACGATCATAATAACTGGCACGGCGCAGCCGGCAACGGGCAAGTATTATGAAATTTTATATGGCAGCGGAGAAAATCCCGCTTCATGGACTTCGATGACCGGTCCGATTTATCGTTCGCAACTCAACAGCGACCTGGCAACATGGGATACGACCACCATTAATCAACCAGTGGTTACCGTTAAGCTTGAAGTGCATACCGCAGGAGCGATCTATACTGATATTGTGCGGATAGGATTTTTTATTGCAGAAAATCAGGAGCCTGTGGGTAATACAATTGCCTATCGTTATGACCCTTTGGGAAGGCTCATTGCAGCACTATATCCAGACGGCTCATCAATCAGCTACACCTATGACCGAACGGGCAATCGCCTCACTGCTGAAAAATCCGGCCGGACACCGCCCACCGCTGTTAAGATATCGCGCTTCAGCGCAACACCAACACGCACCGGAGTCATAATAGCCTGGGACACAGAGACTGAATTGGGAACCGCTGGGTTTAATCTTTATCGGACGATTTATCGGACGAAGACGGGAAAGGGCAATTACGAAAAAATTAATTCATCGCTGATTCCGGCACGGGGTTCTCCCACAGCGGGTGCGCAATACTTTTACACTGATGTTCCTCCACGTCCCGGCAGGAGGTGGCTGTATATGCTGGAAGAAGTTGAGCATAATGGCACCACAAATTTCTATGGCCCTGCTTCGGCAGTGAACAGATCGTTGCGCGCACTCAATGGTACCGGTAGTGCGTTCAGGAAAAATCTGAAAACAAACTGCGATTGATTGTCGAAGAAAATGGTTCACATATCTATGAAGCCAATAGTAATCATTCTAACCATGGTGTCTGTCTTTGCCTTGCCTTTAGAGACAGCCGCAGATTGTCCGTATCTTGTTGATTTCCCTTCTGCCTGTGCTGGCAAAAGCTGCAATCGTGCGCCGTATATGCCGGTGTATGCGGAACAGTGGTGCGAGCCTTGGGTAGGCAATCTCTATGGCTATCCATTCATCAAATATGCCGCCTATGAGAGACAGTATGACTGTGAAGGAGATTCATGCGTCTGTCAGCCCCACTGCTTTCCCATAGATATGTGCGCTTATGACACTATGGCCGAATGTCAGAAAAATCACAACGGAATGCAGATAGTGTGTGCAGATGAATATTATTCGAGCTGCGCTCCCACCGCAGATAGCTTCCCTGCTCCCGACTGCCCTCCTGACGTGTGCTGCATTGGCGGTGGCGGACCCGGGGGCGGAGGACCCGGAGGCGGAGGAGAAAACGGCGGCAGATTTAGTCTTAACTTAGTCCAGTTAGCGCCCCATAGCCTGGCGCCCCGATTTGAAATTCACTACAACAATAAGCTGCGTCTTGACCGCAGCGTGGGTTACGGCTGGTCGCATAGCTACCTGATAACGCTCGCCGAAAATCCAGCTTCAGGCACAGTTACTATTCGGGGAGAAACCGGTTTTGGCTGGGTGTATCGTTCTCTCGGTGACGGGAACTACCAATCAGCACCCTACGACCGAAGCGTTTTAAACAAACAGGGTTCGGAATTCGTATCAACATTAAAGGATGGCACCCGTTACATCTTCAATACCAACGGTAAGCTTCTCCGTATTACAGATCCAGCCAATAATATGCTCACTATGACCTATGCGGCGGATGGGCAGTTGCAAAAAGTTGCAGATTCCTATGGCAGGGAACTTCAGTTTATCTACGAGGCAAATCATTTGAAAGCAATTGTTGATCCGAATGGCAACCAGTTCAGCTTTTCCTACGAACAGGAAAACTTGTCTGCTGTGATCTACCCGGATGGCTCTAAAAAACGGTTTATTTATTCTGATCTTGAAGCACCGCACAATCTTATGCGGGTTATTGATGACAATAACAATATTTTGGCCATATACGAATATGACCATCTGGGCCGAATTATCAAAAAAGGCAATTCTGGTGGAAGCGGAAGCGTTGAGATAAATTATGCGCCCGCACAGGAACTCTTTGCCGATGACTTTCAAAATGGGATCAGCCCGCAATGGTCGGCAGTCACCGGCACCGTCAATGTAGCAGGCGACCCCGATCCCCTCAATAGCGGCAACAGTGCCGTCAGGTTGCATCCGGGAAGCATGAGATTGACGAACCCGGCAGGCGGGGTAACGGTATTGAAGATTTCTTTTGACCTGTGGGTTGCCTCAGCGACAAATCAGGATTTCTGGGTCAAGGTTTTTGATAATAGCCGGGACAACGACGAATACGGTGTTACGCTCAAATTTACCAAAGAGCGCAACCTGTATTCAGAACTGGTCCATGGCGAGGAAAATTTGGGTGAATTCATCCGCAGCGGCGTGACAGCAGATGCATGGCACCGGGTTGAGATTGAGGCTGATACAACCCTGGATCATGGTTATCAGTATTTTAATATCTGGCTTGATTGTGAATATGCCGGCAAATATCTGTTCAAACGTCCAGCCAACCGCCTTGATTCAGTTATCATACAGGCACCTGCCCCTGTCAGCGATGTCTTTGTGGACAATATAGCAGTTGAGGAAGTCATAAACGATACACGCATGGTGGTTACTACTGATTCTCGCGGCGGTCGGGAAACACTTATTATTGAACAGGGGAATGAATTTGGCGGAGAGAGTTGGCGTATTGAGAGGACCGGCAAAACCGGCGGTGGTTGTTCATCCTGCGGAGCCGCAGCAACGCGCTACGACTTTGACGAGCAGTGGAATATCCGCCGCACCATTGACGCGAACGGCCTCATTACTGCAATGACCTATGATGAACGGGGCAATATGCTCACCAAAACCGAGGCAGCAGGCACGCCGCTGGAACGCACCACCACCTACACGTATCATGAAATTTTCAATGAAATCACGACTCTGATTGAACCCAGTGTTGACACTCCCTCACGCCACAAAGTTAAAACGTATCAGTATGATGCCGCCGGCAACCTGGTGTCTGAGACCGTTCAGGGTTATTCACGTGGGCAATCGGTATCCTATATTACGACGCATCAATATAATGAGCGCGGACAAAGGACGCAGACGGATGGGCCGCGTGCCGATGTTGACGATGTGTCAATTACTGTATATGATCTGGTCAAGGGCTATCTCGTTTCAACAACAAATGCGGCCGGTGCAGTAATTTATGCAGACTATGATGCCAACCACAACGTAGGTTCGGTTACCGATGGCAACGGCAATGTTACGCGCTATACCTATGATTATGCCAACCGTATAAAAACTGTTAGCACCAACTCAGGTATCACCACTTATTTATATGATGCACATGGTAACGTTTCCACCGTTACCATGCCGGAGGGAAATCAGATTTCCTATTCCTATAATCAAGCAAACCGCTTGATACGTATCACAGATACTCTGGGAAACTACATAACCTATACCTATGACGATGTTGGCAACAAGACGCGAGAAGAAGTTTTTGATGCCCAGGGTATCCTCAAGAAATATCTTGATTTTGAATATGATCATTTTAACCGACTCAATAAAATAAAAAATCCTGATAATTCTTTCAGTGCGTTTACCTATGATGGCAATGGCAACCGCACTGTAATGGAATCAGTTCCCGCACAAGTTGTGACTATATATGTTTATGATGAGTTGAACCGGTTAACAAAGGTGATGCAAGCTTACGGCACATCAACGGAAGCAGTAACAGAATACCAATATGATGCCCATGATAATCTCACTATGGTCAAGGACGCTGAAGGGAAAAGTACTACTTACAGATACGATGATCTGGGAAGGCTGCTTGAAATACATTCACCGGATACCGGCATCACCGTATATACCTACGATGAATCTGGGAATGTAAAGTCAAAGACCGATGCCAAGGGTGTCACGGTGAGCTATGATTATGACGCTCTTTCCCGAGTGACCGGAATTGATTTTCCGGATGAGCCCGATATTGAGTACCGCTATGATGAAACAACCGCTCTTAACGGTCGGGGCAGGCTCACGACAGTGACCGATGCCTCTGGGACAACACGGTATGATTATGATGGGCAGGGCAATGTTATAGAGCAGCGCACTACCATCGGCAACACTACGTATGTGACGCGTTATGAATATAACCGAAACAATGCGTTGACAAAGGTTACGTATCCGCATGGCGCGGTGGTTGAATACCAGCGCGATACCTCTGGCAATATCTCAAGCGTTTTTCTCGATAAAGAACCAATCGCTGATGGATTCGGTTATGAACCCTTTGGCGAATTCAATGCCATGAATTTTCCGGAAGCACATATTCAAACGAGTGTGAGCCGTGATCAGAAGTATCAGGTTAAGAGTATACAGGCAGGAACCATTGTCAATCGTGTATATGGTTATGATTTTAACAACAACATAAGCTTTATCACCCAGCTTGATACGCTGCCCCGTCCAGTACTGTTTTCAGGGATGGAACGGTATTCTTACGCCACAGGAAAAGACCAGATAACAGCAATTAATAATGACGGGGGTATTACGCCCTATAGCTATGATGCAAACGGCAATATCATCTCTGATGGCGTGTATACTTATTGGTACAATGTAAATAATCAACTGATAAAGGTTACTAACGGCGCGGTGCGGGCGGAATATGTTTATAACGCAAAGGGACAGCGGGTGAAGAAAGTGGCAGGGGAAAATACCACCATATATCATTATGATCTTGACGGGAATCTCATAGTGGAAACCACCGCGAGCGGCAGCCTGATTGCAGGCTATGTATATGCCGGTTCCACCCGGCTTGCAATGATTGATGGCAGTGACAATATTTTCTATTATCATAATGACCACTTGGGCACGCCGCTGGCCATGACTGATAGAAACGGGACCGTTGTGTGGCGGGCTGCCTATGACCCGTTTGGGGCAGCGCAGGTTGACGAGAGATCAAGGGTCACCAACAACTTTCGGTTTCCGGGGCAATATTATGATGAAGAGAGCGGATTGCATTATAACTGGCACCGCTATTATGATCCGAGGACGGGGAGGTATATGACAGCGGATCCGATTGGGTTAGATGCTGGTTTAAATCTTTTTTCCTATTCTGATGGAAATCCTTTGAAATATACTGATCGCCTTGGACTTGATAATATCGGATGTGATGGTATACCTGATTTTTTAGAGACCGCATGTCGTTTGGAATGTTGCGCAGAACATGATGAATGCTATGACAAAAATAAGTGTACATCAAATTCATGGAAAAGCGATTGTTCGGTTGAATGTGATTTATGTAATTATAACGTTAAAGAATGCTTTAAAAAATGTCTTTTCACGAACAATGATAATCCGCAAAAACCAAACTATTATTGCGCTAAATTACATGGCTATGTAAAAATCCCGGGTGATTTCCCAAGCTACAAAGTTGCAAAAAAATTCTGCAAAACAAGTTGAGAAAATTCTTATGAGAAATAAAGTTGTCTTTAAAAAACAGATAACAGTATTACTTGCTCTCATTTTATCGCCATTCTTTGGTTTTATTGCTTTTTTACTGCCAATTTTATTTATTAAAGGAATGGAAGTGGGCGGAAAAGAAAATTCGATTGTCTCAATAGTCAGTTATATATTTGAGGAGTGTATTTTTGTTCCAACAATTGTTTTACTTTTTGTTTCGGGATTTATACTAGGCAGAATGGGACCAAGAATTTGGTGGTTGCTTGGTTTGTTGACAATGCTTATTTTCCCAGTTGCGGCCTCATACGAAATGCAAAGTTCTCTCACTTCACATAACTTATGGCCTTTTGAGTTTTTATTTTTTGGATTTTTTACCATTCCTGCAATTATTGGGGCATATTTTAGCAGTAGGAGAAAAATGAAATAGAGAGAAAAAGGGGGCAGCACCCTTTTCAATTGATGCCGCTTTTTTTCCTATTATTCTCCACAGCAATCCGAGTCAACCACTCATCATCATAGCCAAAATACCCCATCATATAACCAACCCAACGTGGAAATTACCAACAAACTATATTTGAAGAGCAGATAGAATTATGAGCAGTATTGTGCCTGGGCACAAGGATATGCAGAAATTTTCCTTAGAGGCAGCAGAATGGAAAAGTTTTCTGCGGGCCGAGGACGAAGAGTTATGCCGTGAGATGCGAATAAAGACCGGCAGGGGTCTGGGTGTTGGTACCGAGAAGTTTATCGGGCAGATAGAAAACAAGCTGCAAAGGTCTTTGGCATGCAAACCTCAGGGCAGGCCGCGGGAAGAGACGCAATAAAGGGCGCTGCCCCGTTTATATTCCCTTTATACCCTTACTTTAATATGAAAAAATCTACTATTATTATTGTGGTAGCTATTCATACTGCCCTCGTTCTTCTGGTTTTTCCATATGGATATTTCTTAAAGTCAAAAGAAGAGACATGGCCATTTTTTTTTGCATTTTTTATAGATTTTCCTTTGTCAATACTATTCCAAATGGTGACCAGTTTATTAAGAGAACACACTAACAATATTATTGCAGTCAGTTTCTGGTGGTTGACTTTTTCACATTTTTTTCTCGGTGCAATATGGTGGTTAATAATTGCGGCCATTATAATCAAACTGACTAAAATATTTCGCAGTTAATGGTTAAAGGGGTCATCCTATATTACTCCTGTCAAGCAAAAGGTTGAAAACATAAAAACAATTGCATTTTCAATGCGGTAAATTCCTCTTCGGATTTTAGACATACCACTGCCTTTAGTTCAGTTTGAACTTTTCATATTGCTTCGGCAACATTCTCACCGGTAAGCGAATTCCGCACCTGATTGTTATCAGTATCCGGCATGCCCCGCATGCGTTCGGGACCTCCCAGCATCCCCTATCCAGGTTGCAAAATTCAGTGAGAGGCCCGATAGTGTCCCTCCCGAGGTCCATCATTGGCCTCAACAGCCGCCCTTTTGGCTCTCTCGCCGAATATATGGTTGTTTTAGTGAATTGTTTTAATAAATCTTTACCTTGGCTTGGGGTCACCCATAACCAGCCTTATAAAGAGAAAAGATTGTGTTGACGAAGCATGTAGGCAGCATGATATTTGTTATCGTGATAATGCATTAGAATTTTGGTATCCAAACTTTCTATTCCCCTCGAAGCTTAAATGTGATCGTATACTCTGTAAAGAAAGCAAAAAATGTCCTCTAACATGCAAAAATGTTCCAATTAAATTTGGCATACATGTTTTTTTTGCGTGTTCTTTAATTACACCTTTGGGCCTTTAACGAGTTTAAGATGAATTGCATTGGGAAAGAGGTAGAAAATGCGTTTAAATAGATTGGTAATAATCCTTTTTGCCATCATGTTTATGACAAATTGTTCAAAAATAGACATAAAAAATGGCAGAGGATTTAGATATTACAATGGCGGAGAGTATTATGGCAGTAACCCTTCGATGTCTCCTGATGGAACAAAAATTGTCTTTGGATCCATTCGTTATAATGCGGGTGATATTTGTATAGTTAATCGCGATGGATCGAATTGGAAAAGATTAACAAATACTAATTCTTACGAGGGCGAGGCAAAATTTTCACCAGATGGCTTAAAAATAGTTTTTGTATCAGAGCGTGATGATAACAATACCGGACATATTTATGTGATGAACTCTGATGGTTCTAATCAGGTACGATTAACAAACATGAAGCATTATGATTCAAGTCCGTCCTTTTCACCCGATGGGTGTAAAATAGTTTTTACACGCCAGTTGCAAACCTATAATAATGAGATATTTATTATGAATGCTGATGGATCAGATCAAAAAAGATTGACTTTTACAAACATCGGGGAGTCTAATCCGCTTTTTTTATATGATAAGAATAAAATTTATTATTCAATCCTCAATAAAAATCAAAGAGTAGAAATTTGGGTAATGAACATCGCCGATTCTAAATCTGCACGTTTGCTTGAAATGGAAAAGGACGTATCATTTGTGAATATCTCTTTTGATGGACAGAAAATTGTTTTTCTATCATCCAAGGGCACTAATTATGAAAATGACTCTTATACAAATATAGAAATATGGATAATGAATAGGAATAATAAAAGACAAAAACAACTTACCCATACAACACATTATAAATCATTCTCAACTTTCACGCCGGATGGTAATAAAATTCTTTTCTTGGAGCATGAAAAAAGAGGTAGAGGAAAAGGCCAGATACGAATTATTGATGCCGATGGTACAAACTTAAGAACAATTACAAATAACTATTAGAGAAAAGTAAAGGCACACGGGTCCAAAACAACTTTATAATTTGGACAGCATTTTGCGCAATAGATTCAAATTATCAGATATAAGTCCTGACACAACGTAGCTCAAGGCCTCTTATTTTTAGCCGTTTTAAGGCAACTTTGGGATATATAAAGCTCGTTGCTGTCATTTTTTTTTGGACAGCATATAACACACAGTGCAAACCTGTTTTTTAAAAGTGACAGTGGGTAAAGTAATATCAAACAGTTAGCTTTTTTCAGAACTGCTGGTTTAGATTATTTTGGAGAGTAATAAAATAAGAAGATAAATTATTATGTCTAAAAAATTTAGCTTTTGGCTTGATGTGCCCCCGTTTGTTTTAGCGGCAGTTATGGGCTTTGTTGCTGTCGTGCTGCCTCCATATCTCATACCTGGTGGAATTAAGGAAAAACTTGAATCGCCATTATTTCCATTTATTGCAACGGCAAGTGCAAACTTTGCATTTTTCCCGTCTGTTCTTACCCTTTTTTTTTTAGTGGATTTGTTCTTGGGTTTATTAGGCCACACTTGTGGTGGGCTTTAGGTTTATCAACAATGCTACTTTTCCCTCTTGCAGATTTGTTGGAGACGTTAGTTACGCCTAATTCTCATAATTTATGGCCTTTTCAACTTCTGCTTGATTTTATCTTATCTATCCCCGCAATCTTGGGTGCGTTTATGGGGAAAGCTTTCAAAAATGGGGGATGGAGAGAATGGTTTTGATCTAAAGGGTTATTCTAAAAATTAAAGTTCTTTTGGACTGCACCCCTGTTCCTGGACAAGATAGTCTGGCCTGCAACCTATGAACTGTAGTGTTAAGAAGGCAGTGTTAGGGTAATCTGTCCGAGTGATTGCCTTTTAAATTTGCCAAAGGATCCGCGGAATTGGCCTTTAAAATCCAATAATCTCATTGGTGCACAAATCTATCGTGACTGGACTATTTTAATTTTTTGCCAAAAAGATAATTTCCGATCTAAACAAAGAGGGTCACTTTAAATGATTCTACCGTTTATTTTTTGGGGAACAATTTTATTCGGATTTTTTTTATTGTTCTTCCTTATATTTCGTCGCCTGCAACTAAATGACATGGGTATTCCTTTTGCTTTATCAAATTTGACCATTGTATTAATTATCACTGCTTTAATTTTTACTAATCGCCAGGAAGCTCAGATTGAATTTTTTTGGTTTATCCTTATAGCCTTAGATTTTCCTATAAGCCTTTTATATGGATTTTTTAAGGCATTTTTTTTGAAAACATTTGGGACTTCCGACATTAATTTATCAATTTTGTCGCCACTGATTTTTTTTGCCTTATTTGGGACAGTTCAATATTATGTGGTTGGTAAGTTGCTTGGACATATTTTACAAAAAAGAAAAGATGACTCATAAGGATTAAAGGGGATAGCGCCCTTTATTGCGTCATTTTCACTAATGGCCAGGAAGCGCAATAATAATGAAATAAGTTGGGCGTTAAAGTGAATCGTAATAGACAAGAAAAAGCATTTTATTTTTTAGTTATATTTGGGATGCTATTATCATGCGCGCCCTTGATTGCTTCTTTTGATTTAGAAGTTGTTATTCTGCAAATAGTTTTTTGTCTATATATTTTTTCACCACTTGGCTTTTTACTGTCTTCATTTAGGAGGGCAAGAGAAAATTATATTAGTAATTCCTCAAAAATGAATGGCATTATCGGCGCAGCATTAGCGTTCATAATGGTTAATATATTATTTAGCATTGCGGTTTTTTATGAAATAATGCGGGGTGGTGTTGGCTCATCAACATCAGGGATTGCTTATATATTTATACCAATCATCTCCTCCATAATAATGGTAATTGGTTACTGGATTGGCTATTTTGTCACAGGACAGTCTTGATTGGGAAAGTTCACATAAAACAAAAAGGGGTATTGTCCTGTTCTATTACCACTACTTTGTTTTTGGTCTTCTCCTCAGCATGCCGAGACACAGCACACATAAATCATACCCAATATATCCCATCATATTAAAAACGAGTCACTTATCGATACTGTCCATTTTGCTTCTGAACAATCATGTGCTGGCCTGCAATGCGGAAAAAGATCGACAGGGTTCGATTGCTTGGACAGAGCAGTTTACAGCGAAGATAGAAAACAATCTGCAGAGGTCTTGAGCAGGTAAACCGCACGGGAGACTGCGGAAAGAGACGCAATAAAGGTCGCTGCCCCGTTTATATTCCCAGATGACACATATGTTTTCCAATCATTGACAGTACTATGCCTGGCTTTTCCACTCGATAAACTTCCTAAAGTTATTTCCCATCAGTTTATGCTTAAACTCCATGCTCAGCGGCAGGTTCATGATATTGTCAACCATCGCGCGGTACGCCGGCAGGGTCAGCGGGAAGTCTGAGCCGTAGAACACCTTGTCGGGCATAAAAAATTCTAGAAACCGCAAATGATCCAAATCCCAGTAGTACTTGAAAGCCATCAGCGTGGGGTGGGGAGTGGTTATATCGGTATACACGTTATCATGCTTCATTACATTCCAAAGGGCCATCATCGGGTTATTAAAAATACCACAGTGCAATTGCAGTATTTTTAGGCTTGGAAAGTCCATGGCTATGTCATCTAAATACACTGGATGCTGGTACTTTGCCCGAGTCCCGGGAAGCTCCTCAATCCCCGTATGTATCTGCACATGCAGGCCCAGCTCAACACATTTTTCATAGGCAGGATACAGGTCGGGGTTATTCGGATAACCGCTTGTCGGCGGATGTATTTTGATGCCTGGAAATCCGTTTTCTTTCGCAGATATGACCATTTCGACAGCTGCCTGCTTACCGTAGCGGGCATGCACACCGCCCACTGCTGTAAAGCGGCCGGGAAATGCATCAATAAATTCCTTTTTTACATATTCATTTGGTACGTGCCACTTCCACCCCTCGGGATAGTTGGGGCAAGAATCGGAAATGCCGTGCATGGCTTGCAGGCACATGGCTTCAACATTTGCCATGTCCATGTACTGGACAAATACTTCAGGCGTCAGGTTCGGGCATTCCTCAGCTCTGCTGATTACCTTGAAGGGGTTGGGATCTCCCAGAAATGCACGGGCACCCATCATACTGCGTGACACTACCGTATCGCCGCACCAGAAATCTATGCAACCCGATCGCTCAGTTATTCCCTTCTTTTCCAGGCCCGGGTGGCCATGACTGTCAAATACCCTGAAGGGTTTTGTCATCAACATTTTTTCTATAGTGCCTTTTTCTTCGGACATGACGGCTCCTTTCTAATTTTAAAAGGTAAAAATTTCCACCAAGACTTCTTTACAGAACCTTGGTCATTTCAGCAAGCTGCATCGGGTCGACGACATCAGGTGTTGTTGCGTAGGGCGGATTCGAAATATTATTCGGATCGAACTCGCGCTTCATTGCCTTGACCAGCAGGTGCACATTAAAAAATATGGGCCCGAGTAAATCGTACGCCGGCCCGAGGAGACATACCGTAGCTCCGCCGCTCTTGGTTGCAAGCATGCCCTGCAGCGAGCCCAGCAGTAGCTGAATAGCCTGGGCTGCCTTTTCAGGCTCCTGCTCAGGCCACAGGTCTGTGGTCATAAGAGCGCCGTAGCCCTTTTCCGTCGGGCTGATCCAGCCGCCGTGGAAGCTGATCGGAAGCAGGTCTTTGCCTTTGCCCAATTCGGCAAGCTCCTTGCGCTGCTGGCGGTTTGCCCTTAGGATTTCATCGGTAACGCCGTCAATTGAGTCTAAGCAGGCAGTGCCCTGATGGAAGCAGTCGCTCGGGCGGGACAGGCGCATGGAGTGGCCAGTGCGAATCCAGTCATTGGTAACCCGCATCCATACTTTGTACCGTTTACGATCAAGGTGGTCAGACGATTCTTCAGAAAGAAACGATCCGCCCATCTTTGCCACAATATGCTTCAGCACTTTTTCTTCATATTCCAGCTGTTCCAGAGAGGTAATGGCGGCAAGACCGACGATATTGTAGCCGTGGGGAAAGAAGTCCTCATTGGCGCCCTTATGGAACTCCTCCTTGCTGCGGGCAGCCCAGGACCACATGAACTGCTTGGCATTGTGCTGCACAACGATTGCCAGCTCAGCGCGAGCGATTTCGTAGTGCAGGTCGCAGGACCACCGGAGCTGCTCCTCCTCGAATTTTGGATACTCTTGAATTTTTTCAGGAAAATCGATCATGAACCAGCGCACTTTGTCTTTCGAAAAATGTGACTCCTTCTCGACGGCATTGCCGATTGTTGGGAAAACCGTCGGGCCTGGCCAGGGGAAGAGGCGCGTGGAGATTTTTGTCACCATGCCCATGCCTCCGCCATGGCCGAACTGGGCGCCGCGGAAAAAACCGCGCAGGTCGGGGCCAGGACCGTCATTCCATATCCAGTCCTCCTTACGTGCCTGCTGAGAGATTGATCCGCTTCGCAGAATCTCTCCATTGGGCAAAACAACTTCAAAAGATAGAAGCTGATGACAGCCAAGGGCTGCAAGCCAGGATGTACCGTATGCGCCGTGCCACTGGATGTTGGCAAGGGCCGATATCTGCGCTCCCGCGGGCGGCGACGGTACCATGCACCCGACTTTCATCGCTTCGGCCTGCAGGGCTGCAAAACAGACATAGGGCTCGATGACGGCATACATGTTGAACGGATCGATTTTCAAGATTTTATCCATCCGCTTGGGGTCGATCACGCAAACGGGCTTGCCGATCATCCGCTGCGTGGGGTTGGGAAAAGCGGAGTTGATCATACCCGAGCCGCGGGGAATAACAATAAACTGATAGCGGTTGGCAAGCTTGTAAATGGTCTGCACTTCCTCGGTGGAATGGGGCAGCACGACGCAGTCTGGCCGCATTGCTTCTTTCATTTCGGACCGCTGAATGCAGCCGTCGGCGGTCCATTGCACGCGGGAATAGGCCTGGCACATTACTCTATCGTCGGTTGCGTTTTCTTCGCCGACCACGTCCTGTAATGCTTTGAATGCTATTTCTGAAAAAGCCATTGTCTTCTCCGTATCTCTGAAAGTTAGCAACCTGTTTTGGTAAAGACCGGACGTTTACAGTTTTATATTCCCTGGATTCAGCATCTGGCTGAAATCAAGGATTTCCTTAAATTTTATGACCTCAAAGGAGTATCCTGCTCTCAAATAAATCATGTCAGTCCAGTCATAATAGGGCTGATAAAAAAAATGAGCCTGTATTCATTACTGCTTCGGTTGCTTTTTTGTGGAATGTCTCCACATTGACCATGTCCATATACTGCACGAACACTTCCGGCGTCATGTTCAGACATTTCTCCGGTTTGCCTATTCTTCGGACATGACGGCTCCTTACCCTTTTTAAATTTTTGCCTATAACGAGAGCGCACCAACCGGACATAGCTCAATACATTCGCCGCATTCGACGCAACGGCTTTCATATACGACTGCTTTTTCTTCAAGGCCGAGAGCTCCCTGCGTACACACATCACTGCAGCAGCCGCAGCAGATACACACTTTCACGTCAAGATTAATCGCCATACGATCACCTAGATTAACAAAACATTTTTCAGGCTGAGGTGCATATTGTTGCTGATCTTTTTCAGAAGTACGGGATGTTCTCGTGCTATCCGGTCCGTATGCTTCAGGATGGCATCCCACATATATTTCGGAGTGCGGTACTGGCTATAGCTGCCCGGCAGGGTTTCCCCTGAGGTCAAGCTGAACAGATAATCAAGCTCTTCGTCAGTATATACCGGCACCAGCACATAGCCCTGCGCCACCATGGCAACATCCGGCCCGTTGAATTCAAAGGAGCTGTGCCACCAGTTATTGTAGCGAGCAAAGCCGTCTTTGCCGTCAAGCTCATCGCGCACCGCAAGAGCGCTTTTATATCCGCACATGAGGGCGCCCTGGGTTTCTACTTCTACATATGCAGCGGCATCGCCGATAACTAACGAATTTCCGCTGCACGGCTCAGAAAGTGGGGTGTGCACCCTGAGGCCACACCCGGTTTTTTGTACCACCTGCGCATGTTCGAGATAGGCCTTCAGGCAGCCCTTGGTTCGCGCGTTCGCCAGCACTGCATCAGGCAGCTTGCTTTTCGTGCCCGCAACAAACAGGCGTGCTCTCTTCGGATCATCGAAATAGGGGTACAGGATAATCGGGCCCTGGGACTCATAGACATTACCGATAAAACTTTTCATCACAAAAGGCGTTTCATCGAAGACATTCTCCAGTACATAACAAATGGCCCTGCTGGTGAGGATATATTTTCGTCTTGTATTCAGGCCAAGGGCTGAAGCGCTTCGAGAGTTGACACCGTCTGCGCAGATGATCTTCGCGGCAGTTATGCATCTGGCCGACCCGGAATGTATATAGTCAATGGTGACTTTGCCGTCCTCGTCACGGGCGTTAAAGACTGTTGCGCCAGGAATGAGCTCAACACCAGCTTCCGCACAGCAGTTCCAGAGCGTCTGCTGGAGCTGGCCCTTGTCAAACTGAACAGCAAGGGGGCGGCCGTCTGCGTGGGAAAATGTTATTGTATGACCGCCCGGCGAAATGTAGCGCTTCTCCCGCACACCGAAAAGCGGCCCGGTATACGGAACCTCAAATCCGTTTTTTTGAAAGACAATTTTTCCGGGCTGCAACGAGATGGTTTCTCCCTCATACCCTTCATCCATAATGAACTGTTGACAGCATGCGCGGGTTATGGTTCCCACGCTCGGTCTTTTTTCCAGAAGAACCGTTTTAAGCCCGCCTTCGGAAGCTGTTTTAGCGGCCATCAGCCCTGCTGGGCCGCCGCCAATAATTGCTGCATCATACATGATACATTCCCTGTCAAATAAATAATTTCGTTGCTATCAATACCAATCTCAAAAGCAGCAGACTACAACAAAGCGTTTTATAACTAATTTCTACAGGGGTTTTGAGATAATGGATACCCAGGGTTTGACGTCATGCGTGGGTCAAGAGCCTTCTTAACCTTCAGCACAAGCTCGTTATAATTGCACATATGGGGGCCTGCAATATAGGCCATATCTCCAAGCTGCCATGAGGGTGCCATGTTTCTTTTAATGGCTTCCTGGATTGTCTGTATGTATCCATTTATAAGAGCAGCACCGGCCTCTATGTCATGTTCAAAAAGTACGATTGGCTCAGTCTCTGAAAAATGGCCCATCTGATAAGAATTAAGGTAATCATTATGCAGGTCGCCTTCTATGAAGTAGCCCTTTTTCTGAGCTTCTTCAACAATAGGCCACACAAATTCCTCGCTCATCCGGTAACTGTGATCAATTGAATCAATCGCAATACCACCTACGATAAAAAAGTCCCCTGCGACCCTAAAAAGCCTGTTGGTCAACCCTGCTCTAATCTTGTTTGCCAACATACCACCTTCAACAAGTCGCCAAATTTCAGATTCCTTCTGAATATACGTGCCTGCATGGGTTGATACAATAGCATCGAGCACCTTCTGCTCATATGCTAATTGACGGGGCGAAGAGAACCCAATGAGTATTACAGACAGTATGTTATTCCACTCCTGCGTGAACTTAGGCCACTTTTCCCAGAAAAACTCCACGGACGGTGATGCAAATGATAAGGCAAAAGATCCAGGCATTCCGTGAACCGCAGCAGCTATTTCTGCATGTCCTATGTCATACATTGCATCTACGAGGTTTTTCTTTTCGGGGAATTTTATGAGGTTCAATTTGAAGCGGTCTTCGGGTAGTTCTGCAGTAAAATTGGGATTGGCCCCCTTGACCGGAAATACCTTTGGCCCTGGATAGGGAAAAAGTTTTACTGCCATGGTTGTAACCATGCCCAGGCCCCCGCAGTGGCCCGAATCAGCCCGCAGCAGCCCTTTTAAATTCAACCCTGCACAATCTCCCCAGAACCAGCCTCCATTTGCATTGCTGCGAGAGCCAATTCTCAGAAGCTCACCAGTCGGCAGAACCCAGTCACAGGCAAGTACCCCGCGGTTATATCCGAACTTATGGCTTGTTCCTCCCATCCCCTGAAACATGTTATTGGCAACCACCGAAACCTGACCGCCCGCACCGGGACACGTGATAGTCAATCCCAGCTTCATGGTCACGGCTTGAAGCTGCATATAGGTTACATAAGGCTCAACTACGGCATACATATTTTTTTCGTCAACTTCTAATATTGTATCCATCCGTTTTGGATCTATGATAACGGTATCGGAACAAATTGGTATGGTGGGGGGGAGCAGACCAGTACCGAGAGGGATATAATTAAATTTATAACGATTAGCAATTTTTATGATTTTCTGAACATCCTGGGTGCTGCCGGGAAGTACCACGGCAGCAGGCCGGTATCGTCCGGAAACATGGGTAGCGTAGAGGAGCCACATATAGCTGTAGGCGCTGGTGACAGCGGGCTCATCACAAACATATTCAGGACCAATAGCATCTTCCAAAGCCTGATAGGCACCTTTTGGCAAGCTCATTGCTGTTTTCTCCTAAAATGATGTGGATTAACTAGTAATTTTTTTTAAAGTCTTTACTAAAATACTACTAATAATTTTATAAAAATAACGCCTGAATACCCCGAACCTTGGGGTTGAGATGAATGGCGAGCAAGGTTCAAGGGGATGCAATCCCCTTGAGCAGGGTTTACAAAGGGGTGCAAAACCCCTTTGGTCAAGGGTGGGGTAAATGCCCCACCCGCGAAGTGCCCATGCCCGAAGCGTTAAAGATGCGAGGGCGGAGCTTTACTCCTTACAATGCTCTTTCCATGATCTGCACAAGGCTTAGCATCTCAATGCCGCCTCCGTCCGCATGAATACCGTCCTGAAGGTTTGCCTCACACCACGGACATGAAGTTACCAGGGCCTCGGCACCGGTTTGCTTTGCCTCCTGTACACGCTCCTGTGCGGTCTCAACAGCAAATTCCGGAAACGCCGATTTGACCCCCCCTCCCGCACCGCAACACCACGAAAACTCCCGAATCCTTTCCATTTCAACAAGCTCCATCCCCGGGATCGCCTTCAAAATGTTCCGGGGTGCATCATAAACACCCCCTGCCCCGTAGTTTCTCTTGCGGGGAGGGTCTGAAAGCCCCCATTGCACCCGAACCCCTTCCCACAAATCCTGAGGTTCACCACCCCTGCCTGCATGACAAGGATCATGCCAAGTGACCTTCATGGGTACTGGCTTAGTAAACCTGAGCTTTCCCTCCTGCCGAAGCTGATCCAGATATTCCATGCTGTGCTTAACCTCAAACTTCATTTTGGCCACCGCAGGGTACTGGCTCATGAATACCCCGTAACAGCCAGCGCACGAGGTAATAACCGTCTTTACTCCAAGGTCATTAAACATGGTAATATTTCTCTTCGCGTGTTCTCTGAACATGTCGTGCATGCCTACTTTGAGTACAGGACTTGCACAGCAGCCTTCATTGTTACCAAGGATAGCTACATCCACACCTGCACACTGCAAAATCTTCAATGTAGACCGGGCAACTCCCTGCAGGTTCGCATTATAGGAATAGGTGCATCCGGCAAAATAGAGCACCTCAGCTTTTTCTTTATTAAGGTCTTTTACCTCCATCTTGCGAGTCCAGTGTCCACGACGACTGCGGGGCTGGAGCCAAGGGTTGCTGTCTTTCCTGATGCCCTCCACAATAGGCCTGTGCCCGGGAAGGGGGCCTTTGCCCTGCTCAACCACATATTTTCTGAGCTCGTGCAAAATCTCAAGGGGTTCCATGTCCCGGGAGAACTTACATGTCACGTCACATGCACCGCACATGGTACACGTGTAGATCACCTCAAGCGCTTTGTCGGTTATTTCTATCTCATTTTCCAGAAGCGCCCGAGCCAAGTCAAACCGACCCTGGACCGAATAGGCATCGTAAAGATACTTCTGCATGGACGGGCAGATGCGTGCACGCTCCCAGCTTTTCACGCTCCAGGGGTGCACCCACTTGCACATGGAGCAACGTTCACAGTTAACAAGGTCCCATCGGTACTTTTCAAGACTCATGACATCTCTCCTTTTTGTTAGATTAAAGTCCGAGTTTTCCGGGATTCATTATGTTATTCGGATCAAGAATTTCCTTGATCAATTTGGCAGTCTGATATTGCAGTGCATTCCTTCCATAGACCATCTCAGCCCACATGCCATAGGCCCGGGTAAAATGGGCTCCAAGAGAATAAAATTTTTCACTGGCAAATCTATGAAATTTTCTTATATTGTCACATTCAACAGCATCTTCCGGATCATAAGGAATGGTAAACTCAAGGTGAGAAGCTCTCCCGTTTTCTATACTCTGGAGGTACACACCGATGTCAGTTGCCGGGTAATCAAAGCTATTTGACATCCGCTGCATTTCGTCAATAAACGCCGATGCCCGGTCCATGGTTGTTATGAAAAATATGTCTGCACTGGCACCTTTCAAGCGGTCCTTCCAGTATATCTCCTGTTCCCAGCACCGACGAAGGTGCCTCTCAAAGAAGGCGGCAGCGTGGGGAGCCTCAGGTATAGTGAGATTCGGGTTAATCCCACATTCTTGAGCAACTTCCATGAAATCAGCTTCCTGGTAAGCGATGCGCTCATCAGGAAACCAGTTCAGACCCGCGATACAGAATATCTGCACATATTGGGGAAGTCTTTTCTGCAGCACCCTGATCTCTGCGCTATCAGCAGCAAGAATCATCGCCAGGTCTGTTCTATTCAGAATAAAACACTCATAGCCTATCCATTTCCTCTGGACACGATAGGTAAAATCAACAAGTTTCTCGAGGTTATTTGAACTGGTAAAATAAATTTTTTGTTTTTTCGGTAGCGGTTCTGCCATGATGTTAGCCCACGTAACAATGCCCAAAGTCCCTTGAGCCCGGGTATACAATCTGTTCCAGTCAAATCCAGGCCCCCATGGGCCCACCATGGCCGTGTTAATGACCTCCGGCGGAGCAATTGCAGCAGAACCTGTTCTGAATATCTCGCCGTTTGGCATAATAATTTCTGCCGTATAGAGCGGCTCGCTATAGCAAAACTCTGATATCATCATAGGATGAGCCTCAAGATGTGCAGTGAGCACTGATTGGTCCTTTCGCGGAAGCAACGGCATCAGGGGCCGTAAATGTTGCTGCTCCAAGGCCTCTGCGAGCTGATCGAAGGTAACACCGGGCTCGACACGTACAGCCCTATTCCGATGGTCTATCTTTAAAATCTTTTTCCATCTGGAAAGGTTTACTACAATGCCTCCCATACAGGGAATTGTACAGCCGTAGCTGTGTGTGCCTGAGCTTACTGGTATGAGGGGAAGTAGTTCTGCATTCGCAAGCTTTACAATGTTCCTGACTTGTTCTGTGTCTTGAGGAAAAACCACAAAATGTGGTAGTGAAGGCCCTTCGAGACTCCGATCACGCGAATATTTTTTTAGAAGTTCCGGCTCATCTGAAATATGCTCAACTCCTACAATATCTACAAGCTTGCGCTTCAAATCCTCGTGATAGGCTTTCTTTTCCAGTACTACATCACGGTAGGGCTTTTCCTCGAGAGGTTTGAGATAGTCAACCTTTGCAAGTATTTTTGCTCGCATATTTTTATTCCTCCATTTTGATTTAACTGGTTATAATTTAGGAATATAACGACCCCACGTTCCCCTGCTCATCAACTGCAAGTCTGCTCTGTTGACAAAGGATACCCAGGGTTTGACGTCAGGTGCGGATCAAGAGCCCTTTTAACCTTCCGAACGAGCTCATGATAGTTGCACATGTGGGGCCCTGCAATATAGGCCATATCGCCAAACTGCCATGAAGGCGCCATCTTTCTCTTTATGGCCTCCTGGATGGTCTGGATATACCCATTGATAAGAGAGGCACCAGCTCCTAGGTCATGTTCGAGAAAAACTACCGGCTCACACTCTCCAATATGCCCCATTAGATAAGAGTTAAGGTAGTCATTGTGAAGATCACCCTTTATGAAGTGGCCTTTTTTCTGAGCTTCTTCAACGATCGGCCACATGCATTCCTCGCTCAATTTGTAACAGTGATCAAAAGAATCGAAAACAATACCACCTAGGATGAAGAAGTCTCCTGCTACTCTAAAAAGCCTGTTGGACCCCCCTGTTCTGATCTGTTCCTCTAAGACGCCACCGATCTTCCAGAGTTCAGTTCCCTCCTGTATATACGTACCTTCATGTGCCGATACAATGCCATCGAGTACCTTCTGCTCGTAGGCTAACTGACGGGATGAAGAGAACCCAATGATGACGACAGACAGTATGTTATTCCACTCCTGCGTGAACTTAGGCCACTTTTCCCAGAAAAACTCCACGGACGGTGATGCAAATGATAAGGCAAAAGATCCAGGCATTCCGTGAACCGCAGCAGCTATTTCTGCATGTCCTATGTCATACATTGCATCTACGAGGTTTTTCTTTTCGGGGAATTTTATGAGGTTCAATTTGAAGCGGTCTTCGGGTAGTTCTGCAGTAAAATTGGGATTGGCCCCCTTGACCGGAAATACCTTTGGCCCTGGATAGGGAAAAAGTTTTACTGCCATGGTTGTAACCATGCCCAGGCCCCCGCAGTGGCCCGAATCAGCCCGCAGCAGCCCTTTTAAATTCAACCCTGCACAATCTCCCCAGAACCAGCCTCCATTTGCATTGCTGCGAGAGCCAATTCTCAGAAGCTCACCAGTCGGCAGAACCCAGTCACAGGCAAGTACCCCGCGGTTATATCCGAACTTATGGCTTGTTCCTCCCATCCCCTGAAACATGTTATTGGCAACCACCGAAATCTGAGCGCCCGCTTCCGGACAGCTCATAAATAACCCTACTTTCATGGTCTCGGCCTGAAGTTGCAAGAAGGTTACATAAGGCTCCACAACCGCATACATATTCTTTTCATCAATTTCCAGTATCCGGTTCATTCGTTTAGGATCTATGATAATGGTATCCGGCCGAGTTGGAATAGTGGCAGGAATCAGATTGCTGCCGACCGGGATGTAACTGAACTTATAGCGGTTGGCAATTTTTATGATTTTCTGAACATCCTGGGTGCTGCCGGGAAGCACCACGGCAGCAGGCCGGTATCGTCCGGAAGCATGAGTAGCGTAGAGTATCCACATATAGCTGTAGGCACTGGTGACAGCGGGCTCATCACAAACATATTCAGGACCAAGCGCGTCTTCCAAAGCCTGATAGGCACCTTTTGGCAAGCTCATTGCTGTTTCCTCCTGTAAAATTATATTTTAATTAAAGCAATATACTATACCGACCGGCCGGTATAGTTTGCTAAGTAAAAAATTTTTTCTTAACGTCTTAACGATTTAATTCTGTATCCCCCGCATAAGAGCGTCAATATTAAACATCTCCTGTTTAATAAGGTCAAAGTCAGCATCGATGGAAAAGTAAGTAAAAAAAGTTCCTATAAAAAGAAAATACATAGCCCGTGCGGTTTCTTTTGCATTCATCTTTTTGAGAGCACCTGTTTCTATGCCTTTCTCAACTAATCCTGCATAGTATGTCAACATATTTTGATAAAAGGCATTCATCCCTTTTCGGATATTTGCCTCTCGTATTCCGACAGATAAAAATTCAAGAACAAATCTGAAAAATACCTGATTGTCTCTAAGGATTTTTCCTGACATTTCCGCAAGAACATGTATTTTCCGCACCGGGTCCTTCTCTTCTTTTACATACTTCTTAAGTTTCTCAAAATATCGGGTGAGGTTAAAATAAAAAAGTTCGATAAAAAGCTTTTCCTTGGAAGCAAAGTGATAATAAAGTCCCCCCTTACTGATTCGTGCCTGCCGCGCAATCATGTTAATGGAGGTTTTATAATAGCCTTTTTTATTAAAACAGATCAAAGCAGTCTCTAATATTTTCTCTTTCCTATTAATTTGTGACATGTCACATAATTCAAAGAGGATGTCAAGTTTTTATTGGAAATTGAAGAAGTGGCTTCCATTCTCTATTCCTCGTTCTTTTGGCCGTTGTCTCACAAAATCCTTATACGCATTAAAAAACGGCCTCTACATTTGCCCTCCAATCGATTATCTCCACCCGGGCATACATCAACCCTGGGTAAAATCTGTCATGCAGCCTCAGACAGCCTATGACATTCAGCCTGCAAGGCCTCAATCCTTTTCACAACCGATGCGATTGAGCGGTATCCTTTCACCTTCCGGAAGCCCTTTTCACAGTGCAAACACACTGCCGCCAGCCACCGCTGCGCCATGCCCGTTCCCCGGTAGCGCTTGATGTTGCCTTCGCAGTCCCGCACCGTAGAGAACATGCTCTCAATCGGATTTGATAAATGGGACAGCGACCTTTATTGCGTCTCTTTCCGCAGTCTCCCGTGCGCTTTATCTGCCAAAGACCTCTGCAGCTTGTTTTCTATCTTCGCTGTAAACTGCTCTATCCAAGCAATCGAACCCTGTCGATCTTTTTCCGCATTGCAGGCCAGCATATGATTGTTCAGGAGCAAAATGGACGGTATCGATAATTGACTCGTTTTTAATATGATGGGATATATTGGGTATGATTTATGTGTGCTGTGTCTCGGCATGCTGTGGAGAATAATAGAAAAGAAATGTGGCGTCAACAGAAAAGTGAGCTGTCCCCTTTAACCCATGTTGAACAGTTACCTAAAGCTGCCTAACTGTGTGTCCATTTTTTCGGGGCAAGTTCATTTGCTTAACAACAGACCACAAAAATGCATACATTACCTCACGCCACTTGAAGCTATGGCTACTGAATGTGTTGCACTTAATTGTTGAATGTAGCATAGAATCCACAAGTCATCTAAGGAAAAATTTTATCTATAATTGTCAGATGGTTAATATGCAGTCAAACAAATTCGAAAACCTCCTCAAAAAAGCAACTTTGGTGTATAATGATTCATGCATTAAATCCATAGGTGATAGTTTGCTATTTTCACGAGGCTCTCATTGGCAGCTTTTATTTTCCTCCCGAATGGCGCATATCCGTTTTTGTATCTCAATGAAACAGCCTTTTTAAAAACCTGCCGGTTTGAAGCTTACATGGCATCGGGACCTGGCGGACAGAAACGCAACCGCACTTACAGTGCAGTGCGTCTTACTCATCTGCCCACCGGGCTTGCCGCCATTGCAGAAGACAGTCGTTCCCAGAACGAAAATAAGCATAAGGCTCTGAAACGGCTGCGCATGGCAATTGCTCTGCGCGTGCGAAAAAATACCCCTGTTGGCAGCTTTTGTATGCCTGAACAGCTTAGGGAATATATTAAGCCTGATGCACCGCTTCAGATTAATATGAAAAATCCCTTGTATCCCTTGCTGTGTGCAACAACGCTCGATGCACTGTATTGTGCTGCAGGGAAAGTAGGCGATGCTGCAGCTCTTATCTCTATTTCCACCGGCCGCTTTAATAAATTTCTCAGCAAAGACACGGACCTTTTCAGCGCGGCAAATGAACTGCGCTTACTGTTTCATTTGAAACCCTTAAAAATCGTGTAGCCTGCCATTTTTTTCTTTAGAGTATTAAAAGTTTACTGTCATATTTGCGCAAAATAGTGTATCGTTTATAATAATATTTAAATTTTTCACGAAAACGGCTGCACATGAAAACAACCGGTTTGTATCTTTTCTGCATACTGATTATTTGCTTTCCCTGGTTCGCTCAAGCAGAAACGCGCTATATAAATGAAAATCAGGAAGTGCCGATTCGGCGTGGCAAAGGCAATGAATTTAAAATTCTTGCCGTTAAAAAGACCCATACGCCGGTAGAATTATTAAAAGACGAGGGAGATTATTCATATATACGGACCGAAGACGGTATCGAAGGCTGGGTGTTATCCCGCTACCTTACCGCAGAGCTTCCCAAACCCCTTCTCATTGAAAAATTACGCGCTGAACTTGAGGTGCTCAAAAACTCCCAGGCGAAATTAAATCAGGATTACCAGCAGCTTAAAGAACAAAAAAAATTGCTGGAAAGCTCCTCCTCAGCGTTTGAACAAAAGGCCCGTGAACTGGAACGCCAGTACCAGGAGCTCACGGCCGCATCCGCTGATGTGCTGCAGCTCAAGCGTGCCCATGACGCATTAAAGCAGGAAAAAGAGCAGTTGGCGCAGTCTTTAGCAGCGCTCAGGAAAAAGAACGAGGAACTGCGCAGCAATACTGCCCTTATGTGGTACAGTGCCGGTGCGCTAACGCTCCTTTTGGGGATTGCAATTGGTATGTTTATGCAAAGCCTGAAACACAAAAGAAAAAAATCCTTGAGCTTTTAACTTCAGATGCACATGGCGTTTGATCTCTTTGAACGAAACAGACTCGATTTGTTGCAGCAACTTTTTGGTTTATGAAGCACATTGACAGCCTATAAAAAGTTCTTGACAATGCCCTTAGTTTTCCTTTATTCATAACAATTACAATTTCCCTCGGGTGCGCAGATAAGGAGACGGCTGAACAGTGAAGAGGGAAAGCCTGGAAAAATCCTTCCGCAGTTTTGCCCTCTTTGGAAGCTTTGGTTTTATGATGGCTGCTTCCATTCTGGTCGGATATTTCATAGGAAGCTATCTTGATAACAAATTAGGAACCGCGCCATGGTTTTTACTGGTATGCTTGTTGCTCAGTGTGATAGGAGCCTTCATAGAATTTTTCAAAACGGTAAGCCGCTATAACAAAAGGGCAAAAAATGCTGGCTGATACCAAGAGGGATTCCCCTAAGAATATTTTTTTTTGTCTGTAACAATTGCCATATTACTCATTGCCCTATCCCTTTTATTTGATAATCGGCCAGTTACCACCGGCTTGCTCATCGGATCCGTAGTGAGCATAACGTCGTTTACCAGCATTTGGTGGACGATAAGCCTGGTCTTTCAGAAAAAAGAAAACCAAAATCCGCTACTGACCGTTCTTGCAATATTAGTATACGTTGTCAAATTACCCATCATAGGCATAGCGCTGTACATCGCCTTTCAACACTTTAAAATAAACCTGTTTGCGCTGGTTGCCGGCCTTACCGTCATGCTGATGGCGGTCGTTCTGATAGGCATAAGCAACCTGATTTTTAAGAGAAGAGTGAAAGCAGCAAAATGACTGAATCAACCGCCGCACACGCGGCCACCGGTCATGCGGCAGCCGCAGCAGAATCATCAGCCACCGAGTTTCCATCATTTTTTGATCTGTTAGGGGTTGATATGCATGGAGAGTTCCTTGGCATAGCCATGCATGACTGGGTGCCGATTGTCATGTCCTGGCTGGTGGCATTGGTACTGGTATTGATAACCTTTCTTGCGACCCGAAACATGCAGAAGGTGCCGCGCGGGCTGCAGGCTTTCATGGAAATTGTGGTGGAAGGTCTCAACAACTTTTTCAGTAGCATCATCGGTCCAGCCGCAAGCCGCTATCTGCCGCTGCTTGGATCGCTGTTTCTATATATAATATTGATGAATTTATGGGGGCTTATTCCCCTTATGCACTCGCCGACCAATAAATTGAATACCACCCTGGCTCTCGCGATAGTCGTATTTTTCACTACACAGTATGAGGGCATTCGGGTAAAGGGGGCATGGAAGTATTTTAAGCACTTTATGGAGCCCCTGGGACTTTGCTTTCTCATGTTACCCATACACCTTATCGGTGAGCTGGCGCGACCGGTGTCTCTTTCCCTGCGTCTGTTTGGAAACCTAACCGGGGAAGACATTGCGATTGTCAGCCTCGCCGTGTTGAGTCCGCTGCTCCTGGGATTTATCCCCTTACCGTTTCAGGTGGTCATGATGCTTTTGGCGTTGTTGTTCAGCACGGTGCAGGCAGTCGTGTTCACGCTGCTGTCGTCTATTTATATTGCCTCGGCAATTGGTGCTCTGGAAGGAGAATCCTCCGAGCACCATTAAATAAACACAATTACGTGGCGCGTCACGGTTTTTTAAATTGACCAGCGCGCCCTCCGATGGTCATTGGTTCAATCAACTCATTAACAGAAGGAGGACAGTGTAATGTGGTATTTAGGACTTATTGGATTGTCGATCGGCTTAGCTATTGGTCTGGCTGCACTGGGGGGTGGCGCCGGCTTGGGCAAAGCAACATCCTCAGCCCTTGAAGGAACTGCTCGCCAGCCTGAATCATCAGGAGAATTGCGCACCACTCTGATCATTGGCGCAGCCCTGATTGAGGCACTTACCATCTACAGCCTGGTGATCGGCATTCTGCTGCTCGGCAAATTGCCCAATGCGGCAGAAATTGTTGATGTGCTCAAAAAAATCGGCGGTTGATTCACTTTTCTTATTAATAGCTTCATATGGATGCCATAGCAGCTCTTGGACTGAAATTTAAACCGCTCATTATCCAGATTGCGGGTTTTCTCATTCTGTTCTGGATCCTGAAAAAATATCTGTTTGGCCGCATCATGGGCATGATTCAGGAGCGCAGCGAGGAAATCAGGCGCGCTTATGAGCAGAATGAAAAGACCGCTGAAGAGGCACGGCAGCTTAAAGAGCAGTATGCAAAACAACTGGCAGCGGTAAAGGAAAAGGCGGATGCCATTATTCAGGAAGCCACCAGAAAGGCAGCCGAAGCGGGCCAGGAACTCCTTGAAAAAACCCGCCGCGAAGCCGAGCAACTGCGAGAAAAAAGGCTTGCCGAGCTTGAGCATGAGAAGAAAAAGGCCATTGCCGAGCTTCGGGCCGAGGTGATAAAGCTCTCAATGCTTCTCACCGCACGGCTGATTGAAAAGACCATTGATCGCGCCACCGCTGACAAAATTGTCGAGGATGTGATGCGCGACATCGGGGGGGTCCCCTCTTGATCCCAACGCGGATTATCAATCGCTACATCAACGCTCTTCTGGATATTGCAGCCGCGCGGAATATTACGGCAGACGTGGAACAGGAATTGCGCCTGGTTCATCAACTACTGCACGAAAATCCCGATCTGCTTGACATGCTGCTTCACCCTAAAATTTCCCGCCTGCGTAAAAAAAAGCTTCTGGACGAGGTTCTGGGGAAAACAGTATCTGCGCCGGTGAGGAATTTTTTGCACCTGCTGGTGGAAAAAAAACGCGAGGGCATCATTCCCTATGTAGGGGAAGAATTTAAAAAGGCAGCAGACCGTCTGCGCGGCATTATTCATGCGACGGTAAAATCCGCCATGGAGCTTTCAGCAGAGCACAGGCAGAAGCTGCAAACCGTTATGGAAAAAATGACCAGAAGCACGGTGAGAATAGCCTTTGAGATTGATACAGCACTTCTGGGAGGTCTGCAGGTGTATATTGGCAACGGCATCCTTGACGGCAGTATCCAAGGGCGGCTGAACCGATTGCAGAAGTATCTTTTGGAACGCAATGTGAGTTGACCGTTATAATTATAAAAATTATCGGTAAAGGAGTTGATGGTTTTGGAACTGAGGGCAGAAGAAATAACCGCCATAATCAGGCAGGAAATAGAGAGCTATAAAGAAGAGCTGAAGATGGAGAGCGTGGGCACGGTTCTCCAGGTCGGGGATTGTATTGCGCGCATCTATGGACTTGATCAGTGCAAGGCATCGGAGCTGCTGGAATTTCCTCATGGCGTCTACGGCATTGCGCTGAACCTGGAGGAAGATACCGTCGGTGCAATCCTGCTGGGCGATGCCAGCGAAATAAAAGAGGGAATGACGGTCAAGTGCACCGGCCAGGTTATATCAGTGCCGGTTGGCGATGCGCTGGTGGGCCGGGTGGTCAATGCGCTGGGAGAACCGATTGACGGAAAAGGTCCCATCCTTGCCGATAAACGCCGCCCCATTGAAGGACGAGCGCCAAATGTCGTGCAGAGGCAGCCGGTTAAAGAACCGCTGCAGACCGGCATCAAGGCTATTGACTCCATGATCCCCATCGGCCGCGGCCAGCGCGAGCTTATCATCGGCGACCGCCAGACCGGCAAAACCGCTATCTGCATTGATACCATCATCAACCAGCGGTCAGAGTATGAGGCCGGCAATCCGGTTTATTGTATTTATGTGGCAATCGGTCAAAAACAGTCAACGGTCTTGGGCGTTATGGAAACCCTGCAAAAATACGGCGCTATGGATTATACCACCATTGTTGCTGCTACTGCCAGCGATCCGGCTCCCATGCAGTATATTGCCCCGTTCTCCGGGTGCGCCATGGGTGAAGAGTTCAGGGATACCGGCCGCCACGCACTGGTTATCTATGACGACCTGTGGAAACATGCGGTCGCCTACCGGCAGGTATCGCTCCTGTTGCGGCGTCCTCCCGGACGGGAAGCATTCCCCGGCGACATTTTTAACCTGCATTCGCGGCTTTTAGAACGCGCTGCAAAATTGAGTAACGCGCTGGGAGGCGGTTCCCTGACCGCACTGCCCATTGTTGAAACGCAAGCGGGCGATTTTTCCGCCTATATTCCCACTAATGTTATTTCCATTACCGACGGGCAGATATATCTTGAAAGCGACCTATTTTATGCCGGCATTAGGCCCGCAGTCAATGCCGGTCTTTCCGTGTCGCGCGTCGGCGGCAACGCCCAAAACAAGGCAATGAAAAAAGTCGCCGGATCCTTGCGCCTTGATCTGGCGCAATATCGGGAGCTCGCCGCATTTACCAAATTCGGATCTGAACTGGACAAGGCGACGCAGGCACAATTAAACCGCGGCGAGCGGCTTTTGGAAATTCTTAAACAGCCCCAGTATCGCCCCATGCCGGTAGAACAGCAGGTAAGCATCATCTATATCGCCAATCAGGGATATCTTGACGATGTGCCGGTTAATCGGGTGAAAGATTTTGAACAGGGCTTTTTGCAGTATCTAAAAGAAAAATATTCCCGCGTGCTTGAACAGTTCAGGGTTAGCAAGGAATTGACTGCCGAAGTTTCCAACACCCTCAATGAGGCCGTGGTAGAGTTCAAAAAGAATTTTCGCTAAAGGCCGGTTTGCAATATGGCACAGTCAACCAGAGAAATTCGTCGGCGCATCAAAGGGGTGAGGTCAACCCAGCAGATTACCAGGGCCATGGAAATGGTTGCTGCGGTAAAGCTTAACCGGGTCCGCGCGCAGGCGGAAAATTCCCGGCCATATATTGACCGGTTAAGCATGCTGATGCGGATTATTCGCTCTTCGGAAGTTGCCGCGCTGGCAGAGGACCATCCGGTTTTCAGAACGACCGAAGGCACCCGGCTCCTGCTGATAGCCCTTACCTCGGACCGCGGTCTGTGCGGCACGTTTAATATCAATATGATCAACGCGGTGGAGCACTTTTTTGCCACCAACAAGGAAAAACAGATTATGACCATTGCGGTCGGCAAAAAAGGCTATGATGCGCTGCTTCACAAGGGGTATAGTGTGGAAAAATTTTTTCCAGTCCCCGCCAGCGCTGCACTTGCCTCGGATTTGCGCACCATTAATACGCTTATCAATGAATATTTCAGCAGCAAAAGCGTAGATGAAGTGCACATCTGTTATACACGCTTTATCAACGTATTGCGCCATGAGCCCACCCACCTTAAGCTGCTGCCCCTGTCGCCCTTGAGCGCGGAAGAACGCACGCATCTGGTCAAAGGTGAAATAGACTTTCTTATGGAGCCGTCGTTTCAGGAACTTGCAACCGCCCTCATACCGCAGTACGTAGAGACCGCAATCTTGCACTGTCTTATAGAGTCATTGACCAGCGAGTATGCGGCGCGCATGGTCTCCATGCGCAATGCCACGGATAATGCAGATGAGATGATTAAAGCCCTGACCTTAACGTATAATAAAGCCCGCCAGGCCGGCATTACCAAAGAATTGATAGATATTATCGGCGGCGTGGAGGCGCTTAAAGGATGATCTCAATTTCCGCAAGCAGAATGCGAATGACCTTTCAACTCTGGACTCCGACTTTTACCATCTGCAATCTACTTTATGTATGGGAGGAATACCATTGAACACTGGGAAAATTGTTCAAGTTATTGGTCCGGTGGTGGACATCCGTTTTTTTACCGATGAACTTCCCGCAATTTATAATGCCATAAAAATAAAAGAACCGGAAGCGGGCATTGACCTTACTCTTGAAGTTGCCCAGCACCTGGGCGACAACATTGTGCGCACGGTTGCCATGGCATCTACTGACGGGTTGGTAAGAGGCATGGACGCAGTGGATACCGGCGCCCCTATCACCATGCCCGTGGGAGAGGGGACGCTGGGCCGGATATTTAATCTTCTGGGCGAGCCCATTGATGAGTTGGGCGAGGTGAAAGCAGACAAACGGTATGCCATTCACCGGCCGCCGCCTTCCCTTGAGGAGCAGAAAACGGCCACCGAAGTCTTTGAAACCGGTTTAAAGGTGGTTGACCTGCTTGCCCCCTATGCAAAGGGAGGCAAGGTCGGGCTGTTCGGCGGTGCCGGTGTCGGCAAAACGGTTCTTATCATGGAGCTGATTCGTAATATTGCCACTGAGCATGGCGGTATTTCAGTGTTTGGCGGCGTGGGCGAACGCACCCGTGAAGGCAATGACCTGTGGCTTGAGATGAAGGAGTCGGGTGTTATTGCCAAAACAGTCATGGTGTTTGGCCAGATGAATGAACCGCCGGGGGCGCGGCTTCGCGTAGGCCTTTCAGCGCTGGCCGCCGCAGAATATTTTCGCGATGAGCGTGGCATGGACGTGCTCCTTTTCATTGATAATATTTTCCGCTTTACCCAGGCTGGTTCAGAAGTGTCAGCGCTACTGGGTCGTATGCCCTCTGCAGTCGGTTACCAGCCGACACTGGCCAACGAGATGGGAGAGCTGCAGGAACGCATAACGTCAACCACCAAAGGGTCAATTACCTCAATTCAGGCTATTTATGTGCCGGCAGACGACCTGACAGACCCCGCGCCCGCAACGACGTTTTCACATCTGGATGCGACAACGGTTTTGTCGCGGTCACTCGCTGAGCTTGGCATTTACCCGGCAGTTGACCCCCTTGACTCAACCTCGCGCATCTTGGACCCGCTCATTGTTGGGGAAGAGCATTATCAGGTTGCCCGCAATGTGCAGGCCATTCTCCAGAAATATAAAGAGCTGCAGGACATTATTGCCATTCTGGGCATGGAAGAGCTTTCAGATGAAGACAAACTTACCGTTGCCCGGGCCCGAAAAATTCAGCGGTTTCTCTCCCAGCCGTTTTTTGTGGCGGAAGCATTTACCGGGACGCCGGGCAAGTACGTGCCGCTTAAGGAAACGGTCAGAGGCTTTAAAGAGATAATTGAAGGGCGCCATGACGACATTCCGGAACAGGCGTTCTACATGGTGGGCACCATAGACGAAGTCGTTGAAAAGGCGAAGAAACTTCAAGCAAGGGCTGCTTGATGAAACGCGCAGAAGATTTTAAACTTGAAGTTATTACTCCGGAACGGGTGTTGTTAAGCCAGCAGGCAAGCTCATTGATGCTGCTGTCCTCTGAGGGAGGCAGCCTGGGTATATTTCCTAACCATGCGCCCCTGATTGCCAAAGTAAATGCCGGCATTCTTAAAGTGCGAGACACGAACAAAAAAGAGAAAATTATTTTTGTCAGCCGGGGTGTAATTATTGTTTCTCTGGAAGGCGTCAGCATTCTTGTGCGAAGCGCTGAAACAAAGGAGATGATAGACCGCGAACGCGCGCGGGCGGCAAAAGAGCGGGCGAAAAAACGGCTTGTGTCTCCCGACAAAGATGTTGATCTGCAGCGCGCGCGGGAAGCACTGAATCGTGCAGAATACCGGATGAAACTTGCGGGCAGCGCGCCGGATGGAGACTAAAATAGAAAGGGCCTTTTTCATTTTTGAATGCCAAGCGGATGCGCAGCATACAGTTAATCTGTCGTCAAATAGGGTAACATCAATTGGGGTGTTACCCTGTTTTTCTATAATTTTGTCTATGTGATCCCTATGAGCTATCTCAGATCTATAATGGAGCTGGAAAGCGGGCTGCGCCTTGAGCGCTATCTGCCTGCTATTACCAAACGAAAAAACCCGCTGCTGTTTGTCCACGGAAACTTTCACGGCTCGTGGGTCTGGCGATTTTTCCTTGAATATTTTGCCAGCAGAGGTGTATCCTGTTATGCGCTTAATTTCCGCGGCCACTGGCTGAGTGATGGCCATGCCGACCTGGGAAAAGCGGTCATTGAGGATTACGTGCAGGATGTCTGTGAGTGTTTGACGGCAATTGGCGCAGAGACGATACTCGTAGGCCACAGCATGGGGGGGGTTGTATGCCAAAAAGTGGCGGAAAGTAATCCGGTTAAAAAGCTCATTTTATTAGACAGCGCCCCCTGCAAAGAGGTAACCGAGCAGCATCTGCAGCTTGATCCGCAGCGGGCCGAGCTGGTTAAAACTCTATTTCTTTATCAGCCTGATGGAACAGTGCTCATGAGAGCCGATCAAAAGCAGATAAAAGAAGCCCTGTTTGAGAAAAACAAAGTAGCCGCAGAAACACTGTTGCAAACCGTCGCTTTTTTGGGCAGGGAGTCTGCCGCAGTGCTTGAGCGGCATCCTTTTTTATCGGTTGACCCCAAGAAAATAAAATGCCCGGTATATGTCCTGGGCAGAACCGGGCTTGGCAACAGGAAAAATCCCAACCTGTGGGATGCCCTGGCAGAATATTTTAATGCTGCTGACCGGAGAATACGGTCAGATATAAGCCATAACATGATGCTTGAAAATGACTGGAAGGAACACGCACAGCTTGTTGAATCGTGGTGTTTTTCTTAGTTTTAAAATCATGGTCAGAAAACAAAAATAAAAACAAAATTTACTTAAAAAATAAAATAATTAAAATTTTTAGCAAATTTCAAATCTATCAAAAACGTCTATTGTAATCAAAATAAAAAAATACCTTGACAGCGGTTTTTTTTTATTTTAGAGTTTAAAGTAAATTCGGGATATTCTTTAAACAGCTACTGCATTTAAGTCAGTCATTATTTAAAACAAAGAAAAAATATTTTAGATGGGTTTTTAGTCAATTTTCATTGATTCATCATTAATCATTGATAAAGAAAACCAAACATAATAAAACGTCAACACAGAGGAGGAGAGGACAATGAAAAAAGAATACGAGGCGCCACAAGTGATCACTTATTCAGAAGATGAGATCATAGAACTGCTTGGTCCGGCACAGACTTGCTCGCCAAGCCCATGTCCCACGTACCAATAAGCAAATAATTAAAAGGGGAGGACCTAACATGAAGACATCAATTTTGAAATCGCTATCAATGGGTGTGCTATTTTTGTTTTGTGCGGTTTCTTTTGCCTATGCGGCAACAGAATGCAGTATTGTCCCATCAAGTATTCCCTGGGATGAAGAGGATCAAGGGACATGGGTATCGGGTGTGTATCCATTGACTATTGAATGTTCTGACAACGGTTCACCGGTTGAAGGATACCGGGCGCAATTTGATATTTCTCTCATGGGTGGAACTGATTGGGGAACCAAGCTATGGACGCTCACGGTCTATTCAACCCGAACAAATAGTAGTGGAATAGCTCAGATAGTTGTGCCGCTGATGCATATACTGAGAAACGATAACAAATATATTCACATCTGTCCCTTTGACGACATTCAATGCACCGGGGGTGAAGTAATATCATCTTTAAAGAGTGCATCATCACAATCTTCAGCAGTTGCGTCCTTTGTTGCCGCAAACAGTACCGGGTGCACCAACACCAATACGTTGCCGGGCTGCTGCGAGACAACCATCACCGTGGCCTGCTGTGACCCGGTCAGAGTTTTTACTTATTGCACAACCGTCCCCGCTGACCAGTGTCCTGTCGGAACCTACTATCCTGATCCCTGCACCACAATTTTTACGCAATATGCTCCTGGAGGCATTTGTGATTATTGCACCGGCAAATGCGATCTTTCAACCGCCATCACGCTTTCCTCATTTACTGCAAAGCCGTTCAGGAAGACCGTTATTCTTAACTGGACAACTGAAACTGAAATAGATAATGCCGGTTTTAACATTTATCGGGCCAATTCAAAGGACGGAGAATTTGTAAAAATAAATAGTGAACTCATACCGGCTGAAGCAGGTGCTGTTGCGGGAGCTTCTTATCAGTTCATTGACAGCACAGTCCAAAATAGATTTAAGACCTATTACTATAAGCTTGCGGATGTTGATTTTAATGGCTTTGAAACAATACATGAACCGGCTGTTCGGGTATGGTGCCTACCGACCTTATTTAAGTAGCGACAAATCCCAATAAAGCGTTCAGCGGGGCAGAGGACATAAGGTCTTCTGCTCCGTTTCTTTTTTTAAATTTATTTTTCTCTTGCCCCTGTTTTTGTTGACTTAGACCCGTCATCTGATAATATTTCCCTGCCTTTTTCTCCGTCATGGTATTCAGCAAAAAGCCAGCATCTTAAAACGAACAGCACAGCCATATCAACCAGAAAAAAATAAGGAACTGATTGTGAATACGCGCAGGAAACGATGGCTGATAAAAGAACAAAATCAAACGCAGAGCAAAATATTTTCTCAAAGCCTGCACATCTCTCCCCTGGTATCCCAGCTCTTAATTAACAGAGGCATAACCACTATTGAGGAAGCAGATTATTTCCTTCACGCCACTTTAAAGGATCTTCATTCACCGCTTATCATGAAAGATACGGATAAGGCTGTGCAGCGGCTCATAACCGCGATAAACAACCGGGAAAAAATCTGCATTTATGGCGATTACGATGTTGACGGCATCACCGCAACCGCTGTCCTAGTTCTGTTTTTAAGGGAAATTCAGGCTGACGTGTTTTATTATCTTCCCCATCGCATTGAAGAAGGCTACGGCCTTGATATTGACGCGCTAAAAAAGATTAAACACAAGGGGGCACATCTACTTATTACCGTTGACTGCGGCATCGCGGATAACGACGCCATTCAGTTTGCCCGATCGCATAACCTGGATGTTATTGTAACTGACCATCATCAGCCCCCCGAAATCCTCCCGCCGGCCTATGCGATCCTGAATCCAAAACAGCCAGATTGTAAATTTCCTTTTAAAGAGCTGGCCGGCGTTGGCGTTGCATTCAATCTGGTGATGGCGCTGCGCAGAGAACTGCGGCAAAGAGGCTTCTGGAAACGTGCTGAGCCGCCAAACCTCAAACAATATCTTGACCTGGTGGCGCTCGGCACCATCGCAGATATAGTCCCGTTGATTGATGAAAACCGCCTCCTGGTTAAATATGGCCTTGCGGAGTTGTCAAAGGCGGAACGTCCCGGAATACGGGCATTAAAAGCGGTCAGCGCCACGCCTGATGGTCCGATTACCAGCGATATGGTCGCGTTTCGGCTTGCACCGCGCATCAACGCCTCAGGGCGAGTAAGCACTGCCACAACCGGTCTTGAGTTGCTGCTTACCACTGATTGCGTTGAGGCGCAGCGGCTCGCCCGGAAATTAAATGAAGAAAACAGCAGGCGACAGCAGCTGGAGAAAAGCATCACCGAAGAAGCAAAAGCTATGATTAACGGGGAAGCAGACGCCAACAAGCCGCTGGTTCTCGCCTCTCCCCGCTGGCATCAGGGCGTTATTGGCATCTGTGCATCCCGCATGGTTGAGGAATATTACCTGCCAACCATTCTTATTGCAATAGATGAAGCCACCGGGCAGGGCAAAGGTTCCGCGCGGAGCATTTATGGATTTGACCTGTATGGCGTCCTAAAGCGGTGCGCATCGCTGCTCACCTCATTTGGGGGGCACCGCCAGGCGGCAGGACTTACCATACCGGTAGACAATATCCAGGCCTTTGCACAACGGTTTACGGAAATATTCAGGGATGTAATGCGGGAAGAAGATGTGGTGCCGCATCTGGAAATTGACGCTGAATTGCCCCTGGACGCTCTCTCTGACGAGCTAATAGAGGAAATAGAAAAACTTGCACCTTTTGGAACTGCGAACCCCGAACCGTTGTTTTGCAGCACCGAATTGAAACTCTACAGCGCCATGATCGTCGGCAATGGACATTTGAAATTAAAAATAAAAGAGGGCGGTTGTTTTTATGACGCAATCGGCTTCAATATGGGATCAGCCGGCACCCTAAATGACGAAGCGATTCGTCTGGCTTTTGTTCCACAATTCAATGTGTGGCAAGGGGTTAAAAATATTCAATTGAAATTAAAAGACATTCAGATTAGTTCCCATAACATCGTATAAGCGATGGATGGTGAAAGTGCACGGTGCAGCGTCTCTTATGTGCGCTTTGATCCCATCACTTCCGCGGTTATGAAAACACAAGCATACGCGCTGCGTTCTCATTGCCACCTGCCATACCGAGACCAGCCACTTTTTTTATCAGCATTTTAGCTCACCTCATCTGGCACGGCGAAGAGCATAGTTTTGAAGCGAAAACAGCGATACCATGGCAAAAGAAGTTGACCGGAAAATAACTAGCGGCAATTCCACTTCATCAGGCAAACATCCGGAGAGTATTGAAAAGCTTCTCCAGGAACGCACGCAGATTGATGCTCTGCTCAAAGAAAAGTTTTTGCGGCACATAACCGTGTTATTCACCGACATAAAGGATTCAACCTTCTTCTTTGCATCCCGCGGGGATATAGAAGGAAGGCTTATGCTGCAAAAGCACAATGGCCTTTTGTTTCCCATTATCACGAAATATCAGGGCTGGGTGGTGAAAACTATCGGCGATGCCATTATGGCGGGCTTTGATAATCCGCTCGCGGCGGTTCGCGCAGCCTGCGAGATGCAACAGGCCCTCTGTGATTATAACCGCAGCACGGCTCCCGGTGAGCACATTCATATCCGTATTGGCATTAATTGCGGGCTGGGAATTGTTGAGGATCATGACATCTTTGGCGATGTGGTCAATATTGCCGCCCGTATCGCATCCCGGTGCAAACCTGACCATATTCTCATTTCCCCGGCGGCGTATGCAGAAGTCAAAACATCTGATGATATTAATTGTTCCGCTGTTACAACCCCGCCCTTAAAAGATATGCCCGAAGATGCGGGGCTGCGAGAAGTTGTCTGGCGGGACACTGCAAAAAAAGCAGCACCGGCCGTTTCTTCCCCTTATGGTGGCGCGGGCAGATGTTGGGGGAAGAAACCCACCCGCCGCGGCGCGGTAATCGGCGCCGTGTTGCTCATCATGACCAGCATCGTGGTGGTGCCCTGGCTTAAGCAACAAACCAGGCTTGACCTTTACCTGCATGCATATTCTCTCCTGCATGACAACCGGCCTGAGGAGGCGAAAAGATTTTTTGAACAGCTCGCGGAAACTGATTCCCGTCGGTATGAGGGACTGGCAGCGGTCTGTTTCAAAATCGGCGAGTTGGAAAAAGCCCGCGTTATGGTGGAAACCGCCCTGAGGCATTTCCCGGCAAACGCCTATGTGCATGTCATCAGCGGCAATATTTGTTTCTCCCAGGGAAAACTTGAATCAGCAGCGGAGGAATACGCCCAAGCAGCTCGGCAAACCCAGACACCGTTGTGGCAACAGGCAGAGGCGCTTAATGGTTTAGGACGTATCTGCATGGCACAAGGCGACCTGGAAAAAGCGCTCGGCTACTATGGACAGGCTGCAGCGCTGAATCCCCATAGCGCGGTCATTTATACCAACCAGGGAATGGCGCTGGAGAAAAGAGGCGCCATTGCCGAAGCGGCTGTTTGTTATCAAAAGGCGCTGCAGACAAACCCCCAGGACCCTATAGCAGCGGCTTTAAGTACCGAAGCACAGCAAAAACAGCAGACTGCAGATGACCAATTCCGCCAGGAACGAATTGACCGGCTTATTGCTGAACTGGTCGCGAAACGGCATAAATCTCCTCCCACACAGTCCAACCACGAAGCCTGGACATCCCGGCCGCTCACCATGAGCTTTGTAAACCTTCAACAAAAAGGTGCTCCGCCGCTGCGCGCGGGCGAGGATGAATATTTTCAGATGCGACTTACAGCGCTTCTTCAGGAAAAGGGTAGAGTGCAGATGGTGGAACGGGCAGTGTTTGACAGGCTTCTGGAAGAGTTGAAACTCAGCACAACCGATCTGGTCAACCCGGCGCGCGCGCTTGAAATAGGCAATATTTTGGCTGTGCGACTGATCGCTACCGGCGCTCTCATGCGCTATGGAACGGTTGTTCAGGCAACCATTCAGCTCACAGAGACTGAAACCACCATTATTAAAGCCGCAATTACCGAGACCGCGCCGAATATAAACGAACTCGTGGAAAAAACCGCCCACAAAATTATTTCCACTTTGACAAAGGCATACCCGGTCCGCGGCTTAATAGTCTCAATCAAGGCAAACCAGGCAGAATTAAATATCGGGGCGGACACCGGTGTGTTCGCGGGAATGGCGATGCGCGTGCTCGGCGCCGAAAAGGTGGATCGGAAAACGCTGACTCCCGCGCCTCAGCCCTGCGCCAAAACGTTTCGGATTACAGCGGTTGAACCCGGCAGATGCTATGCGGCACTACCGTCTGAATGCAGCGGGATTACCAGAGGAATGAAAATAGAGGAAGCGGTTGAGTAAACTGTCGCGCTGGAGTTCTGTTTTATTCTTCTTGGGAAGTGAAAGGCAAAGATATACTCCATGGAAAGCGTTTCTGCGAGCCCATTCCGAATGGTTTCATCGCTTATTTTACTAATGTGTCAGTTCCTGCTTTTTTTCTTTTTTATCCCGTGCGCTGCTCAAGATCTGTTCTCCGACGTCCAGATCAACGCCACGCCCAACCCCGTCGGATCCGGTGCACGTGCCCAGGGCATGGGCGGCGCGTTTATTGCGGTTGCAGATGATGCCACTGCCGCTTCCTGGAATCCGGGCGGACTGGTTCAACTCGAGAGACCAGAAGTCTCAATCGTGGGTTCTTATACCGTTCGGCAGAGGGATTTCAGCTCTTCCCTGCATCACGAAACAAACAGCTCGAACACTGTCAGCCGTTATGACCTGAATTATCTAAGCGCAGCTTATCCGTTCAGAGCCTTTGATAAAAATATGGTCGTGTCTCTGAATTATCAGCGGCTCTATGATTTTTATAATAAACTTGACTTCAACTATAATTTCCAGGGCAGCTACGCAGACGGCAGTATGTTCACCGTGAACACCAGAACCCGCTTCCGCCAGTCGGGCGCGCTCAAGGCTTTTACTCCGGCGTGTGCCATTCAGCTTACGCCGCGTTTTTCAGTCGGGCTTGCCGTTAATTTCTGGACGGACAATCTGGGATATGCCAACGGCTGGCGGTGGGAACGGAGGGTTGTCGGCCGTTCCGCGATTTTTACTGCAACTTCGGTTCTGGTGAAGTCCCGTCTCGCATCAATCACGCGGGAAGAAAATGACAACTTTGAAGGGATAAATGTTACGGCGGGATTGCTCTGGCAGATCAATCAGGGTATAACCGTCGGTGCAGTGCTTAAAACGCCTTTTGAAGCTTCTGCTGAACGCACGACGTATAGTGAAAATTACATCCCGCAGTCTGATTCCAATATCTTCACCGCACCTGCGCGCCGGTGTATTGTAAACAGGCAGAGCATAGATGTGCGGATGCCCATTTCCTATGGAATCGGAATAGCATTACGGCCTGCCGATACGCTAACCGTTGCTTTTGATATCTACCGCACTGAGTGGTCACACTTCTACGTGCGTGCAGGAGGGCTGAAAACTAATATTGCAGGCGACTTCTGGAAGAAATCCCATCCCGGCGATACCACCCAGGTGCGGACCGGCTGTGAATATCTCTTTATCCGGGAGCGAACAATTATTCCCCTGCGCGTGGGGCTGTTCTTTGATCCAGAGCCGGCGACCGGCCATCCAAAAGATTATTATGGCGTGGCCTTGGGCACCGGCATCATGCTTGGCCCCGTGGTAGTTGACTGCTGCTATCTGTTTCGCCATGCGCGGGATGTTGCCGCGGAAGTGCCTGCTGTCCAGCGCCATGATAATCAGCACAGCATTCTGACCTCTCTGATACTTTATTTTTAACCGGCATTATATGAGTTTCCAGCGCTACTCCCAATCTTTATTCGTGCTCGCGTTTGTTTGCGTATGCCTCGGGGCTGGCTGCAACACTCCGCCTGATAAAAAATACATTAAAGACGGAAAGCAGCACGGGGTTGTTAGGGGACTGTTCAGAGAGCGCTGGTGGAATTTTTACGAGCGGGGCTGTTCGTTTCTTGAGGGCGGCTACTATGCCGAGGCGATTGCTGATTTCAAAGCAGCGCTCAAGCAGCGCACCCGCGACCAGCGCAGTGCCCGGACCTACGGCATGCACGTTATTGACTTTTTTCCCCATCGCGAGCTTGGCGTGGCCTATTATCACGTTGGCAATTACCGGGCGGCTGAAAAGGAATTAGAAGTGTCGCTTTCAGCAGTTGACACCGGCAGAGCAAAATATTACCTGAATGAGGTGCGCCGGTCTATGCTCAAAGTTTCAACAACCCCTACCCCGCCGCCCCGCATCAGCCTGAATGCGGAGAGCGAACAGCGCATAACTAACCACTCCGCGATAACCGTTGCCGGCGTAGTTGAGGCCGACGCGTATGTGCACACACTGGTTATCAATGGAGAACCGCTGTTTATAGAACTGGCGCAAAAACGACTGGATTTTGCACAATCAATGAAACTTCATAGAGGACTCAATCGCATCACTATCACATCACGGGATCTATTGGGAAACGAGGCAGAAAAAACCATTACGGTAACCGCCGATGTGGAAGGTCCGCTTTTACATATAAGCAACGCGGTTAGCGGCGCGGAAATTAGTGAGAGCTGTTTTGTGCTACAGGGCAGCCTGTCTGATGATTCCGGCATAATTGGTCTTAAAATAAATGGGTTTCATATCCCGTACCGCGGCGAACGCAATGTATCCTTTATGCATCCCGTTCAATTAGCGGCAGGCAATAACAGGATCTTACTCCAGGCCATGGATAGTGCAGGCAACACGACAACGGGGGAACTAAGCCTGATACGCACGGCCGGGCTCGCCCGGGAAAACACAGGGCTGGCATATATCGAAACAAAACCACACATGAGAAACATCGCCATGCTGCTTGCGTTTCAGGATAATGGTATGCTTGATACCGGCGCACATCGCCTTTTTACAGCAGGAGCACCTGAACAGCCGGCATCTCCGTTAAACATCCATATAAAAAATATGGAGGCCAGGCAGACAGTTTATTATGATAATCTGTATCTGGATGGCAGCGTGACCAGCGCTAATGAAATTGCTGCGGTTACGATACATAATGTGCCGCTTTCAATCAAGCCGGGCAAGGTTATTTTTTTTAGTCAGCTTGTGGAATTAAATCCCGGTGAAAACACGCTGACCATTCAGGCTCATGACAAAAAGGGCGCGCGCGCAGAAAAAACAATTGTCGTGGTGTATCAAATTCCAGCAATGCGGCAGCTCGGCGCGCGGATGAGCCTTGCAATTCTTCCTTTTGAACAAACCGGCGCCGTCACTGCGAGCGGCGCTATGATTGGCGAAAACCTGGTCTCAGCGTTCTTGAGGCAAGAGCGTTTCAATATTGTAAGTCGTGGGCCGGCGTTCGAAGCAGCGCTGCGGGAATTAAAACTGAGCGGCAGTGATGTGGTTGATACGGCTGCAGCGCTGCGGACAGGACGTCTGGTGACTGCGGATGGCATCCTGACCGGCACCATTCATGAAACTGATAATTCAATAGAAGTTTACGCACGCCTTATCAATGCGGAAACCTCCACCATAATGGACACGCAGGATGTCTATGGCGAGGATAAAACTCTGCCGCATATTCAATATCTGGTAAATGGTCTTGCCTTGAAATTCAAGCACAGCTTCCCGCTCATCGAAGGCATGGTAGTGAAAACAGCGGGAAAAGACATCTATGTTGATGTGGGTGCCGCCAGCAGAATAAAAAAGGACATGAAGTTTATTATCTTTCGCCAAGGAGAGTCTCTTCGCCATCCCCTGACCGAAAATTACCTGGGAACTGAAATCAAAGAGCTGGGACAGGCGCGGGTGGTCAATGTTTTCGCGGCCATGACTATAGGCAGTTTGATGGCTGAATCAGGAAAAGGGCAGCCAATCCAGGTTAAAGATCGCATTATAACCAAATAATACCAACGCATTAAATCCTTTTAAAGCGTCATTCTGAGCCGTCCCGTTTTTAGCAAAAAGAGCCCTGGATATATTCAGACGAATCTGTTACATGCACGCGATAAGCGAAAAACGAACTATATATTCAGTTTTAGGTGGCGCAGGTGCAGCCCTCGTTGCCTTTGGTGTATATTATGCAACAAAGGCTCCAGGATTGACCTTTATTGATAGCGGCGAACTTGCTGCAGTTTGTTACCTCCCGGGCATTGCTCATCCTACCGGTTATCCACTCTATACTCTCATAGGCTGGGTTTGCATTCATCTTCTGCATCCGATCAAACCAATTGTGGTGCTTAATACTCTTTCTGCTATTTTTTCCTGTGTAGCACTGGCGGTTTTCAGCCGTTCTATTGTTAAGCTGGTAGATAGCCGTGATGTCTTGTCAAGCGGTCTTCAGCCAATAACCAAAACCGCAGCCGCGTTGCTGCTTGCGTTTTCTTCGGTATTCTGGTCTGTTTCGCTGGTCACTGAAGTCTATGCGTTGCACGGTTTGTTTATTTCTCTGTTCATTCTTCTATCGTTAAAAATACTTGCCGCGGGCAGCTTGCATGAGCATAAAACGCGGGCTACCGAATTCCCCTGGTTAGCACTGCTCTTTTGTATATTAGGCTTTAGTTTTAGCAACCACCTGAGCTCAATTCTCTTCATCCCTTCGCTCGTCTATCTGTGGCTCGCGCATAAAACCTGGCAAATTCTCAACGTCAAGCGGTTGCTGTTATTATTTATTTTCTTTATCTGCGGGATTTCCCCGTATTTATATCTACCCCTGCGCGCAGCATGCCATCCGGCGCTCAACTGGGGCAATCCGCAAACCTGGGAAACTTTTTTCTGGCATGTATCGGGAAAGCAGTACCGGGTATGGATGTTTTCATCCCCGATTGTGGCGTTACAACAGCTTGAGCATCTTATGCTGTTGATTATAAAGGCTTTTGGTGTTGTCCCGCTTTTGCTGGTGCCGTTCGGCGTCTGGTACCTGTTTAACCGAAACAGGCGCATATTGTGGTTCACCCTTATTTTGCTTACGGCCGACATTTTGTATGCAATCAACTATGAGATTCACGATATAGATTCCTATTATCTGCCGGTTTTCATGGTCATTGCGCTGTGGATGGGAAGCGCACTGCTATACTTAGGCAATAGAGCGCGGTATTATACGAAATGGCTTTATTATCTGGCGATGTGCGGTCTCAGTTCGTTGTTCCTGTTCCCGCTGGTGCTTAATTTTAATGAGGTTGATCAGAGTAACAACCGCCTGGTTGAGCAATATGCGCGCACTATTCTGCATCACCTGAAACCGCAGGCGTTGATTTTATCCTATCAGTGGGATTATTTTTGCTCTCCTTGCTATTACCTGCAGTTGGTCGAGGGGGTGAGGCGAGATGTGGTTTTGATTGAAGTGCAGCTCCTCAAGCGTTCCTGGTATATTACCCAGTTGCAGAAGAATTATAAAGCGCTCATGGAAAAATCGCATGATGAAGTCGCAGCCTACTCCCAGGAATTATATAAATTTGAGCACGGGTTGCCGTATGACCCGCACCTAATTCAAAAACGCTACATGGAGATGATTAACAGCTTTATTGATAAAAATATCGATACCCGCCCGATTTATATTACCTGCGAAATAGAGAAGGAAATTGGCGCGGGATATATAAGAATTCCGGAGGGATTCGTGTTTCGCTTGGCAAAAGAAAAACAATACCTGCCGTCTGCTATGCCGGTTGCAGCACTGCCAGAGGCGGGCGATTTCAAACTGAATGACCGGCTCCATCTCGCTCTCCGATCATTTTATACATTTATGCTCACCAGCCGGGGGCTGTTTGAAGCAGAATATGGCAATTTGTCACAGGCCGAAGTGCTTTTGCAAAAAGCGCTTGCGCTTGATCCAAAATATCCCCTTGCGCTGAAAGCCCGCGACACCGTGCGCCTATTAAAATCAAAGTAATAAGTCTGGCAAAGGGGCAAATCAATTTTTTAAAAAGCTTCGGGCAAGAATGTTCATGTGCATCGCTTTTAAGGCGGACGGCAGGTTTAAAATGTTTTTCTTTTTAAATCCCGTTCTATCTCGCGCCGCACATCCTTCCTGCGAATTTCTTCGCGCCGGTCATAGAGAGCTTTGCCTTTTACCAGCGCTATTTCTACTTTGATGTGTCCTTTTGGCGTGAAATACATTTTCAGGGGAACACAGGTTTGCCCTTTTTCGCGGATTTTACCGTAAAGCTTTTTTATCTCCCGTTTATGCAGCAGAAGCTTGCGCGGCCGCAGCGGGTCATGATTGAAGCGGTTGGCCCAGTCGTAATGGCTAATATGGGCATCTACTAAATAAAGTTCCCCATTTTCAATCCTGACATAGCTGTCTTTTAAATTTACTTTCCCCATTCTGCAGGACTTTACTTCGCTGCCGAGCAGCACAAGACCGGCTTCATAGGTTTCCAGAATCGTATATTCATGAAAGGCTTTTTTATTTTGCGTGATCAGCTTTGGGGGCATATAACCTATGAAGAACTATTAATAACGTATTAAATTTATGTCAAACCCCAGGCACAAAATCAATTGCATGCAGTTACATGATGCCACTCTCAGGATACTGCGCTCATCTGTTAGCAATTTTCCGGACAATTGTCAATAAATCAGGGCGTTGTTCAAAATTTATCCCTTCAATTCAGGTAAACCCTGAGAGAACACAAAAAAGGAACGGGAAATAATAAAAAAAATTAACACCCGAGCGACCGGGGGGTTTCGTAGCCACGACACAAACGTTCGTGCCGGGGTCGTGATACCAGAGGATACGCACGTGGTTGGGGCGGAGAAAAACGCCCGGCGCTGTTTCGTCCACACCAAATGAAATAATTATGGAAAAGTCCTATCAATAAATGGCTAAATTAGACTTTTTCAAGATACTGAGCGGTGAAAATTGTTTCAAACTGGTTCGTAGTCTTTCCGCTATAAAATGTGCACTGGCAAAGTCCTGATTGCTTATGCATTTAGGTATAATATTTTGACAATTCAGTGAGTTATTATGATAGAATTTAAAAATCAAAAGGTGCCAGTTTTTTAGGGGCGTAAACGAGGAACAAATGTATGGTGAAGAAATTTCAGCAGGTTGAATTTGATGAGGAGTTTGACGATTTAGAGGTCGTTGAAACCGAGGAAGCTGCTGACGACGCTTCATCAATTACCACGCCAGCGCAATATGATCCTCTTCAGAGATATTTAATGGAGATTAAAAAATTCCCTCTGTTAACCCGGGAGGAAGAAATCCGCTTGGCGATTCGTTACCGAGAAACGGGGGATGTGGATGCTGCCTACAAACTGGTAACCAGCAATCTGCGTCTGGTGGTTAAAATTGCCCTGGAATTTCATCGTCACTGGACGACCAGTCTGCTTGACCTCATTCAAGAGGGCAACATCGGGCTGATGCAGGCAATAAAAAAGTTTGATCCATATCGCGGGGTTAAGCTTTCCCATTATGCGTCCTATTGGATCAGGGCATATATATTAAAATACATAATGGATAATTGGAAACTGGTAAAGGTGGGCACCACGCAGACCCAGCGAAAGCTCTTTTTCAATCTGCAGAAAGAGAAAAAACGGCTTGAAGCCCTTGGTTTTGATCCCGCACCAAAGCGTCTGGCCGAAACCTTCAGCACCACCGAAGGACAGGTGATTGAAATGGAGCAGCGGATGGGAGACTGGGAACCATCGCTTGATCAGGTTGTCGGGGATGACTGGAAAGAAACCCGGGGAGATTTTATCGCTGATGAAACAGAACTCTTTGACAAAAAAATGGCTCTCAGTGAGATTCAGGAACTTTTCAGCCATCATCTTGTCGGCGTCAGAGACAACCTTGATGAAAAAGAGCTTGATATTTTGGATAACCGGCTTTTGTCGGAACACCCGCAAACGCTCCAGGCAATAGGCGAGAAATATGGAATAACCAAAGAACGGGTCCGCCAATTGGAGGAACGATTAAAAAAGAAAATACGGAATTATATTCAGGAAAAAATACCTGACTTTTAACCTTTTTCTTTATTTTTTGAAACGCAACACAGTCAGAACAAACCGCAATGGGCGGCACACGGTCTGCGGGCGCCCTCGCTTGACAAAATTGAATTAGTTGTTACAATAAAACTCTGAATTTAATGCCATAAAAGTATCTCCGGTGCAGATCAGATGCAACCCAGAGCCTATGTTAAGAAATATAAAGATTACTTGATAGTGGGTCTTATTTTCCTGTATCTGTTTGTCCTGGGGCTGGGAGTTGTAGGAGAATTGTTTGACATTGACTGGATTCTGAATTTACCCCTCTTTAAGCTGTAACGGCCATGACAAAACGCGATTATTATGAAATACTGGGCGTGTCCCGGAATGCGACAGAAACTGAAATAAAAAAAGCCTACCGCCAGAAAGCCCTTGAGTATCACCCTGACAGAAATCCCGGCAACAAGGAAGCTGAAGAAAAATTCAAAGAGGCCAGCGAAGCCTATGAAGTGTTAAGCGATCCAGAAAAACGCGGGCTGTATGACCGGTTTGGCCATGAAGGACTCAAGCGCACCGGCTTTTCAGGATTTGCCGGGTTTGAAGATATTTTTGCTTCATTTGGAGATATTTTTGAGGACTTTTTCGGTTTTGGCGGCTTTGGCACACGAGGCCGCAGACGGTCTTCCGCGCGCCGAGGCGCTGATTTGCGCTATGACCTCACTATTTCGCTCCGTGATGCTGCCTTTGGCAAGGAAACGGAGATTGATGTTAAAAAACCCGCTCTATGCGAGGAGTGCAACGGGTCAGGTGCAGAGCCCGGCACAACGCCAGAGACCTGTCGCTGGTGTAAAGGCCGGGGACAGATAAATCAAACCCAGGGCTTTTTTACCATCAGTACCACCTGTTCTCATTGCCATGGAACCGGCACCTACATTACCAAACACTGCAAAAAATGCAAGGGGCAGGGCAAGATACTGCAGAGCAAAACCCTCAAGGTTAAAATTCCGGCGGGCGTGGAAACGGGCATCAGACTGAAGCTTCATGGCGAAGGAGAACCGGGGGAACGAGGAGGGCCTCCGGGCGACCTCTATGTCTTTATCCATGTTGAAGAAGACCCCTTTTTCCAGCGACATAATAATGACATTATATGCCAAGTGCCTATTTCATTTTCCCAGGCTGCTCTGGGGGCAGATATTGAAGTTCCGACCCTGAACGGCACTGAGTCCATTCATATTTCCCGCGGAACTCAGTCCGGCGACCTATTCACCATAAAGGGAGCAGGAATTCCCTATCTTAATGGTATGGGAAAAGGGGACGAGATCGTGCAAGTGATTGTTAAAACACCCACCAACCTGACCAAGCGGCAGGAAGAATTGTTCCGTGAACTGGCAAGTCTGGAATCAGAAAGCGGTGAAAAAGAAAAAGGGAAATTTAGGAAGCTGTTCAGATGAATACATGTTCTGCCTGATCAGGATAGCAGTTTTTTTATACCCCATAACCATCTACTTATTTCCTTCCCTTTGCTCTTTCGAGCTTCCGTTGCCAGAAAACGTATGGATAAAGTTACGTGAGGGAAACGCGCATAACGAGGTATTTTAAACTGTTTTCCGAATCCGAAACCACGGGGAGGTTTATATGGAGCCTAACATCCAAGATATAACCAGGGAGGTTGCAGAAAAAAGCGTGATCCTCAGGAACGTGCTGCAAGAAATGCGCACGGTAATGGTCGGCCAGGACTACCTGCTCGAGCGGCTACTCATTGGTCTGATCGCCAACGGCCATATTCTGGTGGAAGGTGTGCCGGGGCTTGCCAAAACCACCGCTGTGAAAACGCTGGCGCAGACAATTCATACCAGCTTTCAGCGCATTCAGTTCACCCCCGACCTGCTTCCTGCTGATTTAATCGGAACGCACATTTACCTACCAAAAAGCGGGGAATTTACCGTAAAGAAAGGCCCCATTTTTACCAACATTCTGCTTGCGGACGAGATAAACCGGGCACCGGCCAAGGTTCAGAGCGCCTTGCTTGAGTGTATGCAGGAACGACAGGTGACCATTGGCGAGACTACTTTTCCCCTTGGCGAGCCGTTTCTGGTCATGGCTACACAGAATCCCATTGAACAGGAGGGAACCTATCCGTTGCCTGAAGCGCAGGTTGACCGTTTTATGCTGAAGCTCAAGGTCGGCTATCCCAGCAAGACGGAGGAAAAAGAGATCATGAACCGCATTGCCCGCCGCACGACGCCGCGGATCAAGCCGGTAACAACGCCGGAGGAAATTCTTGCCGTCCGAAACGTGGTAGATCAGATTTATCTTGATGACAAACTGCAGGATTATATTGTTGCAGTGGTGTTTGCCACACGCGAGCCAAGAGTATTCGGCATTGACATTGAACACTTGATTCAATTCGGCGCGTCACCGCGGGCAACTATCTATTTGAACCAGGCTGCGCGCGCCTATGCCTTTCTGCAGGGAAGAGGCTATGTTACCCCGCAAGACATTAAGACCATCGGCAGGGACATACTGCGCCACAGAATTATATTGAGCTATGAGGCTGAGGCAGAAAACTTAACCACCGATGATATTATCAGTAAGATTTTTGACCACATTGAAGTCCCGTAATCTGGCTCAGAACAGAGACAGCAGCACCAGATGCTCGGTGTTAATTGTCTCTTCTAATGCTTTCGTGTCGTCCCAACACGTCGCACCACGGAGGTTTCGATTCGGCACGCGGGTAAAAGGGACTGCGTTAGGGAATTCTCGTTTCGTTTGGACACCATATAATGGTGACGCTATAGTGCACGCCGGCGAGTGCCTGCCATGATCCCCAAGGAAACGCTGCAAAAAATCAAAAAAATCCATATTCGCACCAATTACCTGGTCAATGATATATTTGCGGGAGAGTATGAAAGCGCATTTCGCGGCAGGGGAATGGAGTTTCAGGAGGTGCGGGAATATACGCCGGGAGACGATATCAGAGATATTGACTGGAATGTGACCGCCCGCATGGGGCATCCCTACATTAAGCTCTATCGGGAGGAACGCGAGCTTACCATTATGCTGCTCGTTGATGTCAGCTCATCCGGCCTGTTTGGCACGGTGCGGCAGCTAAAAAACGAACTCGCAGCAGAACTGACGTCGGTGATTGCATTTGCAGCTATAAAGAGCAACGACAAAGTGGGGCTTGTCATTTTCAGCGATCATGTGGAAAAATACATCCCCCCCAAAAAAGGACGCAGCCACGTCTGGCGGGTTATAAAGGAAGTTCTTGCACACCGCCCTCGCGCAGCCGGCACCGACATTGTTGCAGCGCTGAACTACCTGAATACCGTGTGCAGACGCCGAGCGGTTGTGTTTGTTATATCTGACTTTATCGCTCACGGCTATGAGCATGCGCTGCGGGTAACCAATAAAAAACATGATGTTATAGCCATCCACATTGCCGATCCGCGCGAGCGGGAATTGCCCAACGTTGGCATACTTGCGCTTGAGGATGCAGAGACCGGCGACACCCTGCTGGTTGATACCTCTGATGAAAAGGTTCGCAACGCCTACCGTGCGCTTTCAAAGAAAAAAGATGAGCAGCGTGTAGCAGCTTTTCGCGCAGGCCGCATAGATTATATTGATATCAGGACAGATACCCCCTACGTAGATACCCTGCTCCATTTTTTTAGAATGCGTGAAAAACGGCGATGATACGAGCGCCGGCGTTGCCTATGTAAGACTCCTTATCCCTGGCCAGAAATTGCAATTGGAGGAAAAGCAGAGGTGAGAGGCACAGTTATTGCGGTAGGTCTAATAATGTTAGCGTTCTGCAGCTCCTGCACGGTTTACCGTGAGGATAAAGCACAAGAAAAGAACAAAACCCTGCTGCAGCCGGTGTGCCTTAATGCCCATGTTGATAAAGTAAGCGTCACCGTCGGCGACGTTGTAACGTTTACTCTCACCCTTAACCATGATCCGGCGCTTTCCGTGAATCTTCCCGAAGCCGGTTCGCTCATTACCGGTCTGCGCATTATTGAGGCAGGCGAAGAAGGCCCCCGACTTATTGACGACCGCATGGTTCACACCAAGTGGTATAAACTGCAGCCAGACCTTGTCGGCTCTTACGTCATCCCGCCCGTGAAACTCTCCTATACCGATCAAAGGGGGGAATTGAAGGAACTGCAGAGTCCACAGATTTTTATTGCGGTTAAGTCTGGTTTGCAGGACAAACCCGCGGGTGCGAGTGCCGACATTATTGATATTAAACCGATTCAGGAAATTCCCCGGCCACTGCTCCGGGTGGTTCTATACGGGGCCGTGGTGGTATTTCTTTTCCTGGTTGCCGGAACTGTTTTCTGGCTCTCCCGACGAAGAAGGCGGCATCGTGCAGCCGCACCGCCAAAACCCGCCCACCAACTTGCGTTGGAGGAGCTGGAGGCGCTGAACCGGGATCAATTGATAGAAAAGGGCGTTATAAGAGAATACTATTTTCGGCTCTCCGAAATTTTTCGGCGCTATATTGAGCGGCGCTTTCATATACCGGCGGTAGAACGGACTACTGAGGAGCTGGTGCCGGATATTATTAGCAGCCAGGAGTTTAGTTCAGCAATCAAAGCAGAGATGCGGGATATTTTACGCTTTGCCGACTTGGTAAAGTTTGCCCGGCTCTGTCCGGATAAAAATACCACGGACACTGAATACCGAAAAATTATGCGCGTTATCGAGGAAACCAAGGAAGGTGCATCTGCCCCTGCCACTGCCGGTACTACCACGAATTATTCAACACCACCATCAGCCAACTGAGGCTTTATGCTAACCCGATTTGCAGACCCATGGTTATTGACACTCTTACTGATAGTGCCGGTTATGGTCTATTATGATCGGAAAAAGATTGGCAGCAGTGCAATTCGCTTTTCTTCGCTGGAAACGCTGTATGCAGTTAAGCCGTCGCGCTCGCTTGCCATGCGAAAACTCCTGCTGATCCTGCGGTGCGCTGCCGTGAGTCTGTTTATAATGGCCCTGGCCCAGCCCCAGTCAGGCAGCACATCAACCGAGATTATTTCCGAGGGGGTGGATATCATGCTCTGCATTGATACCTCCGGAAGCATGAATGCGCTTGATTTTAAGCTTGACAATAAGCGGGTAAACCGGCTTCAGATCGTAAAAAAGGAGGTGAATGAATTCATTCGCGGTCGCCGTCATGACCGGATCGGCATGGTGGTCTTTGCCGAGGAGGCGTTCACCCAGTGCCCGCTGACCCTTGACTATGGAGTTTTACTGAGCTTTGTAGAGCGGCTGGAAATCGGGATGGCGGGAGATACCACCGCGATCGGATCGGCGCTGGCAACCTGTGTCAAGCGGCTTAAAGATGTTAAATCAAAATCAAAAATTGTTATTCTTTTAACTGACGGCCGCAACAATACCGGCACTATCATGCCGGCAACCGCCGCAGACATAGCAAAAACCTATGGTATAAAAGTATATACCATTGGCGTCGGCACTGAGGGTGAAGCGCCGTTCCTGGTTGAAAGCCTGTTTGGCACGCACTATGTGTATCAGAAAGTGGATCTGGACGAGGACACGCTCAAAGACATTGCGCAAAAAACCGGCGGCCGCTATTTCAGGGCAACCAACACTGAAGCCTTAAAAACAATCTATCAGCAGATTGATGCAATGGAAAAAACTCCGGCAAAAGTAAAAGAATATATGGACTATACGGAATTATTTCACTGGTTCCTCATCCCGGGGGTATTGTTTATTCTGGTAGAAATCCTGCTGGCACATACCTGGTTTATGAAAATACCATGAACAGCAAGCACACCAGTTCTCTCATTATCCTGAAAGCAGAGTGCTGATTATTGAAAGGCGTTCCATGAAATTTGCACATCCTGCTTATGTATTACTATTCTGGCTTATACCGGTTCTGGCGGTCTTTTTTATCTATTCCTTGAAAAAAAAGGGGGAACGCATTAAACAATTTTGCGGGGAAGCGCTGTGCGCCGAGCTGGTCCCCGCTTCCTGCGCGGGGAGGCAAAAATTAAAAGCCGTCCTGCTGCCCGCGGCATTATGCTGCGCATTGTTTGCACTGATGCAGCCACGCTGGGGATTTCGATGGGAAGATATTACCCGCAAAGGCATTGATATCATGGTCGCAATTGATGTTTCTCAAAGCATGCGTGCCCAGGACATCAAACCCAATCGTCTGGAACGCGCCAAACGCAAGGTTTATGACTTATGCCAGATGCTGGAGGGGGACCGAATCGGGCTAATTGCATTTGCCGGTACCAGCTTTGTCCATTGTCCCTTGACCCTTGACTATGGTGCGTTTAAAATATTTTTAGATTATCTTGACCCTGACTTGATACCTGTTCCGGGAACTGCGATCGGGGACGCGATTAAAACTGCCATTAAATCTTTTAACAGCCGAGAACGCACCGCAAAAGCGCTTATTATCATTACTGATGGAGAAGATCATGCCGGCAACCCCCTAGAAGCAGCGCAGGAGGCAAAAAAAGAGGGCATAAAAATCTGTACTATTGGCGTTGGTCAGGAAGGCGGCGCACCGATTCCCGTTCAAGACGGTTCAGGGGGTTTTAAGAAGAACGAGCAGGGGGAACTGGTGCTCAGCAAGCTTGATGAAGCGACACTGCAGAGGATAGCATTAGAAACCGGGGGCAGCTATGTCCGGTCAGTAACCGGCGATCTGGATTTAAACAAAATTTATAAAGAGGGCATACGCGGAGCGATCGAAAAAAAAGAACTCCGCTCAACACGCGCACAGCGGTGGGAGGAACGTTTTCAGTGGTTCATTGTTGCAGCGCTGCTGCTGCTCTGGCTGGAATTTTTTATCAGCGAGATGCCGCGTTCTAACCACAGCCGATACGGCGCTGCGAGATGAGCGCAGGGTGTCTATTTGAGTATTTTAGCCCGTTTCTCTGATTCTATTTCAAGACGCCTCAAACGCTCAAGATCTTTTTTCAGTTTTTCATTTTCCTGCAAAATTTTTAACATTTCTCTATGCGACGACGTGCGGTTGCAGGCCTGGACCTCGTCAATAAGCTGTATAAGCTGCTGGGCTGCCGGCCGCCACCTGCTGCGGGGATAGGTTTTCTGCAATTTTTCAAATGCCAGCCGGGCATTAAAATAATCAGGCGTTATTTCTTTATTGCCTAAATACGAAGCGCCGAGCAGAAACAGATCTTCGTCAGTCGGGACGCCGGCAACAGCAGGCCCCTCGGGATAGGGAATCCTCTTTTCCGGCGGCCGCACAACAGCGCACGAACAGCACAGTAAGGCAATAATGAACAGCACGCCATAACATTTTTGCAACACTCCCACGGTTGCTGGTCCGGTTCCGCTATCAGTGTTGATGCACATCTTCTTGTTTAACATAATTGCTGATCGGCTGGGTCTTTGCATGCTCTTTCAGGTCGGCAGCAGCCCGCGCCATCTCCAGAGGGCTTTCGAAGCGCGAGCCATCATCGGTGACGATGCCTATGGAAATGGTCATCAGAGGAAAAGTTTGTTCATGTCCCCGCCGGTCTTTGCCAATAATGAAACCTTTCTCGCGATCCTGTTCTTCATAGAACTTGAGTATGCGCTGGTCAAATTCGGTAATCACCTGTTGACAGAGCTGTTCTGCCCGTGCCGGCTCGGTCACGATGATAAAGTCATCGCCGCCAATGTGGCCAATAAAATCACTGTCCGTCCCTGACGTTCTAAGTGCGCCTGTCAGTATATCAGCCACCTCCTTTATGACCTCGCTTGCCCATGCATAGCCATATTTATCTGCAAACGGCTTGAAATTGTCAAGATCTGCATGGCACAGGGAAAACGGCTTTTTTTCAGCCCGGCGCTGCTCAATCTGCCGCTCAATGGCGATATTGCCCGGCAGTCGCGTCAGCGGGCTGGCATCAAGACAAAGCTGCTCGAGCACTTTAAGGCGATTAGCCATAATTCTGAACCGCCGCGCCAGTTCCCCGATTTCGTCTTTATAGCTTATTTTTAAATCATCGAAATCAAAATTGCCATTTGCAATAAATCCCGTTGCCTTTTTGAGCTTTTTCAGGGGACGGGTAATATTATAGGTGATGAACAAGGCAAGCGCAATACCGCCGCACAGACTTATAAGAAATAAGATGAGCGTAACGCTTGATGCTTTTATGCCGCGACTCCGGATGAGCTTCATTTTCTGATCGACATCAATTTCCGCTTTTTTCTGCAGGCCGCTCACCAGCGTCATGACCGCCTCGGTTTTTTCCTTCATGCTGTGTTCTGAAAGGCGCTGAGCATCTGCTGCCTGGCCTGCTTTAATAGAAGCAACTTCGCGTTGAAAAATATCCTCGCACTCTTTATGCAACTGCTTAACCTGCGTCAGCAGGTTGATTATGCCGGGGAAATCAACCTTTTCAAGCTTGGCGATGCCCTCCTTGACTGCTGCGCTGCGCGACCAGAATAATTCTTCAAGAGCGCTATCCTGCAGAATAATAAATTTTTTTTCGCTTCGTTCTTGAGCCAGAAGATTATCTATAACCTGACGGGTCTGATAAATGATAAGAAAATCTTCTTTTACAATGGAATAGGCGAGATCATTTAAATGCTGCAGGCTGAAAAGGGCATACGCGCCGATCATGATGGTCAATAAAGCCATGAGCAAGTATGCGGCAAGCAATTTTTTTGCGATGGTTAGTTTTATCATGTTGACTCATTATAACTATTTTGATTTATTGAGGACACTGTGTGGTAAAAAGGTTAGATGTTCCCCCTGCTTAAAAAATAATACGTAATTGTGAAATTCGCTATTCCAGTTCATCGCGCCGCCATCAACTATAAAGGTATCAGAAAAATTGTCAATCGCCAAACCAAATCTGCATAAAAACAAGGTTGCCATTGTCGGCAATCCTAATGTGGGGAAAAGCGCCCTTTTTAACCAGCTCACGCGTTCCTATTCTCTGGTTGCTAATTTTCCTCATACCACCATAACCGTGTCCCGAGCCGAAATTACGATCGGTGGCAATAAATTTGAAGTTATTGACACGCCGGGCATCATCTCTCTTGATATGCAATCAGAGGACGGTTTAATCACCCGCGAAATCCTGGTGCGGGAGCATCCGGAGCTGATTATTCTCTGCCTTGACAGTACGAATATCAAGCGCTCGTTGCTACTCGCGTGCCAAATCTTTGAACTGGATATCCCGGTTGTCATCTGCCTGAATTTAATAGACGAAGCGCGCCAGAAGGGCGTGTATATCAACCGCGAAAAGCTGGAAAAGCTGCTGGGTGTTCCTGTCGTAGAGACGGTTGCCAGCGAGGGACGCGGCATAAAGCAGCTCATCAGGCAAATTCCTGAAGCTGGTCTGGTGCAGAAAAAAATCCAGTATAAAGCCTTTATAGAAAAAGGGCTGCGGGATATTGCTGCCTGCTTTCCGCCGCCGGCAACGCCTGCCGATGCTATTCTGCTGCTGCTCATACAGAAGGACCCCCTTATACAACAGTATATACGAGCACAGCACGGCGATGAGATCGCAAATAAGATTGAACATATAATTGAAAAAATGCAGCGCGCCACGCAGAAGCCGCTGGCACGCATGGTTTTTGAAAAACGTGCCGCGTGGGCCGAAAAGATCTCCCAAGCTATAACTGAAGGTCGGCAGCGCTTCACAGGTAGAACCGGGGAATTCATCGGCGCGCTGTGCCGCCACCCGTTCTGGGGATGGATAATTCTGTCTGTCATTGTGTACGGCACCTATATCCTGGTGGGAAAAGTCGGAACCGGAATACTTGCGGCATTTCTTGAACAAAAAATCTTTATGCCGATTAACGGCGCCATCGGCAGTATGATTCCCTGGGATGACGGGCGGGCTTTTCTGGTTGGTCATTATGGAATTCTCACAACCGGCTTTGCCAACGCTATGGGAACGGTGCTGCCCGTTCTGGTCATATTTTTTCTCATATTGAATGTTTTGGAAGATATCGGCTATATCGCCAATCTGTGCGTTTTAAGTAATCGGGTGTTTCAACGGCTGGGCCTAAGCGGTCGGGCTGTGTTGCCGATAATTCTTGGCTTCGGCTGCAAGACCATGGCAACACTTGCCACAAAAATCCTCGATTCCCGAAAAGAACGCTATATAGCAGTCTTTCTCATTGCGTTTGCAATTCCCTGTTCACCTTTGATTGGCGTTAATTTGGCGATCCTCACGCTTTTCCCATTCAGTACCTTTTTGCTGGTTTTCGGGATACTGGTTCTTATGGAAATTGTGGTCGGACTGTTGCTCAATAAACTCCTGAAGCAGGACGGTGTGAGTGATTTTATTTTAGAAATTCCGCCCATTCGTGTGCCCCTGATGAAAAACCTTATTTTGAAAACTTATTTTCGCGTGAAGTGGTTTCTTATAGAAGCAGTGCCGCTGTTTATGGTGGGCGCCGCCATGCTGTTTGTCATGGACAAATTACACCTGCTGAACATAATAAAACTGGGGGTTTTCCCCGTCCTGGTATCATTCCTCAATCTGCCGGTACAGGTCGTTGATGCTTTTTTACTGAGCCTCTCCCGGAAGGAAGCAGGCGCGGTTATTCTGCTGAATCTGGCGCAACAGCGGCAGCTTGATTATGTTCAGGCAACGGTCGGCATTATTGTACTTACCTGCTTTTTTCCCTGTTTCGCAAATATCATGGCGATGGTTAAGGAGCTGGGCACCAGAAGCGCACTATTGATGCTGCTTGTAATTATGTTGGTTTCTGTTATTATAGGAGGCATGTTAAATGTTATCTTGCGCATAGTGTTTTAAAGGTTGCTGCATGGAAAAAAAAGCTTTAGATGAATACATGGAAGCGCTTTGGTATCTTGCCGAGGAGAATAACCTGAGCCTTGAGCGGTTACAAGATTTGGTAGACGTAACATTTAATGATGATATTATCCGGCAATTAACAGAGCAGCAATTGATCCAGCTTCACGGTGATAAAATTGAATTGACGCCGCAGGGGCGTGATCAGGCCAAGCAGATTGTTCGGTGCCACCGGCTGGCTGAGAGGCTGCTTGCAGATGTGCTGGGCATGCAGCTCAAGGAAATGGAACAAGGGGCATGTGAATTTGAGCACATCCTGGCTCCAGAAATTGTGGACAGCATCTGCACGCTGTTGGGACATCCTTCAGAATGCCCGCACGGCCTGAAGATTCCCGAAGGCAAATGCTGCCGCCAGGCGCGTGAAACGGTAACCAGCGCCATTGTTCCCCTGAGCAGGGTGCCGGTGGGGGAACGCGTGAAAGTGTGCTATATAAACACCAAATCTAATTCGCGCATTCATAAACTCTGCCATTTTGGTATTATGCCCGGCTCCTACATTAAAGTTCACCAGAAGTCGCCATCATTTGTCCTGCAGCATGAAAACACCCAGATTGCCTTAGAACAGGACATTGCTAACGAAATTTTTGTATTTTATCCTGAAGAAAAAAAGGAGGTTGGCCTGCCACTGCGCAGGCACTGGCGGTTTCGCAGGAGAGGTATTGGATAAAAAAGCACACCGGACATTTTTATCATCAGAAAAAAGCCTGGCATAACTCGACTGAACCCGCCGAAGTGCCCAGAATGTAGCAGAGGATTTTTCAGCGTGTTCTGTGCTTAATTATTTACAATACAAGATAATATCGCGGGAGGAGAGTATGGAAATTCTATCCATAAAACTTGAGTTCCCTGAGGGCGCCAATATTATCGTAGGGCAGACTCATTTTATCAAAACCGTGGAAGATATTTATGAAATTATGGTCACTTCTGTCCCCGGGGCGAAGTTTGGTATTGCGTTCTGCGAAGCATCCGGCCCTTGTCTGATTCGGTATGACGGCAATGACGAAGCACTGATTCAGGCTGCTATCAGTAATTGCCAGAACCTTGCCGCCGGTCACATCTTTGCGCTGGTGGTGCGCGATGCCTATCCCATTAATGTTCTGAACAGCATCAAACAGTGTCCTGAAGTCTGCTCGATATATTGCGCGACAGCAAATCCCGTTGAGGTGCTTGTGGCGCGGACAAACCAGGGATGCGGCATTCTGGGCGTCATTGATGGATTTTCACCAAAAGGGGTAGAATCAGCACCCGACAAGGAACAGCGCAAGGAGTTTTTAAGAAAGATTGGCTACAAAAGGTAAAATCTAATCCCGAAATCATAACCCCCAAAAATTTTGCATTTGTTCTGAATTTATGGTTTGCCAAAGGGAGTTCTATGGACAAAGCATTTGTTGAGGAAATGCGCAAACGGGTTGAAAAGGAGCTTGCTGAAAGAGAGCGTTCTGTGGTCCAATTCTGGAAGGAAGAGCTAGAGAAAGTGCTCAAAAAGCCTGCCGAAAGTCTTGGCGCGCTCCAGGTTGAGTTGAAAAATCTCGCCACGCGCATGGAAAACAGGTTAAAGGTGTTAAAAAAAACGGGTATGTAACTACGGCCTTGTCACTCCATGAAGAAATCTTCATATCTTCCCTTTAAGGGCATTGCCCTCATCGCTGACCCTATTTATAATTACATTCCCTTTACGGTTGCACATAACACTGCCCCCCTTGAGGCAACAGAAAGAGATCTGATTGATTCACCCTGGATGCAGCGGCTGCGGCGCATCCATCAATTACAAAGCGCCCGCTGGGTGTACCCGTCAGCCGAGCATACCCGTTTTCAGCATTCTCTGGGCACCATGCATATGGCGGGAGAATTCGCCCGCCATCTTTATCAGAGCCTGTGCGCCGTCTGCCCGGGGGTTCCCTCATGCAATTTCATTGAAGAGCTGCTGCGAATCGCCGGACTGCTGCACGATATTGGCCATGGTCCGTACGGCCATTTTTTCGACGAACATTTCTTAAGTCGCTACCGTCTGACGCATGAAATTCTGGGGCAAGAGATTATTAGGAGAGAGCTGGGCGATATTATTAAAAATATTCGGCGCAGCCCCCACGGCCCGTTTGAGAGTAAAGAACGCATCAATCCCGAAGACGTTGCATTTTTAATAAAGAAACCGCAGGAGGGGGAAAGAACAGACGTGCGCAAGCCCCGCTGGCTCACATTTCTGCAGCAACTTTTCTCCGGCATCTATACTGTTGATAACCTTGATTACGTGCAGCGCGATGCGTACATGACGGGCTTTTCGCTGGATATGGTTGATATGCGCCGTCTGCTTTTTTACTCATTTTTCAGCGATCAGGGATTAACACTCCATCAGGCAGGCGTCTCGGCATTGACCCGGTTTCTCAATGCGCGGCTGAGTCTATACAGCAACGTTTATTATCACCGAACCACCCGGGCCATTGATTTCCACATGCAGGAAATTTTCCAGCAGACCATGAAAATAATTTTCCCGGTAAATCCCTTGCGCGCGCTTAACCGGTATCTGTCGCTCAATGACTGGTTTTTGCTTCAGGAAGTGGAGCAGTGGAAACGTAAAGGCCAGGGCGGAAAGAAATATCTGGGTCGAGAATGGGCACAGATTATTGAACGCCGCATAAAATGGAAAATGGCCTATGCGACCGAACTAACCATTGACCAGGCAATGCGCGGCATGATCGCATTTACCAGGCCCGAACAATTCGAACAGGCTATAAGAGAACGGCTGCCACAGCATATTCGCACGATAGATTTTCGCATTGATATCGCCATGCAGGATCCCCGCCCCTTGAACCCCATGGCAGAGGGCAACAAACGGATAAACATCTATAATGCTTCTACGGGCGTAACTTCACCGGAGCCGCTTAAGGAAATTTTTAAATACATCCCTGCCCGCATTGTCCATTTCAGGGTATTTACATTAAACCACGCGCATGATAGCGAGCTTGCCGCCGCTGCAGAGCAGATTTTTAATCCGCCGAGCAGCGTATCCTTTGACACGAATGTTTGACTTTGCGCAGCCGGCCATCGGCTGATGAATCCGATTTAGTCATGAAAGCCAGCCAACCCCAGTTCCCGGCCAAGATGATAGCACCGTTGGACCAGCATCTTGTTTCGCTCATAATCCACATCCGCCAACGCAACCGGCAACTGCAATTTTGGATAAAGCGCACGCAATTGGTCTTTGGTCATCAATACCTGGTTGATAACGGCCAGCCGGGTGGCAACAATGGGGGTGAGACGATTAGCGGGCCCCAGCATAGCGGTGAGAAACATGAAGAGGTCTATAATCGGCCGGGCATCATCGTCAACTGATGAACCAAGGCTCAGTACCAGGACAAACTGTTTCTGCCAGAGATGCCACGGCGTGTGCTTTAGTCCGGTTTCGGTAATCTGGACATGAATGAAGGAACGAAAGCGATCAAGGATTTTTTTTAATGATGCCGTGAGGTGATGAAAATAAACAGGCGAGGCAAACACCAGGACATCGGCAGCGATAATTTTTTGGCTCAGCACCTGCCAGTCATCGTCCCGTATGGAACAGCGCTGCGACCGGTTGCAGCGCAGGCACCCCCGGCAGTATTTTAAATTGAGGTTTTCTGCAATGATCTCTTCTGTTTGAGCGCCGGCATCGTGGGCACCCCTGAGCAGTTCATGCAACAAAAGCGACGTATTTCCCTTTCTGCGTGGACTGCCGTTAAATGCGACTATATTCATAATCGAAACCTGATACGCGTAACCCCGCACGCCACTCAGGCAGATGCAACAAATGAGGTGTCTTTAAAATAGTCGCTTATAAATATGATCTGCCCGTTTGCAATGCGCATAAACGTAATGCCACGATTCCGGTAAGCGCGGCCATGCGCGTTTTCTCCTTCATTGGTCCATACGGCACACGCCCGCTCGCCTTCTATGATGATATCGGTAACGCTAAAAGTGAGCCGGGGATATTTTCTGAACAGTATTTTGAAAAAAAGCAGAATCCGATTCTTCCCGCTGATGCAGCCCGCTCCGGGGAAATCAAAGACGGCGTCTTCAGCCAAAAATGGGGCAAGAGCTGAAAGATCGCGGCAGTTCAAAGCCGTAAATATTTTTTCAGCGCAGATTCGGGCTAACGACTGATCAGTCATGGTGCGGTTTACAGAGCCGGGTGCGGCCATCCTGGGTTGCGAGGAAAGGCAGCGGCAGTTGCCGCCACAGAAACAAACACTCGCGGCAGCGTTTTTTATGCCGCTCGCGGCTTTTACATACCGCAAGCGACGTATATTGTTCGTGCAGCTCGCACCACCGGTATTGTTCACCGTTCCGGTGCTGAACGACTTCAGAGGCTGGCTTCATGAAATAAACTAAACGGTCAATCTGTGAGCGAATACTTATGCTTGAGGGCAAATTCCCTGTTTTCCTGAATACACTTTTCTAAAAATTCTTTCTCTTTGGCAGTAATTTTCCGCAGCGGTATCGTCATTTCTTGGCCTTCTATCACTTCACTATTAGGCACAAATGTTTCATTCGGCAGAGCAGCATTCTCAATGACGGCATTGATTCTTATATAGACACTATCGCCTATCATGGAGTGTGTGATATTTGACCGCGCTCCCACAAAACATCTTTTGCCGATGGTGGTCGGACCGTGAATTATCGCGCCATGACTTATGCTGGTATCATCGCGTATGATTATAAATGTTTCAGCGCGGGCATGGAGGACTGCCGTGTCTTGAACGCAACAATTTGCACCAATTTCTATTCTGGTTATTTCGTCAACCGTTGAGAACCGGTCAGCTCTAATCACCACGCCGGGCCCGATATAGGTATTGCCGCCAATTTTAACCCTCCCAATAATGACGGCTGACGGATCAATAAATGCGGTTGTGTCTATCTGAGGAAGATCGCCCGCGACATTTTTTCTTAACATATAGACCTCTTCCAAAATAAACATATCATTAAAATGTGGCTGCAGCCTTTGGCGTATGTGCCGTGCTGGCAAGCAGAAAACCAGAGAACATTGTAGCAAAAGAAACGATTTTCAACTACGTCATGCATATTACCACCAGCGTTTTTTTGAATGCCATTTTTCAATACCGTGTTTTTTGATATTTCGCAAATTTTTTCTGTTGGCATCTCCATGCACTGGTTCAAGAATTTTCAGCGTGGCGCAGGTCTCCCGCCGGTCGCACTGCCAGCATCCTTCAATTCCCTGTTGGTGACAGCATTCCCGAATGGGGCAGACAGGATTTCCGCCACCGCCCCGACAGGTCTTTTTGCAGCGCATAAAAGTAAGGGCTTCCAGAAATGCATCGCATTCGCGGTAATACTGCAATCCGTCAAACGGGACAACTTTTGAAACAGCAGAAAAATTATGCTGCTGTAATGCTTTTCTTAATTCTCTGGCCAGACGTGCCAGGCGTCCCGAATAGGCATAACAATCGCCACAGTAAAGCCCGCAGAACGTAGTTAGATTTTTTGACTGGTCTCTATTGCTCATGTTCGGCCTTTACAGATGAGGCGAAGCTGGTTTGATTCGCTTTTGCGTGCCTCCGCTGCCGCACATATTCAATTACGGTGGGCATAACGGAGATGACTATGATGGCAACAATTACCAGCGTAAAGTTTTTCTTGACAAACGGCAGGTTGCCAAAAAAATAACCGCCAAGGGTAAAGGAGGAAATCCACAGGATGCCCCCGACTACATTGTAGGTGAGAAAGCGGGGATAGGTCATACTGCCTACCCCGGCCAGAAACGGAGCAAAGGTGCGGATAATAGGGACAAATCTGCCGATCACAATGGTGATGGGGCCATATTTTTCATAAAATTCATGAGTGCGGTCCAGATACTCTTTTTTAAAGAACCGGCTGTTCTGCATATGGAAAACTTTTGGCCCGATATAATTTCCGATCCAGTAATTAATAGTATCGCCTAAAATAGCCGCGGCACTGAGCAGGATCAGAAGCCACACAAGGTGCAGCGAACCCAATGCCGCAAAAGTGCCGGCGACAAAAAGCAGTGAATCACCGGGAAGAATCGGCGTCACCACCAAACCCGTTTCGCAAAAAACAATAATAAAGAAAATTAAATAGGTCCACATGCCGTAGTCCCGAATAAGCACGTCAATGTATTTATCAAGGTGCAACAGCACATCAAAGAACTGGACAATAATCTCCATAAAAGCTCCCAAATAATAATTTGCAGGAAGGGAAGTTTATCGCTCTCGGTCAAAAAACGCGGAAAGACATTATAGCTGCGCAAAAAGGATTCACATTGTAATGTGAAATATAATGCTATGCAAGCACAAATATGACAGAACATTTTCCAAAATGTGTCCACGAAATTAAGGTAAACCGCATGAGAACAAAAAATGGGTATAATGTGAAACTTCAATACCCGCGTTCGGTTGGTTTTGTGCGGCATGGGGCAGATGAAACAAAAAAAATTGAAGTTATCTTTTTCAAAGTCTTTGAATCCCGTGCGAATCATTTTCTTGTTTTTTTCCTCAACAACCATTAAGCTTATGCTTGTAAACAAAAATATGTGATTGCTTCCCTCTCTGCTGGGGTCGCACTGCATATCTGGTTGAGATTGCCTTGTCCCGCCGGGATGATCCCACAATGACGGGTTTGGCCTCTGTAACCCCCATATGAAAGTGCTTCTTATATCCGCCAATACTGCTGAAATCAATATGCCCACGCTGCCGCTCGGGCTGGTGTGCGTGGCTACCGCGACACGGGCAGCAGGGCATGCGGTAGAAATCCTTGATCTGCGCGCACAGCAGGAACCTCAAAAACAAGTGCAGGCGGCAATAGAAAAATTTCAGCCTGCGGTTATCGGTATATCGGTGAGGAACATTGATGACCAGAATATGGAGAATACCACGTTTCTGCTGGAGGAAGTCAGAAATGTTGCCGCAGTATGCCGCGCGCATTCAGGTGTACCAATAATTCTTGGCGGAGCGGGCTACAGCATTTTTCCCGAAGCGGTTCTTGAATATCTTGGTGCTGATGCTGGTATTCAAGGCGAAGGGGAGATGGCATTTCCCGCACTTCTTGAAAAGCTGCAGAACAAACTAAAGTTATCAGAAATGCCCGGGATCTATCTTCCCCAATACGGGCTGCAGGGAGAGAGAATATTTACGAATAATCTTGATAGCATGCCGTTCCCTGATGAACACCTCTGGACTGTTTCGGCCACTGACGGTAGCGATGTTCTCATTCCTCTTCAGACCAGACGCGGGTGTGCGCTCGGCTGCAACTATTGTTCAACGGCAACCATTGAAGGGACCGTCCTGCGCAAACGGTCACCTGATAAAGTTGTTGATGGCCTTAATCGCCACGCTGCATTGGGATTCAAACGATTTTACTTTACAGACAATACCTTTAATATGCCGCAGTCTTATGCACTTAAGCTGTGCCGACTCATCATTAAAAAGAACTTAGATATATCCTGGGTCTGCATCCTTTATCCCGGGAACATTGACGAAGAACTGATCAGCACTATGGACGAGGCGGGGTGCCGGGAAGTGAGTCTGGGTTTTGAAAGCGGCTGCGATAAGATTCTTTCAATTATGAACAAGAAATTTAGCCCTGCCGATGTGCGAAGGGCTTCAGAGCTTCTCTCCAGATATAAAATAAAACAGATAGGGTTTTTGCTGCTGGGCGGTCCGGGAGAAACAACAGCCACAGTGGAAAAGAGTTTTCGTTTCGCCGACTCTCTTCCCCTTGACGCGCTTAAGATTACCATCGGGATTCGCATCTACCCGCATACCGAACTGGCACGGACTGCTGTTGCCGACGGTCTTATTGCACAGAACGATAATCTGTTGCGTCCCAGATTTTATCTGGTGCCGGGACTTGAGGGGTGGTTGCGGGAGACAACGGCCGCATGGATGGCTCAGCACCCGCACTGGTCATTCTGATTTCAAAAGTTCAGCCAAATGTTGAGCTGGTTAATCCTTGCAGGCCTTCATCCAGTCAATTTCCAAACGAAATGGCCCTTTCTGTTTATCTGCAATTAAAATCCCAAAAGTTTTGACCGCTTTGGTGTCAAGCGCGGGCGCATTGGATAGCACAACGCCATGATAGGTGGGAACAAAACGAGAAAAGGCAACCTTGATAATTTGCCAGTTATCCTTTTCAGTAATAAATTCCGTCTGATACAGAATGCTGTCAAACTCGGCATCTGTTTTTAGGTTGAGTTTATAGCGTTTTCCATCGCCTTTTACCCGCAACGATATTCCCCTATACGCGCTCAGGTCATGGGTGCCCACCGGCGAGCGCGCTGAGGCAAATCCGCCATTGTTTTCAAGGGAAACTGTTCCCGAGAATAGTGCAGTGCCGCTGTCGGTGATGTTCCACGTGCTTGATGAAATGCCACCCATAACCCCATCATTAATTACCCGCCATGCGTTTGCCGCCACGGGCGAATCAAAATCAGTAATAAGCAGCTCTTTTGTCTCTGCGCCCATAGTTATTCCCCCTGACAGGAACATAAAAAACATCGCATAAAAAAACAGGCCTTTTTTAGCAAATGATTTAATCATGCGTGCAGCTCTTTTCTTGGTTAAGCTCATTCATATATTGGTTTTTATTATTATTTAACCCCTGCCATAAACAATCCTAGGACCTGGGTTTTGAAGGTAACCGTTCCCTTTATGAAATCAACTTTTGCGCCATCAATTTCATCCCAGTCCTTGGTAAGGTGATTGTAGATATAAGGCTGCACCGTGCCTGGGAGCGCTAAAAACCGGCGATAAGGAATGGTTATGGAAACATCCTGGTTAAAAAGAGCACGATAAGGCCCAAAATGCACTGCAGGTCCAACTGGCCGCGCGGTTTTCATGGCCGGTGGATTTTTCATCTGGCCAATAATGATAGTCGTGTCTTCCCACATGCAATCAAAGGGCTCGTTAGGATCGCTGAATGGCACTGCGGCTGAATCCAACCCCTGCTCCGGTGGCGTAAAATCTTCAGGCAATTGCGGCTCTGGATCAGGAGGAATGACGATTTTTGCGTTTCTGATTGGGCTAAAAAGCTTATTGACCTGAACCGTGCCTCCCTTCGTCTTTTCTACGAATACGGATTCCGCTATGGCAAGCTGCTCGTCTCGCGGATACACGCCTAATCTTTCGAGTCCTCCGCGCAAAACCACATAATAGACCACGGCAAAATCATCAGCTTGGTCAGTATAAGAAGAGGTTATGGTAATGTGTGCCGTCTCTCTGCCATTGCATGCCACCTCGTTGCCTTCAGCATCTTCACAGTAGGTGACATCATAGATGCCTTTTGCCAGATCTTCTTTGGGGGTGAACTTGAGGTGGTTGTTTTTGCGCATGATGACCTGGGTATCCTGGTTGTCTGAATACCAGTGACAGGGCACGATCAGCATGTTCTTAATGCCCATCTCCGAAACCATGTCCATGCATTCCCGGATAGTATAGAATGCGCCTCCAAGGCGATCCGGCGTGAAGTAGCCATAGGCAAAAAAACTGTCCTTTACCAGATCACTCCCGTCTTTGCTAAACACCAGGTTGTAACGGTCGCCAAATTCTTTCTGGACAGCCTTTTTCCACGAGAGGTAATTGAGAAAACCGTTTTCATGGATAACCTCCTTCCACCAGGGAAACTGCACGCCCATAAACCCGTATGTTTCTCTGCCGGGCCAGGAAAGGCCATGGGTCACGTAAATCAGCGCTATGGTGCTTCCCGCAGGATAGGACTCAATATATTTCCTGAGGAGATTGATATTCATGGCATTAAATTCAGGAGTTCTTCCTATCTGGTTCACCCGCTCAAGCTTGGTCTCCTCAAGCACGCCTTCCTCGCACAGCGCCTCTTTAACGTAATTGGTCATTAAAAAAGTGGTGGCATAATGGTTATAATCGGTAGTTTCGCGAGACACGACCAATTTCTTGACCCCTTCTTGTGCAAATTCCTTTGCAACCTCTATTTCATGCTTGGTATGCCCGGGAATCCCGGTATGCCCGCCATATCGGACATCAACCGTCTCCCCAAAAGCTTCTTCAAGCAACGCCTTGGTAAGCTGAAACCGATCGCCGCCCATACTGAAAAACAGCATCGGGTCATCCACGTCTTTTGCCAGCCAGGGCTCAACCGGCATCCCCATGAGTGAATAATAATAGATAAAGGTTATATTGTTGTTTTCATAAAAATCACAGAGATCGTTTTGGAAAGGATTGTTTTGCATATCCTTGGAGTCAAACTTATACCATCCTTCCAGCGGATCAGAACCATCGCGCGGGTCAAGGGGAAACTGAAGGCCGCCAGTCATGGCATCAACAATTTCGCGCGCCGGAATGACCGTAACATTGTCGGGGACCTCTTCCTCGGTGTAAGATTTTCCCTCAGGATGGATGGATTTATAAACACCATCCTCCAGTTTATAAATGCCTGAGCGGTCATAGACATACTCAAAACCAGGATATTTATGGTTTAGCCCCCACGGCATAAGCCCGAGATGGGACTCCATTGAATATTCTTCGCCGGGCAGGCCGTCCACATCAACAAACTTGCCCACATGACCTATCTTACATTCCTGCCCCGGATATTCAGTGATATCGCCAACCCGGCACCAGTAATTATTATCCCATGAATATTCAAAGATATATCGTGCCGGTGTTCCCCACTCGGTGATGAGGACCCCTACTTTGTCGCTGCTCGCGGCAGTTACCTTACTTATATTGCTGAACAGCCCTAAAAGCATAACCAGGGTAAAAATTGAAACGATACGGCGTATTTTTTTCATGGCGGGTTTCCTCCTTAAAAATATTTTTTCATTGTCTCAAAAAATATCCAGATTTCTTTATAAGTCTTTAACGCTGATCATCCCTCCTGCCCATAGCAGGTTATTCAGACTAATTAATTACTAACGCGCCTCATTGAAGAGGTAGCAGCTTTACTTTGGCATCAATTATTTCTGTTAAATCATAGCTGGCTTTGGAAAATAAGTGCAGCGGTGTTAACAGCAAAATGGGATGTAAAATTTGTATGACATAATAAATGAGATTTTTCAATGATAAAGCAAGCAGAACCTTTCTCAACGTTTTTAGTGTTGTGTGGTTCGTTGTGTGGTTCGCGCCTTTGGAGGATTTTTCTTTGCCGCAACAATATGCTCAGGCACCGGAAACGGATTTATGTTGACATTTACATGTGATGAAATTATAAAAAGCATAAGTCATACTGCAGAATAATAAAGGGAAGACGGTGCAAATCCGTCGCGGACCCGCCGCTGTAATCCTGACCATCAATTAAAGATGGAAGCTGCTGGCAAATGACGCCACTGATCCAATTTACCGGGTTGGGAAGGCTGTCAGCAGTCGGGTAAGCCAGAAGACCTGTCTGCACGAAGAAAAAAACGGTAATTTCTCGCGGAGCAGAAATAACCCGTTAAACTTTTTCGGATGAAACACGGCATCCCCGGTTTGCAAAGAATCAGACCGGGGAATTTTGTTTTGTTTCGCTTACATAGAGGAGCTTTTAAATGTTCACCCGGAGACGTTTACTGCTTATCGTCTTATGTATTCTGGTCAGCTTGGCTGCGCCTCAGCCAGCCCATGCGATGCACATTATGGAAGGTTTTTTACCTCCCTTCTGGAGTTTTTTCTGGGCGGTCATTACGATTCCATTTGTGGCACGGGGGCTGTTTTCGGTTCGGAAAGCGGTCAGCGAAAACCCGCGGCTCAAAATCTTGCTCGCCGTGGCTGGTGCGTTCGCCTTTGTCCTGTCTGCACTAAAAATTCCGTCTGTCACCGGAAGCTGTTCCCATCCGACCGGTATTGGCCTCGGCGCTATTTTATTCGGCCCGACAGCCATGAGCATCATAGGACTGCTGGTGCTGCTGTTTCAGGCTGTGCTGCTTGCCCACGGAGGACTGACTACGTTGGGAGCAAACACGTTTTCCATGGCTGTGGCAGGCCCGTTTGTTGCCTATGGCGTATTTAAAATTGCTAAAAAATTTAACGGCCCCACCACCCTTGCAGTCTTTCTGGCGGCGCTGCTGGGTGACGTAGTTACCTATGTCACAACTGCTGTGCAGCTTTCACTCGCGTTTCCTGCAGACATAGGCGGAGTCGGGGTGTCGCTCATTAAATTTTTGTCTATCTTTGCGGTTACCCAAATTCCCCTTGCCGTCAGCGAGGGAATTTTAACGGTGCTTATTTTCAAGGCGATTGCAGCTTACAATAAGCACGAACTTACCGAACTTAAAATACTCTCAGAGGAGGCATAAGGATTTAGGCATGACAGACGAGTGTCTCAAACATGAACACAACAAACGCGGCATCAGAAACAATGTGCTCCTGATGGTCTTGCTGGTTGCTCTGGCCGTGGCGCCGCTTTTTATTGCCCGAAATGCAGAATTCAGCGGTGCTGACTCCCAGGCTGAACAGGCGATAACAGAAATCAATGCCCGCTATCAGCCTTGGTGTGCGCCGGTGTGGAAGCCGCCCAGCGGCGAAATAGAAACGTTTCTTTTTGCAGTTCAGGCGGCGCTGGGAGCCGGTTTTATCGGTTTTTATCTCGGGTATCAACGAGGCATAAAAAGGACACAAAAAACCGGCGATGCTGCACATTGACCAATACGCCTACCTGTCACGGCTTCGCGGCGAAGATCCGTCGCTAAAAGTGCTGTTCACGTCAGCCACCATGGGAATTTGCCTTTGGGCCGATTCCGTTATAATATCGCTGCTTGTTATTATCATTATGGCATCGGCGACTGTTTTCGTGGGCGGCATTTCGGGGCGGTTTTACGGCAAACTGCTGCTGATTCCACTGTCATTTCTGGTTGTCGGGGTGCTCACCATTGCCGTTGATGTGTCAAGACAACCTGCAGGGTTTCTCTGTGCGATAAACTTTGCAGAACGTTTCGTCGGCATAACGGTCCCCGGCATCCTGAGGGCGGTGCGGCTTTTCTGCCAAGCGTTCGGGTGTATTTCATGCCTGTATTTTCTCTCCCTCACAACTCCGCTGGTGGATCTTCTTGCTGTGCTGCGAAAATTAAGAGTGCCCAAACTGATTGTTGAACTGATGGGCCTTGTGTACCGTTTTATTTTTATTCTTTTGGACATGGCTGATGCCATATATACTGCACAGGCTTCGCGGCTGGGTTATGCAACCGTCAGGTCTGGCTACCGTTCCCTTTCTGCGCTGGCGTCCATGCTGTTTATTCGCTCCTATAAACAGGCGCAGGACCTGTATGCCGCGCTGGAATCAAGAGGGTATGATGGCGAGCTGCGGGTTGTTGAGCCCAACTACACGGCAGCTTTGGAAAAGTGTGCTGTAGTGGTTTTCTGCGAATGCCTGTTGATTGCGTGTGCCGTGATAGTGCATCGTTGCGGAGGGAGTGGCTGGTAATGGAAGATATTATTCTGGAAGCAATAAATCTCAGTTACACCTACCCTGACGGGACCCGAGCTTTGAAAAATATCAGCATGAAAATAAAAAGGGGTCGGAAAATTGCGGTGCTCGGAGCAAACGGCGCAGGCAAATCAACGCTGTTTCTGAATTTTAACGGCGTATTGCGGCCGCAAACCGGGAAAATTTTTTTCAAAGGCCGTGAAGTGCGCTACAACCGGGCAGGTCTTACAGAGCTGCGCACCGGTGTCGGCATTGTATTCCAGGACCCGGATACACAGCTTTTTTCGGCCAGCGTGTATCAGGACGTGTCATTCGGCGCTCTGAACTTGAAACTGCCGCCGGCCATAGTTAACCGTCGTGTGGACAATGCCCTTCGCGGCACCGATACCTATCACTTAAAGGATAAAGCAACGCATTTTCTCAGCTACGGCGAGAAAAAACGGGTCTCCATTGCAGATGTTCTGGTCATGGAACCTGATGTGATCATCTTTGATGAGCCGACAGCCTGCCTTGATTGCCGAAACACGCTGCAGATTATGGCGCTGTTTGAGACATTAAATAAATCCGGGACAACGCTGATCATGGCGACTCACGACGTTGACGTAACCTGGGCATGGGCCGATGAGGTATTTATCCTTAAGGACGGCAGCATAGAAGGCGCAGGCAGCCCGGAACGCGTTTTTGCCGATGAACCGCTGCTCAGGGCAACCGGTATAGAAACACCCATCGTCATGGAAATGTATGATCGTCTGAGAGCAGTCGGGTTTATTGAGGAACCATCCCGAATCCCCAGAACGAAACAGGAACTTTTTGCACTAATAGAAAAAAGCCCGCCCCTGTCCTTTAAAATCGCCGCACCGACTGCACCGTAAATCTGTATGTCGTATGATATTTTTTGAGCTGCGGACTGGCACATCTTTAAAATACCAGGTATAATAAATTATAGAATACATAACACTGCAGTGCGCGATGCTCGCGCATTGTTGCACCACTGAAAAGATCAATTTTTTGCAACTGCGAAAGGACCATTGTATGTTTAACAACATTATATACACCATGATATTGTTAGGGGTGCTTCTTATTCTGCAATCCAATGTTGAGGCTGATTCAAAATATGAAACCGCAACCTTTGCTGGAGGCTGTTTCTGGTGCATGGAATCGCCCTTTGAGAAACTTGACGGCGTGAAGGAAGTTATTGCGGGATATACTGGCGGCCATAAGGAAAATCCGACTTATGAAGAGGTGTCCTCCGGCACAACCGGTCATGTTGAAGCAGTGCAGGTTATCTATGATCCGGCAAAAATTACCTATGAAAAACTTCTTGAGGTATTCTGGAGGCAGGTTGATCCCACTGACGATGGCGGTCAATTTGTAGACCGGGGTTCTCAATACCGCACAGCTATTTTTTATCATTCCGATGCACAAAAAAGCAGCGCTGAAAAATCTAAGGAAGATCTCCAGAAAAGCGGCACGTTTAAAAAACCGATTGTTACACCCATTCTGCCTGCAGCACGGTTTTATCGCGCTGAAAGTTATCATCAGGATTACTACAAACAGTGCCCCATCAATTACAACCTGTACCGGAGCAATTCCGGCAGAGATCAGTTTCTGAAAAAATTTTGGGGGGCAGAGGATAAACATAAAACACGAGAATCAAATCCGAACCATCAAACACCCTATCAAAAGCCTGCCAAAGACGCGCTTAAAAAACAATTAACTCAGATGCAATACCAGGTTACCCAGGAAGAGGGCACTGAGCCGCCTTTTGATAATGAATACTGGAATAATAAAAGAGAGGGGATTTACGTTGACATCGTTTCCGGCGAACCGCTGTTTATCTCTCTTGATAAATTTGATTCAGGAACCGGTTGGCCAAGCTTCACCAAGCCGCTTGAGCCAAACAATATTATAGAAAAAAAAGACACGAGCATGTTTATGACGCGAACAGAAGTGCGCAGCAAGCATGCTGATTCCCATCTGGGGCATGTTTTTGATGACGGTCCGGCACCGACCGGTCTTCGTTACTGCATAAACTCTGCAGCATTGCGCTTTATTCCCCGGGAAGACATGGAAAAAGAGGGCTATGGCACATATCTGAAACTCTTTGAACGCAGAAAATAGCACCTGGGCGAAGCCTTTCCATCACGCAGCTTTTTAGCTTCAAACTGCACAAACCACCATATATATAGGGGCTTCAATACTTGACACGCTACATATATTCCCCTATACTTTATATCTAATTCAACCTTACATTGTATCAACACCTGCGTTGCAGGTTTAATGCGGCGCATACGGGCATTGCTGTGATGTTATGCCGTACCGATGCGCGGAGGAAAACATGGTGCACAAGGCAGTAGCGGTAAAAGAACCAGATGAGATTAAGAAAGAAGAAGTGCGGCTTGCCGTGCGGGCGAAGACGCGTTCCCATGAGACCGCTGAATCAATGGCCGCGCGGCAGCGGGATATATCCGTTTCGGAGTTCTTTGCCAAAAACCGTCATCTGCTGGGATTTGACAACCCTAAAAAAGCGTTACTGACGGCAATAAAAGAGGCGGTTGACAACGCGCTCGACGCGTGCGAAGAAGCAGGGCTGCTGCCGGACATCCACATAGAAGTCACCGAACTGGGACGCGACCGCTTTCTTATCAGCGTTCAGGACAACGGACCGGGAATTGTCAAAAAGCAGATCCCCAATATCTTTGGCAAACTGTTATACGGCTCTAAGTTTCACCGCCTCAAGATGAGCAGGGGCCAACAGGGCATCGGCATCAGCGCTGCCGGCATGTATGGCATGCTCACCACCGGAAAGCCGATTGAAATTATCAGCCGCACCCACCAGAGTAAACCCGTCCATCATTTCAGGTTGCAGATTGATACCAAAAAAAATAAGCCGGAGGTAATCAGCGATCAGGAAATTGAATGGGACGTGGAACATGGAACGCGGGTAAGTATTGAGCTTGAGGGCAAACATACGCATGGCAAACAGTCTGTGGATGAGTATCTGCGCCAGGTCGCCATTGCCAATCCTCATGTCCGGATTGTCTATAAAGAGCCGGGCGGCGAGACCATCGTCTATGAGCGCGCGACATCCCTGCTTCCAGCTCAGACACAGGAAATCAAACCCCATCCCTACGGTGTGGAACTGGGTGTGCTCCAGGCGATGCTCAAGGACACCAGAGCGCGCAATCTTGCCGGATTCCTGCAGCTCGAATTTTCCCGGGTTTCAAAGCGCATCGCTGAAGAAATCTGCACTCAAGCCGGCCTTTCACCCTTTGCATCAGTGTCTCGCATCAGCCATGCTGACGTGGAAAAACTCCTGGAAGGCATAGCCCGGACAAAAATCATGAATCCGCCCACAACCTGTGTGGCGCCGATTGGCGAGGAACAGCTTATTCGGGGGCTTCAGTCAGTGGTGCCGGCAGATTTTTATGCATCTACCACCCGGCCGCCGGCAGTATATCGTGGCAATCCATTTATCATTGAAGCAGCACTTGCGTACGGTGCTGCCGATCAGGAGGCAGATGCACCAGCCCGTGTCCTGCGCATGGCAAACCGTGTGCCGTTGCTCTACCAGCAGGGAGGGTGTTGCGCGTATCAGTCGGTCGTGCAGACTAACTGGCGGCACTACGGCCTGAGCCAGCCGCGCGGTTCTTTGCCGGTGGGGCCTCTTACCATTGTGGTGCATATGGCGTCAGTCTGGGTGCCGTTCACCAGCGAATCAAAGGAAGCCATTGCGAGTTATCCTGAAATTGAAGAGCAGATGATTCGGGCATTGCAGGAGTGCGGCAGGAAATTAAAATTGTATCTCTCACGCCGCCGGCGGGAAACTGATGAACAGCGCAAGCACGATTACATAACAACCTATCTGCCCCACATTGGTATCGGGCTGAAGGAGCTGCTGGGCTTCTCTGATAAAGAGCAGCAGCGAATTGTTGAAACGCTGGCTGGATTGCTGGAGCGACACCGCGGGTGATCGCACAGTACAAGGTTGTAAGACCGCACCCGGAGAGTATGAACATTATAAGGAGCTGCAATGGCACAAAAGGTTACCAAAAAAACGACAGGCAAAAAAGCATCTGGTTTAGAGCTGTCTAAAAAACCCGGGCAGTCAGATTCCGCACGCTCGCCGGCAATGAAGCAGTTGATTGCGCAGGCTGAGGACATCTACCAAGATATTACCGCTGGTCGCCGCCCCTCGTTGCGCATTCCCATCCGCAGTCTGACCAATGTTTCCTTTTCGCCCCGCAAAGGCTTTTTTACTATTGGCAACAAAGTCAGTAAGCGCACGCTATCATACCAGACGGTTAAGCCCTTCGCACAGTCGGTGCGCATGATGGCATTTGCCAAGCATTTGATTGAAACCGATGACTTTGCTTCAAAACGTGAGGTGTATTACACGGCAAAAGGCTCTGCGCGGCGCGGCTCTGAATCAGGTTCTGCTGGCTGGGGTCCCGCTTCTTTTAAGGAGCAGGATGAGTCGGATACCATTATGGACGACATTGAAGCAATGGTCGGCGTAAACCGCGAGCAGCTCGGTTTCATTCCTGCTGAGCAGAACGGGTCAGTTGCCGGCGAACTGATTGTTATTGACATTGACCCGGCAACCGGCAGGCGCATTGAGATTGACTGCACAGCCTTTGGCCGGGGCAGCTATTCAATCCCTTCCCGGGTGGAGGGACTTGAGTTCAGGACGCGCGCAAAATTCATTCTCGCGGTTGAAACCGCAGCCCTGTTTGAACGCCTAAACGGCCATGCCTACTGGAAACACGGCAACTGTATCATTGTTGCCATGGGCGGTGTCCCGACGCGGGCAAACCGGCGCTTTGTCCGCCTGCTGGCTGATGCCTGCAAGCTGCCGGTTTATGTCTTTACCGACGGCGATCCCTACGGTTATTGCAATATATACCGCACCATGAAAGTTGGATCCGGCAATGCAGCCCATATTAGCGAGTTTTTCTGCGTGCCCCAGGCAAAACTGATTGGGGTGACGCCCCAGGACATCAAGGATTACAACCTGCCCACCCATCCCCTGGAGGATAAGGATAAAAAGCGCGCTCTTGATGCCATGAAAAACGACCCGTTCTTTAAAAACAACAAGCCCTGGGTGCGTGCGCTGCAGCAAATGATTAGCATGGGCGTGCGCGTTGAGCAGCAGGCGTTTGCGGCGCGCGGTCTCAATTACGTCCTTGAAACCTATCTGCCTGAAAAACTGCATAGCCCCGACAAAATGCTGCCCTGAACAACCCTCTGATAATTTTTGCACATAACCATAGAGGGCTGCCCAGAAATGTGCAGCCCTCTATGCACTGCTGATTTTATCTGCCACACAATTTTTTAGTTCCACTCGGCACAGTTTTCATCGCCATGTCCCCCGATATTGGGGTTCTGTATTGCCGCACGTATCGCTTCAACAGCAGCCTCCGTCAGATGCGACCGCGCATCGCAGTTGCCGCGGGAAAGTATGGTTCCGGTAAAAATTACTGTTGTTGGCTTCTCAGTGCTTCCTTTATAGACCGGCGCATGCTTTGCAGTACAGTCAGGGTCTTCAATGCAACCGGGAATGCTGGGCCAGCCGGTCGCATCATAGACTTTAACCGTAAAGTATTCGCTGTCAAAATCTTCAGCGTTATAGGCTGAGCCGTCCGCATCATTCTCGTCCCGCGCATATGCCCGACGTCCCTGAATTGATGCCGGAATGTTGTTGCCCAGCACCGCTCTACCATGAACCATCGTGTCTGAGGAGTCGCTGATAAAAGAGATGGGAATCACGATTATATAGTCGTAGTTGTCAGTTCCATTATCAATGATCTGCCCGAGCTCATTGACATAGGTGCCGTTGATGCCGTCGTCAATGTGCTCGCCCGTGCTCCATACAGTGCCAAACGGCTTTTCAGCGCTGACCGGGTCGTGTTCGGTTTCCGACATTTCGTTGCCGCCGGTTACCACGGTTAATTTTCCCGGAGACCAGGTGAATTCGTTCTGAATTCGCGCAATATAGCGATTGGTGGCTTCTTCAATTTCTCTAAAATAGCAGTCGCACTCCAGCACCTTGCGCCAGCCTGCCGAAAGACCATGAGCGCCCAGGATGACCTTCAACGATTTGTCCTGAGTTATTTCATATTTGGCTACCGTATAGTTCAGCATATTCAGAATCGCCCGTTCAAAGTCCTCCATTTTAGATAGAGACGGGGCAACGCTCAAGCGCATAGATGGCTTTGCCGTTTTAACCATATGCGCCACCTCCGGCGCCACGATTTTCATCAATTCCGGCCAGGGCTTGTTAGAGAGATATTCATCTAACTCTTTTTGCGTTGCCGGACCTTTGCCGTCGGCAAGGTCTTCAAGACACTGGCGGACTGTTTTCCCGGGGAGCGCGCTGACGCCCTGTCCGTTTTCATCCAGCCAGCAGGGACCAAACCGTGTCATATTCGCGCTATCCGGGGCAGCGACATACAATATGATCCGATCTACTTTCTCCTTGTTGATCAGCTCGTCAATAGCAGTCTCTGTGCTGTAGGGCAAGTTTTTGGGATTGCCATAGGGATCAAGATTTTTCATGTACGCTTCCGAACCATGACGAAACACAAACCGGTATCCGGGTAGTGCCTGCTCAAGCCGATCTTTTATATTGGCGAGCTCGGTTGTTCGCGGGATAAAATTATAACCCGCGGGCACATCATTGCCATAGAACCATTCCAGATCCTGTTTGGTTGAGGGATCGCGGTTTTCAGGCATGCGGTACAGGATCTCCATATTCTCAAAGGCGTTCAGCTCCACAAAATCGGCAATGCCGATGCCGCTGCCCTCCGGATCATCAATGTGCGGGCCTTCTATAACACTCTGGGTATGGGGGTCAACAGTGCGGTGGCCGGCAGTTAAAACCACCGCAGGAAGAATATCGTTGAAGCAGTCGGTAAAAAAAGTGGGAGTGTCAGTGTCCCAGTGGTCGCGCAGCGAGTGAATGGGATAATCTCCCGTGTATTCGTTGCAAAACACGTCTATCGGTGTTCCTTCTTCAACGCCGCAGATAAAGGCCTCGGCCTCGCTGGCATAGTGAATGAGCGTATAGCACGTCTCCCCTTCTTTTTGCCCGCCGGCTAAAAAGCCCTTTGGCCACACCGGAAACAGATGATCAACAAACCCGACCCACCAGTCAAGCTTATAATGTTCCTCAATGCCGCCGGTGATAAAAAGAACGCCGATTTTTTTGCCCAGCATGTCGCATGAGGTAGGGATGAGCATAATAATTATTGCACAGATACTTGCAAAACATTTGCTGAAACGCATATCTGCCTCCCTGCGCACTTAACGTTATCTCGCTTAAGCCCCGTCCTGCCCCGGCACAGAGCATAACCCTGCCACGCGTAACAACATATAAAGCCTCTCTGAAGATGATTCTCCAAAGAGGCTTTATACCGGTCCCTTTATGATCATAACAACGCTCCCCTGCAGGCTGATAACCCATTGTTTCATGCGTGCCGTATCTTTTACGTGAAATCGTGCTGTTTATTCGGGAGGGAAGAATTACAGCTCAAAGTTGTAATATAATATATTTGCAGACAATTAGCCATCGAATTTTTCTGCTGGTGCTCAGATGGCAGGTGCGTTCAGCATATTACACGGAGCAATGAATCGCGGTATGTCTCGAGCGTGCAATAGAATTTTGCATTTTGTCACATTTATCATTGTGGCATGTGCGGTAAAGCAGGCGTCATTGACATCGTGCCGGTGTTCTCCTATACTCAAAACATGAAGGGTAGATTAATACCGCACCGCACGCGACGTCATCAGAAACTGTATCAAGGACTGAAATTCTTTGCTTACGCCGTGCTGCTTGTTACACTCATAGGTGTAATGAAAGGCGAGACGCTATCTGAATCAGCCATAAAAGCCATAGATTTTTACCGACAGCTTCCCTCCACAGTGCGCGGCTGGGAGAAAACGGGCCAGTCTGAGGTATATGACCGGAAAACGCTCTTCAAATATATTGACGGCGGTGCTGAACTTTATATTTCCTATCACTTTGAGAAGCTGACTGCAGTTCGCTATATGAAGGGAAACGATGAAATTAAAGTAGATATATTTGATATGGGAAATTCTTACAATGCCTTTGGGGTTTTTTCTCTTGGTCGTGAAAGCATCGGCACAGAAATCGGACAGGGTTCGGAATATTCCTCGGGTTTGCTCAATTTTTGGAAAGACCGTTACTATGTATCAATCCTGGCATATCCTGAAACCTCCGAAAAACGCCAGGTGGTTTTCAATCTGGGCAGCGAAATCAATCGTCTTATCCCGCAGACGGGACCTTTGCCGCAGATTCTTTCTGGCCTGCCCTCTGAAGGCCTCATTCCCGAAAGCATCCGTTATGTTCGCCATCATGTGTGGTTGAATAACCACTATTTCATATCAAACGATAACATACTGCTTATTGACAGCGGCACCGAGGCTGTTATTGCCGCCTACCGTGGCACGGGCAAAAAATACGTTGTGATACTTGTCAAATATCCTGACCGGCAACAGGCGCAGAAAGCAGAAAAGGGTTTCATAACACAGTGTCTGGGCAGGGCCTCCTCAGGCATAACGAAGCTTAAAAACGGCTGCTACACCGGGGTTAAGGGAAAAGAAAACCGTCTTGCACTGGTTCTGGAAGCGCCAGACAAAAAGACGCTTGAGGATGCGTTAAGCCGGATCCTCAGTACGCTCTGGTAGAACCCCATGCTTATTAACAAATTATTGAAAAAACTGATAACACATTTCTGTCCAACTACGGCATTAACATTTTTTTACATAATTTCCAAAAACGGGATCCCGCGCAATGACAATAATATGATTATTTTACCGTAGGTTGCCATCGCGAGTCCCGCAGCGCGGGACGTGGCGATCTCGTATTTTGGACAACATTGCTGATAACAGGGTGTGTGATGATAGCTGAACTCTCCTGTGGCTCAAGGTGAGATTCTTCACTGCACTCAGAATGACACTTTTCCCCCAGCAGTTCATGACCAGCGGAGGCTTACATGCAAAAAAAAGTCTTTACCCGACGCCAGTTTATGGTGAATACCCTCATTGCTGCGATCGGTTTGGGCATGCCCAAGAATCCGTTCGCGCACCAGCAGAAAAAATCCCGTGTCATTCTGGTGCGCAACAGAGACGTCCTGGATAATAATGGAACACCGCGTGATGATATGGTTCGCGCCATGCTGGATCAGGCCGTTGCCATGCTTGTGGGCGCAAATGATCCCCGTGATGCCTGGAAAACCATCATCATGCCGGACGACATTGTGGGCATCAAGACTAATGTCTGGCACTACCTGCCCACACCAGCCCCGGTGGAGCAGGCGCTAAAAAAATGCGTCAGGGATGCGGGGGTATCGGAAGACCGTATTGGCATAGATGACCGCGGCGTTCTGGAAAACCCGATTTTTCACCATGCGACTGCTCTCATCAATGTCCGCCCCATGCGGACCCACCATTGGTCGGGAGTTGGTTCGCTGATAAAAAATTACATTATGTTCGTCCCTGATCCCTACAATTACCACGGCGATTCATGCGCCGAACTGGCGTCCATATGGCACAAGCCAATCATTAAGGACAAAACCCGGCTTAATATTCTGGTCATGCTGACGCCCCAGTTTCACGGCGTGGGCCCCCACAGCTTTAGCCCGCAATATGTATGGAAATATTACGGACTCCTGGCGGGGTTTGATCCCGTCGCGGTTGATGCAATTGGGTTAAAAATCATACTTGCAAAGCGCAGACAATTCTTTGGAGATGACCGCCCCCTGACTCCTCCTGCCAAGCATATTCTGCTTGCCGACACCCGTCATCATCTGGGCACCGCTGATTTCAAAAAGATTGAGCTCGTTAAACTGGGCTTCACCGAAGATATCCTTATCTAAAAAAGGCAGCAATGAGGAGCCGTTCACGCGGTCATTTTTTTTAGCGTCTCATAAATTTTCACCATTCCCAAACTGTCAAGCCGGCAGTAGTCCAGAAGCGCTTTTTTCAGACGCTGTTTTTCTTGGAGATTGGGCGATGCCATCATCTGTAGATATGCCTGCATTGCCATGTTCCCGTCTGATATATCAAGCGCATCGTAGCTCATCTCCGGCACCAGGGCGGGAAGCACACTCTTAATAGAATAGGAACCGTTCATCTGGTAATAATATACCGCTCTGGCCCTGAACGGCTTCGCAAGGTCCCGGATACTGCTGATGACAGCTTCTATTTTTTTGCTCTGCGCCGGATACCATGCCGCAAGGTCTTTAAGTCTGCCGATTTCGTATGCAGCATTATAGGCAAGCACGCATGCCTGGGGCGGAATATCACGCAAAAGTTTTTCAAGCAGGCTTTGCCGATGGTCGGCGGTGTCCTCTGCCAGATACTCAAAGTGCTGCAGCGCTGCCCCGTCCCGTTCAAGGATGTGCATCGAATACTGGTAGGGTATGTGCTGATACGGCCGTAGGCCGTCGTAGGGTGGGATGGGAAAACTCACGCATTCAAAATCAAGGAAACAGAGCGGATAATGCAACGAGTCAAGAAACCGTTTGATGCCGCGTGCGCTAATAAAGTTGCGTTTTTCAAGCGTTGCACGCTTTTGCTGGCGTTGCGGTTTTGAAAGGACGACATCCGGCACATCCGCCAGTCTGACAATTCCCTGACGGTACAGATCAAACCGTTGTGCAAACCTGCCTGAAATGTCAAAAATTGAATCCAGCGGTATGTGCTGCCAGCAGTAGCCCATAAAGTCACAGTCATAAGGATTCGTGCAGTGTTCGCCAATGTCTATCGCCGGCATTTCACCGCACAGCATCTGCTTTTGTCGGGAAATCTCTGATATAATTTCTTCACGGTATTGCGCGACCGTTTTAGTGAAATCGCTTATAGTAAACAGCTTTTTCAGCTCCACGGCACCGTTTCGTATATACCGGTTATTAATATGGACAAGGGCAACTTTAGAAACCGGCAGGCCCGCTCCGGTCAGAACATGATACTGGAGAGCGACATCCCGTAGGTGGATATCTTTAACGCCGGCAGAAGATTTTACTTCGTAAAGCTCCCAGCCGTGTCTTCCGCGATGGAGAATATCTGCCTTGATGAATACGCCGTCATAACAAAAGGCTGCTTCATATATAGTATCAACTTCTCCCGAAATTGCAGCCGCTGTATTCTCAATCTGCTCAGAGAGCGGCACGCCCTCGTACTGGATAATTATCCCTTCAGGGAAAAGTTCTCGCGCGAATTCGCCCACATTCTGTCCGCTCTGAAAGAGCGCCTGCTGAGCGGACAACACTTCATTACGCAACTCTGGATAATGCCGGTGCAGGTATAATGATTTATGGCACTGCAGACCTCTGATGAATTGCGATTTACTGAGAAACGTGTTTTGCATATCAATTTTGTTCATAGTGCAGCACGCAGTATAGTTTCAAGCAGGGGATGTTTATTAATATAAATAACATCGTATTGTTTTTTCAACGATAAACACCACTGGCGCCGGTTACAACCCTGCCAGCCTCAAACAAGACCGTTCTTGGGAAGATTTAACCATCCCGATAATTTTCCAATATACAGTGCACTTTTGTCAAATACGGTCACAATGATACATGTTTTTTATTATTTTGTTGCCTTTGATAGAGCTGGTCTGATATTAAGTTTTTCTACTTTTTCATAAACGTTTTGACCGTTTCCCGTTTTAATGAACATGTCTTCATTCAAAATAAAATATCCCAAGTTTTTGCTGCTGGTTGTGACTTTTGTTTTAGCTTACATCATCTTTAGCGGGAGAAATTTTTCGCTGCTTCATGATTTTTTGTTGGCACTGGGCTATGTGGGAACTTTCTTGGCAGGCATATTGTTTGTGTATGGGTTTACGGCGGCACCGGCCACTGCTATTCTGCTAATTATAGCTAAAGACCAGCATATTATCCTGGCGGGTTTTATTGCCGGATTCGGCGCGTTGGCAGGGGATTTATTGATTTTCAGATTTATAAGACATTCGTTTGCAGATGAAGTTGAGCTGTTATCTAAGGAACGATCGCTGCAGTATATAAACAACAAAATCCCCACGAGGCTGAAAAAATATTTAATACTAATTCTGGCGGGTTTTATAATCTCCTCGCCCTTGCCGGATGAAATAGGGGTATCACTCCTGGCCGTTTCTACAGCTATTTCAACCAAAGTATTTTCCGTTCTTGCGTATATGCTCAACACCGCCGGAATTTTTGTGGTGCTGGTGATAGGACATCTGCTATAGTAGGAATCTTAAATTGGTGAGAAAAAAAATATCCACCATAAACTTTTTGGGCATAATTAAGACAGGCAAGCCGCGTCATAAAATTTTTTGAAAATAACCTTTTATTAATGTGTCACTTCGATAATGTCCAAAACAGGGGTTGCTTCCTTTTGTGTTGCCTTAGGGCTTTGGCTCACACGCTCGCTATGGCCAGTTCCTTTCATACACCCCTTGTAACGGTCATTGCCAAAAAGTAAGCATACATAACGAGTTAATTTGCTATGGTGGACAAGAAAGGTGTCACTTTTTTTCATGCTCGCTGGCCAGCAAAATTTTTATTGCCTGGTGAGTGGCACTTTTGTTATCTTTTTTTTGCTTTTTTTAACCCGTAATCGGCACTGACAGTTTATGGCTGACGGTAATTGGCCTTTATTCTAAAAGGGGCAACATGATCCGTGACCACCAGCCTAATTATGAGCTTTATCGCAAACCCCGTACCGTCTGTTGGGATTTGGGTACGCTGCAGGCCGCAGGTTTTCTCCTCTATGCCGACCGCTCGGATGGCAAAAACCTCTGGTCAATGCTGGAGACCCTGGAACATCACATCCTCATCCCTTTCACTTACGCCGAACTTCTGGCTCTGGATTTCTGCCACGACCTCCTGAAGTTTCTGCACCATTCCCGCAAATCCATACGCTCCCCTTTTGAGAAGATCAAAGCCACTATACCGCCGGAATCAAAAAATTTCAGCCGGTGTTTCAATAAAGTCTTTGTTTGTTTTGCAACTATGTAACCGTTATTTTATCGGAGGCATTATGAAGACACGAACTGTTTTTGTCATTATCACCGTGCTCATAACCTATTTATTTCCGTCCCAGGGCAACGCGGCAACAGCGGTGAAAGATAAAATTGCGGTGCTCATTACTGATTGGGGTATGCCTTCAGGGTATAACTTTGAATATGCCTGGAATAGTCATACGATGGCGCGATTTGGAGATTGGACGCAATATCCCGGGCAACCATGTAAATTCGGACATGTCGGCGAATTTCCCCATCAGCTTCATATGGGTCTGATGCCGTGGTTGTTTGCTGCGTCATGGCCCGGTAGTGCAACGGTCTATGATAACTCCGGCATTTACCGGTTTGAAAACGGTGTGTATATAAGCATCAATCCAAACCTTCCTTCAATAACGCCCGACATGATTCCCCAGGATGTTCCCATTACGCCGGCGAGCGAAATACGAAGCGGGATGACCGGGGAATTGTCTTATCCTCCTGATCCGCGAACCGGAGAGGACCTTCTCCCCGGCTGGTACAAAATTGGTTCAAGCAGCGTTCCCTTACCCAATGGGGCGGGCGATATATATGAAGGTAGCTGTCTCACCTTTATGCGCTATTATGCGGTTATGGGAGGACCCACCAGCCCGCCGGAGGCTTATCTTCCCGATGCTATTGCTGAAGCCATAATGAACACGACAAAAATGATGCTTGAGGACTCATTTGGGGACAGAATAGATGTTCGTTTTGGTATGTATAACAAAGTGACCGGATATACAGAGCTTGAAACCGATGTTGCAGAGCAGTTTGCCAGAGAAGGATTCAAAAAATTGCTTCTGGCGCGTGAGACCACTGACCACAATCGCTATGCCAATGAATTTTTTACTCTTAACTACGTAAAAGAGCGTCTGTGCGAGATCGGGGTGCTTGATGAAATGGAGTTGTATCAGACCAGACAAGTGGGCAGAACGCCGGAATTTAATGCAATGAACATAGCGAACCTCAGGCAATATATTGAGGCTTATCCGGCAGGGTCTAAAATTGCGTTTGTGTATATTACCCGCGGCCTTCCCTGGGGTTCCACAGAAAGCACTGGTCACCCTTGGAGCAAAGAAGTCTATCACGAAAATGCCTATCTTAACTATCTCTCCTGGAAGAAGGCTTTACAGTCTGCGTTTGGCGGCAAATACGAATTGATATTTTCCAAAGGAAATAAAAACAGCGATCTTCTTGAAGACAATTTTTACTGCTACGGCCTGTATGTCGGGGCTAATCTGGGCGGACACTTTAAAAGCATTAGGGACGCCATTCAGGCTATAAAGGCCGACGGTGTGGACAAAATAATACTGGCTCCCTGCCACTGGTATTTTGATAATTTTGACAACATCATGGTCATGCGGGAATTGAATAATATCCCAATTGTGCCCAAAGCAGACCTTGAGGCGAGACGATACGCGCTAACCTATTGCGAAGATGCGGAAGGCAATCAGGTAAACTGCGAGCATACGAATGCGGTCGCAACCCTAACCGTCGCACCATCTTATAGTGGTGTGGGGGAGCTATTTGCCAAAGCTTACTATGTGGTGCTGAGAGGGACGATAGAACGTTTCAACCTTTTCCCGAAAGAAACTAAAATTGTTATTGCAGTTTCACAACCTATCCTCAAGTCTGAGGGCGGCATTGTGGAAGTGAGTCACGGTTTAAGCCCCATCAAAGGTTCACGGATTGAAATTCCGGCTGACCCTTATCCTGACAGGCCCGAGTCTTTTACGCCTAAAACAGCAATTCCTATTAACGATCCGCGGGATACTAATGACTGTATGTGGGAAGACACCGTGATAAACATCGGCCATCAGATCAACCCACCGCGCATGAAGGGAACACGGGCAGTTGGTCCTGCTGTGCACTTCGGTCCGTATAGAATGTTTTTCAACCGTGATGTTACGATTTCTATTCCCTATAAACCCATGTTAGCGCTCGAAGGTCAGGTCAAGGCCTATATTTATAATCATGTTACCAATGACTGGGATGCGATTGAACCGGAGCAGGCAGCAAACGGAATAGTAACCTTCAAAACCCAGGTGCTTGGTTTGTTTAGGGCAGGAGTGAAAAATTAGAGGGCACCTCGCTGTTTTTGCACAACACAAAAACTTCTTGGGGGTGATTATATCCGCAAAAACAAATTGGGCTCAATGGGAGGAGGTCAACATTCCATGCGCCAACTTGAGGATCTGGCCCCCATCAAAAAAGACGAAAATATCCACTGCTGTCGGACTGTGGATCCGGTTTTAGCTATTTGGCTGCACCGTCAGTCAGAAATACGGATATAGTTTCCTGAGAGAACAGAGAGTGTTATTGCAGCGTTGTGCGATCCCAAATTGTGCCCGCCCCGGCAAATCTTCCCCTGCTTCCTTTCCAACTAATACATTACATTCGTCATTGTATTACCTGCGCATAGACCGTCCGGTCAAGGTTCCTCACCAGACCCGGCACCAGCCGGTAAGGCAGACACACGACAATTTCCTCGTCCTGAAGGCGCATAAACGTTCGCCCGCCATGGTCGCCGGGCGTAAAGACCGGCCTGTTTTCTATGAACGGAATGGTGATGCTCATCAGGCAGGTTGACTTGCCGGCATATCCTGTAATCAGCTCTGCCGTCTCAAATGAATAAGCAGTTGAGATCATGCTCAATTGATGGCCGTTGACCGGAAATAAAATTATGTCGGGTTTGCTGACCTTCTCAAGCGAACCAAGAACCATGCCGCCGTATACTTTCGGATAGCGGGGAAACAATCCTCTGTTTTTGGCAAGCAAATCTTTTGTCGCATACAGATTGCCCTCCCCCACTACCTGCGCGTTGATAACCATGTCAAAATCCTCCTTGGCAACTTTTCTTGATCCGATGCCAATATTTTTCGATCCGCCGCAACTGCTTGCCATGCCGGTAAAAAAGACCGGCGCTTCCTGCCCGTCAAAGATATCGCCGCAAATGGCACACCAGAACGTCGGTCCATCCTCAACGCGAACGCCGTCTGGCGCCGTGTCGGCAAACTTCATGGCAACAATGTTCCTTTTCAGGGACAGCTTTTCCTTTAAAGCCCGGTCTGTTTTCTTGTTGTCAAACTCAGCTTTGACCGAACCCTTTTTGATTGCATCTGTTGAGCAGTATGCAAGACATACGCCGCAATCACAGCACATGTTGGTAATAAAGTATTGCTCGCCCCGCATGACGATGGCCCGGTTGGGGCAATTGCCGACGCACGAACCGCAGGCAGCGCATAGTTCTTGATCAATGATAAAGGGCATAACCTCCTCCTTTTGCTAAGGGTTTCGGCGATTAGCATTCAGCTGTTTATTCATTTGTTTAACCGAATACGCATGAAGTGCTTTTCTGCCTCCTGTTGTTCGCGCTCCATTTTCCGGGCTCTCTGATACCATTCAATGACTTCGGCGGGCAAACTCTGAATTGACCGAGTGTTTTGTTGCAGGGAGCCGATATGCTTTAGCAGCATCGTTATGAAGAAGTTTTTATCCTTTGAAAAATAATCACAACCCGGCCCGCAGGCGCGCAGTTTTTTTGCATATTGCAGCACATCAAAGTTTACCATATCTGCAATGCGCTGCGCCTCGTTAAAATCAAGCGCTTTGAATCCGTTTACTTTCACGTCCATATTAATTCACCAAGATAAATCACAGGGAACTGGTCTGCGCAATGCTATTTTCTCACAATCTATCGTTACATCCCAGGCCATTATCTCAACCCCGTTTTGCACAGCGCGCCGCACCGCGCGTCCATACCCGGGATCAATATGATCGGCTGGCCTGAAGCAGCACGCATCCATGCGCTGTATGAGATAGAATATAACACATCGGTGCCCGTTCTGCACCTGCTGCTGCAGTTCCTGCAAATGCTTTAGTCCCCGCGCAGTGACCGCATCGGGAAAATAGGCAATTTTCTGTTCCACCAGCGTGCAATTTTTTATTTCCACAAAACAGCGCCCCCGTTGCGCGCTTTCAAGCAACAAATCAACCCGCGAATGATTGCCGTAGCGAACTTCGGGGCGCACACCGTCATAGCCCTCTAAGTCCCTGATGACTCGGTGCTGAATTGCCTCCCTGACCAGTCGATTGGGAACTGCAGTATTCACACCGACCAGAGACGCAGGCATTTCAATAAGCTCAAAGGTATAGGGCAAACGACGCGAAGGGGTGCGGTGACGGGAGAGATAAACCGTCCTCCCCGGTTCACAGCACGCGCGCATGCTGCCGGTATTGGGACAATGGGCGGTTACCACATGCCCATTGTTCAGCTTCACATCAACCATGAAGCGCTGGTAGCGCTTTAAAAGCACTCCGCGTATTAATTTAGGCCATAACATTGTCTATGACTGTGCGTGTTCCTTTTCCTGTGGCATACTTTCTCTGGTCCTAACATTGAAGAAAGCCGGCAGGGGGTAAAACTCCTTGAATTGCTTGCAGTTATGCGATATTAATGCTCCCTATAGTAATTAGCATATGTCATATTGCTGGAGCCATAGTATCTGTGAACAATAAAAAATTTTTGACGCCCGCTGATTTCAGAAATATCCTGATCCTTTTATGTCTCTATATTTTGCTGATTCTGTTTTCTCGCCTCTATACCATTCATCCGCTGGATGACGACTGGTCTTACATACGGGCAGTCCAGACCTTTTATCAAACCGGTCAGATGAAATTTACTCCTTGGACCAGCCCAAGCCTGGTGTTTCAGGTATGGTGGGGGGCTCTGTTTGCTTGGGCGCTCGGTTTCTCCGCCAACACCCTGATAATTTCAACGCTTGCAATCAGCGCCATCGGTGCAATCTTTTTTTACCTTCTTTTGCGGCAGGCAGAATGGGATGCGCTGAGATCTCTGTGGCTAGTGCTGCTGTTTATTTTCAATCCCTTTTCGTTTCCCTTGCTCTACACGTTTTTTACGGACCAGCATTTTTTAGCGCTTATGTTCATCGCGCTGTTTTTTTACACGCGCGGGGCTGCCGGGGCACCGCTTGGTCATTTGCTGCTGGGGGCTGTTTTTACGTCTCTTGCCGTGCTGGTGCGGCAGCAGGGAATTTTGATAGCGGCAGGCGCAGGGCTTCACTTCCTGTTCCGGCGAACTGATTATGCAAAAGGCCTCAAGGCTGCGCTTGCCTGCTGGGCGGCGCCCGGGATTGTTTTTATTCTTTATACATACTGGTTTCAAAATATCCATGGAGCCACATATTCTTCGCTGCAGCAGGTGCAATGGATAGTAGAGGGCATCCTGCACCCAGCGCACCTGTTTGCAAAACTGTTTCACCGCCCTATTCTGATCCTTGAGTTTCTGGGACTGAGTTTTATTCCCTTGAGTCTGGCACTCCTGCCTGAACCCGCCAAGCTGTTCCAGAGGCGCCAGACATCCCTGATCCTGATATTCTGTCTTGCGGGGGTGCTGTTCTATCTGACCAGCGACCATGCCGGCATGCAGTCGTCCATCTATACCTGGCTGAATGGTTTCCACTTTGCCTTTGTGTCTGAATACGGCTACCGGGGAACGGATCATGCGGTGCTGTTCTTCTATAAAATTATTGATTTTCTTGCCATCTTTTCCATTACGTATCTGCTATGGCTGATCATTGCGAACAACGCGTCGCAGCGTTTCCTGAAAGCATCCTCGCCGCAGCTCATGCTTCTGGCCATTGGGGTATTGCAGGTGCTGTACCTGCTGGTTATTCGTTTTAAATTCACCCGTTACTATCTGGTTCTCATCCCCTTCTTTGTTCTGTGTTTCTGCGGTTTCATGAAAAAGCTGCCGGTGCAAAAAAAATATTTAATCCCTTCACTGGCCGGTTTTATAGCACTGTGTCTCATGGGCACGCAGGACTTTTTAAGCTGGAACGATGCCAAATGGAAGCTGGGCGAACGGCTGCTTAACACCGGCGTCCCACATAACAAAATTTCTGCCGGGTTCCCGTGGGACTGCTGGCATTCCATGGATTACTGCCTTGCTCATCCTGATGAAATTCTGCCCCGTGCCTATGATATCCCTTGGTGGATTGAGGGGCTGCTCCCGGGCATAGATGCTGAATATCTTATTGCCAATTCCCCGATTCCCACCGGTTTCTACACGCTTAAATACTTTTGTACTGAGCAGTATGAGGTGGCGGACGCAGCCTCTTATTACAGCCTGCTGTATGGAAAATGGATGCACCTCTATGTCCTAAAGCGGGTGCCCGGTTCCCGCGAGCAATCAGGCGCCTCAGAAACAGTGGTGTATCGGTTTTTACATAACCTGCGCGGAGCAACTATTTGTGGCCAGCCCGCCCTGCCGCATGATTCTTTCAGGGCAGCGACGGTTACTATTGAAAACAAACCCAAGCCGGCCTTCATCCAGGCGCCGGATAGTGAAGCAACTTTTAGGCTTGTGCTCCCGAACCAGCGGTGCGCTCTTAAGGTTTCGCTGGCAACCATGCCCGATACCTGGGATAAGGCAGGCGACGGCATAACTATTAAAATTCTTATGGGCGATCAACTGCTGGAGAATCTGTTTGACGAGATCGGCATGGTGGGCGTGGAACTGCAAAGCACATTCTTAAAACCGCGCAGCTATTTTTTCCGCACGCGGACTATCTACCTGCAGTATCTTGACCCCAAACACAAGCCGAACCAGAGAACCTGGCATGATGTCACCCTCGATCTTTCGCGCTTTGCCGGAAAGGCGGTTAACCTCAGTCTATCGGTTGAACCGGGCCCCCGCGGCGATCGGAATTTTGACGCTGCCGTGTGGGGAAATCCCGTCATAGTAACATATTAAATGGTTTTGTTTCTGTTTGCCGACTTTTCAGTCAGAACATTGCTTTCCTCATATTTTACCCCGCCTCGATTTCATTTTTCTGCGCGCCATTTTCAGCCTTTGGCAACGGACCGCCGGACAAACTACACAGCCCATCAAACGCTAAAAGAAAAATAACCGGATACACTTCATAATACACGCGCAGCTCGTCCGCAAAGCCAAACAGAAGAATACCTAATCCCAGGGGGATGCACATCCACATCGCATCTCTCAGAAAACGCGGCTTTTCAGACCAGCGATAAAAAACCAGGAACGCCAGTGTAGCGCCGATGGCCAGCCAGATACCAATGGTTACGGGAGGATAAAGCTTAAATAACCGCAGATTGTGGTCAAACAGGTGCATTTCTATGATTGAACCTGGGTTGTGAATAAAAATAACGGTGAGCACCGTTTTGATACATAAGAATATGATAACCTGTGAAACAAGACGGATTTTATATGGGGCAATATGCAGATGCTGCCGGTAATAAACCGCGTATAACAGAACCAGCAGAATCGCGGTTTCTTTATTGAGGCATGCCAAAACAAAGACTGTCAGGTATTGGCCCCACTGTTTGTTATACATCAGGCCCATGGCCAGTGTACCGAGGAACAGCGTCGGGAAATCATACAGGTGGCTGTAATATTTGAAACAATAGGGCAGCGCCGCCAGCGCCGCTACGCAGGTAATATCGGCATATATGCGGGGAACCGGGTAGAGACTGTTAAAGAGGTAGCGCAGCGACCAGATAAAGCCCTGCAGCGACAAGAACAGTGCCAGCAGTGCTATTGCATATTCGGTGAGAGCCTCACGGTGCTGCTGTTTTATAAACAGCACCGCGGCGCTGATTAAATGAATCGTCGGGCTTTCATCCACAAACCGATCCAGCGCTTTCTTTTGATCGCGGGGTATCGCGACGGTCAGCAGCCGAACGGTTGCCGGCAGCAGTGCACGATGCACATAGGGTTTAAACGCTGTTCCATAAATCATGTCGTGAAACTGCGCCGGCGGGAAGCCGGAAATTCCCTTGGCAATAAACAGGCCGAACACCACGACAGACAAGACGCTCAGAATGAGCGCATATACGAGGCGGTAAACAATCCGGTTCATGGCAGTAATGCTGAGATTGCCGCGTTCTCCCGCTACTGTGGGTTCGCTGGCAATGACGAAAAAGTAAGATGTGTTGCGTTCATATCAGGCGCGACACAAAATCAATCATCCCTTCCCAGTCGCGGATTTTCAGGTATCGCATGACATATAGATGCAAGATTGCCAGCACATTTGATGTTGCGATATAGCCGGCTATTAATAAAATTGCGGCCTTGTGCGGATTCCGCGCCCGCAGGGAGTGCCGGTGTATTCCGGCCGCGATAAGCGGCAGAACCGCCGGATAGACAAGAAAAAACAGCCGGGGGTTGTGCACGAACCAGACAAACACACACAGAAACGCCGCGAGATAGAAAATATAAAATTGTTTCTGTTCCAGCGCTGTGCGCCATTCGCGCCAGAAGAAAACCCAACCCCAGTGAAAACAAAAAACCGCAGCGCTCACAAGATAGATCACGCCGCGATGCCTTGGTGACCCAAAGGCGGTAAAATCTTCCCATGAAAGTCCGCAAAACCAGTATGCGGTTCCCGCCATGACGATGGAAACCACAAGCTGGATAATCGCGCTTCCATAGCGCCGCCCATTGATAAGCGAAAACAACACAAACAATAAACCAATTACCAGCATTGGCTTGGTTAACAGCGCAAGCCCCACACAGAGGCTGAGAAGCAGGTTTTTATATAAAATGTGCCGGCCCGTCGGCGACCAATCGTTCGCGCCTTCTGCAAAAAGCGGTGAACGCGTGTCCGCGTTGTTAATTGACGGAGGCGCAGGGAAGAGCGCCAGATAAAGACCAGGAATAAGACAGGCAAAGAAGTAGGCAGCCATATCCACCATCACCGGCAAACCCCATTCAATGACGGGAAGCGATGTGGTAAACAGGGCGGCACCGGCAAATGCGTAAAACGGCTCTTTCAGCAGCACTTTCATAAGCCGAAAGAAAACCAGCACCGTTATATTCCAGAGCATGAAGTTGAGCGTTACAAAAGCGGCAGGAACGCCGATGAATGTTCCCAAAAGAGCTGCGGCACAAGGCATGACCGGGCTGAACAGCCGGTATTTCATAAGCGGCAGGTCATCGGCAGTCGGTTCTCTGCCCCTGCAGTAGTCAGCCGCCAGCAGGTATCCCCTGCTGTCTTCCGCATACACCGCCGACCAGTTGTCAATCCTGCTCAGGGCATTAAGATAGAATGCCGCAAGCCCTGCCTGCAGAATTGTCATGATAATAAGCGCCAACTGGTAACGCCTTTCTATGGCCACGGTTCTATGGTCAAAATTGTTGTGGTTACGCGCGCGAGATGCCGCGGATTGCCGGGTTCAGTATGTTTTCAGCACGTTATTCCACGCTTTGCAACCCCGACTCTTCATTCCGTCAATGCAACCTTACCAGAAAGCACCAGCCTTCACAACCGGCAAAATCTGCTGCCGCTTAAACAGATTGAGACACCGGCGGTTTTATGTTATATCCTCTTCCCAAAGAGCCAGTAGAGCAACAACGAGAGCCAACCTGATTATGACTATAGATATAAGCGTTGTCATTCCCTGCTATAATGAAGAACAGAGTTTGAAGGAGCTCTATGCGCGCCTGTGCAGCGTGTTGCAGCCACTTGGCGCCGGTTTTGAATTGATTTTTGTGGACGACGGCAGCACCGACCGCACGCTTGCCGTACTGCGAGAACTGCGCAATACAGACGAACGGGTCAAGATTATCCATCTCAGAAGAAATTTTGGCAAGGCTTTGGCGCTCTCCCAGGGTTTCAAACACTGCCGTGGAGAAAAGGTGGTTACCCTTGATGCCGACCTGCAGGATTTTCCGGAAGAAATTCCCAAACTCCTGGCATGGCTGGGGGAAGGGTTTGATCTGGTCTCGGGTTGGAAACGCAAGCGGGAGGATTCTATCGGCAAGCGGCTCGCATCGCGCATATTTAATTTTTTTACTGCGTTTTTTACCGGCGTAAAAATACATGATTTCAATTGCGGCCTTAAAGCCTACCGCCGGGAAGTCGCAGATGAAATGGAGCTGTATGGCGAGCTGTACCGCTTTATACCGGCACTCGCGGCGTGGAAGGGTTTCAAGGTTGGCGAAGTAATTGTGAGCCATGGCCCGCGCCGCTATGGCTCCTCAAAATTCGGCGCAGAACGTTTCCTCCGGGGCTTTTTTGATTTGCTCACGGTCATCATGCTCACGAAATACACGCAGCGGCCCCTGCATTTTTTCGGCGTCCTGGGGATGCTGCTCTCGCTCACCGGCTTTGGCATTGATGCCTACCTGGCAATCCTCTGGTTTTCAGGCACCTATATCAGCAACCGCCCGCTGTTGATGCTGGGAACGCTGCTTATAATCATTGGGATCCAGCTCATGTTCTTCGGGTTGCTGGCAGAACTCATTGTCTTCTCATCCCAAAAAGACAACGAACACATCATTAAGGATAAATACGGTATTGAATAACGCGCTGGAGCGATTTTCCCAAACTGAGCGCACTGCACCCCGCGTGTCGGTTATTATCCCCACGTATAACCGCAAACCGGAATTGGCCAACCTGCTTGCCGCACTGGAAAAACAGACGCTGCCGGCACACGAGTTTGAAATCATTGTGGTGGATGACGGTTCAACCGATGACACCCTGCTGTATCTTAAAACCCTGGCAGCCGGCGGCAGGGAAAATCTCTGTTTCTGTTACCAAAAAAATCAGGGTCCGGGCGCCGCGCGCAATCGCGGTATGGCCCTGGCGCAGGGCGCCTTATTCGCCTTTACTGACACTGACTGCAGCCCCCTGCCGGATTGGCTGGAAAAGCTGATAGAACCTTTTTCAGACACACGGGTGGGCGCCGTCGGTGGTGCCGAGGCGTGCGACGCAACCGCACGCGGACTGGCGCGGGCAATTCATTTTTGCATGACCTCGCCGCTTGTTACCGGCGGCATCCGGGGTGCACGCGGCACAACATGGGCGCGCTATTATCCGCGCACTTTTAATATGGCTATTTCCCGAGCGGCTTGTGAGCGAACCGGCGGCTTCAGACCGCTTTACCACGGCGAGGATATTGAGTTGAGTTTTAGAATAAAAGCCGCGGGGTTTTTACTCGTGTATCATGAAAAAGCCCAAGTCTGCCATCAGCGCCGTTCAACGGTTAAACAGTTCTTTACCCAGCTCATGCGAATGGGAGAGGCCCGCGTTGCTCTGGCGCGTCTGCACCCGGCCATGCTGGAATTGCTGCATGTTGTGCCAGCAGCCGGAATGTTATGTGTCTGCCTGACGCTGGTGCTTGCCGTTTTTTTTGCCTTTTTCATGACTGTGCTGCATCTATTGTGTGCTGTCGGATTATTATTCCTATTGCTGCTGGGCGTTGCTGGAAGCAGGGATAACGCGGCCTCTTTAACAGAGAAAATAAAACTTTTTTTTCTCGTGCCGTTTGTTTTTATACTGCAGCAGGCTGCCTACGGGATTGGTTTCTATCGGGGATTATGGGCGTGGGTAAGGAAACGAGGAGCGAGCCGGTAACAGCAGCAACAGAGTGATCACTCCTCGCGGCAAGCAGACGGTTCAAGCTCGCATTCCTGGTATTTATCAACCAGTTTTTTAAGTTTTTCGCAGAATATTCTGCCGTCGTTGCGGCACATCTCGGTGCCGCTGACAAAACGCGCTTTATCGCACTGAATACAGATCATGCTGGGCTCCTCATGGTTAAGGCTTCAATAAGTGTAAAATAATTACCGTATCTTTACAACAGACAAAATAACAGGCCATTCCCCACAATATTTTATTGCGTTATTGGGGGAAAGAAAATGCGCCGGGAGGTTTTGATGTTCACGATCGCTTTACCGGAATTTCAGGGTCAATTTTTGAGAAAAAGTTTTTGCGAATATGGGGGTGTCTAAAGCCATGAACGTTATTTCTTTTGACCTTGACGGCACGCTTACCACGCCGGCATTTGTCGATGCAGTCTGGCGCGTTGGCATACCACAACACTATGCAGCGCAGCGGGCTATCAGCCTGGAAAAAGCCCGGGAATACATCTTCAGCCTCTATGATGCCATGGGCGATCATGATCTCAACTGGTACGACCTGCCGTTCTGGTTAGCATATTTAAAGCTCGCTATTTCGCCTGAACAGCTTTTGGCTGATTTTCGGCACTTGATTGCGCTTTACCCAGATGTGTTGCCCGTGCTTGCCAGTTTGCAGGGGTTCTATAAGCTGATTATTATTTCAAATGCAAACCGGCTGTTTCTTGATCTGGAGGTTTCGGCCACCGGCATCGGCAGGTTCTTTAACAGGATCTTTTCCGTAACCAGTGATTTTGGCAGAGTCAAGCGCGAAGAGGACATCTATCAACAGGTGTGCGCACATTTAGGGATACCGCCTGCAGAGATTCTGCATGTGGGCGATCATCGAGAGTTTGATTTTGACGCACCACGCCGCGTCGGCATGCACGCCTATCTCATTGACCGGTCGCGGCATGAAAGCGGTCCGTATGTTATCCATAGCCTTGATGAATTAGTAAAGATCATTTCAATTGAAAGCCTTCCGGAATTTTATCTGTAGCGCTGCCGGCCTTCTCAGCCGGAGGCGCCGTGCCGCTCTCCGGTGTTTCGTCTAATAGAAACCGGTCAGTGCCTGGATCTTCCCTGAATTCAAGCTGTAATTGTTTCGCTGCCTCAATATATGAGCCTGAGACAAGGCGTATTTCATCCCGCGGTGTTACTATGATTGCCGACTCGCCCCGCACCGGACATTTTTCTTCACAAAATCCACATCCATTGCATTTATGGGCAACAACAAACGGCCGGCGGGCACCCTCGTGCCATTTAAATATAATAGCGTTATAGGGGCATTGCTCATCGCAGATGAGACACAGGGTATTGTCAGCCCACACCAGGCACCGCTCGCGGTCTATTACGGCCGTCCCCAATTTTGCATTGCGCTTTTCCTCAAGCGGTAGGTCTCTGAGCGCGCCGGTCGCGCACACCCTGCCGCACACATTGCATGTCTGATCGCATCCGGCAAGACGCGGAACCAGGCGCGGCGACCAGAGACCGTTGAGTCCGCTCTCCCACAGGCATGGCTGCAGGGTGTTGGTTGGGCACGCTTTCATGCATGCGCCGCACCGCACACACCGCTCTAAAAAATTTTTTTCCGGCAGCGCGCCAGGCGGACGTATCAGTCGGGGAGCACCCTGTTTTACAAACGGCGCCGTGTTGAGGCTGAAAGCGGTAAGCGCACCGGCCCCCAGCGACAAAAACAGATTTCTGCGGGTAAGCTCAAACGCGGTATTAAACCCCGGGGGGGACAGCCAGCGTGCCGGTGTGAATGATATGGCAGTTTGCGGACATATGGCCGCGCAGTGCAGACACTGAAAGCATTCGGCACCGCGGGTATGCGCCGGGTTGTCCGCAATGGCGCCCATGGGGCATTCCCGGTAACATTTCATACACCGGTTACAGGCATCGCTCACCTGCCGTTTAAATATTCCCCAGCGTGAACATATGCTCAAAAGTGCGCCCAAGGGGCACAGATTTCGGCACCAGAAGCGCGCGGCAAAAAAATTCAGCGCCAGCAGTGCGCTGAATATCAGCAGCGTGATCAATGTCATGAAAAACAACGGCTGCATGACGTGTTTGTGGGAAAGCGCTACCAGACGCAATGCCTCAGCCAGCGGACGCAGCACATCAAGACCGGTGTTGAGCAGCAGCACTGAAAAGGGATAGACCAGAAAAGTAAACACCCTGGTCAATATAGACAGGGGGTCAAACAGATAAACCAGGTTAAAGCCAAAAAGAGTACAGGCAACCAGAGCCAGCGCCAGGTAATATTTTATATTTTTTAAGGCAGCGTGCTGCGCGTTGCTCTCTTTTCGGCGAGCCAGAAGACGATGGGAGTAGTCAATGGCAGTTCCCAGGGGGCATACATAGCCGCAAAAAAAACGCCCGAACAGTAAACTTGCAGCGATAACAATAAAACTGGCAAGCAGCGGCGCATACAGCTCTCGCGACGCCAGAAAGGCGGTTGCCGCAATAAGGGGATCAATTCTGAGGAACAGATCAACCGGCACAGAATGGTCAAGGGGGTAGGCAGCAAGAAAAAACAGCAGACAGAAGAGAATAAAAAACAGCGCCTGAACCTTACTCCTCATACCTGCGCTCTGAGAATCTGGATGGCATGCGGATCCATGGTGCCGATCCCCATGGCATGGGCTGCCGCTATGTGTTTGACCTGGCTGCCCTGAAACTGCTGCCCATACCACTTCACCAGTGTGACGCCAATTGCGTCAACCGCGACCGGGTCGGTCCCCGCGATAATGGTGCGCGGCATTTCAATTTTTCCCGGCCCTGAGGGCCCGCCATTCACCAGCGCTCGCGACGCATCAAGCACGGTTAAATTAATGGTAACGGCTGACGCAAGATCGGCGATAGCCTGGTTAATGTCAACTTTGGCGTGAAAATATTCGCGGTCCCACATGATGCCCATCAGACCCTTCATCCCCAGGCTCACGCCGGTGGTGGTATGAGACTTTGCGGTGGGAATATTTATAAAGACATCGCCATCAAGCACGTCCCGCATGATTTTGACTGAGGTGATCGCTTTGCCGCGGGGAATCGGGATGGTTCTGAAGAATTTTTCCTCTGTCAGTGCCAGAACATACGTCCGGGGAATTCCCTTGCAGGCATCGGCAATGCCGGATAACCGCACACAGGGTTCGGGGCGGTTGAATGGGAAATCGAGCACCAGAACTTCTTGTGCGCCAGCATCAACGCACATCCGGGCAATGGTCGCGACAACTTCCGGATGCGTATTGGTGGCCCGCTCCGGCGGATGCGGGAAAGACATATTGGGCTTGAGAATCACCCGGTGGTCTTTTTTGACAAACGCCTCCATGCCGCCCAGAAGCTGGATAGCTTTCCTGGTCGTTTCAACCCTGCTCTCGCCGATTACCCTGGCGATGGTTGCCTGGGCAGTGCTAGTGCTGCCGAAGGCTCTTTTAACCGAACTGTTTAACCAGGGTGCGGCACTGATAACTCCCCCCAGAATAAGGCTCTGCTTGATAAACTCTCTGCGCGTGGTTTTCATGCTCTATATCCTGATTAGGGCCGCCGGCTACAAGCTACCGGCTGTCAGCCGGTTTAGCGCCGAATTTATGTTCTGTTCCATTCAAAAGCCGCTGTATATTGCTGCTATGCTTTATCCATATCAACAGCGCACAGACAATGCTCAACAGCACCACTGGTTTCGGAGAACCAATAATTATAAGCAGTGGCGGCAATGTTGCGGCAGCACTGAGCGATCCAAGAGAAACATATTTCCAAATCCCGACCACCGTGGCAAAAATTACCATTTCTATAAGAATTGCCACGGGAGACAGGCAAAGAAAAACCCCTAACGCTGTTGCGACCCCTTTGCCGCCCACGAATCCAAGATAAATAGGAAACAGATGGCCGAGGAAGGCCGCCAATCCCATGAGACATGCCACAGGTAATGAAGAAAACAGATTAAAGCCGATCCATACCGGAAAAAAACCTTTCAGAAGATCGCCGGCAAGGGTAAGAATCCCAAGTTTTTTCCCGAGCACCCGGGTAACATTTGTTGCGCCAATATTGCCGCTTCCTTCCCGGCGAATATCCCTCCCGGAAAACATCTTTGCGAAAACCACACCGGTGGGAATTGCGCCGATAAAATAGGAGGCTATGATTAATAGAATATATATAAATACCATCAAACTTACCTCTTTCTCATTACAATGGTGTTTTAGTCCCAGAGGCCGATGGCTGTTCCCTGACAGACGTGATGGCTCAGCTATTGTATATCACAGCGCGCCGGGTATAGTAAAGACTGCGTCTTATTGCTCTAAATTAACGAGAGTGCATCGCGGCGCCTCATCCCTACGGCTACGCCTTGTGATACTTGCGGTTGCGCAGTATAGAAATGCTCCGATAGAGCTGTTCCAGCAAAAAAAGCTGCACCATTTCGTGGCTGAATGTCATGCGGGAAAGGGAGAGGATTTCATCAGCCCGTTTTTTGACGGCCTGGCTCAAACCGCACGGACCGCCGATCACAAAAATAAGTTTTTGTTGTATGGCGCCTATGTGTGCGGCAAAAGCAGCAGAAGTGCAAAGCGCGCCTTCTTCGGACAGCGCAAAAACATAGCCAGTTTCCCGGTTAATAATATCTATCAATTTCCGGCCTTCAGTCTCCACCTCTGAATCTTTTATCTCCCGGAATGCGATGCGGGCATCGCGGCTGATGCGCGCGGTGTAGTCGTTAATCTTGTTTCGCAGGTCTGGGTCTTTTACTCTGCCTACAGAGAGGATTTTTATATTCATTACCATAACGGTAAGGGAACAGCAGACCACCTTTAATAACGTGAAAAATTACTCATCAGCAACCCAGTGGGCATTTTTGATTCCCATTTTATTGTGATGATACACCATTTTAGTCGGCGTAACTCTGATGAGGCGTAAAATCCCCTTTGGTATTTGAACCGGGCTGCCCATTTCTTTTTCCATTGCTTTCAAAACCGGCTGAAACAGTTTCAATGCGTAGGCAAATTCCGGCGTATCATCGGTAAAAACTTCGGCGATTCCCCAGATATTTACGCCGCGCACCGATTGTGTGGTCCTCGCAGAGCTTCCAATGCCGATAGCAACCTTGTTGTTTTCGCGGAGGTTTTTAAATTTTTCTCCCCCTTCGCTTATTATGTAAATGGTGAGTCCATCATTTATATAGTCCACCACGGAAATGCGCGGCACACCATCTTTGCCGCAGGTTGCCAGCGAACAGGGATGCTTCTTGCGCAGATAATCAATTATCTCCTGCTCCAATTCCTTCTTGCTGAGGCGCTTCCTTTTCATATTCATTTTTTGGTAATACAGATCTATCATCTGTTCCCGTTCCTGTTCGGTTAATTCATGCACGGTCATGGCATCTCCCGATGAAATAATGAGGTGTAATATCGTGAATTGACTCCTGCCGGCAATAGTGTAAACCTTAAGGTTGCCGGCTCGCTCACAGGCTGTTGAAAACGTGTCATTCTGCACGTCGTGAAGAATCTCAACTCTATCAAAAGCGAGAGCATTCAATGCGTTGGGAATTGATTTCTTATCACAGCCCTTGCTTTAATAAAGTTTTTCAACACCTATCTCAATTCTCTTTAACTGATAATGAGGGTAATATCAATAAGATTATGGCTGCAGAACGCTGGCCTGCCGGAAAGAAGTTTTTATAAAGCTGGTCATACTGGCTGAAACGATGGGTTCGGGAAGCAAAAAGCGGGATGGATGGCTATACCGGATGCAGCGCAAACATCCACTCAGCCGTTAAACAGTCTTATAAGCGAAAAAATGATAACGCTTGCAACCGCAAAAACAAATAACACGACCGGAATCGCAACCGATAGCGCCATACAAAAAGAAACAGCAGAATATCAACGGGGCGGTCAAGGTGCTCAATATGCAAAAAATGTTTTAACGCGTGGGACATTGTCCTGTTCACCTCCTTTTATCTATACTATAGAATATAAAAACTATAATTCAATTTCCATGCGCGGCCTTTTAGATTTTTGGTTTGTCATCCTTGGCGTTGCCGTGCTCTCATGCGGTTTGCCCGAAATTAGGGATAATGTGGAGGATACTGATTTGCGTATCGTCCTCGACTTAAAATATTTTTCTGGCACAGGCCGTCGGTGATATACTATCTTTTCAAGCAAAGTGGTGATGCAAGCGGTGCGAAACAAACTATTTTAAGTGGAAAAAGATGAAAGATTTGGCGCAAGCGTTGCTTAAATTTATTGAATCAAGCCCTGACTTAGACAGATTTACCGCAAAAATCTTTAAGAACAAAACACACAAAAAACAGGAAGTTAAAGCAAGTATCACAACCCTATTCCGTGACCATGAGGGAAAAGACTACCTTGCCTATCTCTTTCAGCTTTTACAAAAAGAAAGCATAGACAGTTCGCACATAAAGCATTTTTTTGCTCTCCGTAACCGGCGCAGGGTGCCAAAAGATCTGCAAGAGCATTATGCGGTACTGGCTGAAGTAGTGTTGTGCTTTCTCCTTGCTGATTATTCAAACAGAAGAATAGAACATGGCGCTCTTTATATGATTGCAGATTTTTTTATGGTGCGAAAAGCAGACTTTATTCTTCTTGCACCAAGCGTATTTCAGGTAATCATAGAACCGCACGACCTCACGCCGCCTATCATTGAAAAGCTGTGTGAAACCTTAATTGAGCACTATCATATTGAAGATATTATTATCTTTCTCATCTGCAACACGCATTATACCCCGCCGCAAATTCTAAAAATTATCCATGCGTTAAGCTTTGGGCAGAAACTCTATCGTAAAAAACGCGAGAAACGGCATCGGTTGCTGGATAAGGATAAAGTTTCCCGCATGTGGTTTCATACCCCCTTTAAAACATTTAAAAGAGGCATTATTCACAACTGGCGTGCTGCAGCGGGGCTTACCGCTGTCAATGATCGGGAAGTAGAAGCGTTCATAGAAAAACAAACGCTTGAAGAAATTCAAAAAAAATTCATTTTTTCCCGACTCAATAAAAATATTGATGAACAAAAACCGTCCTTCATCGAAAAATTAGGGCTTGAATTGGTTATGCTGCGCAATAACGAGGATATATTTGCCCGCTTAGTAGAAATGGTTCCCGCCAGAAAAAAGTTGCTCGCATTGTCCAAATATATGTGGATGTTCATGCGCCTGTTGCGGATGCGCAGTTATTATGATGATGTGGACAAAGAAAAAATTCATGGCATCACGGTCCAATATGCATTTCAAGAGATTGCAGGGACGATACCGGTTATCTTTTACATAGAAGACAACGGCAGATACCATAACGAATTTACCCGCCACATCACTTTTGAATGCCAGAGTCTGGAGCTTGCAACGCCGCGGATAATTGTTTACCCGACCATCGGCGCTTTCAGGGACCAAATGGTAAAAATTACCGAGGAAACTCGGGCCGCCCTGGCGCACATATTCATCATTGACGGTATTCTTGCAGACGGTTCCTGGCGGGATGTGCTAAGCTCTGTCGCGGAAGTGGAATTGCGCCTCTGGGAACTGCGTAAAGAGACCCTCTATTCGGTAAAATATCTTTTTACTGGAGATATAGACATTGCGCGTGAAGCGTATCAGGCAAAAATTGTTGATCGCGTTCCCCTGGACGGTGTTTTTATTAAACCGCTTGAATCGTGGGATAACACATTCCTCGAGATCTCCTTGCGCGTGCGAAAAACAGGCATTCAGACAGATGATATGCTCTACCAGCGCATTGTGAATATTGTCAAAGAGGTTATGACATAAGAAAAACACGCAGGATTCGCTGACTACGTTCTGTATTCGTTCAACAAATGACATACACAGGAGGTATTGCATGAATCGGTTACCATGGCAGGAAGGCTTGGGGCAAAAAATTAACGCCTTATGTGAAATATTCCCGGCGGTTATACGAGACCGCTGGCAGGAGCGACTCAGGTATAACGCTGAAAAAATTGCCGCCTATGAGGGTGCCGCACTGGTAACTGAGGATATTTTTTGGCGGGCTGTTTACGAGGTTTTTCCGGGCGGGTATGAGCCGTTGATCCTCAAAGTCAAAGATCCGGCACAGCTAAAAGCCGACATGATCGCTTCCCGGGAACAAGAACACCTTGAACCGGGCGCCGAACCGGTGAAGCTCACCCGATGGCTGAAAAAGAGCGTGACAGATGCGGCGATCTCTCACGGCAAAAAAATTCTTGCGGTTAATTCCAGCAAGCGCAAAGGCGGTAACACCGATGTCATAATTGACGTGCTGGTGAAGGCCTGTGTGGATAATGGTTCAGAGGTTGAAAAGTTTTATCTGGGCGATCTGAACATTAAGCCCTGCACCGGCTGCCGTGCCTGTCGCAAGGCTGACGTTAAAACTATCTGCACGGTGAAGGATGATATGACCGAATTTATGTACGATAAAATTTTTGGTATGGACGGTTTCATCATGGGCTTCCCCATCTATACCGCCCGGGAAAACGGGATAATGGCAAATTTCATGGATCGCTGGGACTGCTTTGCAAATCCCTTTCTCACCCGCAAAATGCCGGGTCTTAAAAAGGGCCTGGTGGTCTGTTCATGGATGTGGCCTAATCAGACAGCCTATGACAATATCGTTGAAAACATGGTCATTCTGCTCAGGCTGCATGGGGTGGAGACCACCGATGTGCTGGTCGTAACCGGAACACGCGGCAAGCAGCATGGAAAAGGGGTGGTAAAAAATCATCCGGACATTCTGCAAACTGCATATCATGCAGGAGAAGATTTTTTGCGAACGCTTTCATAAAAAAGCTTGATACTCAGGCTGCGCAACAGGAGGTGCAATAGGGGAGCACGACTTCTGGCGGTTGCCGAAGCCTTACTTATTCTGCAATTGATTTATCAATTCGGGAATGATCCGGTTCAGGTCGCCGATGAGGGAAAAATGGGCAACGTTTATAATCGGCGCCTGGGGGTCGCGGTTGATGGCAACAATGATGTCTGAACTCTGCATGCCTGCTAAATGCTGGACCGCGCCGGAGATTCCGCAAGCAATATAAAGCCGTGGACGCACAGTCTTGCCGGTTTGTCCCACCTGATGGTCGTGATGTATCCAGCCCAGATCAACAACCGCTCTTGATGCGCCAATCTCAGCGTCAAGGGCTCTGGCCAGCTTTTTAATCAGTTTGAAGTTTTCAGGAGCCCCCAGGCCCCGCCCGCCTGAAATAATTATCTGCGCCTTTTCCAGTTCAACCGTGCTGCGCTGTTTTTTCACTGTTTTTATTATATCCACCAGGCTGTCGCCGGGCTTTTCCTGAACGGCAACGTGAATGTACTCTCCGGCGTGTTTTGCAACATGCTGGGACTGCATGACGCCGGGGCGAACGGTGGCCATTTGCGGACGGTGGCGCGGGCAGGCAATGGTTGCCATGATGTTGCCGCCAAAGGCAGGCCGCGTCTGCAGCAACGACCCGTCATCTGATGAGATGGTAAGGTCCGTGCAGTCCGCAGTGAGTCCGGTGCCCAGTTTATTAGCCACCCGGGGAGCGAGGTCTCTGCCGATGGTTGTGGCGCCAAACAGGACAATCTCAGGTTTATGGGTGACAATAAGCTCGGATATGATGCGCGCATATGGTAGCGTGCGATAGTGACGCAAAAACGGGGCGTCGGCAATAAGCACCCGGGCGGCTCCATGCGCAAACAAAAGCGGTGAACTGTCGGCAATTCCGCTGCCCAGAAGCAGCGCGGTGACCTCGGTTGAACGCTGCCGGGCAAGCTCCAGTGCTTTTCCCAGTAGTTCAAAGGTAACCGTTTGGATGACACCGTTTCGTTGTTCGGCAACAACCCAGACGCCTGCATAAGCGGCAAGGTCTTTCATACCGGCGGTCTGCGAGCCGGTCAGGGCTATGGCATCAAACCGGCATGCGTCCACGCACGCTCCGCATCCCTTGCACCGATCATTTAACCGCGGTGTTGTGCCTTCGAGCTGTATGGCGCCGAAGGGGCAAATTTTTACGCATTTTTTGCACGCAACGCAGTTTTCAGGGATTAACTTAATCATATTAAAAAAATAGCCACAGGGTTGTCAGAAAAAATTCAATTTGCAAAATATTATAGAAAAGAGGTCATTTCAGCAATCAATCCTTCTTTTAAATCGAAAAGACTATCTCCGTGTCCTCTGCGGTTTTGAGTTCATTGAACAAAATGCAACTCCTTCAGTTTCCGCAGCAACACTGCAGCCATCTCTTTTTCCGTTCCGGTGATAACAGTTCCCCGTTTCTCGTGGGTCGGCGTAAAAATTTTTTTTACCCAGGTGGGCGATGCGGCAAGCCCGAGCATATCCTGCGGAACATTGATATGCCGCGCATGCCATGTAGTGATAGAGCTGCCGCTGCAGGCATCCTGGAGTTTAAAGAGAGAAGGATAGCGCGGTTGGTTGATATCCGCTGTCACCGTCACCAGCACAGGAAGTTTCACCCGAACCACCTCAATACCGTCCTCAAGCGACCGTTCGGCGATCAGTGTCGTATCCTTCAAGGTCAGCTTTGTGGCATAGGTGATTTGCGGCAGATCAAGAAATCCCGCCAACTGCGGGCCCACCTGCGCAGTATCGCCGTCTATTGCCTGGCGGCCGCAGATGATAAGGTCAAAAGGCTCAAGTTTGCGCACTGCGCGCGAAAGGGTAAACGCGGTAACCAGCGTATCAGCGCCGGCAAATACGCGGTCAGTAAGCAATACCGCATGATCAGCGCCCATGGCAAGCGCCTCGGCCAGTGCCTCTTCTGCTTGCGGCGGCCCCATGGTTATGACCGTAATTTTTCCGCCGTGCTTTTCCCTGAGCCGCAGCGCCGCTTCAATTGCATTCCGGTCTTCGGGGTTGACAATGCTGGGCACCCCTTCCCGAATCAGGGTATTTGTTTTTGGATCAATGCGAACCTCACGCGTGTCCGGAACTTGCTTGATCGTGACGATGATATGCAGGTCTTTCTTCTTCCTCATTGATATTGCTTTTTTATCAAAGGCGAATTCTCAAAATAATAAGCTGTTTTGAATGTTGAGAATTTGAAATTTGTGTTTGTTTAGAATTTAACTTCTTTTTTTACCTATAACGTTTCTGGCAATAATGAGCCGTTGGATTTCAGATGTGCCCTCATAAATTTCTACCACCTTTGCATCCCGAAAATAGCGCTCAACCTTATAATCTTTTATGCAGCCATAGCCGCCGTGGATCTGGATGGCCTTGGTGGCAGCACGCATGGCAACTTCCGAGGCATAGAGTTTCGCCATGGCGCTTTCAACGGTAAACGGCTGGCTGTGGTCTTTGAGCCATGCCGCATGATGCACCAGAAAACGCGCTGCGGCAATTTCTGTCGCCATGTCGGCAATCATCCACTGGATTGCCTCAAAATCCGCAATTGGCCTGCCAAATTGCTTGCGCTCTTGTGCGTATTTAACCGACTCCACCAGCGCGCCCTGGGCGATACCCAGTGCCTGCGCCCCGACGCCGATGCGGCCGGTATCAAGCGCGGTGAGGGCGCTCACCAAACCCTCGCCGGGATTGCCGAGAACATTATCGGCCGGCACTGCGCATTTTTCAAAAATAAGCTCGCAGGTGTCCGAGGCCCGCATCCCCAGCTTGTTTTCCTTTTTCCCCACATTGAATCCCCGCGTGCCTTTTTCAACGATAAAAGAGGTGATGCCCCGGCTGCGCTTTGACCGGTCAGTTGAGGCCATAACGATCACAATATCAGCGCTGCTGCCGCTGGTGATAAATATCTTGGTGCCGTTCAGGATATAGTGTTTCCCTTTGCGCTCTGCCGTCGTTTCTAGCGAGGCGGGATCAGATCCGGCATTTGGTTCAGTAAGGGCAAACGCACCCAGCTTTTTACCCTGCGCAAGCGGGATAAGATAACGCTGTTTTTGCTTCTCCGTGCCCAGAAGGTGTATGGGAAAGGCGCACACGGAATTGTGCACGGCAATAATTATGGCGGTGGCGGCGCAGGCTTTTGCCAGCTCTTCTATAATCAGGGTGTAGCTGACGGTATCAAGACCGGCTCCGCCGTATTCCTTTGGAATGGAAATGCCCATAAAGCCAAGCTTAGCCATTTTCTGTATGGCATCACGCGGGAATTCCATTGTTTCATCCAGTTCCTGGGCACGCGGCTCAAGCTCTCGTTGAGCAAATTCCCGTGCTATCTTCTGGGCAAGTTTTTGCTGTTTGGTTAACTGAAAATCCATACTGAAAAGAAATAGAATTCAGAAGACAAAATTAAGAATAATTTATTTTGCTGAGCACTGACTACTGCATGCTGACTGCTAACGTGTTCCCATCTTTATCAAATTTCCCTTTTCTGTCAATCTCTTTATCCAATGACTTTCCCCAAAAATTAGCGCTGAAATTCATTTAACCTGCATGAGAGCGCCAAACTGCAATGGGTATCATGGGGAACATCAACACCCGAGCATCTGGGGGTTTTTCACCCCCATCAAACAAAAAAGCGGCTAAAGGACTGAACCTTTAACCGCTCGCATTTTGTAATGGTAGGCAGCAAGCCTTGAATCCTCTTTGTTATCAACAGTTCTGAATATTAGCGGACGACCTGATAGGTTCCTGATTTCTTAACTTTGAATGTAGTGAACTTTTAACTAGCGCATGAACGCTGCACATAACCGGCAGGCAATGGAAAATCGTCCGACGCAACTGGTTGTTATTCACGATCTTGCCATACAAGAATGAGAGTTAGGAGAAATGGTGGCGCTCTCTTTTTATGGTTTCATTTACTCTGGTGAAAATCGGACACATCAAATTCGATTTCCAGGCCGTCTTCAGTCTTGCAATAATAGATGAGCACTCCTTGAAGGTTTTCTCGCTGGATGACCTGGTCTTTCCAAGATGAAGGCTTAATGGATACTTCACGATCGCCAATGAGACCATCTATCCCCCGTGCTTCTTGCTCAGGGGAAGCGAGTGAGCAGTCTAACCTGGTAGCTTCTGCGACCTTTTTGAGAATCGCCTCTTGGAACTTGAGCCCTATAAATGTTTTGACAAGGACGAGATCCTTGACCCAAACTTCGATCATCTCATCAGTAATGTTGTCAATGACGCGTCTGAACTCAGAAAGTTTGTCTCTGATGAGACGGACGGCTTCAGTGACTGCGTTGGGGTGCCGTTCTTGATACCAAGCAGCCCACTCGTCTAAGCTCCGACCCTCGAACTGTTGGATCAACTCTGACATTTGGCCGACGACTTTTGGTCTTGTTCCTGCGGCAAAGCGATTCGCAAGGTTTATGATTGGGGAAACATATGTGGGGAATTTTGGCAGCGGAGCATTCAGCAATTCCCGCATTTCTGTCGAGCTGAGGATTATCTTCATTAGGTCCCTTTATCAATATACACGTGATTGGGGCGATCATTGCAGGGGCGCAGGAATTTTTTCCGAAACTTGAAATCTCTGGACGTGTCTATCGACACTAATCCTGTCCTCGCCAAATGTGCGTTTATGAAAGTCTTGTTCTTAAGATAAACATAGGCGAGCAAGTTGCCATCTTCATCATGCTTGTATTTGTCAAATTTGAGATAGATTCGTTGACCTTTTATCTTGGCTTCAAGGTATTGAATGGCGTGTTCTCGTTGAGACGGCTCCTCGGAAATTCCAAGAAGTCTAACGGTTAGGTTGTTATTCAATCTTAGCAATGTGGGGCTAATGATCTTTTGGACAATGAATAGCTCACCCCGGTCACCATTGTCGCCGTTCTCGATCCTCGACCCGAATTTCAGTTTCCGTGGGTCGACCTTCTTGTCAAAGGCGTGAGGATCGCAAAACTTGTACGATAGTTGGGCGATTTCTTTACTGAAATCAATATCCTGCTTTTCCCGTAAGATGAACTCGAAGGTAGCATTGCCGAAAATATTGGGTTGTGCGATCTTTAACTTGTTCTTGATTACAGAAGTGAAGGCAGGGTTTATTTCGTATCCCACAGAATTCCTTCCAAGATTCATCGCTGATAGAGAAGTTGTTCCGCTCCCCAAAAACGGATCAAGAACGGTTTCGTCTACAAACGTGAACATCCGGATGAGTCTGCGAGGAAGTTCTTCAGGGAACATAGCCAAGTGTTTGTCCTGCTTTTCACCACCAAAATTCCAGTGACCTGCAAAGTAGGTATTCCATTCCTCCGTTGTAAGTTTGGATAGCTCCTTTGCTTCCCTACTCACTTTGGGTGGGTCACCCAGCTTTTTGAAAATGAGGATGAACTCGTAATCGATTTTCAGGATGCCATTTCTTGGGTAAGGAAAAGAGCCCATAATGGATGCCCCACCGGTAGTGTTTGTAGTTGTCACTTTTTGCCAGATGATTGCTCCCATATAGTCCATCCCGATACTCTCGCAAAACTTGACTATTTCTGTTCTGATGGGAATGACCTTGTATCGACCATAGTACACCGAGCGTGCGAACTGATCGCCGATATTAATGCAAAGCCGACAACCACTATGCAGAACTCGGAAGCATTCATTCCAGACGAGATTAAGATTGTTGATATAGCTCTCATATGAGTCGTGGAAACCAAGTTGGTTCTCGTTTCCGTAGTCCTTGAGCTGCCAGTAGGGTGGAGAAGTAACAACAAGATGAACGGACTCATCGGGAAGTTCTGTCATCTTGCGTGAGTCGCCAATTATGATCTTGTGGTGTGTTGCCATAAGTTACTTACGTATAAGAAAAACCTGAATGAACAGCCAGCCGTTTAGCTCCGAACGAACGCGGAAGGCGCCATTTAGCCTAACTCAGTGAAAGGGGAAATATACTGTGTATAACGTGGCGTAGCTGAGCTGTGGCCGAAGGACATTGGCTTCAGCGCAGTGTTCACCCTCTGCCGGCGTAGAACATGATAATTAGAACCATTCCCATTTTTTCTCACATATTCTGTCGACCTTAACAATCTTCCTTGGCTTTAATTATTATTACCGACTATACCTAAACATTAAATTTATTCTATTTCAGTAAAGTTGTTGCCCGCTTTCAAATCAGTTCAGTAAGTGGTGTTTGTTTAAAAAAGTATATAACATCTCTGTTACAATATCAATTTCGTTATCCCCATCAAACAAAAAAGCGGCTAAAGGACTGAACCTTTAACCGCTCGTATTTTGAAATCTGGGGACGCCATACTAGTTTTTTTGCTTTATTGGTCTTCCGCCTTTCTGCGGTTTCAATACTCTACCCAGTTTTTCTTCCAACTGTCCAACAAATCTTTTACTCCTCAATGGCCGCCCCGTTCGTTCGTGTTTGCGCAACGCACTATATTTATCTTCTTATACACCACCGGCATGTAACTCCTGCCGGTCGTCTACAAGTCTCAGCAATGGTTTCACTACAACTACTCCGTCGTTGTTACCCTTTAAATGTGCCGCTGCACTGCTCCAGGGGTAATCTTCGGGTTTTTTGGTAAGCTTTGCTCTCACCGGATTAAGTTCTATATACCGGGCTGCCGCCAGCACATAGGATGCAAAACGTCCTTGCCACAAGTGACCCCTCCTGTTTTCACAAAAATTTATATGCCGGGTGTACCGGCGATGTGCCTCCCCTATCGCCCGGCGCCGCCCATCTTCAAAGTCTGGGGCCATAATGAAATGACCATGGTGTGGCATCAGACAGTAGGCCCAGATTGCAACTCCACACCGGCCACACCATTCAGCCACAAATTCTATCTATACTTGATAATCATTAGTGCAGAAAAAGTCTGCTGGCGTCGGTTGCCGCGCTGCGTTATATGATGTGTGTATCCGGGTATCACCACCCGTGCCATAGTGCCCTTCTACGATTCTGTTGTTCCCTTGTCAATCAAAAACTAGTATGGATGTCCCCGGATTAGCATCGGCTTCAAGTTTGAGATATAAAAAAAGCCCTGTAATATATAATTCAGGGCTTTTGCAAGTTATTGATGGTTTTTACAAAGCTTTTGCTGGTTTCTGGATAATGGGCTTTTTCTCTAACTGCTTTACCACTTCTTTTTTAATTTCATCTTCGGTTTTGCCGCCAATGACCATGCGATAAATACCTTTAAGATGTATTCCTTGGGCAGCCAGTTCTTTTTTATATTCTTCTTCCTTGTCCTCTCCCCAGTGGCCGTTAAATGACACAAAGAGGTAAATGTCTTTCCCCTTGAGTGCGGGGTTTTTTAAGAAAGTTCTCGCCGGCGATGATACCTTCTGCATCCAGAGCGGCGTGCAGATGATTATAGGATTTGTATCTTTCAGGTCCATGGTGAAGGGCTGCAGTTCTGCATCTTTATCAAATATATTCTCATATCCGCTCACGATAAAACCCCAAATGCCGGAGCGCTCTGACACAGTTTTTATTTCTTCCACATCGCAGGCAAGTTGATTCTTCAATTCGCCCGCAATAATTTTATTTTTCCCGGTAAGCGTGTAATACAGAATAAGCGGTTTTCCCTGCTGGTATTCAGGGGCTGCTTGGGCAGTTTGCGCACCCGCCAGTCTCTGGTAAAAAAATGGCGCATAGAATCCTAATAACAGCACAATAAATGCTGTCCAAAACAGCCTTGGTTTTCTGATAATGTTTCCGCGCTTCATAGTGAATACTCCTTATCAAGTGAATTACGGGCTAAACGCTTTTTTAATTTCAGGAACAAGTTTAAGCATGTCTTCAATAATTTCCTGCTTTGGCCTGTCAACTTTCTTTCCGTCCACTTCCTGCTTTACCACTACCTGAAAGTATCCCCGCACCTGTGCGCCTTGTCGCGCAACGCGTTCTTTACTTTTCTCTATATATTTTTCTTTCTCGGCTGCATTGGTGGTGGTGAACATGACGACCCGCTTGTTGTCAAACCGGTTTTTGTCAATCAGAGTGCGAATTGCAGTGCTGAGTGTTCCGGTCCAGATGGGGGACGCGATGATGATGTTTTGATAAGGGGAAAGATCAGGAGTCAGGGGTTCTATCTCTGTATGAACATTGAACATTGACCCCAGCGCACCGGTAAAAAATCCCCACCCGCCGTCACGGTTTTTAAGGTCTTTTATTTCGATCATATCGGCCCCGAGCTCCTTTTGCAGGACTTCGCAGCACATTCTGGTATTGCCGGTCCGGGAATAATACAGTATCAGGATTTTTCCTACTCCGCTCTCCTGGGCATATGCTGCCGGACCATCCATTAAACATACTGCAAGCAGAAAAAATATCGTTGCACGCACTATCCCTCTGTTTGTTAAACATGTCGTTTTTTCCCTCTTATACATCTTCATTGATGGCTCCTCCGCACTATGTGCTCTTTAAACTATTCTTACTGATTATAAAACCCTTGCCGCTCCCCAGCTCACGGGGGAATAACGAGGGGGCTATATTTCATGAGCCAGGGAAGCAACAAGGGGATTAACCTGTCGCGTTTAGAACATGCCCTTTTTTTCCTTTTTTTCTTCCAGAATAAGCTGCGGCCACTGTTCACCCCTTAACACGGTAGTTATGCAATCAACAAGTCCCTGGGAAACATACCGCCGGTAGCGTGGCCCAACCGGAACGCCCAGCACGGCAATTCTGCTTTTACTTTCTTCCTTTCCATTCTTTAAAAGAAAATGAAAATCCGTGCCGCCCCTGAGTTCTGTTCTGAACGGTTGTGACCAGTCAGCATAAGGCACCTGTCCCTTATAGGTGAAATGCAGCGGCTCAAAGGTTTCCAGGCGCATGGCAAAGATGCTATCCGTATTTTCACTGGTGAAATCAACCATGACAAAAATAATATGATCATATTTTTCTTCCAGCCCGTACTCCAGGGCTTCAAAACTTGCCAGCTTGTGGTGTTTCGGATCGTCGTCCTCGCCCGCAAAATCAGTGTCGGCATATACCACAAGCGTGTTTGTGCCTTCAAGCGCATTTTCCACTTCTGTTTTGAGGTTCATGTAATAGACCCGGGCAAGATCTGGATATGGATCACCGGGCGTATCAGGCCATCCATGGCGGGTTAAAACGAGGAGTTTTCGCTCTGCTCTGGGCAACGATAAAATTTCATCGGCAGCCATCAATTCAATGCCTTTACGAAACGACCGGTATGCTCCCGGATAGGGCGTAAAAACTATTTTGACGCGGTCGGCAACCGCGTCTTTGATGTCCTGATACAGGGTATTGAAATGTTCCAGCGACGAATATACGGGAAATATGTCGCAGTGCACTATCGTGTTCACTTTCTCTTCAGCAATTAACTCTTCCACTGCCCTTTCAATGGTCTCCGGATCCATGGACCATGCCCACCGCAGCGGCACGTCGGGAAACTGCTGTTTCAATAGCGCCGCAACTTCATTAAAAATTTCTCTATGCTGCTGCGCATAGGGAACCTTTCCCCCGGGCATTTTGGGATAATAAGAAGCGGCAATTTTTACGCCGACCTTTTCAATGGCATCAATGTACCCGTTTTTTTGTTTCCAGAGGAAATGACCGGGTGATTTTCCATCCCGAGAGGGCACCCATGCCACCTCAAGATCCACATACGGCTCTCCCTCTTCATTTTCAGTTTTGCCGTGACAATCCATGAGCGTTTTCGGTTCATATTCTTCAACAGCCTCAAGGTGTTCGGGATCCATCAGCACGGTGCCATTGTCCCGCATCACGAGAAGTTTTAAAAACGGCGGAAAGGCGGTGTTAAATATCTGGTATATGTAACGGTTGAAAAATTCAAATTCATACTCTTCTGGTTGCCCCAGAGCGGTAAGCAAGACGCCGGGTTTCCCAACGATGCGGGTATCCTGATAGAGATAGTCATGCCGGTAGTTCTGGTCATCCTGTTTGTTGGAAAATGCCCGTGCACTGGCCAGCACCAGCACCACCCCAACAATAATGAAACCCCATATTTTAGCGCGACCCATGGTATTACCTCCCCCGATTCTGGCGCAAAATGTTTTTCATGTCTTCGGCGATGTCGGGAAGATCAAGGTCCAGCAGCCGTTCCGGAGTAGGAATGCCGGTCTCCTTATCCCAGCCTCTCAAGGCATAATATTCGTCTTTCATGCGCTCAAGCATTTCCTGGGTAATGACCATGCCCTTTGACGGCCCGTCAGGTATCGGCTCGGTAAGAAACCGCCGGGGAAGCGTGTCGTCTTTTCTGCGCAGACCCTCGCGGACGGCAAACGCGCGGATCACATTCCACATGCGCTCGGCCGTAAGTTCTGCCTCCGTCACGGTCAGATCCATGCCCGTTACCCGGTTCAGGATGTCCACCACCACCGGATTAATATCAATCGGCCCCCAGATTGCTTCGGCAAGGTGGCACAGAATCAGCGAGTCGGTAAAGATCATCAGATGATTGACCTTTATGGTGTAGGCGGCCTTGCCTTCAATGGTGTCGCGCGGCACCAAGCCGGTGCGTTCGCCGGTGGGACGACTGTCATGATGGGAGCCGCCGCGCGGGCCGGTTGCATACCCCAGGGCAAATCCCGGGAGTCCGCGCGCTGAATGACCGGCAAAGGTTAACCCCTTATTCTGCATGGCAAAGGAATCCACCCCCTTGCCTATTTTTTCAGCGGCGCGTTTCACACCCTCAGCCAGCAGGGAACCAATACCCTCACGCATGCCGATTTTATGAATCAGCGGCAACAGCAGTTCTGTTTTGCCGAAGGCAAGTTCCATCCCGCCCGTATCTGCGGCGGTGAGGTTTCCTTTTTCAAAATTTTCCATGGCAAAGGCGATGCTGACGCCGGTTTCAATGGCATCCATGCCCAGATCGTCGCACTCCCGTTCTGCCGCAGCAACCGCTTCTATCGAGTCAATGCCGCACATGGACCCCAGGGCAAAGATGTTTTCATATTCGGGTCCTTCTACCGTCCGCCCTTCAAAGGGGGCGCTGGTAACCACGCTGTATTTGCCGCACTTAATCGGGCAGGCAAAACAGGATTTATCACGCACCACGATCTTTTGCCGCATCGTCTCGGCGCACAACCCCTGCGCGCCTTCAAACGTTTCCTGCTGCCAGTTGCGTGCGCCGAATACGCCCAGACTGTTGTTGGCATTGACCAGCACGGGCGTCCCATACCATGGAAGCACCTGGCCGGTAGCCGGGTTGCCGCGCATGATCTGCAGAATCTCTTGGGAGAGTTTAAGGGTTCCCGGCATATCATGCACTTCCAGCTTGCCCTTCCCCCGCACCGCAAGACCCTTAAACTTCTTCGCGCCGAGCACCGCCCCAATCCCGCCTCTGCCCAACGCCCGGCAGCCCGCCACGATATTTGCAAACCTGACCAGCCGCTCACCAGCCGGCCCGATTACCGCCAGCTGCACTGACTCATCGCCAATGTCGGCCTTGAGCCATTGCTGTGTTCTATCTGTCCGCTCGCCCCAGACATGGGCAGCAGAGCGCAGCTCCGTGCGCTCATTATTAACATAGAGATAAACCGGCGCGGTGCTTGCACCTTCAATAATGACGCCGTCATACCCGGCATATTTAAGCTCCGGGGCACAGTGCCCGCCAGCAGAGGAATGGAAGAAGCCGCCGGTCAGCGGGGATTTGGTATATACACCGATGCGGCTGCCGGTGGGGGGTATGGTCCCGGCAAGAGGTCCGGCCAGAAAGATCACCTTGTTTTCAGGGGAAAGCGGATCTATGCCCGGCGCAAGTTCATCATACAGAATGCGGGCTGCCAGCCCGGCTCCGCCGATATATTTTTTGAGCTGACCGTTGGGCAGTTCTTCAACTTCTATGGATTGTGCGGTAAGATTAACCCGCAGAATTTTTCTCGTATATCCCTTGTATAGCAACGCTGTGCTCATGCAGCGACTCCCTTTGGTTCTTCATTTTTGAGCGCTTTGTTTTGTTCGCAGGTGGGGCAACCTTGGGGATATGCGCCGCACAGATTATCACAAACCGCCGGCGTTTTAGAAAACGGATTCAGTTTTTTGACCAGTTTCTGTACCGCGCCCGGGCGTTTTATTTTGATTCCCTTGCGGATGCCCTCTTTATCCCAGATGATGACCCGCGCCGGACAGACCTTGATACATGCCGGATCGCCATTGCAGGCATCGCAGGTATCTTTAATTTTTGGTGCCGGCAATTCAGGAATTCCCGTCATTTCAATACTGATATTTGAGCGGATTGGATCGAACACGCCCAGACGGCTCCCTGAACAGGCAAGCTCGCATAGCCGGCAGCCCACGCAGCGTTCGGGAATAACGTTGATGCGTTTAATCTTCCCCCTGAATACCCCGTGCGGGCAGGTATCGCGGCATTCATAGCAGAGCGTGCACGTGGCCGGCACTTCGCCAATGTTTCTAATGGAAAGCTCTTCTTCTCCTTTGGGTTTTGACTGAAATTGATAGCCCATGGTGCAGTGTTCTTCGGGCGGGCATTCGGGGCAGATCTGGCAACGATCGGTCTTGAATGGGACCCGATAGAGGGAGGGGTGCCCGAGCGTCACCCGGTAGCCGATATACCAGCAGAAGTAACGGCAATAAACCCGGTAGGCAAAAAGAATTGAGCCAAGGAACATGCCGTTTGTCAGTATCTTAGTCCATACCATTGGCTTCCAGAGATTTTTCCAGTCGGGCGAACGAATCATTTCGGCAGATGAAGCAAGCTGAAACACCCGTTCAAAAGTATAGACAACGATAATGGTGCCCACCATAAGGGCAGGAACGTATATATGGTTAATCTGGGAACGGAAATTATCTGTAATCTTAATTCCCTTATAATTCTTAAAATGCTTCAGAATGCCGTCCTGCAACGCGCCGACCGGACAGAACCAGCCGCAGAACCAGCGGCCAATAAAAAACGGCAACAGCAGCGACCCCAGAAGCATGGCCAGCGCCCAAAAGAGCAGTTCGGGGTTTTCTATGGGGCGAGCTGTCATGCCATCGGCAAAAATTTCAAAATACCAGACTAGCACAAAGGTCTGGGTGAACATGCGCCACTTCTTTGTTGCAACTGTTTTGTGCGTCCGGGCAAGCGGATCGGGGGGTGTTTTTAACAGTCTGACAGCAATATACAGGGTATAAGCAAGCAAAGGAGTTAATATGATCCAGTCAGCTTTGGGGAATAGCATAGTTCCGGTGCCGCCGGCAATCCAGTCTATGATGTCATTGGTCTGGAGCTTCCATGCCTCTGCATTCAGCGGAAACCGGTATGGTTTATAATTGCCCAGACCGTAAATGAACACGAAAAACCAGAAATAGGCTGCACCCTTGGTTCTGCCGTAATAGAAGTCAGAGAAAAACAGGGTCAGCGCGCACAACCCGATCATCAGGCAAACCCAGTTGGTTACATACCCGCTCAGAATACCCCAAAGATACAAGACCAGTCCCAGAAGCGCCATGTTCCGCACATGCCGGACAAATTCCTCCCGGGTAAACGCAGTCAATGTCATAATTACATTCCTCCACCAAACAGGTACTGGAAGCGGGTTACAATGAAGTGATACTCGGCCGGGGCGATGCCAAACCCCATCCGTAAATAGATGATGATTGCCGCCAGATTTATCATCTGCAATTTGAAATATGCCGCGCGCGGCACCAGATTGCGCTTGAAAAAACGGTGGGCGCAGATGAAATACAGGACAAACCACCCATACATAAATACCAGAGACGCGATCCACCAGTTCCTGGCACTCGCCTCGTTGTTGGCCTTAACCGTTCCATAGGCGGCAAGCAACCCGGCATTTTCTTTTGTGATCATGGTGCCCTTTGCAAACGAGCCATAATCCTGGACAAGAAATTTCCCCACTAATTCTTCAGGCGGTTTCTCATCAATGCGGAGCCCCATGCCAATGCTCTCGCAAAACATGTCGGACATAAAACCGGTCAAAAGCGCGATAAGGATAAATGCCAGCGAACCGATGCGCGCCGCCTTTGAATATGCCCAGTCTTTGAGCACCCATTTATAAAAAACTCCAATCAGCAGCGCACACAGCACGCCAATGAGCGCGCCGGCGAGAACCCCCAGAAATCTGCCGGTATAATGGCCCACCGGGAGATCGCGAAAATACCCACAGATATGTATAAAAGCAGGCGGATACATGAATTGGTCAAGAAAACGGAACTTTGCGTCTGATGTGCCGAAGGTTTTACCAAAAAAGTAGCCGGGTATTATCAGTTCCAGCCAGATGGCACTGCGAATCCAGCCGCCCAGTCCTTTAACCTGTTTCATAGTGTTTCCCTGTTTTTCATAACGTTTGTCGGTGCCCTCGCCTGGGTTTATCCTTCTATAAGTTCGTCCCACAGCTTAGGACGTGGTGATTGCTTTTTCAAACAGCAGTGCTACCCCGTGCAAGGTTTCGTTGAGCACTTTCACTTCTACCGGGTTCAAGCGCTGCAGCAAGGCCTTTACCGTTTCAATTTCACCAGCCCGGAATAGACTGAGCCGCTTTGTTCCTTTTGCGGTAAGGCACACGTCTGAGACCCGCTTATCCTGATCATTTTTAAAACGCTTCACATAGCCTAATTGTTCAAGCCGGAATATAAGATTGGTTGCGCTCTGCAGCGATATGCCCAGCGACCTGCTGATGTCTGAGATGGACACTGTGTCACGCTCATTAAACAGCGACAGCGCACGCATCTGCATTATCGTGATGGGAAGCCGCTTGCCTTGAAAACTTCTGCCGACATTGAGGCAGCGAAAAATTTTCTGCAGATTTAAATAAACCTGAACCGGCAGATTGTCCGGAGCAGCAGGTTCCTCAAGGCGCTGAACGACGGGGTTTGGTTTTACTTCATTCATGTTTAGTGAGTTTAATAAAATTAATATAATAATTCTATAAATTAAATTTTAATGTTGTTTAAATACTACATAAATGTTAACTATTACTTTCGGTGCTGTCAAGCGTTTTTTTCAGGACATACTCAACAATGAGCCATAAAATTCAGGTAATCCACATCGGAGGCAAAAAAAGATACCCATGGGTATTATGTGATTAATACTTGAGCCTTTGGGGGTGTTTCATCGCCATCAATAAAATATTTTGGGGAACGTTCTGTTCTTACTCCTGATAGAGCACAAGATATTACCTAAATAAGAATACTTGATAAAAAAATTGAATTATTTAAAAATAGCGATGAGCGTGGTTCCCGGCAGGAGAATGGATAGAATAAATCAGAAAATAGACAAAAGGCTGCGGTGTGGATAATGATCTTTTTTTGCATCACTATTTAAAACCATCTGCAGACGGTCTGGACAGGCGCTTTACGGTGCCCTTGCCACATATCAGGGGATTGACGCCCTGCGGTGAGTTTATCGTCCAGGGGCATCTTGAAGATACGTTCTCAACGAATATCATTACCAAGTTTGAAGACCTGACGGGTTTGCGGCTGGTAGAAGTCTATAAGAATACTGAAAATCTCAAGCAGGGACTTTTTATCCGTCTCGTCGGCACCATATCGCTGGTCAGGCCCGGCTATCCCGTTCTGTTTTTGGATGCAGCCGTGTCAAATCTTGATGTGCAGACTGCGCAACGGAGTGCAGTATCAACTCAGGTTGCAATTCATTTACCGCAGGCAAGTCCCGAACAAAAGGAGGTTTTTTACGCCGCGCTGAACCACGGAGCAGATGCGGCGGGTTTAATCTATGCGTGCCGCGAGTTAGCGTCGCTTCCGTCCTTCTGGGGTCCTCTCTGGAGCGTACGGGCTGAGGGAATCAATTTTGAGATGATCAAAATACTCCGGTCAATCGCCTGGACTGCATATAATGCGCTATGCGCACAAACTCGGCAACAACACGCTTTTGATTACCGGCCGGTGCAGGAGCAGATGATCTTTAAAAACTCCCTGCACGAACATCATCTGTTTAAAAAAATGGGGTTATCGGTGCCGGCAGAGGCTCAGGCAGCATTTTTCAGTATACTTGTGGAAGGTGTTTGAGACGAACAGCGATGACCCGGCAAGGACTTTGGCTTACTGTTGTTTAAAAAATCCAACCTCCATGCAGGAGAGTCTTATTAAATAAAAAGAAGGTGTCAAAATAACGATCAAGTGATAAGTGAAGTAATTCAAGAAGGAGGGTATGCTATGAAAATAAAACTATCCAGCATATTAATTATTATATCCGTATTCCTATTATTAGGTATGCCTTTGTATGCTTCGGACAGCGATGGAGACGGCATAGATGATGCGATTGACAACTGTCGGCCCATTGCAAACGGACCGCAAAAAGGAACCTGTACTGCGGGGACTAAGGGGGGCGAGACATGTACCAAAAATGAAGATTGCGGCCCGGGTGGTTTCTGCAGCATGAATCAGGAGGATGCTGACGGAGATGGATATGGTGATGCGTGCGACCATTGTGCGGGGAACGGGCAGTATGATATTGATGCAGATGGTCTTTGTGACGGAGACGATAATTGTCCCTATGTTCCCAATCCTGACCAGAAAGACAGCAATGGCGATGGCAAGGGTGATGTGTGCATTAACAGCATCTCCAAGTTTGGCCGACTTGCCACGTTTAAAGGCAATTATCGGGAGATTGGCCAGCAGGTGGCCCATACCTATCGTGATTCTATAATTTATACAGCAACTGCCTTTAATGGGCTCAACTATCTATCTGCACAAAGCTATTTTGATTTAATTCAGGATCTCATTCCTGAAAGCATTAAACAACATATGGAGGGCATGGCGTTTGGGCTCACAGAAGTCTCACCCCTGTCTTATACTACGGCCTGGAATATGGTGGTTTTGAATAGTTTCGGCATGGAGCTGATAAACGAGATGTTAAACACACCTCAGGGAAATTCACTATCTGCTGCTGATGAAGCAGAGGAAACAGTCGGTTGCACCGGTTTTGCCTTGGCTTCAAAAGACGGCGTCTTTTTAGCTCACAATACTGATAATTCAAAAGGTAACGAAAATCTCATGGCGGTACTCTATATCCGCCCGGATAATGGTGACAACTCATATATTCACCTTTTTGCACCCGCATTTGCTGATGCAGCTCTTGCCCTTAATGATAAAAGAATTGGTATAACGTATAATCTTGGAAAACCAAATACAAACTGGGAAAGAGGTCTGCCGGTTTTATTTATGGTGCGCTATGTTATGGAAAAGGCGAAAACGCTTGCAGAGGCAGTTAATTACTTCACGGATTTTTTAGATGATAAAAATCATAATTATGGTTCCGCAGGAGCAATTTTTTTACTGGTAGATTTTAAAGACTCTTCCATGGCAAAGCTGCAGGTTCGTTCAGAAAAGATCAAGGTGACATACGGTCAGGAATTAAAACCCGGGGTAACCTATATAGCTGCCACCAATCACTTTGATGAGGATTTTCGGGATGACCCCAGTTTTTACTATGAATCATCCTTTAAGCGGTTTGACCGGCTTATGGAGCTATTACCCACGTATGAGACCTATGACCTCAATACCTGCTGGAAAATCCTTTCTGACCATGGAGATGGGCCGCCGGATAATAATACTATATCCAGAAATGGGACTGGGACCGGTACGACAGTATCCAATGTTTTTACTGCTGATACCATCTATTATACGTTGGGGATGCCGCATGCATATCTTGAAGCATATGGTGAGCCGGTAGCAATAGATTTTAAAAAGATGTTAAATCAGTGCCCTATGGAGGCCCTCTATGGAGAGGACTCAGAGGAAGTAAAACTTTTGCGAGCCTTTCGGGACAACGTGTTGAGTAAAAGTCAGAAGGGGAAACAAATTATAAAATTATACTATGCATTGAGCCCGGCAATTGCTCAATGGCTGGAGAAAAATAGACACGCACAGGAAAAGCTAAAAAATACAATAGACAGAATGTTGCCGGTTATTAGGGCTGCAGTGAAATAATTACCGAGCTTGAGCCTTATATAATACCATTATTTCCGGGTTTCTATTTTGCGTTACATCAGATTATAGAGGAGGACTGCAATGGAAGAAAATCTTAAACGTTTTGTCGGAGAACATGTAGTCGTTACTGGTGCTGGCAGCGGCATAGGCCGGGGCATTGCGCAGCGATTTGCCGCGGAAGGAGCACGGGTAACCGTGGCGGATATTGATCAAGAGGGCGGCACACAAGTCGCCGATGAAATCGCGGCAATCGGTCAAACAGCGCAGTATCTTTTTGTAGATGTATCCCGTGAAGATTCAATTAATGAACTTATCAAAAACGCCGCAGAATCCTTCGGGCCGATTCAGGTCGCCGTTTCCAATGCCGGCATTTCCGAGACCCAGTCATCCTGCCTGGAAATTTCAGGCGCAGAATGGGATCGAATCTACGGCGTAAATGTGCGCGGGTCATTTATGTTCTGCCGCGCCTGTGCTAATAATATGATGGATAATGGCATCGCCGGTGCAATCATCACCATATCGTCTATAATGGGACGGTCGTCAAAAAACATGACCGGCGCCTATGCGTCTTCAAAGGCTGCGGTCATCATGTTTACCAAGAGCCTGGCAAAAGCGGTGGCCTCGATGGGCATCAGAGTAAACAGCGTTGCTCCCGGCATGGTGAAAACCAATCTTTATCGGCCAGTAGAACAAGAAATGATGATGGAGCGGGATGAGTTTGTTCCCTGGATCATTGAGCAGTGCATCAGTAGTGGACAACTGTTGATACCTCGGGAGGGAACGCCAGAAGATATGGCTGCGGCAGTTGCCTTCCTCGCTTCAAAAGATGCCTCCTATATCACCGCACAGTGCCTTTGTGTGGACGGGGGAATGGACTGGTGCTGGTAGCATAATTGTTGTCCGTGGTCAGCATACAGGGGCGACTGACGTTACTGATGGTTGCCTGCTGAATGCATATTAACAAAAAAGGAGCCTGTGTTATGTTTAACGGTGGATATCATGGTCGTTATGTCATAGTAGATGTGTCCCATAAAACGTATAGAGTAGAACAGCTCTTCGAAAGCCTTGCCGCAGAATATCTTGGCGGCAGAGGTGTCGGCACAAAACTGTTATATGACCTGCAGCCCGGAAAGATTGACCCGCTGTCACCAGAAAATCATCTCATTATCTTCACCGGTCCGCTGAACGGCACCAACGCCCCGGGAACCTCGCGCATTACCTTCATCACCAAATCTCCCGCCGGCAATACCATTAACACGACGAGCATGGGCGGCGCATTCCCCAACGGCTTCAAGCGTACCGGATTTGACGGGATGGTTATAACCGGCGCATCTGCAGAGCGAATCTGGATTCACCTCGCGCCTGACGGGGTAACGTTTCATAATGCTGATGATGTATGGGGCCTCAAGACCTCAGAAACAGAGCGTGTCATTAAGGAAAAACTGGGCGCAGCATGCCGGGTGGCCTGTATCGGCCCGGCTGGGGAAAGCAAGGTGCGATTTGCGGCAGTAGTTTCTGAAACGCGCACTGCCGGGCGCGGTGGCGCCGGCGCGGTCATGGGCTCAAAAAATCTCAAGGCAATTGCGGTGTCGGGCGATATACGGCCGCGGATTGCTGATAAACAGGCTTTTGATGAAACAGTTAAAAAAGTTCGGGCCGCTCAGGACGAAAATCCAAGCCTGGTGGGAATGCAAATGAATGGCACCGCAGGTTTGATAAGTGTGGTTAATGCCATGGGAGGTCTGCCCACCAGAAATTTTCAGCGGGGCACCTTTGAGCTGGCAGATGAAATAGCGGGAAGTGCCATCACCGAGCATAACCGGATAAAAAGTTTTGCCTGCCAGTCCTGTCCGGTAGGGTGCGGGCTTATTGCCGCAGTAAAGAACGGACCGCGCGCAGGTCTGACCACAGAAGGCCCTGAATATGAGTCGGCGGTGATGCTGGGATCAAATCTGGGGATCGGCGATCGGGATATAATTATCGCGGAGAACTTTTTGTGCGATGAGCTCGGCTTGGACACTATTTCTACCGGCAATGTTATCGGCTTTGCCATTGAGTGTTTCGAAAAGGGTCTGCTGACAGAAAAAGATACCGACGGGCTTGTGTTGCGGTGGGGCGATGGCGAATGCGCCCTCAAACTGATAGAAAAGATCGCCGCCAGAGAGGGATTCGGCGGGCGGCTGGCAGAGGGGGTGGCACGGCTTTCTCAAGGGCTTCCCGGCTCTGAAACCTTTGCCATGCATGTCAAGGGTCTTGAACTTGCAGCGTATGATCCGCGCGCGGTTTTCGGGCAGGCGCTTTCCTATGCCACTGCTCCCCGGGGTGGCGAACATGGGCGCGGCGGGTATATGATTGTGGAGTTCTTCATGCCCGATGTTGACCTGTATACCCATGAGGGCAAAGCTGTCCGTGCTGCTGAGCTTGCAGAAAATGCCGCGATTTTTGATTCAGCCTGCCTGTGCAGCTTTAATTTTGTGCCGGTTGCGCTGGTTCCAGAACTGATCAATGCGGTGGTTGGCACCGCCTATACGCTGGATGATCTGCGCGTTATGGTGCGCAGAATTATTACGCTGGAGCGCAGATTTAATATTCGCGAAGGCTACAACAGAAAGGACGATACGCTTCCGCCGCGGCTGCTTACTGAACCGCTTCCGGACGGCATGGCGGCAGGCAAAAAGGTAGAAGGGCTTGACCTGATGCTGGACGAATACTATGCGCTCAGGGGATGGGATAAAAACGGCAATCCACCTCAATAAAAAAAACCATGATTTGATGCACAGATGCGGGCTTCTCGGGAGACGCATTTAGTGTAAACAATTTATAGAATATAAACAAACCACCATACGGGGAGGCAGCAATGGCGCCATATGAATCATTGAGAGATTATGCAGAAGCATTGGAGAAACGGGGGAAATTGGTAAGAATAAAAGAGATGGATCAGGATAAGTATGAGGCAACGGCATTCCACTACAAAATAATTGATCGGTGGAAGACCAATGCTCCTGCCTTTCTGATTGAAAACATTAAAGTCAATGGCATCTGGCATTCCGTACCGGTAATAGGGAATCTGTTTAATGGCTTTGACACCGTCGCCCAATGCTTCGGGGTTGAGCATATCAGCGACAGCCAATCAGAAATGTATACTGCCGCTACCGAAAAGATCATGAGCTATCTGGTGAATGATCGCTGGAAAACCATTGATCCGGTCATCGTTGAGAAAAAGGATGCCCCCTGCAAAGAAGTGATTCTGACCGGCGATGCGGTTGACATTTATAAGTTCCCCTGGATCCGTAATAACCCCGATGACGGCGGCCAATACATCAGCACCGGATGCGCCATCATGGAAGACCCCCGGCTGGGAAGAAATGTGGGAACATACCGCATGCAGATAAAGGGCCCGCGCAAAACCGGTATAAACTTCACCAACCAGAGCCATGGCTACAAGTTCATGATGGAAGCTGCTGACCGTGGCGAGGATGCCGTCCCGGTCGCGGTGGCAATCGGCATTGATCCCATTTCCTGGATGATGAGCAGCACCCGCCTGGCAGACCTGGGACAGGACGAATTTGCGCTGGCAGGAGGATTCAGGGGCAAACCGGTAAAAATGGTGAAATGTGAAACCAGCAATCTCTACGTTCCGGCAGAGGCAGAATTTATTTTAGAAGGCGAAATTCCCATGGAGGTGGAAAAAGAAGGCCCCTATGGTGAAATGTTTGGTTATATCGGAAAAGAAACGGTTACGTTTTATCTGAACATTCACACAATCACCCATCGAAAAAATCCCTGGCTGTATAATATCTGGACCGGGGTCAGCGGCGGCTATCTGACGCTCCCCTGGGATACCGGAAATTTTATCCGGCTGAAGAGAATCATGCCCAATCTTGTCAAGCTTTATACACCCCCGGAGACTGCATCAATTGTTATTGTGTGCATTGACAAAAAATTTCCCGGCGAAGGTATTGAAGCCGGGCTTATGATCCTGGGGTATCGCCTTATCGGGTTCAGCAAAAAGCTGGTGATTGTGCTGGACAAAGACGTTGATCCAACTGATATGGCCAGAGTCATGCATGCGGTTGGCACCAGATGGCAGCCGGTGCCGGCAAGTCTTATGGTGAGCCATTCTTTTCATATGCCCATTGATCCGAGCATCAAAGAAGCATTTCTAAGCAGCAAAATCGTTATTGATGCCACCCGGCAACTGCCTGGAGAAGGCGGTCCCGAAGTATTCCCAGCAGATAATCGCACGGTTATGGAGGAGAAAGCCAAAGAAGCATTTGAGCTGGTGGAGAAAAACTGGGGAAAGTACTTTCAAAAATAGCACGACCGGTCACTGCGGCTATCAGCACTCAATTACCATTGATTTGCGCTGATGGCCGACTGCTGAAAACTGGCTAAAAAGAAAATGGCTATTGGACGATTACGCTTAAAACCGCGGGGCTATGATTTCCCGCCCTACCGACCGCCCAGCGAAGCAAACAGCCTGCTATTGCGAGTAACCAGAGGCTGCCCCTGGAACAGATGTGCTTTCTGCTCCATGTATAAGGACATGCCGTTTGAACGCAGGCCGATTGAGGAAATCATGAATGACATCACGGCGGCACAGGAGCTTTACGGCGACGCGGTGCGGACGGTTTTTATTGGTGATTCAAACAGCATCGTTATCAGGACCGATGATTTTATAAGAATTTTACAGGCACTATATACTGCCTTCCCCCAGATTGAGCGGGTGACGAGTTATGGCCGGGCCAAGACCCTGCATAAAAAGTCCGCTGAAGATTTAAAACGGTTGCGGGATGCCGGGCTTACGCGGCTGCATGTGGGGCTTGAGACGGGCGACCGGAAAGTGCTTGAGCTTATTCAAAAAGGCGCGACGCCCGAAGAAATGGTGAGCGCGGGACTGAAGGCAAAAAAAGCCGGGTTTGAATATTCGCTTTATGTTCTGCTGGGTATCGGCGGCGATGAGCGGTGGGAGCAGCACGCGAGAGGGACCGCAGCGGTATTGAACCAGATTAATCCGCACTTCATCCGCGTCCGCACCTTTATTCCTCAGCCGGGATGCGTACTGTATGAGCACATAAAAGCTGGCACATTCAAGAAAGCTGCGCATGAGACCATTTTACGGGAACAGAAAAAACTGATAGAACATCTTGACGTGACTTCAACCTACCTTTCAGATCATCTCTCAAACTACGTTTCGGTAAACGGCAAGCTGCCTGAAGATAAGCATGAGATGATAAGCGCAATAGATGAAATGCTGGCTTTGCTTTCAACGGACGATGGTGTGCGCAAAAGGTTTATAAGGAAAGATTCTTTGCAGAACCTCTAAAAAAGCTGTTTTACCCGTCCACAACGTCGGTCTTTTATCTTCCTGCTTGCATAACACGAGGCAATGATATATTTTTAACATTTTTAATGCTATTACCGAATTATAGAACGGCAGGTTAATTTACACGGAGACATTGAATGAAAAAATTCTTGGGAGTGGTAGTAATACTTTTGCTTGGTGTCGGCTGCGCGACATCAGGCAAAATCCATGAATCATTTGCAAAGGCAACAGAACGGGCCCTCCGGCATAACCTTCCCGTTGTCTTCATGCCGCACGGCAGAAAGCCAAACTCTGCAGGCGGAGTTACCGTTGACATCGATTTTCAAAACGTAAGTGGAAAAACCATGCGGCGTATTGCTTTTACGGTAATTCCCTATGATGAAAAAGGAACGCAGATTACCAGCGAGGTGAACAACCGGAGCGAAGTAGAACTGGCAACTGAAGGGTATTTCAGGTCTGACAGCGGATACTATTCACGCAGCTGGGATAATGTGTGGTACAGCACGACAATAAAATATATTGCGGTTAAAGCTGTGGCGATTACCTATCTTGATGACACAACACAGGTTATTAATAATCCTGATGACTTGTATAAAATGGCAATCCATGCTGACACCAAAAGTTACGTATACTGGTGGTCGGGCTATCCCATAGGTTCTAAGCCTGCCCAGGAGCTTAACCCTGCCGAACCCGCTCCGCTGCGGTCAGAACCCATTCAGCAATGACCGTTAACCGGCGTGAGGAGAAATCGTATTAAAAAATCATCGTTATGAAACAAAAAGTTATAATTGTCATGCCTGCCTATAATGCGGCAGAAACCCTTGAACGAACCTTCCGGGATATTCCCCCCGGCACCTATGATGAGATCATTCTGGTGGATGACAACAGTAAGGACAATACGGTGGCGATATCCCGTTCTCTGGGCATTCATACGATCGTGCATACTGACAATCGCGGCTATGGGGCAAACCAGAAAACCTGTTACACGGAGGCACTGAAGCGCGGGGCAGATATTGTCATTATGATCCATCCCGATTATCAATATGACAGCCGGCTGGTTCCGTATATCCTGGGATTTCTGGAGACCGATATCTGCGACATTATTCTCGGCTCCCGCATCAGGACACGAAAAGAGGCGCTCGCTAGCGGAATGCCTGCTTATAAATATATTTTTAACCGTTTTCTCACCACGCTGGAAAATTTGGTGCTCGGTCAGAATGTCTCTGATTTTCATACCGGCTACCGCGCCTACACCCGCGCCGTTCTGGAAACCATACCGTTTATGAAAAATTCTGACGGCTTTGTCTTTGATACCGAGTTCCTGGTGCAGGCGGTTTATTTTGGATTCCGCATCGGGTCGGTGCCGGTTCCCGTCAGGTATTTTTCCGAGGCATCTTCAATAGACTTCAGCAACAGCGTCGTGTACGGACTGAAGACGCTTGGGGCACTGGTAAAGTATATTAATCAAAATCTGGGAATTAAAAGCTATCCCTTGTTTCAGCACAGCGATCTTGCCATCCACGCAAGCACCTAAATCCACCGCCGTCTTTTTTCTTTTGCTTTTTTCCCCTGTCGCGGCAACTGGCTTGGAGATGTTATGCAAAAGCTTTGCCTGAGGCTGCTCTTAATTATCGCGCTTGACTGCATCCTGGCGGCAGTCACCGTTGTCCACGCTGAGGATGTGAGCTATCTTCTGGATCTTGATCCCGATGCGGTCAGCAACCAGGATTTGTATGACCGGGCAGTTATGCTTGAAGATAACTATCAGGCCTATCACTGCGTCAACGGCACCATCTGGGAGGCCTGGTATGCTGAGGCATCGGATGCACAGCCATCCTTTTACGGAACCGGCGGCGACAGTGCAATCTTTAGCGGGTTCTATCTGGCCGGCGCCGTTTATCGTTTCCTCACCACACGGTCGGCAGGCGATCTGGAGGCCGTGTTCGAAGCAGCGCGCGGCCTGCATCTCCTGACGCATGTGAGCGGCACACCGGGCGTGATTGCGAGATGCGCGTTTCCCGCTGCGCAGGCTTCAAAGTGGCGCTACCCCGAGGCATGGCAGGATCGCATTGAAAGCGGTTATGTGTACAAAAGCCCCAGCGATATACCAGACATCGGCAATCCCTCCGCGTGTTATCCCGAAATGATCTATTACACACGGGCGACCAGGGACCAGTTAACCGGCATCCTGTATGGTATTGGCGTTGCCCTTGCAGAGCTTGACCCTGCTGACTATAGTGCCCATGCCCAGACCGCGCGCACCGTGCAGAAGGTCAGAGACATTCTGTATGACGTTATCCACGCCGTCTGGAGGCGGCTTGAAGCCACTGGCTTTGTGATCAAAGACCATACGGGTGCAACCGGGAGCTCGGCCGTTGTCGTGTCCGGGCTGCTTAAGGTGCTGGTGCTGGCAGTGTATCGGGAAGCACTGGAGCAGCGCGCAGGAACCGGCGGGCAGGAATATAGGCGAATTGACCGAATGTATAACAGGGCATTTTCCAGCTCGTTCTGCCTTAACGACGGCAATGCGGCAGCGGTGTTTAACCGTAGGAGTCTGCGCGACGACTATTATGCCTTCAACCTCAGGTTTGCCCGCAGTTTTACCATACACCTTCTTGAACGGAACAGCCGGCGCCGGGCAATTGTTGTGGACTATATGCACAAGCATGTCTGGCGATATGTGCAAAACCATCGTAACACCCATTTTATATTTTTATACGCTGCTGCATCAGGTGATGAGTCCAGACTAAATGACGCGCTCCGCAGCCTGCGCGAGCTCTCGCTGCGGCCGCTGCGTAACTGGAGCTCGCCATTGCATGGTAAGGACTATTATCCGCCGCTTCCGGTGCTGCTCTATGGCGATGTGAGTGCGTTTGTCGTGCCGGTGCATTTACGCAAACCGACGGGGTATTTTATCTGGCAAAAGGACCCGTTTGAAACCGGCGTTGGGCCGGTAAACACCGAAGGCCTGAAGGAAGCCACCGGACTTGATTTTATTTTACCCTACTGGATGGGACGGTATTACGGTTTTATTGATGCGCCGTAGGGGAAACCGGTTCGGTTTGAGGTGCAAAAAAGCAACGGGCAGCGGATACGGTTGGTAATTATTTTGCAGCACATCTAAAAGCGCACCAGGTAATCATTCCCGCGTTTCAATTATCAACTCAAACTCAATTATTCCTGTTCACTGTTGCCGTTGATACGCATTCACCGCCTGGTTATGTTCAGCAAGGGTTTCTGAAAACTGATGGGTGCCATCGTTTTTTGACACAAAATAAAAATAATTGACTTTTGCCGGATTCAAGACCGCTCGAATGGAATTGAGACCCGGATTACAGATAGGCCCTGGCGGGAGTCCGCTGTTACGATAGGTGTTATAGGGGCTTTCTTTTTTTAGATGATTCTTATTTAAACGCTCATTAAAGGTGCTGTTCTCAAGCTTCAAACCATAGATTACCGTCGGGTCGCAATCAAGGCGCATACCTTTTTGCAAACGGTTTAAAAATACTGCAGCAATTACTGCACGCTCCTCTTCGCGCCCGGTCTCTTTTTCAACCAGCGAGGCCAGCGTAACAAACTCTTTCCTGGTGAGACCGATGGCTCTGGCCTGCTTCTCCATGTCACTGGTAACGATTTTATTGAACTGTTCAACCATGCGCCGGAGAATGACTGTGGGACTGCTTCCCCGGTTAAACTTATAGGTTTCCGGAAACAGATATCCCTCAAGGCTTTCGCCGTCAATGCCCAGAGCAGCGGCAAATTCCCTGTCTGCAGCTTTTTCCAGAATTGCAGCGGCCGAACACAAACCCGCGTTCTCAATATGCTGGGCCACATCAAACATGGAGCTCCCTTCTGGAAAAGTTACAAAATACGCGGTGACGTTGCCGCTGGCAAGTTCCTGCAAAACTGAAAGCGGGGTCTGGGGAAGTTTCAAACGATATTCTCCATACTTGAGACTGCGCTCAACATGCAACAATTTGGCGAGGAGTTTGAACCGCCATTTTCCCTTAATCGCATGCGCATCTTCCAGTAACGAGGCAATGGTTCTGAGGCTGCTTCCCTGCATAATCTCTATTGCAACCTCTTTTGTTTGCTGCGGAGATACCGGATTCACGCAGAACAACGCAAAGCTCAGCGTGACAAGGATGGCAGGGAAAACAACCAGCAGGAGAACTAAAGAAAAAAGGGTTTTCATTCGGCGGCAGGCGTTTTACTGTTGAGGTAATCTAAATAACCCTGGAGAATGATTGCGGCGGCGATTTTGTCAATGACTTTTTTGCGTTTGCTTCTGCTCATATCCGCTTCCAAGAGAATTCGTTCGGCTGCCACCGTGCTCAACCGCTCATCCCAGGTCTCAACGGGTAGGGCAAATCTCTCTTTGAGCCGCTCAATAAAAGCAAATACCTGTTCGGCAGCACTGCCAATGCTGCCGTTCATATTTCGCGGAATACCAACAACAATTTTTTCAACCGCATATTTCTGTAGATAATTATCCAGCTCGGCAAGATCGGCGCGGATATTTGTGCGCCGTATCGCGCCAATCCCCTGCCCGGTCCATCCCATTTCATCACTGACCGCAATGCCGATTATTTTACTACCCACGTCAAGGCCCAAGATTCGCATACGATAACCTCTGGGTGTATAGTATTCAGTGAACAGTGAATATCCCAGGTGAAGGCACTTCTTTGGTACCGGTCGGTATTTTCCTGCCACCCTATTTGCTATTCACTCTGCACCCGTGTTGTTTTATAAAATCTCCTATTTTAGCTAAAAAGTTTTTTCACCAGCGCTGCTACCCTTTTTCCCAACGCCAGGCACTCCTGTTTGCATGTATCATCCGGTGCACCGATGGCAACCGGCCCATAATGACCGCCTGCCGTCTCGCCCTGGATGATCATCCCGTGAATTAGAAATGCTTTCAGTATGTCAAGGACGGTTGTTTCATTGCCGCCCCCCAAGATGCCTGAAGTTGAAAAGGCTGCGCCTACTTTGCCGTTCATTTTCCCAAAATATCTAACGCTTTTATCAAGCAGTTCTTTTACTGGCGCAGCCATAGTACCAAAATAGGTGGGGGAACCAATGATAATGCCATCAGCATTGAGCAAATCTTCCGGGGTTGCCTGGTCAACAGATTGCAGCGTCACCTCAAGTCCTGCGTTTTTTACCCCTTCGCCCACCAATTCCGCCATTTTTTTAGTATTTCCCGTTTTTGAGAAATAGATAACAAGAACTTTTGCCATGGTACTTCTCCTTGTTAATGATGTTAATGGAAAACTGGCGGCAGCGTGCCGCGAGCCAGTTCAAAAAAATGAAAGAAGGTCCTGCAACGGCGCGGGCAAGACCTTCCGGTAAAATTTTGAATCTGGTTATTACCACTCTTCCGGATAATAGCCCAGCAATTCATCATACATATCGGTTCGGCGGTCGGTCATGGGATTATTGAACTCCGACCAGTGGCGATACCGGGCCAGCATAAGATTGATTTCAGCCATAACAATATCTGGTTTGTCAGGTGAACCGGGTCCTGCAGCAAAACCGCCTGCTGGATCGGTGATACAGCTATTGCCGATGAACACACAATCTCGTTCAACCCCGATCCGATCTGCGCAGATGCTGTACACGGCGTTCATAAGCGACATCTGCTGGGCAGAGAACGCAGCAGTCGGTTTGTCCTTTGTCTGTAAAGGCGGTACTTCAACCCAGTTGGTAGAATCACAGATAATATCAGCCCCCTGTGCTGCATAAATTCTGGTTACTTCGGGAAACCATATGTCATAGCACACCCGGCAGCCGATCTTGCCAAAGGGAAGGCTAAACACCGGATAGCCCAGGTTTCCCGGCTCAAACCAGAGCTTCTCCTCATTCCAGAGATGGGTCTTGCGATAGGTGCCAATGTGGCCTTCCGGCCCCACCACAGCAACACTATTATATAAATAGGTATTCGGGCCGATGCGCTCTTTCTCCGTAATTCCTGCGCAGATATAGGCATTGTACTTCTGCGCCGCCTTTATCCACTCCTTTGTCGTGGGACCATCCGGAACTTCTTCGGCCATAGCGTGCGCTTCTTCGCGGGAGTTATAAATATATCCCGTGTTGCACAGCTCCGGAAGCACCATCAGTTTAACTCCCTGCTTGCCTGCCTCGTCAATTATTCTGAGCGTTTCAGCGATATTTTTGTCCTTATTGCATATCTCTGGTTCCATCTGCAGCGCTGCAACTTTTATTAAGCTCTCTTTGCCCTTTTCTCTGGTGCCCGGATACGGCGGAATAGGAAATTGTTGGAATTTAGCAGTCATGGTTTTCTCCTTTGTGCATTCAAGATTATTTTACTATACGCTATCTAACTTTTTTCACCGGTGTTGTTGCAAAATCTTCTTACCACCCCCCCTTAATTGTGAAAATTTTAAAATCAATCCTTCCCAAAACATTCCCACCCTAAGAGAACGCATCCACATGATGTTCAGCGGAAATTTGGACGCTTTCCCCGGATGTTTGCTTTCTTATCAGATATATAGCTATTTTTTTGGTTGCGGCAGCCCCAATTTCTCTATCACCTCTTTGCGCAGGATGTTTTTCTGAATTTTGCCAATTGAGGTTTTGGGGAATTCGGTCCTGAATTCAACATAGCTGGGCACTTTGAATTTTGCCAGTTTCTGGGCGCACCAGTCAATGATCTCCTGCGGCTCGCAGCTCACGCCGTCCTGCAAAATCACCAGCGCCATAATCGCCTCGTCGCGAACCGGATCCGGCACGCCGATCACCGATACTTCCTTTACCTTGGGATGCATGCCGATAACAAATTCAACTTCAATCGCTGCAACATTTTCTCCCGCCCGCTTGATCATATCCTTTTTCCGGTCTACAAAATGAAAATAACCCTCCTCATCCATATAGGCATTATCGCCGGTATACAGCCAGCCGTCGCGAATGGTGTCCTTGGTGGCTTCAGGGTTTTTAAAATAGCCTTTCATAAGGGTTCTGCCGGGAACACCGTGCACCACAATTTCTCCGACCGTTCCGGGTGGCACTTCAGTGCCCGTCTCATCCACAATTTTTATTTCATTGCCGATTCTCGGCATACCGATGCAATTTTTTTTCATGACGCCGTCAATAGGATTCATGGTTGTCGCCGCCAGGGTTTCCGTCATCCCCCACAGGTCACACAGCCTGACATTAAACCGCGACTCAAATTCATCCCATTTTTCATCTGGTATGGCAATCGCGTACATGATAAGGCGAAAATTGTTTTTCCCGTCAAGCTCGGTGCGGGGTTGCGCCAGAATCATGTTGACCGTTGCGGCGACCAGGCTGGCGGTAGTCACGCGGTGCCGGCGCGCCTGCTCCATGTATTTAGTGGCGCTGAACTGTTCTGCCATCACCAGGGTTGCACCGGCGGTGAGGGTCGGCATGACGGAGATAAACTGGCCATTTACGTGAAACAGGGGCAGAACAATGAAATGCCGGTCCTCGGGCACTACTTTCCACCATTGCGCGCCAAACATGCCGGCAAAAATCGCATTGGCATGGGTAAGCTGAACTGCTTTAGGACGGGCAGTCGTGCCAGAAGTAAAAAGCATCATCAGATCATCTTCAACATGAATAGTCGCCGGCGGAAGCTGGACCGGCGTATCTTTTAGCAGGTCGGCAATTATGGTTGCAGTGGGGTAGAGCTTATTGTTCGGATAAATGGGCGAGGTGCGGGCAAGCAGCACATGTTTTACCCGCGGACATTTGGGCAGGATGCTGTTGAACATGTCTATGAAATTAGGCTCGGTAATAACCGCAACCGACTCGGAAAATTCAAGATAGTATTCCATTTCAAAAGCGCCCGAGAAGACATTGGTAGGGATCATCACGGCGCCGATTTTTGCAATTGCAAACCAGGAAAACAAATATTCCGGAGAGTTAAGCAGATGCACGACCACTTTGTCATTCTTTTTTATCCCCTTGCTGAGCAAGATATTTGCGTATTTATTCACCATTTCATCAAATTGATTATAAGTATAGGTAATGACATTGCCCTGCCGGTCTTCAAAAACGATAAATTCCTTGTCGCCAAACTGTTTTACCTTGAATTCCAATACCTGTCTGAGATTTTTTGTTCCTATACAGTCCATAAGTCCTCCTGATTGATTATTTTTTATGCAATACCTGAGATGGGCTATTTATAAAAATCTCTCCGTGTTTACGCAATGTCATGGATTCAAAGGAGGGGGACAAAACAAAGCAGGTTATTCGGACTGATGCTTCCGCGACCATCATAGCACCACCATATTCACAAGCCCTGGCATACGCAGATGTTCACCCTAATGAAACATTCGTTGCTGTTCGGTTGCTTAACTGAAGAAGGCTGGACGTCGCCGGGATCGTAAAAAAACAGAAACCGCAAAGCGCACTGTTCTTTTTTAAATATAAATCTCAATAAAAGTCAAGAAGATTAAGCGGATGCACGGCATATCCAAAGGCAGGAGCACTGCTGAACCTGCCCTTGATATCAGTAATTGAACTACCCGTACCGGCGAATATAAGTGCGGAGTGCTTAAAAAAATGAGGCTCGTGACTCGCTGCTCGTCACAGGTTGCATAAAACCGCAGTCCCTGTATCCAGTCATTCTACCCTTATTTCCTCCTGTCATTCTGAAGGAGCATAGCGACTGAAGAATCCCGGCCTGGTCTTCGGTTTTGAGATTCTTTGCCGCGCTCAGAATGACAAGTAGAAGAAAACGGTGACAGATCTATTTTTAGCCGCTGCTCTGCACAGAACAACACAATATAAGTGATGAGTAAAAAATGTGGCTCGACGCGCGCAACTTCGCAACCTGTTAGGCGTCAATAGAAATAAATGAAAGGGAAAATTTGCTTATATTGAATACTTTTTAATACAAACAAATTTAATTGTTCGGGTGGAATTCAGTGAACCAGATTTTCCAGTTTCTTGTTATACAGGGGAGAGGTTTTTTTATTATAGAACGGATCGCTGGCAAATGCCTTTTTGCACTTTTCGCAAAGGACAAACGACAATTCCTGATACACATCATCCTCAAGCTCCTGAGCATCCATATCTTCAACCTGCTGCAAAAGCATGTGCATCTCCTGAGAGAGATCTTCTTCGCTGTATGGCATGACCCCATCAAAGTCAGAAAGTATCTGGACGTGAACCATATATTTTAAAGTTCCCTCGCGCAGTTCTTTTCCGCAGCGCGCACAATATATTTCAGCCATATGTAGTACCTCATAAATAAAAAGTTGTCAGTTATCGGTTATCAGCTTTCAGCGCTAAATGTTATAAATTTCTTTGCCCAGCGTTTTAACCCAGTTGCGCTGCAATACTTCTTCAGCTTCTGTGGTCTTATCTACCCCAAGTATCACGATCGCCTGATCACTTATCCTGCCAAGATACGGATATAAGTATAGCACATTGATGTGTGCCTCTTTGAGCGGTTTCAAAACCGCATTTACGCCGCCAGGATGGTCGGGGCATTCCACTGCCAGTACATCAGTCTCTTTTACTGCATAACCGTTGCCGCGCAGGATATTCAACGCCTTTACGGGATCATCAACCACGAACCGCACGGTGCTGATATCGGAGGTGTCGGCAACAGAAATGGCGCGTATATTGACCCCTTCTTTGCCCAGCAGTTCGCTTATGGTGGAGAGCATGCCCGGTATATTTTCCAGGCTCACAGAAATCTGTTTAATAAACATCTGTCTCTCACTCCTTTATAAAATGATAGCCCATTTCTAGAGCTTCCCGGTTGATTTTGATGAGCTTTGCCCGGCCTTCCCCCAGAATCTCGGGCAGATTTTTCAGCATCAGCGGCAACGACACCAGATTGCTGGCTTTAATAAATGCGCCCAGCATGACCATATTGGCGACCTTGATATTGCCTAATTGTTCTGCCAGCTCACTGGTCGGCACCTCAATAATTTCTATGTCGCCTCGTGCCGCCGCCACATTAACCATTGAAGAATTGACCATTAGCAGGCCGCCCGACTGAAGGATGTTCTGGAACTTCAAAAATGATGGCTGGTTCATGGAAACGACAAAATCAGGCTCGGAGGCTACCGGCGAGGCGATCTCCTCGTCGCTGATTGCCACGGTGCAGTTGGCGGTGCCGCCGCGTACCTCCGCGCCATATGACGGCAGGTAGGTAACATACTTTCCCTGCAGCATGGCAGCATTTGCCAGCGTAAAGCCCATGGACAGCACGCCCTGCCCGCCAAACCCGGAAAATATCGTCTTGATCAACATTTGATATCTTTTATCACCCCCAGCGGGAACTCTTTACTCATGATTTCGTCAATCCATTTGCATGCGTCAACTGCATTCATCTTCCAGTTGGTGGGACAGGGCGACAGTATCTCCACCAGCGAAAACCCGAGGTTTTTCATCTGATACTGAAATGCCTTGGCAATGGCCTTTTTGGCATTGCGTATGGATACCGGCTTGTTGACTGCCACGCGCTCAAGGTATGCCGTGCCTCCCAGCAGGGCAAACACTTCGCAGACTTTGATGGGATAGCCATCTCTCCGGGTGTTCCGTCCCGCCGGTGACGTGGTGGTTTTTTGTCCGGGGAGTGTTGTCGGCGCCATCTGGCCTCCGGTCATACCATAGACCGCGTTATTAATAAAAAATATGGTAATGTTTTCGCCGCGATTTGCAGCATGGAACGTTTCTGCTGTCCCTATGGCAGCAAGGTCACCATCACCCTGATAGGAGAACACCAGATTTTCCGGCCGCACCCGTTTGATGCCCGTTGCCACTGCCGCCCCGCGTCCATGAGGCGCTTCAACCATATCAATATCCAGATAATCATAGGCAAGCACCGCGCAGCCGGCTGGAGGCACGCCTATGGCCTGTTCCCGCACATTCAGTTCATCAAGCACTTCGGCAATCAGGCGATGCACAATGCTGTGACCACAGCCCGGGCAGTAATGCAGGTGAGCGTCTTTCAGCGTTTTGGGACGTGCATAAACCTTTTTCATCACTTTTTCCTTTTTTGCGACTGATAATAGTGCCGTGAAATGATCCGTGCCAGCTCAACCGGTGTCGGCACCACGCCCCCGGGTCTGCCGTAAAAATGAACGCGAGCTTTACCCCCCAGGGCACGCTCAACATCTTCAATCATTTGACCGGTACTCATTTCAAAGACAAAAAAATCATGTAGGTCCTTGGCCGTCTCCTGAATGATTTTAACCGGAAACGGCCACAAGGTTATGGGGCGGATCATGCCGACTTTCAACCCTTCTTCACGCAGCCGTTTTATCGCTCCCTTGGCGATACGCGCCGCCGTGCCATAGGCCAGTACTGCCAGAGCAGCATCTTCCAGAAGAAATGTCTCATACCGCACTTCCTGCTGTTCAATGCGCTGATATTTTCTGAACAGCTTCCAGTTATGCTCTTCCTCTTCCTTGGGATCAAGGATTAAGGATTTAATAATCCGCGCTGGCCGTCCCTTGGCGCCGGAAAGAATATAGTCGCTGTGGAGAACCTGGTGGCGCTCCTTTTTTTTTGCCCGAAATGTTACCGGCTCCATCATCTGCCCGATCATGCCGTCACCCAGAATCATGACCGGCGTGCGATACATGTCGGCAAGGTCAAAAGCCAGCATCGTCAGATCAGCGAGTTCCTGCACCGATGCCGGACCCAGCACAATAATCTTATAATCGCCATGGCCACCGCCACGGGTTGCCTGAAAATAGTCCGACTGTGCAGGGGAAATATTGCCGAGACCCGGCCCCCCGCGCATCATGTTCACAATGACCGCCGGCAGCTCCTGCGCCGCCAGAAACGAAATGCCCTCCTGCTTGAGGCTTATGCCCGGGCTGCTGGACGACGTCATGGCGCGCGCCCCGGCGACGCTCGCTCCCAGCACCATGTTGATTGCTGCTATTTCGCTCTCTGCCTGGATAAAAACGCCGCCCGGCACTTCTGCAAGCCGCCGCGCCATATATTCCGGCAGTTCATTTTGCGGGGTAATCGGATAACCGAAATAACAGGTGCACCCGGCCAAGACCGCTGCCTCGCCAATGGCATTATTTCCGCTCATCAGCTTTTTCGTCACGATACACCTCAATTGCAGCTTCCGGACACATAAGCGCGCAGGTTGCACACCCGGTACACTCCTGTTTATCAACAAAATCAGCAGGGAAATATCCTTTGATGTTAAGCCGTTTGGCTATGACTATGGAACCCCGGGGACAAAATGCCATGCACAGACAGCATCCCTTGCAGCGCTCCTGATCTATTATGATATGCCCTTTTACGCGGTGCGATTCTCTTGCAACGTTTTTCTTTTCGCTTTCCATATTTATATATTAACCGTCTCAAAATTATATTGACATAATCATATGGATTGTTATATAGT